>JBKEDP010000003.1:0-30225 GCA_047975485.1 Vibrio sp. | reverse complement strand
AGTCTTCATTGATCACATCGATCGCAATGAAAGACAAAGCTCCTTACAAGCAAGTATTAACGCATGGCTTCGTAGTTGACGGTAATGGCCGTAAGATGTCGAAATCTATCGGTAACGTAGTAGCACCAAAAGATGTCACTAACAAACTCGGTGCTGACATTCTGCGTCTGTGGGTGGCTTCAACTGACTACACAGGTGAAGTGGCGGTTTCTGATGAAATCCTAAAGCGCAGTGCAGACGCTTACCGCCGTATTCGTAACACCGCACGTTTCTTCCTAGCCAACTTGAACGGTTTCAACCCAGCAACCGATATGGTAGCACCAGAAGATATGGTGGCACTGGATCGTTGGGCAGTGGCTCGTGCACAAGCGGCGCAAACTGAAATCGTAAAAGCGTACGAAGAGTACAACACTCACGGCGTAACCCAGCGTTTAATGCAGTTCTGTTCAATTGAAATGGGCTCATTCTACCTAGACGTAATCAAAGACCGTCAGTACACAGCGAAACTTGGTGGCCACGCTCAACGTAGCTGTCAAACTGCGCTTTACTTAATTGCTGAAGCTTTGGTTCGTTGGATGGCTCCAATCATGTCATTTACTGCGGATGAAATTTGGAACGAAATGCCAGCACAATTAACAACTGGCGAATCTCGTGACAAATTTGTGTTCACTGGCGAATGGTTCGATGGCCTGTTCGGTCTTGCTGAAGGTGAAGAACTGAATAACGAATTCTGGACTCAAATCCAACAAGTTCGTGCTTCAGTAAACAAATTCCTAGAAGCGGCTCGTAACGACAAAACTATCGGTGGTTCACTACAAGCTGAAGTAACGCTTTATGCTGATGACGCACTGGCTGCAAGCATCAACAAGCTAGAAGATGAACTACGTTTCGTGCTTCTAACTTCAAAAGCACAAGTGAAACCATTAAGCGAAAAATCAGCAACAGCAAACGAAACTGAAATGGAAGGTTTGTTTGTTGAAGTGAAAGCTTCAGAAGCTGAGAAGTGTGACCGTTGTTGGCACCATGTGGCCGATGTTGGCACAATCGCTGGACACGAAACCGTTTGTGGTCGCTGCGTTTCTAACGTAGATGGCGACGGCGAAGTTCGCAAGTTTGCATAATATGGGGAACCTGTTTAAGCAAACTGGCCTCCGCTGGCTTTGGCTGGCGGTGGTGGTTTTCATCTTTGATATTGGCATCAAGCTGGTTGTGATGAACAACATGGGATACGGTTGGGCAAATCGTATTGAAGTGTTGCCATTCTTCAACTTGCTTTATGTGCATAACCTTGGCGCAGCATTCAGTTTCTTGAGTGATCAAGAAGGCTGGCAACGTTGGTTATTTACCGGCATTGCTTTTGTGGTGTGTGGGTTACTCATATTCTGGATGCGAAAACTACCAGCAACAGAACGTTGGAATAACATCGCTTATTCTTTGGTGATTGGTGGCGCATTAGGCAATGTGTTTGACCGCTTAGTGCATGGCTTTGTTGTGGATTACTTAGATTTCTTCTGGGGTACTTACCACTGGCCAGCATTTAACTTAGCCGATATGGGAATTTGTATCGGTGCAGTCATGATTGTTTTAGATGGTTTTCGTTCTAAAAAAGAGCCATCAGCTGATTGATTAAAGCCGTTAGCTAATAAAAAATAGTTGTCAGCTGATTAAATCATTGCACAGCACTCACTTTAAGGCGTCACAGGTTTTCCTTGTGGCGCTTTTTTATATAATCCGATTTATCTGTTTTTAAAGGGAATTAGAAGTAATGGAAACCAATACCAAAAACTCAATCAGCAATGACAGTGAAGTTACGCTGCATTTCACCATCAAACTCAAAGACGGTTCAGTTGCCGATAGCACTCACAATATGGGTAAACCGGCAAAATTCTCAATGGGTGACGGCAGTTTAAGCCCGAACTTCGAACAATGTTTGCTTGGCTTAACGACAGGTGAAACTAAACAAGTCGAACTTAAAGCGAAAGATGCATTTGGCGAGCCGAACCCTGATTTTATTCAATATATGGAAAAGTCTCGCTTTAGCGGCCAAGAGCTAGAAGTCGGCACTATTATGGCGTTTGCAGGCCGTGATGGAACCGAAATTCCCGGCATTATTTCAGAAGTCAGTGGTGAATCCGTCAAAGTCGATTTCAACCACCCGCTTGCAGGCCAAGATGTGATTTTTAATGTTGAGATCCTTAATGTCGATTGAGGCATTTAGAATTAAAAAATCCATAGTTCAGGTTAAATAAGAAGTTATCTATACCCAAAGTAGTTGGAGTTGCAGTGAGGCGACAAGTGAACGAATCCCCATGAGTGTAGCTTGCCTACATGATTGGGGTGAGAGAACGCCGTCAACAAAGCTGCAACTTCAAATACGAAGGGTATAAAGGTTGTTAGTTGGCATGGGATAGGTAAAATAACCGCCATTCCGTGCCACTTTAGTGATCAAAGAGACGAACATAAAATGAAAATCTTACTCGCCAATCCTCGCGGCTTTTGTGCTGGCGTAGATCGTGCCATCAGTATTGTTGAACGTGCATTAGAAATGTACCAACCACCGATTTATGTTCGCCATGAAGTGGTTCACAACCGATTCGTTGTGGAAGGCTTAAAGCAACGCGGTGCGGTTTTTGTCGAAGAACTTTCAGAAGTGCCTGACGATAACATCGTGATCTTCTCCGCTCATGGGGTTTCACAAGCTGTGCGTCAAGAAGCCAAAGATCGTCAGTTAACCGTGTTTGATGCAACTTGTCCGCTGGTAACAAAAGTCCATATGGAAGTTGCCCGTGCAAGCCGCCGTAATATGGAAGTGGTGTTAATTGGTCACGCTGGACACCCAGAAGTAGAAGGCACAATGGGGCAATATGCGAGCGAAACTGGCGGTATGTATTTGGTTGAAAAACCGGAAGATGTTGCCAAGTTAAATGTGAAAGATCCAAGCCATTTGCACTTTGTAAGCCAAACCACATTATCTGTTGATGAAACCTCAGATGTGATTGATGCTTTGCGCCAAACCTTCCCTGAGATCCAAGGACCACGCAAAGATGACATTTGTTACGCCACTCAAAACCGTCAAGATGCAGTACGTATTTTAGCGAGCAGCGTTGATGTAATGGTAGTTGTTGGTTCGAAAAACTCATCGAACTCTACTCGTTTAAAAGAGTTAGCAGAAAAGCTTGGCACACCAAGTTATTTAGTCGATTGCCCAGAAGATATTAATCCAGAATGGTTTGATTGTAAGGGGCAAATTGGCGTGACAGCTGGCGCATCGGCTCCAGAAGAATTAGTGAATCAAATTATTGCTCGCATAAAAACATTATGCCCATCAGAGACGGATGTCGAAGAAGTGTTAGGCCGTGAAGAAAATATGTTTTTCGAAGTGCCAAAAGAGCTACAAGTAAAGAATGTTTAAAATACATTAAGTTAAATTTAAATTTCTAAATAAAAAAACGGGCATAAAGATATGCCCGTTTTTTTATATCCGAAAGTCTAAGAGTTTGCGATCACAAATTGTCATTTCTAGTGTCTCACTTCAGATCGTCCTTACCTATATTGACTAAGCTCAAGTGCAGTTATTCAAGAAATAACAGGCGTTGAGCTAATAATCATAAGAAAGGAGATCAAAACATGATTTATGCAAAACCCGGGGAACAAGGAGCGGTTGTTAACTTTAAAGATACATATCTCAATTTTATTGGTGGTAAATGGGTTGAACCTGTGAAAGGTGAGTTTTTTGATAATATTTCACCAATCACAGGTGATGTATTCTGCCGAGTACCACGCTCAACTGCTGAAGATATAGAATTGGCGTTAGATGCTGCTCATAAAGCTAAAGATTCATGGGGGAAAACCTCTGTTGCAGATCGTTCCAGATTGTTATTAAAAATAGCGGATCGAATTGAAGAAAATCTTGAAAAACTAGCGATTGCAGAAACTTGGGATAACGGTAAAGCGGTACGAGAAACTTTAGCTGCAGATATTCCTTTGGCAGTCGATCACTTCCGTTATTTTGCAGGTTGTATTCGAGCGCAAGAAGGTACTGCGGGCGAGATAGATCAAAAAACTGTGGCTTATCACTTTTATGAGCCACTTGGTGTGGTTGGTCAAATCATCCCTTGGAACTTCCCAATCTTAATGGCTGCTTGGAAAATCGCACCTGCATTAGCAGCGGGGAATACCATTGTATTAAAACCAGCTGAACAAACACCGGCTTCGATTCTTATTTTATTAGAGTTGATTGAAGATCTACTGCCTGAAGGGATCTTAAATGTGGTGAACGGATTAGGTGAAGAAGCCGGGCAAGCGCTTGCGACCAGTTCTCGTATTGCCAAAATCGCTTTTACGGGAAGCACGCCAGTTGGTCATCATATTCTGAAATGTGCAGCTGAAAGCATGATCCCATCGACTGTTGAGTTAGGTGGTAAATCTCCGAATATTTATTTTGAAGATATCATGCAACATGAAGATGAGTTCCTCAGCAAATGTGTGGAAGGAACGGTGCTGGCATTCTTCAACCAAGGGGAAGTCTGTACTTGTCCATCACGTTTATTGGTTCAAGAATCTATCTATGAAAAGTTCATGTCATTAGTAATTGAAAGAACCAAGAAAATCAAACGTGGTAATCCTCTCGATACCGAAACCATGATTGGTGCGCAAGCTTCACAAGAACAATTCGATAAGATCATGAGTTACTTGAAAATTGGCCGCGAAGAAGGTGCGAAAGTCTTGATTGGTGGTGAAGTTGATACGATGGAGGAAAGCTATAACAAAGGTTTCTATATTCAACCGACAGTACTTGAAGGCAATAACGACATGCGAGTATTCCAAGAAGAAATTTTTGGCCCAGTCATCGCTGTAACAACATTCAAAACTCAAGAGGAAGCATTAGCCATTGCCAATGATTCTGAATATGGATTAGGTGCAGGGGTTTGGACTCGTGATATTAATAAGGCTTACCAAATGGGACGCGGCATTGAAGCGGGTCGTGTTTGGACTAACTGTTATCACGTTTACCCAGCTCATGCCGCATTCGGTGGCTATAAGAAATCAGGTATAGGACGTGAAACGCATCAGATGATGTTAAGCCATTACCAACGAGTGAAGAACTTACTTGTAAGCTATGACATTAATCCACTTGGTTTCTACTGATAATCTATAAACAAAAATATTATCGATAAAAGAAGCCCTCACTTGAGATCAACTCAGTGAGGGCTAACTATTTCAGGGGAAAACGTTTTTGTTAGAGATCTTTTATTAGCGATTGCCTATCTACGATTAAACAGTCTTAGGTTTCGCGTTAAGTTTCTCTTCTTCCTCTGCATTTAGTGCAGGGTCGCCTTTACCTTTAGATACTTTGATAACGTAACCTGTAATGCAAAGCATAGCTACCACACCAATAATGGTTGAGATTTGCATTGGCATACCAAAACCTAGTGTGCTGCTGTTTAGGATGAAAGTAATACAAACCGTTGTCATAAACATCGCTGGAATAGTTGTGATCCAGTGTAGTTTGTTGAAACGAAGTAGGTAAGCAGACGCTGTCCACAACATCATTACCGCTGTAGCTTGGTTAGCAAAACCGAAGTAACGCCAGATAATACCGAAGTCTACTTGAGTCAAAACACCACCAATGATGAATAGTGGAATCGCCATCATTAAGCGGCTTTTCAGTGTTTTTTGTTCCATGTTGAAGTATTCAGCAAGGATCAAACGGCTTGAACGGAACGCTGTATCACCAGAAGTGATTGGTAGAATAACCACACCTAGGAAAGCGATAACACCACCGAATACACCAAGTAAACCGAATGATGCAGAGTAAACCACATTACCTGGACCACCGTGGTTAACTGCGTCAGTTAGTGCATCTAGTGAACCGAAGAAAGATAGCGCAACCGCACACCAGATTAGAGCGA
The DNA here is from genome assembly GCA_047975485.1 of Vibrio sp. GTDB lineage: Bacteria > Pseudomonadota > Gammaproteobacteria > Enterobacterales > Vibrionaceae > Vibrio. The sequence goes on along the minus strand of JBKEDP010000003.1, from coordinate 24,313 downwards.
TGATACCTTCACCGATCATGGCACCGAAGAATACAAAACGACCATTTTTCTCATTCTCTAGGCAACGAGCCATTAGAGGTGATTGAGTTGCGTGGAAACCAGAAATAGCACCACATGCAATAGTGATAAATAGTGCTGGCCATAGCGGTAGATCATTTGGGTTCATGTTGGTGAACATGTCGCTAAATTTATAGCCTGCAAGTAAATGGTGATCACTTGAAATGATAATTGCGCTAATCAGACTTACAGACATGAAAATCAATAGGAAGCCAAATAGTGGGTAGAAACGACCGATGATTTTGTCGATAGGAACAATTGTCGCAAGAATGTAGTAAGCAAAAATAATCACAACCATAGTGCCCATAGACATAGTCATGCTAGTTTGCTCGTTCACTAAGTTCGTGATCATGCCAGCAGGAGCGGAAACGAATACCACACCAACAAGAAGCAAAAGGATAATAGCGAACACGTTCATAAAGTGTTTTGCGCCTTTACCTAAGTAACGACCTGTAATGGAAGGAACTGATGCACCACCGTTGCGGATTGAAAGCATACCGGAGAAGTAATCATGTACTGCGCCAGCAAAAATACAGCCTAAAACAATCCATAACATTGCCGCTGGGCCATAAAGAGCACCCATGATTGGACCGAAAATAGGGCCTACGCCTGCAATGTTAAGAAGTTGTACTAAATAGACTTTTTTATTAGACATTGGAACGTAGTCAACACCATCTTGCTTAGAAAAAGCAGGAGTTGTGCGGTTTTCATTCACGCCGAAAACTTTTTCAACAAAAGCTCCGTAGATAAAGTAGCCAGCGATGAGAGCCGCTACTGAAAAGAGGAACATCATCATAATTATTATCCTGTTTGTAATAAGGTAAGAGTACTGTGATATTTTAAATCTCCGTTATGTAACAATCATGCAACCTTTTGCTGAGTGGCCGAATATCGAATTGAACGGCAAATTAAAACGATTAAGTGGTTTTGTTTTAATTAGATTCCAGTTTTTCCCTTTCTAATTAAGTGTGAGCTGTGTAATAGTGGTGTTTAATAAATTGCTCCAATAGTCGAACTTTAGGGTTATAAAATTATGCGACATATGAAAATGTCTAACGTGATGAAAAAAAGCTTAATTATAAGTGGGTTAGCTTTACTTGCGGCTTGTGCAAATACCAACATAGATTATGCCAAAGCCGGTGATTGGGATGCCGTTGGTTACTCGGATGGAATAAAGGGTAAACTCCCTCGTACAACCATTAATTTTAAAGGTTATTCTGGTGTCAATATTAATGATTACGATGACGGCTATTTGCGTGGCGTAAAAGAATATTGCAATCCAGATCACGCATATCAAATTGGCTTAATGGGCAATTACTATGAAGGCGTATGCGAAAACACCAAAGATGCGCAAAAGTTTCGAATGGAATGGCGTCGTGGCTGGATAGATTACCAAGGAAGAAACCTTGATTAAGTCTGTTTCATAAGGGAATCAATAGGTTAAAAATAAGCTAAAAACAAACATTTGTGTTATTTCGATTAGGATGATTTACGATGCACAATGAAAATATAGGGTTAATGTTTGCAGGATTAGGGCTCATTGGGCTTGCGTGTCAATGGATTGCGTGGCGAATGAAGCTTCCTGCAATTTTATTTTTGCTTTTGGCTGGTTTCATTATTGGCCCAATTACTCACCTTTTTCAGCCGAACGATATGTTTGGCGAGCTCCTTTTTCCACTCATTTCTCTTTCCGTTGCTGTCATTTTATTTGAAGGCAGCTTAACGCTGAACGTTAAAGAGATCCGTGAAGTCAACAAAACCGTTATTAACATAGTCACGATTGGCGCATTGATCACTTGGGCGTTAACGAGTGTTTTTACTTATTATTTACTCGATTTCAGTTGGCCGCTTGCCTTGCTGTTCGGTAGTTTGACCGTAGTAACAGGGCCGACCGTGGTTGTGCCTTTGTTAAGAACGGTTCGACCAAAAGCCAAACTTGCCAATATCTTACGTTGGGAAGGGATCTTGATTGATCCAATTGGTGCATTGTTTATTGTGATCGTTTACGAGTTCATCGTATCGAGCAGTAAAATGCACAGCTTGTATGTGTTTGGCATAATCATCTTGATTGGCTTTGCGTTGGGGGCATTAGCTGGCGCAATTTTAGCGAGAATATTACGTCGCGGTTTGTTGCCTGAATATTTACAACCATTTGCTGTTCTTGCTTTAGTGCTTGGTGTGTTTGCTATTTCGAATAGGTTGGAATCTGAATCTGGCCTACTTGCCGTGACCGTCATGGGGATGTGGCTCGCTAATGCCAAAGACGTCAAAATTCAAAGTATTCTTCACTTTAAAGAAAATCTCACCATCTTATTGATTTCAGGTCTGTTCTTGTTGTTATCAGCTCGAATAGAACTGGAAGATTTTGCCACTTTAGGAGTTGCATCTGCGACTTTATTTGTAGCAATTCAATTACTTTCTCGCCCGATAGCGATCTTCATTGCCACCATTGGTAGTAGCTTAAATTTCAAAGAAAAAGCCTTTATTGCTTGGGTTGCTCCACGCGGTATTGTTGCGGCTTCTATTTCCTCTTTATTCGCAATTAAGCTGGTGGAAGCGGGAGTTGAGGAAGCTAAGTTACTTGTGCCGTTAACTTTCATGGTGATAGTCGGAACCGTTGTGCTACAAAGTATTACCGCTCGCCCATTAGCGAATGCACTAAAAGTTTCCGAGCCATCACCAAAAGGGTATTTGATCGTTGGCGCTAACGATGTTGGGCGTACACTTGCTGTTGCTTTAAAGAAATACGGCTACCGAGTTGTAGTTACTGATTCTAACTGGGATTACATTCGCAGAGCTCGCATGTTAGGACTTGAAACTTATTTCGGGAATCCAGTTTCAAGCCATGCCGAAGAATATTTGGATCTCATTGGCATTGGACATGTCATTGCTGTTACGCCTGATAAGCACTTCAACATAGTAGTGGCCAAATACTTTATGAATGACTTTGGTGAACGCAATGTCTTCTTCTTAAATGGTGGTAAAGATAACCAACATGAAAAGCATAAAGTAAAAGAAGAAAAACACGGACGTACTTTGTTTGGTGAAGATGTGAGTTATAAAAAGCTCGCCAGCTTGATCAATCAGGGAGGAGAAATTAAACATACCCGTTTAACTTCTGAATTTAAGTGGGCGGATTATGTGATGCGCTATGTTGATGGACACCGTTTGTCGCTGTTTACCGTCGATCCAAAAGGCAATATTCATATCCTTTCTACCGATAGCACCCACACAACCGCAGATGGTTGGACGGTGGTTGGCTTGATCAAAGACTGAATCGACATTAGAAATATAAGGGCGAGAGATGCGAATCTTTCGCCCTTTTATTTTTTTCAGTTTTATTGGTCTTATTTACCAGAACTTAAAATCACACAAGCCGTATGTTTTTGTTTCCCGAAACCAATGATTTGTCCTAGGCTATCTTTGTTAATTGGGATCAAAGCTGAGGAAGCGACATCGTTTTCTCGCTCACTATGTGGATCATTGATAAAGAAAAACTGCTCATTCATGCCAGACAGAATCACCCAATGCGGTTCTTTGTAGCCGTTAAAGCGATAAGTGCTGATTAGTAACAGCACACATTTTCCCGCTTCAATCCATTGTTCAATTTGTTCCTTGTTTGGTGGCGCAGTGATGCTTTTGATTTTGAGCTTTTCAATTTGTTCGCAGAAATCTTGGTGAACGATTTCAATCACTTCTTTTTTATTCGCATCTCGCACACTATCAATGAAAGGTGTCGATTGAGAATGTGTCCATAATTCCACTTCAAAGCCACGTTTTTTTGCTGCTAATGCTAATCCGTGACCACTGCATCCACCGTGCCCACCAGCCATAAAAATCGTGGTTGCTTCTCGCCAGAGTTGTAATTCTGTACGTCGGTCAGGTTCGAAATCCTTATCTAATGTCGAAAATGCCATTAACAAACTAGCTGCGCCGCAAGTGAAAGGTGTGGTTTGAATGTATAGCGGCATTGGCAACAAAGTGGTTGGAGATACACCCAACAAACGTTTTTGCATCCGCACGCCATCAGCCAAGTCATCGTAATAATGAATCAACACTTTAAGCGGTTTGTAGCCCAATTTCTCATACAAACCTTTGGCAGCAACGTTGTCGTTTCGTACTTCTAAACGCAAAGTGGTTGAACCGTAATCCAAAGCCGACTGTTCGCACTTTTCCACTAGCTGTTGTGCGACTTTCTGTCCTCTAAATTCGCTGCTAACGGCAATAGAATACAGGCGAGATAAATGCGTGCCTTTATGAAACAAAAGTAGGGCATAACCGGCTAGTTTGTCTTGGCTTTCAGCGAGCCAAATCAGGCTGTGGTCGGAGTTAATAAAACGCTTCATTTGTCGAGATGTGATCCGATCTCCATCAAATGAGGCTTGTTCTAGTTCGATTAATGCGGGTACATCGGCTGAGGTTGCGCGGCGAAATTCCATCTTATACCACCCTTAGATTGCACATGAAGCCACTGTTATTTTGTTGACTTATTTTCGTAATAAGCGCACTGTTATATTAACAATTAAATCAGGTTGTTAACATTAAAATAATCGGTTTGATGGATGAATTATAGTATCCAGTTTGGATAAAAATTTAGAACTAACCTCTTTTTTATGACAATGTTTTTTTGCTTAAGGAAAATGGATTTATGGCAAATTTTGTTATTGTGACAGATAAAGACAGCGATTGGCGACAATACTTTCCCTCCGACCAAGTCGTCACGGTCGATCAGTACCTCGAACCGGATTTTCTCTCCGACAAATCTGAAAAACACAAAAGCGTGCAAGTGATCAATTTATGTCGTGATTACAGCTATATGAGCAGCGGTTATTACTGTTCTTTGCTGGCAGAAGCGCGTGGACACCGTGTTATTCCAAGCGTGATGGCGATTAATGATGTCGGCCAACCTTTTGTGATTTCTTTACCGGAAAGTGATTTAAACAAATACTTTGCGGAAGAAGAACGAGTGGGCGGCAAAGTGTATTTTGGGCGCACCAATATCAAAGGATTAGAGAAAGTTGCTCGTCGTTTGTTTGAGCATTTCATGATCCCTGTGCTCGACATTAAGCTCAAAAAACATGGCAAGCATTGGCAATTAGCGAAAGTGGAACCTTTCCCATTCCAAGATTTGAGCGATGAAGAACAAGATGTGTTTGCTCAATCATTAGAGCAGCATTCCAATAAAGTGTGGCGTTCTCCAAAGCCAAGCAAACAGTACCGTTATGATATTGCGATGCTGATTGATCCAGAAGAAAAAATGCCTCCTTCTGATTCAGTAGCATTGAATCGCTTCAAGAAAGCTGCACACCGCTTAGGTATGAGTTTAGAAATGATCACGGTTGAGGATTTTGCTCGTTTAAGTGAATTTGACGGCTTATTTATTCGTGCGACAACCAACATCAGTAACTTCACTTATCGTTTTGCTAAACGTGCAGAAAGACTCGGCTTGGTGGTAATGGATGATCCTGAATCCATTATGAAATGTACCAACAAGGTATTTTTAACCGAATTGCTTGCTCGTAATAATGTGCCTGCGCCGAAATCCATGATCTTGCGAAGCTTTGATCCGAATTGGAAACAGAAATTGCTTGAACACATGGAACTGCCTTTGGTGCTGAAAATTCCTGATGGAGCTTTTTCAGTTGGTGTAGTGAAAGTGACCGATGAAGCAACACTGGAAGAAAAAGCTGCGCAGCTATTTGATAAGAGTGCTTTGATTTTAGCGCAAGCCTTTATGCCTACCGATTTTGACTGGCGCATCGGTGTGATGAACCGCCAAGCGATTTATGCCTGTCGTTACCACATGAGTCGTGGTCATTGGCAGATTTACCAACACCATAATAGTGGGCGTACAACTTCTGGCGGATTTGATACTTTGGACTTAAAGCAAGTGCCAAAGAATGTGGTCGATACCGCAGTTAAAGCCGCGAACTTGATTGGTTCGGGTTTATATGGCGTTGACCTAAAAGAAATCGACGGTCAAGTGTATGTGATTGAAGTGAACGATAATCCAAGTATCGACAATAAAGTGGAAGACTTGTGGTTAGGGGATTTGCTTTATGATCGTGTGATGACGGAGTTTTTACGTCGAATTCAGTTGAGGGGTTTTTAACTGGTTCAATTGAGTTTTGATTTGAAAAGAGATCTCAAGGGATCTCTTTTTTATTACTGAAATTTTGAATCTACAAAATCCCTAATTCTTCTTTTAGTGGTTTTAAATAGCGGCGGCTAATTGGAACTACATTGCCACTTTGGGTGATGATTTCCCCTAAACCGTTATCGAGCAACTTGATCTCTTTGATCTTTTTAGTGTTGATCAAATATTGGCGATGGCATCGGATCAACTCGGTTTTTTCTTCCAATGTTTTTAGAGTCAATTGGCTTGAAGCAGTTTGATTAGCTGTTTGAATATGTACGCCTGAAAGATCACTGAATGCGGATTCAATATCATCTAACGCAATGATCATAATACGGTTGTGTCCCATGCACGGCACTTGCTGTAATTGCTTTGGTGTTAATGCCTCAATTTGCGCTTGAGTATGCAGAGATTCTTGGTTTTGTTTGGCTTTTAATAGGCGTTGAATGGTTTTGTTTAAGCGTTCAGGATCAACGGGTTTAAGCAAATAATCAAAAGCGTTATCTTCAAAAGCTTGAATCGCATATTGGTCAAAGGCCGTTACGAAAATTACATGTGGCATGGTGTCTGGATCAAGCATGGCAAGTAACTCAATCCCTGAGATTTTTGGCATTTGAATGTCCACAAACACGGCTTCAGGCTTGAATGTGTTGATCTGCTTTAGCCCTTCAATCGCATTACTGGCTTGAGAGACAACTTCAACAATACCTGTTTCTTCCAATAACTCGGTTAATTCTTCACGAGCAAATAATTCGTCGTCAATGACAATGGCGCTTAACATAGTTCATCTCTTTTCTTGTTATTGTGCTTTTCTGATGGTGCTTGCAGTAGGAAATCATTCGGGATTAAAAAACTCATGCGAGTAAAATTATCTTTATGACAATGGGTTTGCAGTGCCGATTTCGCACCAAAAAAATGCGTTAATCGTTTATCGACAATTTCCATTCCTAAGCCTTCATGTCCCGGTTTTGGTGGCACAAATGTTCCAGCATTATCTTCCACAATGATTTGATAACCTTGCGGCGAATGTTGACTGTAAATACGGATTTTCCCACCTTCCAACATATTCGAAATACCGTGCTTAATCGCATTTTCTACTAAAGGTTGCAGCGTGAAACTCGGCAAAGATTTATCGAGCAAACTTTCTTCGATATTAATCTCCACTTCTAATCGATCAGTAAAGCGAGCTTTTTCAATCGTCAGATAAGCATTCACATGTGCCACTTCTTCTTTCAAAGTTACCGTTTCAATATTTTGCTTTAAGTTACTTCTGAAAAAGTGTGAAAGATGCTGGATCAATTCTCGTGCCTTATTTGGATCACGACGAATTACAGCACTGATCGTATTCAATGCGTTAAACAAGAAATGAGGATTAACTTGTGCTTGCAGCAGTTTGATTTCAGCTTGCGTTAATAGCGTTTGCTGGCGTTGAAAATCGTTATACAAGATCTGGCTAGAAAGCAGTTGAGCAATACCTTCACCCATTGCACGGTTGATATTAGAAAGTAGCTTACGTTTGGGTTCGTATAATTTTACCGTACCAATTACTTCTTTACCGGCACGAAGTGGGATCACTAACACCGAGCCCAATTTACAGTTTTCAGAGAGAGAACATTGATACGGAGACTCGCGACCATCCAAATACATGACTCGGTTGAGTTGCATCGCTTGAATCGTACATTGAGAAGAAATTGGCGTATTGGGTTTGTGGTGATCATCGCCTAAACCAATAAATGCTAGGATCTTTTCTTTATCAGTGATCGCCACTGCGCCAACATTGGTTTCTTCATAAATAATACGCACGATTTTTTCAGCATTTTTGGAGTTAAAGCCTGAGCCCCAAATTCCGACACTGCGCTCGGCAATGGTTAAAGCTCGGCGAGAAAAGGTGGCGGAATACTTTTCGTAGATGGTTTTTTTGTCCTGCAGAATACTCACAAACAAAGTCGTACCAATACAGTTTGCGATAATCATGGGAGCGGCAATATTGGAAACCAGTTCGTAAGCTTTGTCGAATGGTTCAGCAACGGCAAGAATGATCAACATTTGCATCGCTTCAGCCACAAAGGTGATCGATAAAACAATCGCAGGGTTAAACAGCCATTCGGTTTTGTCTTTTCTCACTAAATACAAATGCAGCAAGCCACCAATTAAACCCTCGGCTGTGGTTGAAATTGCACAAGCCACATCGGTGAAGCCGCCTAAACTGTAGCGGTGCATCCCTCCGGTAAATCCAACTGCAAAACCAACAATTGGGCCGCCAAATAATCCGCCCATTACTGCTCCAATAGCACGAGTATTGGCGATGGCATCATGGAAACTTAAACCAAAGTAAGTGCCCATAATGCAGAAAAGTGAGAACAAAACGTAGCAGCTAAATTTGTGTGAAAGGCGAGAAGAAATGCTTAACAATGGCAAGAAAATGGGCGTTTTACTGAGCATATAAGCCAGCATTAAGTACACACACATTTGTTGGAGCAGGGAGATGATTAAGTCCATTCTTTACATCTTTCGTTGAATTAGGAGATTTTTGTAAACTTTAAATTACTGGTGTTCAATAATTATTACACTCATTGCTTTATTGATTTGCACAGCTTTGTCTATTGCAAACTTTGATAATACTGTTAATTTAAATCCATCTTCCGCTGAGGTTGATTTCAGGGAATAAGTGTAATAAAAATTTTACGATTAGAGATGGATGTCAGTTATGTACAAAAGTGAATTAAGCAATATCAACATCAGCGATGAACAAGTCATTATTACGCCAAATCAACTTAAAAAGAAAATTCCATTAAGTGAAAAGGCACGCCAATTCATTCAGCAATCACGTCAAACAATTTCCAACATTATACATAAGAAAGATCATCGTTTGCTGATTGTTTGTGGCCCTTGTTCAATCCACGATATTGATGCAGCAAAAGAATACGCACAACGCCTTAAAGCCGTTGCAGATCAATTGGATGATCAACTTTACATCGTGATGCGAGTTTACTTTGAAAAGCCGAGAACCACCGTTGGTTGGAAAGGGTTGATCAACGATCCGCATTTAGATAATTCTTTCGATATTGAGCACGGTTTACATGTGGCTCGTCAGTTGCTGGTGGATCTAGCTGAAATGGAAATCCCGCTAGCAACCGAAGCGCTCGATCCAATCAGTCCGCAATACTTGGGGGATACATTCAGTTGGGCGGCAATTGGTGCTCGTACCACTGAATCACAAACTCACCGTGAAATGGCAAGTGGTCTTTCTGTTCCAGTTGGTTTTAAAAATGGTACAGATGGCAGTTTGGCTACCGCAATTAATGCGATGCAAGCAGCATCATCTTCACACCGCTTTATGGGTATCGACAGCGATGGTCATGTTGCGCTATTAACTACACAAGGTAATGAGAACGGTCATGTGATTTTGCGTGGTGGTAAACAAACCAACTACGATTCTGTTTCTGTGACTGAATGTGAACAAGAAATGGCAAAACATGGTTTGGATGCTGCGTTAATGGTGGATTGTAGCCATGCGAACTCTCGCAAAGATTACCGTCGCCAACCGCTTGTGGCAGAAGATGTTATTCATCAAATCCGTGAAGGTAATAAATCCATTATTGGTTTGATGATTGAAAGTCATATCAACGAAGGCAATCAAGGTTCAGATATTCCTCTTTCTGAAATGCAATATGGCGTGTCGATTACCGATGCCTGCATTAGTTGGGATACAACAGAAACCTTGCTACGTCATGCACATAAAGAGTTAGTTCCATTTTTACAAAACCGTTTAAAAGGGTAAGCTAGCATTCATCTTAAAAATGGAATCTGTAGTACGAAAGGGAAGAAATGGCTGTAGAACTGAATGAATTAAGAGACCAAATCGACGCTGTTGATAAGCAAATGCTTGAGCTTTTAGCGCAGCGTTTAGCTTTGGTTGAAAAAGTAGGCGAAGTAAAAAGCAAACACGGCTTACCTATTTATGCGCCAGATCGAGAAGCGGCAATGTTGGCTTCTCGTCGTGAAGAAGCAGAAAAGCGTGGTGTGCCGCCGCAATTGATTGAAGATATTTTACGTCGCACCATGCGTGAATCTTACGCCAGTGAAAAAGATTCAGGTTTTAAATGCTTGAACCCTGAATTGCGCAGCATTGTGATCGTTGGTGGTCACGGTCAGTTAGGCGGTTTGTTTAAGCGCATGTTTGAGCTTTCAGGTTATCAAGTGAAAGTGCTTGGCAGCCAAGATTGGGATCGTGCAGAAGAATTAGTGAAAGATGCCGGCATGGTGGTGGTGAGTGTACCAATTCATCTAACAGAAGGTGTGATCGAAAAACTGCCTAAGTTGCCGCAAGATTGCATTTTGTGTGATTTAACTTCGATCAAAGCCGAGCCGCTACAAGCTATGCTTCAAGCTCATTCTGGTCCTGTTGTCGGTTTGCATCCAATGTTTGGCCCAGATGTTCCAAGCATGGCTAAACAGGTCATTACTTGTAGTGATGGTCGTGAGCCTGAAGCTTACCAATGGTTGTTGAAGCAATTTGATATTTGGGGCGCAACGGTTCGACCAATTGATGCTAACGAACACGACACTAATATGACGCTTATCCAAGCACTGCGTCACTTTGCGTCTTTCGCTTACGGTTCTCACTTATCAAAAGAAAATCCGAATTTGGATACGCTGGTGGAGTTAAGCTCGCCAATTTACCGTTTAGAATTGGCAATGGTTGGGCGTTTATTTGCGCAAGATCCTGATTTATACGCAGATATCATTATGTCATCGCAACGCAATATCGACATGATCAAACGTTTCCATCAACGTTTTGGTGAAGCCATCGAAATTCTTGATCACAAAGACAAGAACAGTTTTGTGAAGCAGTTTAATGCGGTTTCTGATTGGTACGGCGATTACTCACAACAATTTATGTTAGAAAGCCAAAACCTATTGAAACAAGCTAGTGATTCGATTCACCGTAAGAAGTAAAAATTCCAACTTCCAACTTACAAATAGAAAAACAGCGCAGTAAGAATGAATCTTAACTGCGCTGTTTGCGTTAGTGCGAATAGACGAAATTACTTCGCGATACGCTTGTACTTGATGCGGTGCGGTTCAGCCGCTTCAGGACCAAGAGTTTTCTTCAACCATTCCATGTATTCGGTGTAGTTACCTTCGTAGAAATTCACTTGACCTTCATCACGGTAGTCGATGATGTGCGTTGCGATACGGTCTAGGAACCAACGGTCATGCGAGATAACCATTGCACAACCTGGGAATTCCAATAACGCTTCTTCAAGCGCACGTAGTGTTTCAACATCAAGGTCGTTGGTCGGTTCATCGAGTAGCAACACGTTGCCGCCCGCTTTAAGCAGTTTTGCTAAGTGAACACGGTTGCGCTCACCACCAGACAATTCACCGATGATTTTTTGCTGATCGCTGCCACGGAAGTTAAAGCGAGAACAGTAAGCACGTGCAGGAATTTCGAAGTTGTTGATCTTGATGATGTCAGCGCCTTCAGAAATTTCTTTGAACACGGTGTTCTTATCATTCATTGAATCACGGAACTGATCAACAGACGCAAGTTGAACGGTTTCACCCATTTCAATCGTGCCTGAATCAGGTTGTTCTGTACCACTTAGCATTTTGAATAGGGTTGATTTACCCGCACCGTTGGCACCGATGATACCGACGATTGCACCTTTCGGCATGCTGAACGATAGGTCATCAATTAATACGCGGCCATCAAATGATTTCGTTAAGTTTTTAACTTCAATCACTTTGTCACCTAAACGCTCACCAGGTGGAATGAATAATTCGTTTGTTTCATTACGTTTTTGGTGATCAGTGCTTTGCAATTCTTCAAAGCGAGCCATACGTGCTTTAGATTTTGCTTGGCGACCTTTAGGGTTTTGACGAACCCATTCCAATTCTTTCTCAATGGTTTTTTGACGAGCTTTTTCTTGCGATGCTTCTTGTTGTAAACGTGCATCTTTTTGCTCAAGCCAAGAGGTGTAGTTACCTTCCCAAGGAATACCTTCACCACGGTCAAGTTCTAAGATCCAACCTGCTGCGTTATCTAGGAAGTAACGGTCGTGGGTAATCGCCACAACAGTACCTGTGTAATCAACAAGGAAGCGTTCAAGCCAAGCTACAGATTCAGCATCCAAGTGGTTGGTAGGTTCATCAAGAAGTAGCATGTCTGGTTTTTCAAGCAGCAAACGACAAATCGCAACACGACGACGCTCACCACCAGAAAGGTGCTTAATTTTTGCATCCCACTCAGGTAAACGTAGTGCATCAGCAGCACGCTCAAGGGTATTTTCTAGGTTATGGCCGTCTTTAGTTTGGATTAAGGCTTCAAGTTCACCTTGTTCTTTCGCTAGTGCATCGAAATCAGCATCAGGTTCAGCATAAGCAGCGTAAACAGCATCAATACGTTTTAGAGCATCAACTACATCAGAAACCGCTTCTTCTACGATTTCACGTACAGTTTTATCTTCATTCAATACAGGTTCTTGCGGAAGATAACCAACATTCAACCCCGGTTGTGGGCGAGCTTCACCATCAATATCAGTATCAATGCCAGCCATGATGCGTAGAAGGGTAGATTTACCCGCACCATTCAAGCCTAAAACACCAATTTTGGCACCAGGGAAAAAGCTTAATGAAATATCTTTTAAGATCTGACGTTTCGGTGGCACGATTTTGCTCACACGAGACATGGTATAAACGTATTCAGCCATAGCCGTAAAAACCTTTATCAACGAAATAAAAAACACAGTTTACCGTTTCTAATCTAAGATTCACACAAGAAGGCTTACGATTTGAGTGAATTCGAATAAATGTTAGAAGGTAAAGCTAGCAACCAGCTCTAATTTTAAGATATTCTGGTGCATGGGAATAACTAAGTCTCTCATTATATTGCTGTTTGACCAGTATATTGCTTTTGGGTTGCATAGTTTTTTGTCTTTCATCTTATCACTAGGGAAGTTTACTCATTATGCGGAATCTAAATAAGGCATTGTTATTGTGTGTAGTGTCGGCCACCAGTGCCTGTTCTACCGCAGATAGTACAGCTGAAACCAATGAATCACCTGCGGCAGCACAATCTTCCCAGCAAATAGCTCAACAACCGGTTTCCAAACCGCAAGCTATGCCAGCCAGACCCGTTGGCAACCTTGAAGCACAACGTATTGTCTATGCTCGTGCCCAAACCTTATTAGATCGCAAAGATGTCGCAGGCTACCAAGCTATTCGTCCGCAAATCGCCACTTACCCTTTAACTCCATACATTGATTACCGTGTCTTTTTGTTGAATATGGAAAACCGCAGCCCTGCGGAAGTGCAAAAATTTAAAGATGATTATGCGACGTTTCCATTTCAAGGTCGTGTGAGTGCCAACTATCTCGATGCTTTAGCACGAACAAAACAGTGGAAAACCATTACTGAATTCCAAACCGAAGAGCCAAATGGTCAACGTTACCAATGTCTTTATTACTACGCCAACTTGCAGCAAGGTAATAAAACCATGGCTTATGAAGGCGCGAAAAAACTTTGGCTAACCGGTAAAAGTGCCAATTCAGCCTGTGATCCTTTATTTGATGAATGGGCAAAAACGGGTTTACGTACCGATGACTTAGTTTTGGATCGCATGGTTCTTGGTTATAAAGAATCAAATAGCGGTTTATTCAAGTTTTTAGATGGTTTGTTGGTAACAAGCGATGCCAAACAAAAATCAAAAGATCTGCAATCACTTTATGCCAATCCTGCGAAAGTGGTGAGCTATAGCCAAACAGTGAAAACAACACCGTTTAGCCAAGATTTAACCGAAGCGGCGTTCAGTCGTTTAATTAGCCGCAATACAGCATTAGCTGCACAAAGCTATCAACAAGTGATGTCGGCAAAGAATATTCCTCAAGAAGAACGAGTTGAATTAGGTAACACGACCGCTGCATGGTTGATGAACACTGATGATGCAGGACTGGCGCAGTGGCGTGATAACTTGCTTGACCAAGAAGGTTTACCGCATCGCTTAGAGCGTCGTGCTCGTATTTCGATCCAAAATGGTGACTGGAACGATCTGCAACATTGGATCAATAAAATGCCATCGGATCTGCAAGCTTCGCTACGTTGGCAGTTTTGGCAAGCTAAGATCGAAATGGCTCAAGGCAAAAACAGCCAAGCTCACGATCGTTTGAGAAAAATGCTTGGTCAACGTGATTTCTACAGCGCAGCAGCGGCACATGTATTGGGTGAGCCAATCCGTTATGAAGCAAAGGTGCTAACTAACGATACAGCGAGCCTGGCGAAAGATGCACCTGCGCTTTACCGCATTGAAGAAATGATCGCTGTCGATAAAATTCAAGCAGCGAAAAGTGAATGGCGCTGGTTGCTTTCTCATAGTACTCAACCGGAAAAAATGGCATTAGCAAAATACGCTTACGATGAACACTGGCATAACTTTGCAGTGGTTGGCACGATTGAAGCGGATATGTGGGATTACATTAGCTTACGTTTCCCAATTGCACATCGCTGGTGGTTTGATTTCTATTCGAAGAAAAACAACGTACCGTTTATCACTTTGATGTCGGTTGCTCGCCAAGAAAGTGCGATGGATGTGTTAGCAGGTTCTCCTGTTGGGGCGCGTGGTTTAATGCAAATTATGCCAGCAACTGCAGCTCACACAGCTAAAGTTCATAAGCTGCAATATAACGGTGCGAATGACTTGTATAAACCTGAAAAGAACATTGAGATTGGCAGTGCTTATCTAAGTGGTTTGATGGATACCTATAGCCAAAACCGTATTTATTCATTTGCGGCTTATAATGCTGGCCCTGGTCGAGTGAAACAATGGCGTGCCAGAACGGATGAGAAAATCGATGCATTTGGCTTTATCGAGGCGATTCCATTTGATGAAACTCGTGGCTATGTGCAAAATATTTTGATGTTCGAAACTTACTACCGAAACTTGTTAGGGGAATCGGGTTCTTTCCTTACTTCAAGTGAAGCGAATGCAAGATATTAATAAATAAAACAATACGAAACAGAACGACTTGGCGTAAATATGGTTGATAAAAAGAAAAAAGACACACAAAAAACGGCAGCAGGAACAAATGAAGAACTGTTGCCGGAATTTCAGCAATGGCAAGATGTTCTGTCTTTGTTAGGGCATGCTTGCCAAGAAGATAAGTTAGATTTCTTACTGTCTATGTTGCTGACATTTGATGAGCGTGATGCCTTATTAGCTCGTATGAATATTTTGCATGAGTTGATAAAAGGGGAGCATTCTCAGCGTCAAGTAAGTCAAATGTTGGGTGTTGGTGTGGCAACCATTACTCGCGGTTCTTCAGAGCTAAAAAAACTGCAACCTGAAGACAAGTTGCAGTTACAAGATATGCTTAAACATATTGCGAGTAATTAATCGTTTTTAAAGCAAGTAGCGATTAATTAAAGGCATGTAATTAAAAAATATGTTTAGGATTCACAAACGGGATTAAAGCCAAAATTAAGGCTTGATGATAAACCGTGCTTCGAGTCAATTGGTGGTGCGTAAGTAAAGCGATCGCACCACCTTTTTGTTTAATGTTTTCAGTGGCAAACACTTCATCCATCACATCTCCTAACTCTTTGCCTTGCTGGATTTTTTCCAACACCAAAGCAGGCAACATTAAACAAGCAGAACGAGATTCACCATGTAGTCGCTTTTCTGCATTAGGATTATTTTCAACAATCATCCAAGCAAAAGTAAATTGCCCCTCGATTCCCGCTTCTAAACCAACATAAAAATCCCCATCTGAAACCGCTGCTTGAGCATTTTTCACGCGTGTGATTGCACCTAGCTTGGTTTCCTTATCATCCATTGGTTGATCGGGCACACCACTCGAAACAGATACGCCTTCAAAGATAAAATGCTGCTCAGGAAAGCTAGCGATAAAAGCACTTTCTACTGCCTTTATTTTGGCTGGATTTAACGAGGCCACGATAACTTTTTTAGATGAATGCATATTATTTTACTCGATTTATGTCGTTTAGTTTTCTACAAATTTTAGCCTAGTTTTACCTGAGTCGGCTTAATATTCTCAACGGGATAACAGCCTAACACTTTCAAGTGGCGTGTGATTTTAGTCAATTCGGCAATAGATTGCTGCATTTCTTCTGAATCCAAATGCGCTTCTAAATCAACGTAGAACATTTCTTCCCACGGATTTCCCATAATTGGGCGCGACTCTAGTTTGGTCATATTGATGTTGTGACGTTGCAAAACCAATAGCGTTTGTACAAGCGAGCCAGCCTCTTGTGACGTCGACATAATCAGCGTAGTTTTCGCTGGAATTTGCGTGGAAACCTCAACCGGTTTACGAGCTACAACAATAAAACGAGTATGGTTTTCGGTTTGATTAGCAATGTTTTCTTGAATAGTTTGCAAGCCGTACAACTTGCCGCTGGTGGCATTACCAATCGCAGCAACACCGTCTTGATTTAAATCTTTTACAGTTTGCATTGCATCGGCTGTGCTAACACAAGAACGAAGTTGAACACCATCTAAACGGCTTAAAAATTCACTGCATTGCTGATGCGGTTGCGGATGAGAGTACAGCGTTTTGATGTCTTCCAAACGCATGTCTTTTGGCGCAAGTAAGCAATGATCAATCGGTAGCGTTAGTTCACCGACAATATAAAGCGTGGTGTGTTGCAGTAAATCATATACTTCATTAATTGAACCTGAGCTGGTGTTTTCAATCGGTAACACCCCAAAATCTGCATGGCCCGATTCCACCATAGAAGTGATTTCTTTAAAGTGTTGGCAGTTGAGTTCAATTAACTCATTGTTCTTGCGGCTGAAATATTCCATGCTCGCAAGGTGAGAGTAAGAACCTTTAGAACCAAGGAATGCAACACGAGCCAGTGGTTTACGGCATTCGCTAGGGTTGGCTAAATTTTGCAAATAGGCTTGTTGCAGTAGAACAGAATCTTCAATGATGATGTGGAATAACTTGGTGATGTATGACGCATCAAGCTGATATTTATTTTTGCCGTTGTTAATCAACTTAACTAGAAGTTCTTGTTCACGTTGAGCATCACGCACCGGCTTGGCGGTTTTAACTTTGCTCTTGGCTACTTGAATGCTGAGTTCGCGGCGCTCAGAAAGAATGCTCAGTAATTTGTCGTCCAATTCATTGAGGCGCAAACGGATCTCTTCTAAAGATAGAGCATCTGACTGCTGGGGGTTATCTTGTTTTTGTTGTTCGGTCATTAGTTATTTCCTGCAAAATATCCTATAAAAAAGCCTCCCGTTTGTGGGAGGCTTTCTGTCCATTTTTGGTTTATTTCTAAAATGACATCTAGCCCCGCATGTTAGTGCAGAAAAAAGAAACCAAAAAAGAACAGAGGTGATGAATGCATAATATTGTATTCCTTAAATGAAGTTACACGATAAGCAAGCAAGCAGAATGCGTCAAGCAAAAAAATGACGCTGAATCCAGCGTCATATGTATTGGTTTTATTTTTTAGAAAGCGATTTTTATTGGGACTTTCTTTAACTAAGAAATGAATCGTTTAAATGTTGATTATTCCTCAGTTTCAAATTCTGCTGCATGCGCTCGTTTAGCTTCCCCTTTATGGCTTAACTTGTTGAGTTGGCGCTCTAGTTTTTGTTCTACCTCATTAATTGCTTTATAGAGATCTTCGTCTGATGCTGATGCTACTAGTTGGCCTTTTGGTACAGTCACCGCCGCTTCAATTTTTTGTTGTTTGTTTGGCTCAGTGCTGATAGTCGCTTGGCAGGAAATCAGATCGATTTGCCATTTTTCTAATTTTTGGAATTTAGCCTCGATGTATTCGCGGATAGAAGATGTCACTTCAATGTTTTTGCCAGTAATGTTTAGTTTCATAGGCCTTTTCCTCTTTTGTCCTTGATTCCATACCTTCAGATTACTGTTTTATCTCGAAATAAACGTGATTAAGTTCACCTTTTAATTGCAATTTTTTCAATAGTTAAACAAATGTGATCCTAGGCAAAACCTTATGATTATTCAGGCTAAAGTTGTTTGTTCTTTTGATGTTATCAGGTAGATTAATTGGGATGATTGCTAGAAATGTGAGTTTTTAGGGACTTAATGCAAATTTAGAAATCTAACGCTTAAAATAGCATCAATTATTGGCGTGTTCTTATCTTTTTCTCTGGTGACAAATTTTCTTTAAACAGCAAATTTTTCTTTAAATAACAAAGCTTTTCTTTAAATAACAAAAAAGCAGCCGAAGCCGCTTTTGTTATGTTTGTCTATTACTTAATATTGAAACTGACTAATTAACTGTCTTCGTCGTTGCTATTAAGTTTAATTAATTCTTCTGTACGCTTCACTGCATCATCTAGCTTCAGTGCTTTGTATGCTTCTAACTGAATTTCTAATGATTCATGTGCCGCTTCAGTATCTGGGTAGGTTTTTTGAATTTCTTGAGAACGATTAATCGCCGCCACCCAAGCTTCACGACGCAAGTAGAAATCCGCATTCGCAAGGTCATATTCAGCTAAACGGTTTTTCAATGCAGCGAGACGAATTTTTGCATCTGCAGAATATTGGCTGCTCGGATAGCGCTCAAGTAAACGTTTGAAATCCATAAATGCTGCTTTAACCGGTTCAGGATCTCGATCAGAACGATCAATATTGAACAGGTCATGCAAAAAGTTGGTATCTTTCGCCATATTATTTAGACCGCGCATGTACAAAGCCCAGTCAGAGCGTTCATGAGTCGGGTTTAGGCGAGTAAAACGATCGATTGAAGCAACTGAAAGATCGTAATCACCGTTTTTGTAGTAGGCGTAGATCAAATCAAGCTGCACTTGGTCAGAATAAGGACCAAAAGGATAACGAGAGTCTAATGCTTCAAGTTTCGTTATTGCATCAGCCCAACCGCCTTCACGAAGTTGTTGCTGAGCTTGAGTGTAAAGATCTGATGGCGGAACGTCTGGTACAACGTCTTTGTTATCTGCGCAACCAGCCAGTAATGCTAGGGAAAGTACTCCCAAAAGGTATTGGCGTTTCATTGTTAGGAGAAAATTCCTTGAATTAAATTTATTGTGTCCGTTACTTATGACAACTTAACAGATACAATGGTGAATAACACTATTTTACCAATAACGGTGAATAGACCTATTTTATCCATATTATTGGATATTAGTCTCATGGTTTTTTAAAAAGTTCGATATGGCACAACAGATTGTACGCACCGACACAGTTAAAGATTCTCAATTAGGCCAACGCTTAGATCAAGCAATAGCCGAATTATTTTCTGAATTTTCACGCTCACGCCTAAAAGAATGGTTACTTGAAGGCAAAGTTCAGGTTAATGGTGAAGTGATCACCAAGCCGCGCATCAAAGTTATGGGCGGGGAAGAAATTACCGTTCAAGCTGAGCTAGAAGATGAAGAACGTTGGGAAGCTCAAGACATTCCACTTAATATCGTTTATGAAGATGACGATATTATTGTGATCAATAAACCACGCGATTTTGTCGTTCACCCTGGCGCAGGCACGCCTGATGGTACAGTATTGAACGCATTATTGCATCATTATCCTGCGATAGCGGAAGTACCACGTGCGGGTATTGTCCATCGTTTGGATAAAGACACAACCGGCCTTATGGTGGTAGCGAAAACCGTTCCTGCGCAAACGCGTTTAGTTCGTGCGCTGCAAAAACGTAATATTACTCGTGAATATGAAGCTATTATTATTGGTAATATGACAGCTGGTGGACGTATCGAAAAACCAATCGGTCGCCATTCAACTAAACGTACCTTAATGGCAGTGAATGAACTCGGCAAACCCGCTGTAACACATTACCGTGTTGCAGAACGTTTCCGTGAACATACTCGTATTCGCTTACGTTTGGAAACGGGTCGTACGCACCAAATTCGTGTCCACATGTCTTATATTCAGCATCCTCTATTGGGCGATACTGCTTATGGTGGCCGTGCACGTATTCCGAAAGGCGCGTCGAAAGAGCTAACAGATATGATCCGTGGCTTTGATCGTCAGGCGCTTCATGCGGTGATGTTGAAATTTGAGCATCCTGAAACGGGCGAAGAAATGAAATTCCACGCACCAGTGCCGGATGACATGGTCGCTATGGCAGAAGCGTTACGTCAAGATACGCTAGAGAATCATGTCGACGAAGATTAATTAAGACGACAAGTTTGCTATTTCGAACAAGGACGTAAAATGAACCGCATTGCTTCAACAAGCCAAATTTTACCTAACTGGCCTGCACCCAAAAACATTAAAGCGTTTAGTTCTACACGTTTTGGTGGTGTATCGACTGGTGTGTATCAAGGTTTAAATCTTGGTATGCACGTTGGTGATGACAGCAATGCGGTACAAACGAATCGCGATCAGATTCAACATGATAATGCCATGCCAACGGCTCCGGTATGGCTTAATCAAACACACTCCACAGATGTTATCGAGTTATTCAAACCAACTAAACAGGTTTTGGATGCTGATGGTTCAACCACCAAACACAAAAAAATTGTCTGCTGCGTAATGACAGCGGATTGTTTACCCGTGTTGCTCACCAATACCGATGGCACTCAAGTTGCTGCCGTTCATGCTGGTTGGCGTGGGTTAGTGGATGGTATTTTGGAAAAAGCCGTTCAGCAGTTCTCAAAACCGAGTCAAGTAATGGCTTGGATTGGGCCTGCGATTGGTGCAAATTCCTTTGAAGTCGGTGAAGATGTTTATCACCAATTTTTAGATCACGATCCAAATGCTAAAGATGGCTTCGTTGTCTATAAAAAGAAACACCACAAAACCTCTATTCAAAAGCCAGAAAAAAAATGGCTCGCCAATATGTCGATACTTGCTACACAACGTTTAAATCAAGCGGGTGTTGAGCAAGTGTATGACAGTCAACGCTGTACTTATTCTGAGTCTGATATCTTTTATTCTTATCGTCGAGATGGGATTACAGGTCGACAAGCATCATTTATTTGGATGGAATAATCTTCCCCCATACTTGAAAATTGTTCAAAGCGTATCCATTTATTAAGCCATAACAGTAGTATCTCTATAGTGGAGATTGGAGGCTTATCATGCGTTTTGACAAATTTACCAGTAAATTCCAGCTTGCCATTTCGGATGCGCAATCTCTTGCGCTAGGCCGTGATCACCAATTTATTGAGCCAGTGCATTTAATGCAGGCTTTATTGAATCAAGATAGCAGCACCATCCGCCCAATTTTTACCATGTTGGGTGTCGATGTGGCGCAACTCCGCTCTAAGCTAGCTCAAGAATTAGATAAATTGCCTAAAGTCACTGGCATTGGTGGCGACGTTCAAGTATCAAAAAACTTAGCCAACCTATTAAACGTGTGCGACAAAATTGCACAGCAACGTAAAGATAGCTTTATCTCGTCTGAATTGTTTTTGCTTGCCGCTGTTGAAGACAATGGTGCGCTTGGCAAATTATTCAAAGAGTTTGCCTTAAATAAAGCGAACGTAACCAAAGCGATTGATGAAATTCGTGGCGGACAAAATGTTGATGATCCAAATGCGGAAGACAAACGTCAGGCTTTGGAAAAGTACACCATAGATCTAACTGAGCGAGCAGAGCAGGGCAAACTTGATCCTGTGATTGGTCGTGATGATGAGATTCGTCGCACCATTCAAGTATTGCAACGTCGCACCAAAAACAACCCCGTGTTAATTGGTCAACCGGGCGTAGGTAAAACTGCGATTGTTGAAGGCTTGGCTTTACGCATCGTAAATAATGAAGTGCCAGAAGGTTTACGCAATCGTCGCGTTCTTTCTTTAGATATGGGCGCATTAATTGCGGGTGCTAAATATAGAGGCGAATTTGAAGAGCGTCTAAAAGCGGTTCTCAATGAACTTGCTCAAGAAGACGGTAACATCATCCTCTTTATAGACGAACTTCATACCATGGTTGGCGCAGGTAAAGGCGAAGGCTCGATGGATGCCGGTAATATGCTAAAACCCGCTTTGGCACGAGGCGAATTACATTGCGTAGGTGCAACAACGTTGGATGAATATCGTCAATACGTTGAAAAAGATCCTGCGCTAGAGCGTCGTTTCCAAAAAGTGCTGGTGGATGAACCAAGCGTAGAAGACACCATTGCGATTTTGCGTGGCTTAAAAGAACGCTACGAATTGCATCATCATGTAGAAATTACTGACCCTGCAATTGTGGCGGCGGCAACGCTTTCAAATCGTTATGTGTCGGATCGCCAATTGCCAGATAAAGCGATTGACCTAATAGATGAAGCAGCTTCAAGCATTCGAATTCAAATGGACTCCAAACCAGAGTCTATGGATCGCCTTGACCGTCGCATCATTCAATTAAAAATCGAGCAACAAGCGTTATTAAATGAAGACGATGCTGCGAGTGCGAAACGCTTAGAAATTCTGAACCAAGAGTTAGCTGAAAAAGAACGTGAATATGCTGAGCTTGAAGAAGTGTGGAAAACAGAAAAAGCCTCACTTTCAGGTACGCAACATATTAAAGCGGAATTAGAGCAAGCACGTTTAGATATGGATGTGGCTCGTCGTGCGGGTGACTTGCAACGTATGTCAGAATTGCAATACGGTAAAATTCCAGAATTAGAGAAGCAATTAGATAGTGCATCTCAAGCTGAAAACATCGAGCTGACTTTATTAAAGAACAGAGTAACCGATGCCGAGATTGCGGAAGTGCTTTCAAAGCAAACGGGGATTCCTGTCTCGAAAATGTTGGAAGCGGAAAAAGCCAAATTGCTTTCCATGGAATCGGTATTGCACAAACGTGTGATCGGGCAGAAAGAAGCGGTGGATGTGGTTTCGAATGCAATCCGTCGTAGCCGTGCGGGTTTATCTGATCCGAACAAGCCAATTGGTTCATTCTTGTTCTTAGGTCCAACGGGTGTTGGTAAAACCGAGCTATGCAAAACATTAGCGAACTTTATGTTTGATAGTGAAGACGCCATGATTCGAATCGATATGTCGGAATTTATGGAGAAACATTCCGTGTCTCGTTTAGTCGGTGCGCCTCCGGGCTATGTCGGCTATGACGAAGGTGGCTATTTAACAGAAGCGGTACGTCGTAAGCCTTATTCAGTGATTTTGCTTGATGAGGTTGAAAAAGCGCACCCTGATGTTTTCAATATCTTATTGCAAGTATTGGATGATGGCCGCTTAACAGATGGACAAGGTCGCACGGTCGACTTTAAAAATACCGTTGTGATCATGACGTCGAACCTAGGCTCTGATCGAATTCAGGAAAATGCAGCCACTTCTACTTATGAAGAAATGAAAGCACAGGTAATGGAAATTGTTGGCCAACACTTTAGACCGGAGTTTTTAAATCGTGTTGATGAAAGTGTGGTATTCCACCCACTAGGCCAAGAGCAAATTAAGTCGATTGCTTCAATTCAACTTGAACGCTTGCGTCAACGTATGGCGGATAAAGAATATGAATTGGAAGTGAGTGACGAAGTTTTATCTTTGGTTGCAGAAGTCGGGTTCGATCCGGTTTATGGTGCTCGTCCACTAAAACGTGCAATTCAACAAATGGTAGAAAACCCATTAGCGCGTTCTATTTTGTCTGGTGAACTCGTTCCGGGGAAAGTAGTACAGCTCGCCGTGGAGAATGACCAAATAGTGGCGACGCAATCATAAAAGTACGGCTTTAACTTCAAAGCAAATAATTAAATGAAAGGAAGGGCATGAAAACGTCCTTCCTTTTTATTTATAACCATAAAGTCAAAGTGGGTTATCCACAGAAAATTGTGAATAAACTGTGCTTTTTATGGTGCTAAAGTTGTATAAATGAGCGCTTGGTGTAAAAAGCTAAAAAAACTCACTTTTTTTAAGTTTTTTTATAAAAATAGCTTGCCAAGATGAATTCGATCCCTATAATGCGACCTCACTGACACGGAGCACGCAGCCTAGCTGCAGCAAGGGTCAGAGGTCAAAACCTTCTCAAAAAGGTTTGCGAAAAAAGATTTCAAAAAGTGTTTGACACTGAAATCTAAATCGATAAAATGGCCGCCCTGTTCAACGAGATGTGATTCACATTTCGATAAGAACAACGCTCTTTAACAATTTAAACCTATCAATCTGTGTGGGCACTCGTTGATGATAATCAAATAGATACCTCG
>JBKEDP010000065.1:0-106590 GCA_047975485.1 Vibrio sp. | reverse complement strand
GAGTTCGAATCTCTCCACCCCTGCCATAATTAAGGCCTTAGCAGAAATGTTGAGGCCTTTTTTACGTTTGAAGTTTTTGCAAAAAGCAGCGGATTCCGCCAATACCAAAAGACAGCGCATGTTGGGAGTTCGAATCTCTCCACCCCTGCCATAATCAAGATCAAGGCTCTAGCAGAAATGCTAGAGCCTTTTTTACATCTGTCATTTGAACAACCAAAAGCAGCGGATTCCGCCAATACCAAAAGACAGTGCGTGTTGGGAGTTCGAATCTCTCCACCCCTGCCATAATTAAGGCCTTAGCAGAAATGTTGAGGCCTTTTTTACGTTTGAAGTTTTTGCAAAAAGCAGCGGATTCCGCCAATACCAAAAGACAGCGCGTGTTGGGAGTTCGAATCTCTCCACCCCTGCCATAATTAAGGCTCTAGCAGAAATGCTAGAGCCTTTTTTACATATGTCGTGTTGAGCAGCCAAAAGCAGCGGATTCCCCTAATACCAAGACCGTGCGTGAGCTATCCACTCAGTCATAATCAAAGCCTTAGCAGAAATACTAGAGCCTTTTTTACATCTATCGTTTTGAACAACCAAAAGCAGCAGATGCTAATTCGTTGTGAATTGTTAAAAATATAATTATTGCAGTAAATTTTTAACTTTATGTTATGTAAGTTAAATTTATTGATTTTAAACTTGAGAAATAATTTCACCACTTATTGTTTTAAATAAATGTTAATTTAAGTTTGCACTTTGGTTTTTAGTTAAATGAAATATTCATATTACTAATTGTTTAATATCTAATTTTAAAGATCTTAATAAATTAATTTTTAATCAGTGTGCTATAATCGCGAGCAATTTTATTTATATCTGCAAACTTAGTTTCAATAAAACTGAGTTATTCAGGTTATGTATTCAGCAGTTAATTGTGATTCCAATGCCTTTTAATTTAGATTCTCTTTGTTTGTTTAGCGATAAATTTAAATTTGCTTTCCGTGTGGCATTAAGTCTTACACTCGCCTATTTGATCCCAATGGCTATGGGGTGGCCACAAGCATCAACAGCTGCTACAACCGTTATGCTTATTGCATCAACTGGTGGACACAAAGAGTCACTAGCTGTGGGTTCAATGCGTATTGTTGGTACGGTAATTGGTTCTATTATCGGCTTGGTTCTTGTTGGCAGCTTTGCTCAAGATCGCTTTGCTTACATGCTTGCGGTTTCTATCGTTGTTTCTATTGTCTTCTACATTCGTAAAGCCTATAAGAAAGATCCGACCCTGTTCATGCTGACAGGTGTGGTGATTTTAATGACTTCTAATGGTGGCGATGCTAATGGTGCATTCCTTTATGGGGTAGACCGCGCCTTTATGACTGCCTTTGGGGTGGTTATTTATACCTTAGTGAGCGTGTTTATCTTCCCATATAAAGGGGAGAAGAATTTAAACGAGACAGTGCTGAAATTGACGGCTGTTCAAAAAGATATGTTCGCCTTTTTAACCTCAGTTATCTCGAATCCTGATGTATTGAAAGATGATACTTTAAAGAAAAAAATGCATGAATTGCATCAGGCTCAAACCGCATTAAATAATGATTACGACAGCTTGAGCAAAGAGTGCAGTGATATTTCTGCTTATCGCAAAGAGTGGGATCATGTGATCTTTTATTGCCAAAGCATCACAGAACAAATCTCGCTATTAATAAATGAATGTCAGTTTGCAGAGCGTAATATTCTTCAACATGTGCAAGGGCATGAAGAAGCAATCAAGAATATTGAACAATTATTTGAACTAGCTGAGCAGTCATGGACACAAGAACAAGTCGCTGAGCTAAATGAAGTTTCGGTTTCATTGAAAGATGATACCAATATAGCCCAAATTGAAAAGGCATCGGCTTTGTCATTGGTAACGGCAATCAATACTCTACAAACCAAGTTGGTGCGTTTAATCACGACAATTGGCTGTATTGATTCAGTTACTGAAACCATTTCTTATAACGACTTCGCACCAAAGAAAGTATCTAATTTCCTACTGTGGGACATGGAAAACTTTAAAACTGCCGTTAAGGTTTTTCTAATGTACTGGTTTGCTGGCGGTCTTTGGATTTACTTTAATCCACCTGGCGGTTACCAGTTCGTTATTTTCTCGACCATGTACATGATGATTCTGTCATTCTTGCCGCTGCATCCAAAACTGTTATTGGCGTTATTTACCTTTAGTTTCTTGTTTGCTGTGCCGTCGTATATCTTTATTCTGCCGCACATGACGTTAGGCATCGAATTCGCATTATTCATTTTTACCTACACCTTTGTTGGTTTCTATTTATTCAAGAATCCACTTAGCTTGCTCTTTATGTTGGGCTTTTTTGTCATGGGGATTTCGAACCCGATGAACCTCAATTTTGCCGTTTTACTTTCGGTAATGATGCTGTTTTATCTGGTCGTGTTCATGATTTGTATTTCTTACTACGTGCCATTTTCGACTAAGCCTGAGCATTTGTTCTGCGTGATTCAGGAGCGTTTCTTCCGTCATGCTTCTAACTTGTTGTCTCTGACTAAATCGACTTTCCCGCAATCCTTGCTTGAGAAGTTAAAACTTAAGATCGCTCTAGAAACCATGAACGTTAGCCAGATCAAATTGAATGTTTGGCAAAGCAAGATCAATCAGAAATATTTCAATAAAACTGAACAACTTCAATATGACGAATTTTTACTGTCATGTGAGCGTTTAAAAAACAACGTGAACAGCTCGGTTGGCATGAGTGCCCGTGTAAAAGAAAACGAATTAATCGACTTAGCGAAAAAACAATTTGCTGATTTGAATATGAGTGAGTTGCTGCTTCAAGCGACTTCTGAATCCGAGCCATCTATTCATCAGGAATCAACGCCTTTTGAATTAGTAGAAGATCGCTTAAATGACTTTTTTGAGTCGCTAGACCTGACGCAATATAGCGAGCAAAAGGTTTCAGAGTTCTACTTATTTTTGAATAGCCAGAAGAATATTTATAAATCCATTGTTCAATGCCAATCTGCATACGCAGGGATTGATTGGGACAATTTACGAGAGAAAAGGTTTTAACCCCATGATGTTGCGCCCTTTTGTACGAAAACTTTTTATCTCCGCCTCGTTAGTGAGTTTAACCGCTTGTACGCTTGGCCCTGATTTTAACGGCCCGAACTCCGTTGAAATGCCGACCAAGTGGACAAAACAAGACACGCAATCAGCGGAGTCGAGTGCTCAACTTTGGTGGAAGCAGTTTAATGACCCGACGCTTAATTCATTAATTGATACCGCGTTAGATCAAAACTTAAATCTAGAAGCAGCTGGGATTCGAATCTTACAAGCGCGTATGGTGCTTGGGATTAACGATGCATTGCGTTTCCCTCAAGTTCAAACCTTGTCGGGCAACCTAGCCAAGATTTACCAAAATGAACATTCTTTTAATTCTTCAGAGTTTTCGTTTGATGCCGGTTGGGAATTGGATGTATGGGGTAAATACGCTCGTGGTATTGAATCAGCGGAAGCATCTTATTTCGCAACCATTGCTTCTTATCGCAATGTGGCGGTAAGTATTACGGCAGAAGTTGCACGTAATTACCTTAATTACCGTACGTTCCAAGAGCGAATGCTGCTTTCTCAACGTAACATCAAAATTCAAAAACGTGTTCTGCAAATTACTGAAGCACAATTTGGTGCTGGTGATGTAACCGAGCTTGATGTTCAACAGGCGAAATCTCAACTCTATGCTACACAAGCCGCATATTCAGCGTTGCAAGTGGGTTTGATGCAGTCCAAAAACGCTTTAGCAGTGTTGTTGGGTAATCTGCCTGAGCAAATGACTTCACTGCTTGATACGCCAGAAGTTCAGCAGAAGATGGCGCAATTTGATTCAGCTACTCAAAACAGCACGACTCATGGTGGAGTGACGGAAGATTCTCTTATTCCTAAGCCGCCACAGTTAGCCGATAAGGTTGATGCTTCTTTGGTTCTTCGTCGTCCAGATTTGCAGATTTCAGAACTTCAAGCCCATGCGCAAAGTGCCAAAATTGGTGCAGCAAAAGCTGAACTTTATCCTAGCTTCTCTTTGTTTGGATCAATTGGGATCAGCAGTACCGTTCCTTCGGGTGATAGCTTTAGTTTTGATGACTCTTTAGTTGTCGCAGCAGGCCCAACATTCAGTTGGAATATTCTTCAATATGGACGCTTGAAAAATAATGTTCGCTTGCAAGATGCGATGTTGCAAGAAGCCTTGGTGAACTATAACCAAAGTGTATTAAGTGCCGTGCAAGAAGTTAGCTCAGCGATGTCTTCTTACCAGTTATATCAAGAGCAAGAACAACTTCGCATGAATTCGGTAAATGCATCAGTTCGTGCGTTTAATATCTCGATGATTCAGTATCAAAATGGCTCAATTACGTTTGAACGCCTACTGAACTCTGTAACTCGTATGACGCAAAGTGAAGATGCTTACGCTCAAGCGAAAGGTAATGTGGCGACGCAAGTTGTTGCGCTTTACAAAGCATTAGGCGGTGGTTGGGAAGCGACAACGGGCAAGCAATTTGTTAGTGATGAAAATATCCAGCAGATGAAAGATCGCACCAATTGGGGTGACTATCTTGATACGCCTGATTTACCTGATGAAAAATCTAGTGCGCCAGAAGTTTTGCGCTCTGAATATCAAGATGGTGAAAAGCTGCAATCTGAGCAGTCTATTTCGAATAAGCAGTCTATACAGAATGAGCAATCTATAAAAAATGAGGAGGCTAAATAATGTCAGCACCTCATGAACTTTCTGTCGGTGATGTGTATTTTTCACCAGTTTTACTCGCCATCGTAATGGCTGTGATCCTAACTTGGATAACCGTGATGATCTTAAACCGGACTCGTATTGCCCGTTTTATTGCTTATCCGTCTTTAACCTTTATTGCGTTCTGTACCATGTACTTAGTCGCCATTGACCAATTTTTTCTACAAT
The DNA here is from genome assembly GCA_047975485.1 of Vibrio sp. Classification (GTDB taxonomy): domain Bacteria; phylum Pseudomonadota; class Gammaproteobacteria; order Enterobacterales; family Vibrionaceae; genus Vibrio. The sequence goes on along the minus strand of JBKEDP010000065.1, from coordinate 101,629 downwards.
TTTAGGTGTTGTCGTGAAAAATATAAAAAAACTGCCAATTATACTCATTAACCTCGTGATTTTAGGTGGTGCGATTTTCTTCGGCTACTCTAAATACGAGCAATACTTTAGTAATCCTTGGACACGTGATGGTCAAGTGCGAGCGAACGTGATTAAAGTCGCGCCTCGTGCTGGTGGGCCAATCACTAAGGTTTATATCAAGGACAACCAATTCGTACATAAAGGCGATTTGTTGTTTGAAATCGATTCTGAACCTTATGAAATTGCCTTAGAACAAGCGAAAGTCGCATTGAAACTTGCCAAGATCAACGCTTATGGCAAAGAAGTGGAATACGACCGTGTACAAGACATGAAGAAGCGTGATGCGGGCTCTGTTTCTCACCGTGATTTAGTGCGTAAAGACGTGACTTACCAACAGGCTACGTTGCAAATTGAATCGGCGGAAAAACAACTGAAATCCGCAGAACTGAATTTGAGCTACACCAAGGTTTATGCGTCAGTTGATGGTTATGTTTCAAACGTTGATTTGCGCATTGGTATGTTAGCTGCGCCGAATCAGCCGCTTATTGCTTTAGTAGATTCAAATAGCTTCTGGGTGTTCGGTTATTTCCGTGAAAACCAATTAGAAAATATTCAGCCGGGTAGTGATGCAACAGTAACGCTAATGTCTCACCCGGATACTCCGCTAAAAGCACACGTGGAATCAATCGGCTGGGGGATTGCACCAACCAACGGTACAACAGGTTACAACTTGCTACCAAACGTTAGTCCTGTATTTCAATGGATTCGTTTAGCGCAACGTGTACCTGTACGCGTGATTATTGATGAAGTACCTGAAAATGTTCACCTACGCTTTGGTTTGACTGCTTCTGTTATGGTGCATCAGCAAGATCAAAACGAAGAGTCAGCAGAATAATGGGAATGAGTGACAAAATGATCCGTAAAAAAATGAGCCAGACGAATAATTTCTACTACATGACTTATGCGTTGGTTGGCTTTCTGGTGTTTTCATCATTAACCATTTCATTACCAAAAGATTGTGGTTTATTGGAATATGCGGTTGAAGCGTTAACCTTAATTACTTTTGGGGTATGCCTGTCGAGTTTGCGCTTTGGCCCTCGTTGGAAGCACTTTCTTTTAGCTATCACTGCTGCCTTTGTATGTGTGATTGCGATTGGCAACATCTTTGCGATTAAACAAATGGATGTCGCTATTTTGATTTTGATGTTCTTGTTCTTCTTCGGCATGTTTCGCGCTGTATCGAAACAAATTTTATTTGCCGGAAACATCGACATGAACAAGGTGGTGGGGTCTATCTCATTATTCCTATTATTAGGTTTAATGTGGACCGTAGCTTACCTGATCATTTTGGAATTTATTCCAGAAGCATTTACTGGAGTTGAAGCATTGCCGTGGGGAGAGAACTTCTCGCATATGGCTTATTTCAGCTTTGTGACTCTAACCACTTTAGGTTATGGCGATGTAAGTCCTATTACGCCATTTTCTGAAGTGATCGTGTATTTGGAAGCTATTGCTGGCGTTTTCTATATGGCCATCGTGGTGTCTAGCTTAGTTAGCTCAAGCATTAGCAATCAAGAAAAATAACGTTAATTGATATCTTTACCCAAAGTAATTGGAGTTGCAGCGAGGCAGCAAGTGAATGAGGCCCCATGAGTGTAGCTTGTCTACATGATTGGGGCGAATGAACGCCGCTAACAAAGCTGCAGCTTCAAGTACGAAGGGTAAATTAACTTAGGTATAAAAAATGGACAAGCAATCTGAAGTGCGTCAAAGCAAAATCTTTATAAGCAATATGGTCGAGTCATCGATCAGAATTGGCTTGTTATTCGTTCTACTGTTCTGGACGTATGACATCATCAAGCCTTTCATCATTCCAATTATTTGGGGCATTATTATTGCGGTTGCATTAATGCCATTAACCCTAAAACTAGAAAGACGATTGAATGGTAAACGTGGTTTATCTGCAACGATCTTGGTTATCATTGCCATTTTGTTGCTCGTAGTACCATTCTTCATGCTATCAACGTCTTTGTTCTCTTATGTAACAGACTTTATTGCGTCATTACATTCAGGTGGCTTCAAAATTCCAAACCCACCAGCACGTCTAGCTGATATTCCTCTAGTTGGTAAAAAAGCCTTTGATACATGGACGCTATTTGCAACTAACTTAGAAACAGCGCTAGTTCAGTTCTTACCACAAATCAAAGCAGCAGTAACCAGCACAGCTTCAATGCTAGGTAGTGGTGTAATGACATTGTTGATGAGCATTATCTCTTTGCTAATTGCAGCTGGATTTATGACTCATGCAGATAAATTCACTGCAACATTCAGAACTTTGGCTGTTCGCATTGTTGGTAAACACGGCGAAGAATGGGCGCAATTAACCGCTGCAACAATCCGCAGCGTACTAGTTGGTGTGGTTGGTGTAGCTTTCATCCAATCTATCTTAGCGGGCTCAGCGTTCTTTACTTTCCACATTCCTGGTGCAGGTATCTTAACGCTTTGTATTTTGTTCTTGGCTATTGCTCAACTGCCAGCACTGATCGTTATTGGTCCAGTGATTGTTTATATGTTCTCAACCCATGACACAACACCAGCTATCATCTTTGCTGTGTGGGCAATGATTGCGGGTCTTTCTGATAACATCCTAAAACCATTGTTAATGGGTCGTGGTATTGATGTTCCAATGCCTGTTATCTTGATTGGTGCTATCGGCGGTATGTTAACAGCGGGCATCATCGGCTTGTTCTTAGGTGCGGTTATTCTAGCGATCTGGTACCAACTATTTGTTACTTGGCTGAAAATGGAAGATAACAAATCTCCGTTAGATGACTTAGATCCAGCTGTTCTGGAAAAAATCGAAGAAAATAAAAATCTACCTAGATAATTCAAATTATCTATAAATGATTTCAAGGCCGTGGTGTTTTCATTACGGCCTTTTTATTACCTGAGATTCGTGTTTTACTATCGAAATTAAGAATTAAAATGCAAAGGATAACTATGAATCAAGTTATTGAAACCATGCTGAATCACCGCTCTATTCGTGCTTTTACTGATGAAGCGATTACTTCTGAACAATTAGATGCGATCCTTTCAGCGGGTATTTCAGCTTCTTCTTCAAGCTTCTTGCAAACAACGTCGATTATTCGTGTCACCGATCCGGCAAAACGTGCTGCGCTGGTGGAATATTCAGGTGGGCAAAAATACGTTGAAACTGCGGCTGAATTCTTGGTGTTCTGTATTGATTACCAGCGCCATTTCCAAATTTCACCGAATGTAAAACCTGAATTTACGGAACTGACTTTAATCGGTGCTGTGGATGCTGGCATCATGGCGCAAAACACACTACTGGCGGCTGAATCATTAGGTTTAGGCGGTGTGTACATTGGTGGCTTGCGTAACAATCCGAAAGAAGTGGATGAGTTACTTGGCTTGCCAAAATATACCGCTGTATTGTTTGGCATGTGTTTAGGTCATCCAGCACAAGATCCACAAGTGAAACCAAGATTGCCACAAACAATCATGGTGCATGAAAATACTTATCAGCCTTTATCGCAAGAAGCATTAAAGCAATATGATGATGAAACTGCTCATTACTACCAAACCCGTGGATCAAATCAGAAAGACGGCTCTTGGTCTGATCATATTGAAGCACGATTAAGTAAAGAGTCTCGCCCATACATTAAAGATTATTTAAATGGGAAAGGCTTAGCTAATAAGTAAAAAGACCGACTCAGTAAGCCGCTTCACTGTACAAATTAAATGACCGCTTCAGTTTAAGATTGAAGCGGTCATTTTTTATTTCTGTTTGATTGGCGATAGATTAAACCTAATCACTCATATCTGGTGTGAACAGTCCTTTCTTCATAAAAAACTTCACCCATATAGCACTAATGATACTCAACGAAAGCAATATTCCTCCAGCAATCGTAAACACCAATTGTGTCATTTCTGGCGATGGTGAATTATGCAGAGCGACATATCCCATACCGACAATCCCTAAAATTTGCGGAATTGGATAAAAGGGTGTTTTGTATGGGCGTGAAATATTAGGTAAACGGCGACGTAAAACAATCACATCAACATGGGTGATCATGTAAGCAAATAGCCAGCTGGTGGTTGCTGCAATAACCAAGATTAAAATTGAATCTGCATCTGAAATCAAAAATGAAATTGATGTCGAAATTGAAATAAACAATACACCAACCCAAGGCACGCCATGTTTATTTTTAACTTTAAGTTGAGGGAAAGCTTGTCCTTCTTCTGCCATACCCGACATCATTAATGGAATAGAAGCTAGAAGTGTATTCATGCTGCTACAAGTTGCGGCAATCGCCATTAAGGTTGCAATGAATAACCCAACAGGACCGAAAACAGCATTGGCGTAATTAAGATATGGAATTGGTGATTCAAGTAAAGTTTGTGTATCCAAATATAGGCTCGCACCATAAGCGAACGCTAAGAAAATGAGTAGAATCGCCGTTAATGACCAAGACATAGCTCGTGGAATGGTTTTATTTGGATTATCAACTTGTTGAATCATTGGGCAAATAAATTCCACACCAACCATTAACCACATAGCTAAAGCGATCAAGCCAATAAAACTACCATCTAAGACGCCATTCAAGCTCCAATCAACTGCATTTTGAGTAATGACTGGATGAGGGGAATCAATACCTGTGATCGCTACAAAGCCAATCATAATTAAGGCTACAACTAAAACAAATGCTAGCAAGTTTTGAATTTTAGAAAACACGTCCGTGCCGATTAAATTGGTTATAGTCAAAGTGGCAAGTAGGGCAATAGGGACGAGCTTTTCAGGAAAGACACCCGGGAATAATTGGTTCAACATGGCATCAACTAAAAACATTTCAACCGGCATAGCTAGAATACTGACAAACACATAGCCAGAGAAAACCGCAACAATTGCAGGAAAATGGCCAATCGCTTTTTTGGTGTATGTAGCTAATGTGCCTTCTTTAGGAAACATCAAAGATAATTCTGCAAAACTCATGGCGTTGAATTGAGCCAGTAGGTAAGCGCAAATTAAGGCGGCGATAAAGGCACTACCGCCAATACCAATGCCTTGGGTCGCTGCAATCATTGCTCCTTGTACTATCACTAATCCAATACAAATTGCCATCATGGATAAGAATCCCATTTTGGTTTTTGAAACGGTTGGTGATGTTGAAGTTAAAATAGACATCTTTTGACTATGAACTCGAGTATTCATTTTTTCGCTCCTTGTGAAATTCACTAATGCGATGAAAGTCTTGAAAATTGATAAGGCTTTGGATCGACAATAGGTTGGTAGCCACTGACAAGATCCGCTGCTAAATGGCCTGCTGCAGGTCCTGTGCCAAATCCATGACCAGAGAATCCACTTGCTAAAGTTAATCCTGGAATCGCTGAAATATGATCAATGACAGGGTTTGAATCTGGTGTTACATCAATCAATCCAGCCCAAGCTTCTTCTATTTCAGCATTTTTAAATTCTGGCCATGCTTGGGTTAAGTTGCGCATCGCTTCTGAAATCAAGCTTGGATTGTGTGCTGGATTCATGGTTCTGACTTTCTCAAACGGTGTCACTTGGCTTGGTTTCCAGCGGCGAGACAGTTTGAGATCGTCGGCAAAAAATTTTCCAAATTTGATCCTTAAAAAACTGCGCTGATGTTTTAATTGATCTAAATAGCGATGACCGATCAAAAGATGATCTAACCCAATTGGTGCATCCAATGCACCTCTTTGGGTAATGATGAAACCACCATCTTTGTGTTTTCTAAATGAAAAGTTTCCAGCACCAACGGCAATATCTGTAGGCCCTTCCATTGGTTTGGTTCTTAATACTGAGCAAATTAAAGGGAGTGTTGGCAATGAAATATCGTGGTTAGATAAGAAACGACGAGACCAAGCACCACCCGCTAACAATACTTGTTTACAGCGAATTTCACCTTTTTCCGTTACGACACCGCTGATCTTGCCTGCCTCAAAAGACAGGGTTCGAACGGCGCAATCTTGTAGCATCACAGCACCTTTGTTAATGGCAGCTTTTGCCATAGTTGGTACTGCAATAGACGGCTCTGCACGACCATCTGACGGAGTGTAAATTGCGCCTTTCCATTGGCCACTTGCTTTGGTTAGTGAAGTGATTTCTTTGCTACTTAGGATACGAGAATCAAGATCGAGGCCTCGAACGGATTCAAGCCAATTTTGGTGTGACTGTAATTGTTTATCATCGTCAGTCACAAACATGATCCCAGCTTGTTTATAACCAACACTGCTGCCGACTCGTTCTGGCATTGCCTTCCATAAGCGATCTGCTGCTTGAGCCAGCGGAATATCTAACGCATCACGATTGGTTTTTCTTACCCAGCCTAAGTTACGAGATGATTGTTCACCTGCGATATGACCTTTTTCGATCAGCACGACAGGGATATTTCTTTCCGCTAGAGTCAAAGCTGCGCTGACTCCTACAATTCCACCGCCGATAATCACTACTTCAGTGCTTTCAGGCAGAGTATCTTGAGTTTGAATCCGTTCTAATGTGATGGTCATAATCTATCCTTACTGCGATCATTCTAAACACGGTTAATTAAGATGTTTTTCTACTCGTTATGCTTGGCTTAAATCGATATGTTTAACTTCATGATCGTTAAGCCCTCTGAAAGCCGTTACTTCTATTTCAATTAAATATTCAGTTGAACCCAGAGGAGGGCATGTCACGGTTGTCGCTGGATTGATGCCATCAAACTTTGCACCAATAAAGGGCATGACAATTGCCACATGCTCTGGATTTTGGATAAATACTCGAGACATCACTACATCAGCCAACGTTGAGTCTAAAGATGTTAAAGCGCGTTCAATGTTGGCAAATACTTGCTCAGCTTGCTCTAAAACATCATCAGACATTTGTTGTGTTACTGGATTTCGCCCTGCTGTATTAGAGACATAAATCCAGTCATTAACTGCCACCGCTCGGGAATAGCTCGCCATTTTTTCGAACTTAGAACCCGTTGTTACCTTGGTGATATTTGCTGTAGATGAATTCGACATATCTTTCCCTTTTTGGATTTAACTGTTTGTATAATATGAATTAATAACTTGGCTTGATTAACTTGAGCCGATTAACTTAGAACCGGTGTATCCCAAAGATTTAGAGAAATGCCGATCCCACGTTCAATTGCATTTCGGTAAACCTTGGTTGCCCATGCCACGTCTTCAACTGGCATACCGCCTACAGAAAGCACAATGATTTCTTCATCGTTGCGTCGAGCATCGCTATCACCAGAGACGATGGCAGCAAGATCTTCTAATTCATTAGCGTCTAGTTTTCCTTCGCCAACTAAGTCCATAAAGCGAGCACCTACTAGAGGAATAACGTTATGTGCTGGTTTTGGCACTTCCTCATACCAAGCTTCGTAAAGGCCGGTGTTATCTAATACTTTGCGGATATCTTTTTGTTCCATGCCTTCGTCTAGAGAGCAACTTGCTGGCATCGCTAAAAATGCACCCGGTTTTACCCATTCACGTTTTACTTCTGGGTAGGTTGCAGGGTTACCAACTTCACCTGAACTGCAATAAGTCACGATGTCTGAATCACGTACAACGGCTTCAATGCTATCGACGACTTCGACTTTGGTGATTTGAGGATAGGTAGCAGCAACCCAAGTTAAAAAGCTATCTAAGCTCTTTTGGCCTCTGCCTTTTACCTTGATGGTGTCAATTTCAGGGCAAGCTGCGATAAATGCGGCAACTGCGGTTTTGCCCATAACTCCAGGGCCGAATAAGCCGATAACTTTGGAATCTTTACGTGCTAGATAGCGAGCGCCAACACCAGGAATCGCACCCGTACGATAAGCTGAGAGTAGGTTAGCGGACATATAAGCAAGTGGTGCTCCAGTATCAATGTCATTCAAAATAAACATCAAAATAGAACGAGGTAGACCTTTTTCACGGTTAGCAATGTTTGAGCCGTACCATTTCACGCCACAAGTTTGGAAATCACCGCCAAGGTAAGCTGGCATCGCCATTAAACGACGGTCAGCAGTTGGTTTTGGCATATTTGGGAAAGGTGAAGTTTCAGGGAAAAGCACCATTGCACCATGAGAATCATTATTCGCACCTGCCATGCGGTAATCACCCACATGCAATAGTTTGAACATTTCTTCCATGGTGTCGACACAAGCTGGCATATCGGTTACACCAGCTGCGATCATGTCTTGTTCTGATAAGTAAATGAAATCGATTTTAGTTGAATTACTCATGTTGCACCTCACTGTGTCATTGTCCTAAATGGTCATTGTTCTAGCTGTCTGCTTTCGCAGTGCATGGCTTTCGTATCTGTTGATAGTGAGATTAAGCAATGGGAATTATTTGGTATTGAATTTTTGCGACAAAGTCCAAATGTAAATCTTATGTTAATTGCGTGGGTATTGTGGCATTCGAATTGCTTGAATTTTAAGCATGAGCATCAGCTTAAAATTCATTAGGAAAAGATATGTCGTATTCATTAGCGAACCCAGTTTCAGGCATTCATTCCAAACAACCTTGGTTTGTTTTAAATGCCGATTATTTCTTAACGCATATAGAATTAAACCATCCACTCATCTCGCACTATTACAGTTTTAAGCCGAGTGATTTAGTTAATGGAGCTGTCGCAATTCCTGATGGATGTGTTGATATTATTTTTGATTGCGACTCTGTTAACCCAAGCGCACAAGTTTGCGGCACACGTGTTGAAGCGCAAATGGTGGAGTTGAATCATCACCATCAATACTTTGGCATTCGATTTTTACCTGGGATTTTTCCCGATTTTATTCAGTTATCTCCTAGTGAGTTGATTCATTCACAATATGATTTATTGGAGGTAACGGAAGGTTTAGAGTACTTGATGTGGGATATTGTGGAAGCTTCAACTTTCCAAGGGCGAGTTCAAATTGCTAATGAATTTATAAAAGGAAAAGCGAGCCATTATTCTTCAATTACAGGTGCTTTAGTGGAGCGTATTTGTTTGAAAAAAGGCTGCATTCAAGTGAAAGAGTTGGAGCAATATTCAGGTTACACCACTCGCACTTTACAACGCATGTTTCTTAAAGATGTTGGCTTATCTCCAAAGGGGTTTTGCCGTGCGATTCGTTGTCAGTCTGCGGTGTATGAAATTAACCACCAAAACAAAATCGTGTTTTCTGATCTAGCTTTTAACTTGGGGTTTAGCGACCAATCTCATTTCTTACGTGAGTTTAAAAAGCAAGTGAATGCCACTCCGCTTGATTATTTGACCCAAGTGAAAGACGTTAAATATCTAAGTCGTTTGCAGTGTTTGTAATAGCAATTATTTACCGGAATATCTTTAATTTCAGGTAATTGCCTTCGGCGACTTACTTTTTTTGAATAAAAAACGCCAATACGTTCAACATATTGGCGTTCTGCATTTTTGACTTTAGAAGTTTTCGATTAGGTTAAACCCTGAATCACTACAAACTTCTCAAGCAATTCGTCTTCCGTTTCTACATGCTCAGGATCAACGATAATGCAGTTGTTGATTGGGCATACAGATTGACATGTTGGCTTATCGTAATGTCCTTTACATTCAGTGCATAAGCTTGGGTTGATCTCGTAAATATCGTCACCCATGCTGATCGCACCGTTCGGACATTCAGGATCGCACATATCGCAGTTAATGCACTTCTTTGTAATTAATAAGGCCATTAGTTATTTCGCTTCTGCTGTCGCTTTTTCCGCAGCTGTCACTGGGTTGCGAGTGTTTTGACCTTGAGAAAGGTTACGCATCAGCAAACCGTATTCTAAATCCATATCTTCAGGAACTGGGATAAATACAAAGTGGCCGTTGCCTTTTGCGTCTTCCACTTTTTCAGATTTACGGTTTTCCATTTCTTCTAGTTTGAAGATCACGTTGCCTTTAGGTGTCATCAATTCCATGCTATCGCCAAGCATGAATTTGTTCTTAACTTCAACTTCCGCTAAGTGACCACGACGTTTACCAGTAAATTCACCCACAAATTGTTGAGTGTCTGAAACCGAGTAACCGTATTCGTAGTTTTGGTATGCATCGTGAGTGTGACGACGCAAGAAACCTTCAGTGTAACCACGGTGAGCAAGGCTTTCTAATGTGCCGAATAGGCTTTCATCGAATGGCTTGCCTGCAACCGCATCATCAATCGCTTTACGATAAACTTGCGCAGTACGAGCACAGTAGTAGAAAGACTTAGTACGGCCTTCGATTTTCAAAGAATGCACGCCCATTTTAGTCAAACGCTCAACGTGTTGAACGGCACGTAGATCTTTTGAGTTCATGATGTAAGTGCCGTGCTCATCTTCAAATGCTGCCATTTTTTCTTCTGGGCGATGAGATTCAGAAAGCAGAACCACTTCATCAGTTGGCTTGCCTAAACCTAATGTGTTGTCTGGGCGTTCGTTTTGCACTTCAACTGGTTGCGCTTGGTTTGGATCGAATTCGTTTACTTCTGCTGAAACAATTTGGCCTGCATCGTTTTCAGTGCCTTTTTCTACCTTGTATTCCCAACGGCAAGCGTTAGTGCAAGTACCTTGGTTCGGGTCACGTTTGTTCATGTAACCAGAAAGTAAGCAGCGGCCAGAGTAAGCCATGCAAAGCGCACCGTGTACGAAGATTTCTAATTCAGTATCTGGGCATTGTTCACGAATTTCTTCGATTTCTTCTAATGATAATTCACGAGAAAGGATTACACGCTCAACGCCTTGGCTTGCCCAGAATTTTACTGTCGCCCAGTTTACTGCGTTCGCTTGTACAGAAAGGTGAATTGGCATTTCAGGGAAAGCTTCACGCACCATCATGATCAAACCAGGGTCCGACATAATTAAAGCGTCAGGGCCCATATCAACAACTGGTTTTAAGTCGCGGATAAAGGTTTTTAGCTTTGAGTTATGTGGTTGGATGTTACAAACAACGTACAATTTTTTACCTAGCGCATGAGCTTCGTTGATGCCGATTTGTAGGTTTTCGTGATTGAATTCGTTGTTACGTACACGCAAGCTGTAGCGAGGTTGGCCGGCATAAACTGCATCGGCACCGTACGCAAATGCATAACGCATGTTTTTCAAACTGCCAGCAGGAGATAATAGCTCTGGAGCAGCATTCAATAGTTTGGTCATAATGGATTCTCGTGTCTGATTTCAAGTCAGGTTCATACCACCAAGCGGCATGAAATTGGGGAGCGAATTTTACGCTAACTTTAGATGAAAAGTAAGCTATTCGCGAAAAATAAAAAAGCAGCGTTTCTTTATTCGAAAGTTAAGGTAACGATTAGAAAGTAAAGGTCACGCTGCTTAATAGGGAAAATGAAGACGTTAACTTTTAGTCTTTATTAGGAAAGCCGCCTAGCGCATCAAATAGAGCAGGGAAGAACATATCAAACTCGCCACACATAAGGGCGAAATCTGCATCAAAACGCTGAGCAAAATCTTCACGTGGAATATCTTGGTTAGTGTCTTTTAGTTCGTCGCTGAATTTTAGGCGTTTAATGCTCGCATCACTGCCTAATACAAATTCAATGTGTTCCGCCCAATCTAATGCCAATTTGGTTACCACTTTATCGGCTGCGATGTGGTTTTGAATTTCGTCTGCGCTAAGTTCTTGTTTCTTACAACGGATGATGCCGCCTTCTTCTTGCAACGAATGGAATTCCGCTTCATCTAACAATTGGAAACCTTGAGGCAAGTTGCCAGTTTTTACCCATTCCGTTAATGATGTTTCAACCGCTACTTCTGGAATAGCTGGGATCACAGGCAAGCTGCCGATGGTTTTACGCAATAACGCCAACGCATCTTCAGCTTTTTTGCTGCTGCTTGAATCCACAACCACAAAACCTAAGCGAGGCATGATTAAAATAGAAGTGAAGCTACTACGGCTAAACGCACGTGGCAGAAGATCAACTAAGATCTCATCTTTCAAATCGTCTTTTTCTTTCTTCTTGAGAGGACGACCTTCTTGCTGTTCAAGCATGTCGATTTTGTCTTGCAGCGCATCTTTAATGACAGAAGCTGGCAGCAGTTTATCTTCACGTTTAGCTTTAACTAAAATGTGTTCGCCAGCGACATGAGTAAGAACATCAGAATTGCGGTTAATTACGCTCGTCCAACCAAACTTGTGTTTATCTTGGCTGCCACAAGGGGTGAATTTGAATTCGGCAAGTTGAGATTCAAGCTTTTCTACATCAAACTCAATTTCACGGTTGAAACGGTAAACCAAACAATTCTTAAACCACATAATGCTCTTACTCTATTGGACAAAAAGGACGGTTATCATAGAAGATTTAGCCTGCGAATCAAAGAGACGAGGATCGGTCTAAGTGATTTGAATGACAAAATAGCGTGGCTTACTTTACAGTTGTATGAAAATTAGTTTTCGTGAGTCACAAAAGTGTCATACTTTAGAGGCAGAATATGTAACAAATTAGTTAGTCATAATGCCACGAAAGGGTTTTCGGACATGTCGAGAAGAATTTTAGTTGTTGAAGATGAAGCACCTATCAGAGAAATGCTGTGTTTTGTGTTAGAGCAAAAAGGCTATCAAGCAATAGAAGCGGAAGATTACGATACGGCTATTAATAAACTATGCGAACCTTATCCCGATTTGATTTTACTCGATTGGATGTTACCGGGTGGATCGGGCATTAACTATATTAAGCATCTTAAACGTGAAGAATTGACTCGCAATATTCCGGTTGTGATGTTGACGGCTCGTGGTGAAGAAGAAGATAAAGTACGTGGTTTAGAGGTTGGGGCAGATGATTACATCACCAAACCTTTCTCGCCAAAAGAATTGGTGGCACGATTAAATGCGGTGATCCGTCGAGTGACGCCAACCGCTCTGGAAGATGTAATTGATGTGCAAGGCTTGAAGCTGGATCCTGTTTCTCACCGTGTGACTGCTAATGATGCGCCTTTGGATATGGGCCCGACTGAATTCAAAATGTTGCACTTCTTTATGACACACCAAGAGCGAGTTTATAGCCGTGAACAATTACTGAATAATGTTTGGGGCACCAATGTGTATGTAGAAGATCGCACCGTCGATGTTCATATTCGTCGCTTACGCAAAGCATTAGAGCACGCAGGGCATGATAAATTAGTGCAAACGGTTCGTGGTGCGGGTTATCGTTTCTCGACACGAGCATAAAATATTTACGGATAATAACTTTCGATAAGCGGAGTAAAATATCGAATGGTTGAACGGTTAACTTGGAAGAAGCTAGCTTGGTCGCTGGCTTTTTTTTACCTTCCTTGGATCATACTGGGATGGATTTTTGGTTATATGAGCTGGCTTTTGCTGGCGGCAACCGTATTGCAGTTGTTATGGCAATTGTACAACCAAGTTCGTCTTTCACATTGGTTATGGGATGAAAAACGCCTTTCTCCGCCTTCTGGAACCGGTTCTTGGGAACTGATTTTTAACGGCATTTATCGCTTACAACAAAAACAACGCCAACGTCGAAAAGAGTTAGGCAATTTAATTCGTCGATTCCGTAATGGTGCGGAAGCCTTACCTGATGCCGTGGTTGTTTTCCGTCGAGAGGGCAATCGCTCTGAAGAAAATATCGTTTGGTGCAATAAGCACGCTCAATCCATTTTAGGCTTTCGTTGGCCAGATGATTCCGGTCAGCCGATAGCTAACTTGCTCCGCACACCTGATTTTATCCAATACCTCAGCAAGCGTGATTTTTCTGAACCTCTGGAAATGTTATCGCCATTAACACCCGACCGTGTTTTAGAGTTACGTATCGTGCCTTATACCGAGGGCGAGCACTTAATGGTGGTGCGTGATGTGACTCAACTTAAACAACTAGAGGGGATGCGTCGTAACTTCTTTGCCAACGTTTCCCATGAATTGCGTACACCGATGACGGTTCTACACGGTTATTTGGAAATGACGGAAGATCCCGACATTCTTGCAGGGCCAATGTGGTCGAAAGCGCATGGCGTAATGACGGAACAACTTTCTCGCATGAACTCGCTGGTGGAGCAACTGTTAACACTTTCGAAAATAGAAGCTGCACCAGATCATGAATTGGATGAAGTCGTGAATGTGCCTTCAATGTTGGCGGTTCTCGAAAAAGAAGCCATTGCGTTAAGTGGCGAGAAAAAACATAACATCGTATTTGATATTGATGAGCAGATGAATGTATATGGAGATGCGGATCAGCTGCGAAGTGCTATTTCTAACCTTGTGTATAATGCAGTGAAATACACGCCAGCAGGAGCTGATGTTCATGTTTCATGGTTTGAAAGTGAACAAGGTGCATGCTTGAAAGTCGAAGATTCCGGAGAGGGGATCGAACCACAACACATCAACCGCTTAACCGAACGTTTTTACCGTGTAGATAAAGCTCGTTCACGAGAAACAGGCGGCAGTGGTTTAGGCTTGGCGATAACTAAACATGCGTTAAGTCACCATGAATCTTACCTTGATATAGAAAGTGAAGTCGGTAAGGGAAGTTGTTTCTCATTTGTTTTGCCGAAGAAGTTAGTCACACGAAGCCTTGAGCACCAAGAGTAATCAATAGGAATTGAATCATTTATGCGTAAAAACAAGCTGAAATTTGCTTTTAAAGCTGCGAGTTTATGCGCTGTCGCATCAAGCTGTTTTTTACTAGAAAGCTTGTTTATACAAAAAAGCTTTGCTCAAGAAGTCGATACATCTAATTCGTCGGTTTATCAAAAGCAAGCAGGCGTTTCTGGCACAATTTCCTCCGTTGGTTCCGACACACTTTCCGGCATAATGACGCTTTGGTCGCAAGAGTTTCAACGCATTTATCCAAACGTGAATATGCAAGTTCAAGCGGCAGGATCTTCCAGTGCGCCAACCGCATTAACAGAGGGTACTTCACAACTCGGGCCTATGAGTCGAGCGATGAAAGTGAAAGAAATTGAAGCTTTCGAACGTCAATACGGCTACCCACCAACCCAACTCAAAGTCGCTGTCGATGCCATTGGGATTTTTGTTCACACCGATAACCCGATTGCAGGGCTGAACTTTGAACAAATTGATGCGATTTTTTCATCCACACTGCAATGCGGTGCCAATCAGCCTTTAAAAAATTGGCAGCAACTTGGTTTAAAGAGTGAGTGGGCTAAATTAGGCTTTCAGTTATTTGGCCGTAATTCGGTGTCGGGCACTTACGGCTATTTCAAACAATATGCCTTATGTGGTGGGGATTTTAAAAAAGACGTGAACGAGCAACCGGGATCAGCTTCGGTCGTGCAATCCGTCGCTTCAAGTGTGAATTCGATTGGTTATTCGGGTGTGGGCTATCAAGTATCTAAAGCTCGTTTATTACCGATTGCCAAAGATGGAGAAAATTACGTCGCTCCAACCCAAGACAATATCATGCAAGGTAAGTACCCACTCGCACGTTACCTCTATATCTATGTGAACAAGAACCCAGACAAACCGCTATCCAAAGTGCAATCTGAATTCATTAAGTTTATCTATTCCAACCAAGGCCAAATGCTGGTGGAAAAAGAGGGCTATATTTCTATTCCCGCAAAATTTGCAAAAGGCGAATTGGAGAAAGTGGGATTGTAGAAGACGGTAATTGCATAAGTCGGGAATTACATAAAAATAGAAATAAAGCCTCATAGCTGTTTATTTGTTATGAGGCTTATTTTTATGGGGTTTATGTATTACGAGACTTTATTGCGATTAAAACTTCAAACTCCAGCCAGCATTTTTCCAGTATTGCTTTTCGGTGAGTAAGTCAGCTTGCAGCAGTTTATTGTTTTCTAGCCAATCTGCATCTTCACATTCAATTTGCCATTTGAGTTTATGCGAATCCTTGTTGTCGCTGTGTTTGACAGACAAGGTTAACGGCGGAAGATCGTTATCATCTTTACGTTGGCCGTTGAGAACAATCGCCAAGCGTAAAATTCCGATTAACGGCAGAATGTCTTTCTTCTTATAAATCGTTAGCTCTGGCATTTCTTGCAGCTTTAATGCTTTACGTTGGAAGCGAGCTAAAGTAGCTAAAACCTGTTGCTGCTCTTGGTTAAAGCCAGGCATGTTGGTGTGCTTTAAAATATAAGCGGAGTGACGATGGAAAGCCTTATAACTGATGCTTAAACCCACTTCGTGCAACAAGGCGCTCCATGTCAGCAAACAAGGTAATCCACTCTCTTGATTAATACCTAATTCATCAGCCAGTTGCTGTAAAAAGGCATCCGCTTGGTTGCGAACGTTGTTAGCATGCGCCACATCTACTTGGTGTTTGTCCGCTAAGTTTTCTGTGGTGCGCATACGAATGTCGGAACGTTGGAAACGATCTTCCATTTCGTACATTAAGCCTTCACGTAATGCGCCATCGGAAAAGTGCATTTTTTCAATGCCAAATGAATCAAACACCGCAAATAAGATCGCCACACCTGCAGCAAAAACAGGTTTGCGATCATCGGTTAAACCGTCGAGTTTAATGTCTTCGATTTGATCGAGTTTGCACAATTCATCAATCAGATCTTGTAAACGTTTTTGCGTGATTAAACCGTCTTCATGACCCATGCCTATTAGCACTTCACGCACGGCTTTGATGGTGCCCGATGAACCTAATGCCGCATCCCAACCTAAATTTTTATAAGGTTTGCTTAACGATTCGAGTTTTTGTTGCGCAGCTAAAATCGCTTGCGAGAAGTTCTTTTTCGACAGTTTGCCATTATCAAAAAACTTATTGGTGTAACTGACGCAGCCAAGTTGTTTACTGTTCAGTAGTTTCGGCTCAAAGGCTTCACCAATGATCATTTCCGTGCTGCCGCCACCAATATCAACCACGAATTTCTTTTCCCATTCTGGTTGAGTATGAGCCACGCCAAGATAAATAAGACGCGCTTCTTCTTCGCCTGAAATGACTTCAATCGGGAAAGGTAAAACATTCAAGGCACGAGCAAGGAAGATGTGCGCGTTATTGGCTTGTCTTAAAGTGTGAGTCGCGGCAATTCGAACATCGGCGGCATCGAAATCTTGTAAACGCTCAGCAAACATTGCAAGGCAATCTAAGCCTCGTTGCATAGCTGCGTTATCGAGATTCATATAATCATCCAAACCATCAGCAAGACGCACTCGTTGTTTGTGCTGGCTGACAATTTGTAAATCACTGCCAGTAACTTTGGCGACAACCATGTGGAAGCTGTTTGAACCTAAATCAATAGCAGCAATGTGGCGGATCGACTCTTCAGTATTAATGTCCATATTCATTTGATTACTCTGCGGTTTGACGTGCCTTTCTTTCAATTTGCTTCAAATATTCATAAATAGCAATTTGTGAGCGCACTTTTTTTCTGTTACCGCGTGAAACATAGAGGTTATTCATTTCCTTATCGATAATTCTCGCTTTCACCGTATCGGTAAAATGAATATTGAGGATGTCGATAATGCGTTGTTTTAAGCGAGGAGAATGGATCGGAGTCGCTACTTCAATCCGATAATCAATGTTACGAGTCATCCAGTCTGCTGATGAAATATATACTTTTGGATCGCCATCATTTTCAGCAATAAACACACGAGGATGCTCCAGAAAACGGTCGACAATGCTGATGATGCTAATGTTTTCACTCACACCTTGAATGCCGGGAACGAGCGAGCACATACCACGCACGATCATACGAATTTTCACGCCGGCATTACTTGCACCATAAAGCTTGTTGACGATGCCTTTATCGACCAAGTTATTGACCTTAATCGTAAGTCCTGCTTTTTTACCTTCACGAGCATTGGCTATTTCACCGTCTATTAATTTGTAGATTTGTTGGCGAGAATTGCGTGGCGACACCATGAGTTGATTAAAGCGAACAGGGCGATAAGGATTTTCGATATAACCAAACACATTGCGCACTTCCGCGGTTAATTGCGGATCAGCAGTTAGCAGCGCAAAGTCAGTATAGATTTGCGCAGTTTTCTCGTGGAAATTGCCCGTACCAATGTGTGCGTAGCGTTTAAATTCCCCTTCTTCACGGCGAGTGATCAGCAGTAATTTTGAGTGAATTTTCAAACCCGGAGCACCAAAAATAACGTGCACACCGGCATCGGTTAATAGCTTCGCCCATTCGATATTCGCTTCTTCATCAAATCGAGCTTGCAATTCAACCACCACGGTCACTTTTTTCTTGTTATGAACCGCATCCATAAGTGAATTCATTAGCTTGGAGTTTTTCGCCACTCGATAGATATTGATTTTGATGCTAATGACTTTGGGATCAAAAGAAGCCTGACGCACTAATTCGGTAATATGATCGAACGTGTGATACGGGTAATACAGCAAAATATCTTGCGCAGTAATGGCTTCAAAACTGTTTGGATAACCTTCAAAGTCCGAGCATTTCATCGCTGGCATCGGTTTGTTTTCAAGGTAATCACGACCGACATTCGGGAACGAAGTGAAATCTTTAAAGTTATGATAACGGCCTCCGGGAATAAGGCTGTCGTAGCTGCTCATGTTTAACTTTTCACATAAGTATTTCAGCAATTGTTCAGGCATATCTCGCTGATAAACAAAACGTACCGGCATGGCGGTTAAGCGTTGGTTTACACCTTCTGACATCTGCTCAAGTAAGCTGTGTTCGACCTCGTGACGCAAATCGTATTCCGCATCACGAGTCATGGTCATGGTGTAGCAATTGAGTTCGTCGTATTCAAAAAAGCCTTTGAAAATATCATCCAAACAAAAGCGAATAATGTTATCGAGCAAGATAATGGTTTTACGACGTTTGCCTTTTTGCTCTGGCACAATGATAAAGCGTGGCAAATGATCGGTTGGAATATCGATCAAGGCGTGACTATGTTGCTCACCATTGATTGCTTCAACGGCAAGATAAGAATGTTCGTCTTTCAAAAAGCTTAAAACATCGGTGTCTTTATTTAATAAAAGTGGCGTGATGTGCGGTAAAACTTCACGATGAAAGTATTTTTTGATCCACTTTTGTTGGTATTCTTGCAGTTGTGATTCGTTCACCAAGAAAATGCGGCGGCGAGCCATTTCCAAGATCAGTTCATTGTAAAGATCATCAAAGCGTTGATTGAGTTTTAATACTTTACTTTGCATCTTGGTAAGCAGGTGCTTAGGGCTATCGTTGCTGCCGCTTTCTTGGCTGATTAAGATACGTCGTTTTACATCAGCAAAACGAACTTTATAGAATTCATCTAAGTTGCTGGAAAAAATACCCAAAAATCGAACACGCTCAATTAATGGCACGGTTTTGTCTGCCGCTTCTTGCAGCACCCGTTCATTGAATGACAACCAACTTAGTTCTTTTTCTATATAGAGTTTTACTGAGCTCATTTTACCATCCGGCATGTATCGGTAAGATTAGAGACGTGCTATGCGCTTTATACCCAAAATAGTTGAGGTTGCAGCGAGGCGACAAATTCATGAGGCCCCATGAGCGTAGCTCGCCTACGTGATTGGGGCGAAAGAATGCAGTCAACAAAGCTGCAGCTTCAAATATGAAGGGATATAACCACAATAATATGTTTGCAACATTGTGACTAACAATTTAGTGCTTTTTTATGACATTTTTATTTCATTGTGAATAGAGGGAAGTCTAAAACCCTGATGCAGTTAAGATCGAGCTGGTGTTAAATCTTAACGTTCTGATTTTTGGGTAATAAAAGTGTCACGGAACTGAAATAAAATAAGTGGCTCTTTCGTAATTTTAAAAGCAAAACTTGTAGCCAGATTTTGGCAAGAAAAGATCTCATTCGATAGAGACTGATTTAAAAGGACTTTCATCAAGATGCAACAACCAACCCCATTATTTCAACAGCGAGATAGAAAGCGATGGTTGACCGATCGCTTTGCGAGCTTGTTGATAAAACTGGGTGGCATGACGGTGCTAATCGCTTTAGTGTTGTTGATTGTCTATTTGTTGATGGTGATCTTTCCCATTTTCACTTCTGCTTCATTATCAAAAAAAGGTGAGTATTCACTTACTTCACCTATATTGAAAAATAAAACCTTAGCGCTTGGCGTAAATGATGTTGGTAATGAAATATATCAATTCACGCAAAATGGTGACTTGGTTTTCTCTCGCTTATCTCACTCACAAACCGAAGTGATTCATCATCAACAAGTCATCGAAAATCCTGTTGCTTTTAAAGCTGGAGAGCAGCGCACTCGTTGGTATGCGTATTCAGATAATAAAGGGCGTATTTATGCGGTGCGTCCGCAGTTTTCTAATGTGAATCACCACACATCACCAAAGGTACAATCTTTTGAGTTGAATCCAATTGCTCTAAGCAAGAATAACGAACTCATTAAGCAATTTGATTTTGCTATTAACTCGCAGCACGCCACTTTTGTGGGGATGAATGAACAGGGCGAGTGGAAAGGCGTCTCTTATACTAAGGCGCAAGATTTTGGTTTTAATGATGGTTCTGATTGGTCTCGTTCTGTACTTGATATTTCAAGCGTCTCAGGAACAAATAAGGTTCAAGATTTTGCTTTAACTCCAGATGGACAAACCCTTTACGTTTTGTATTCGCAAAGCATTTCGGTTTTCAAACTGCATGATAATCAATTTGTGCTACGAGAAAATGTGCCTATTGGTGATTCAGATAAAGCATCAAATGCGGTGAGTATTGATTTGTTGTCTGGCGCATATTCTGTCTTATTAACTCAGGAAGATGGCCGAGTTTCTCAATGGTTTGATGTGCTGAAAGATGGCAAGCGTCAATTCACTTTTATTCGTGATTTCAAACCTTATAAAGCCAGCAAGGTTAATTTCCTATTAACGGATTTTTACCGCAAAGGCTTTTACCGTTTTGATGAAAATGGCTGGCTCGATAATTTTTATACCACTGCTGAAAACCGAGTTTTTTCTCAATTCCTTAATAAACAGAAGCTTAATGAGAGGCGAGGCAGCAAATCAAACTCAGCAGGATCTACTGCTTTAATCACGGCTGCATCCTCGGCAAGTGAAGATGTGCTTTTACTGCAATATCCAGATCACTTGAGTTTGTATGATGTGAATAATCCTTATCCTGATATTTCATTTTCCGCATTATGGAAAAAGGTTTGGTATGAGGGATATCCAGAGCCTGAATACGTGTGGCAGTCTAGTGCCGCAACCAATGATTTTGAAGCGAAATTTAGCTTGATGCCAATTGCTTTCGGAACATTGAAATCTGCTTTGTTTGCCATGATTTTTGCTGTGCCGATTGCGATTTTTGGTGCGATTTATACTGGTTACTTTATGACACCAACTATGCGTCGCTACGTTAAGCCAACCATTGAATTGATGGAAGCCTTGCCAACAGTAATCATCGGTTTTCTGGCTGGGTTGTGGCTGGCACCAATTGTGGAATTAAATTTACTCAATAGCCTGTTATTCGTGTTGAGTTTGCCTATTGTCATTTTGCTTGCAGCCGTTATTTGGCATTGGGTACAAAAGCATACCAGCTTGGGAAGTTATCAAGGTTGGGTTGCCTTAATGCTTGTGCCTGTGATTGTCGCTTTTGGTTGGCTGTTATCCTTGTATGGGCACCAAATTGAAGCGGCAATGTTTGGCGGTGATGTTCGTTTATATTTGGCTAAACTGGGCATCGATTACGATCAACGCAATGCCTTGATTGTTGGTTTTGCGATGGGATTTGCGGTTATTCCAACCATTTTTACTATTGCGGAAGATGCGATTTTCTCGGTTCCAAAACATCTTTCTGATGGAGCAAGCGCATTAGGTGCAACGCCTTGGCAATGTTTAACTACCGTGGTTTTAGTGACGGCTTCACCGGGGATTTTTTCTGCCGTGATGATGGGGCTTGGCCGTGCAGTTGGTGAAACCATGATTGTATTAATGGCAACGGGTAACACGCCGATTATGGACTGGAATATCTTTGAAGGTATGCGTACGCTTTCTGCCAATATTGCGATTGAAATGCCAGAGTCGGATGTCGGCAGTTCCCATTTCCGCCTCTTGTTCTTATCGGCATTTTTACTGTTTGTGTTTACCTTTGTTGTGAACTCAATTGCCGAATTTATCCGCCAGCGTTTAAGGGAGAAATACAGTGCGTTGTAGTGCTTTCCTTAAATCTGGACAACCTTGGGTGTGGTTAACCGCGGGCGCAGTGAGCTTGAGTTTGATTTCTGTGCTTGGCTTATTGCTGTTAATTGGCTGGAAAGGGTTAAATTACTTTTGGCCGGCACCGCTTTATCAATGGCAAGATGCTCAAGGTTCCAAGTTGATAGGGCAAATCTATCAACGTTCGAGCATATCGTTGGATAACATTTCAGATCCTCAGCGAAAGTGGTCACAGGAAATCATTGAGAAAGGCGAAGTGGAACGCTTGTCGATCAAAGTTGCCAATCGGGATCTTTATCAGCGTGACTTTATTTCTGTACTTGCTCCAGATCTAAAAGATCAATCTCAGCCTGAAAATTTAGCGGTATTTGAGCGTACCCGTGGCGGTGATTTCTTTGGGACACCTATTGCTGTCATGGTGAATGGAGAAAAGCAAACCGCCCAACCTCTCTCAGTGACGATTCAAGAATCTATCGAACGAGCCAATACCGCCCGTGAACTCATCGATGCTTTGGTACATAACGATTTACATGATATCGGCAAGCAACTAGCTTCATTACAGAAACAAAGAGCGGCATTACAAAAATCGGCATCAGCTAAGTTGGATTCTCTTTCAGAGGAGCAACAAGCGCAAATTGCTCAATTCGACCAACAACAAAAACAACTTCAAACGCAATTTAAGCAAACGGAACAGGCGATTTTTGAATGGCAAGATCAGCTTTCAAAGTCACAAATTCTTGTCAAAGATATGGCGGGAGAAACAACGCCTTTACCGCTTGATACCGTGCTCGATGCTTGGTATCCCAACCAGATGACGTTTTTTGAAAAGCTGCAACATTGGGGCGTTCAGGTTAAGCATTTCTTGATGGATTCACCAAGGGAGTCGAACTCCGAAGGCGGTGTGTTCCCTGCGATTTTCGGTACGGTTTTGCTCGTGATTTTGATGTCAGTGGTTGTGATGCCATTAGGTGTGATGGCCGCCATTTATTTACATGAATATTCTGGTAATTCCACACTAACCAAGCTAATCCGCATTGCGGTGGTTAACTTAGCTGGCGTACCCTCGATTGTTTACGGTGTGTTTGGCTTGGGATTTTTCGTTTATACCGTGGGCAGTTCCATCGATCAGATCTTTTATTCCGACACATTACCAACACCCACATTCGGTACGCCCGGATTATTGTGGTCAGCGATGACGTTAGCCATTCTGACTTTACCCGTGGTGATTGTGGCAACCGAAGAAGGCTTGGCACGAGTGCCGAATTCAGTGCGACATGGCTCTTACGCATTAGGGGCGACCAAGTTTGAAACCTTGTGGCGTATTACTTTGCCAATGGTAAGCCCTGCAATTATGACAGGGTTAATTCTTGCGGTTGCACGAGCTGCCGGTGAAGTTGCGCCTTTGATGCTGGTGGGGGTTGTGAAGCTTGCACCAAGTTTGCCTATTGATGGGGATTTCCCATTTGTTCACTTAGAGCGTAAATTCATGCATCTTGGTTTTCATATTTATGATGTTGGATTCCAAACGCCCAATATTGAAGCGGCAAGACCATTGGTGTTTGCGACCTCATTTTTGTTGATTACGGTTGTGGTTGGATTGAATATTACCGCAATCACGATCCGCAATAATTTACGTGAAAAATTTAAAACCTTAGGAAACGATTAATATGCTTTCCATTCATGCTGCGCTAGGGCACGCTGAACCACTTGATGTTGCGAAATTGACCGATGAACAAACGGCAATTTCTATTGATGGTTTAAACTTGTTTTATCATCAAGCTCAAGCGTTAAAAGATATTTCGATGCGTATTCCAAAAGGGCATGTTACTGCTTTCATTGGCCCGTCGGGGTGTGGTAAATCAACCTTGCTACGTTGTATGAATCGCATGAACGACTTAGTGGATGGCTGTCGAGTGGAAGGTTCGGTTTTTCTTCATGGCAGCAATATTTATCATCCCAATGTCGATGTGGCGAGCTTACGACGTCGGGTGGGGATGGTGTTTCAACGCCCGAATCCGTTCCCGAAATCTATTTATGAAAACGTGGTGTACGGATTACGCTTGCAAGGTGTGAAAGATTCTCGAACCCTTGATGATGCGGTGGAGCGTTCGTTAAAAGCTGCAGCATTATGGAAAGAAGTGAAAGACCGTTTGCATGAAAATGCGTTTGGTTTGTCTGGCGGTCAGCAGCAACGTTTAGTGATTGCCCGAGCGATTGCGATAGAGCCTGAAGTGCTATTGTTAGATGAACCAACTTCTGCTTTGGACCCGATTTCTACCTTAACTATTGAAGAACTAATCTCCGAACTAAAGACACAATATACGGTTGTATTAGTCACCCATAATATGCAACAAGCAGCACGAGTCAGTGATTACACCGCCTTTGTACATATGGGGCAGTTGGTGGAATATCGAGACACAGATTCTATTTTTACTTCACCGAAAATGAAGAAAACGGAAGACTATATAACAGGGCGCTACGGCTAATTCTTCTGCGTATTTGAAGCTGTAGCTTTGTTGACTGCGCTCACTCGCCCCGCACTTTGTTTATTAGAGATGTGTAGGCAAGCTACACTCATGGGGCCTCATTCACTTGTCGCCTCGCTACAACATCAACTACTTTGAAGCATATTTATTAAAGAAGGTCATGCAATGCAATTTGGACGTCATATTTCAGGGCAATTTAATGTGGAGTTGGAATCAATTCGAACTCACATGTTAGCGATGGGGGGATTGGTTGAAGAACAAATCTCTTTGGCTTTGCATGCCCTTTGTAAACATGATTATCCGTTAGCTAAAAAAGTGCGTGAAAATGATCAAAAAGTGAATCAGATGGAAGCCACTATTGGTGAGGCTTGTACCTTGATTATTGCTAAACGCCAACCAACGGCTAAAGATTTACGTTTGGTTATGGCGATCATGAAAACCATTTCGGATTTAGAACGTATCGGTGACGTGGCTTCTAAAATCAGTTATGTGGCGCAAGAGTCTTTCTCTCATCAACAAGAAACACTGGTGATTGCGGTTGAAAAATTTGGCCGTATGGCAGTGAACATGCTGCATCAAGTTTTAGATGCCTTTGCTCGAATGGATGTTCAAGCGGCTGCACAAATTTACAAGATGGATGATCAGTTAGATGCTGAGAACCGAGCTGTGCAGAAATTGGTGATGGATTTTATGATGGAGAATCCGGAATCCATTCCAAAAGTCATGCAAATTGTGGCATGTGCTCAGTCCATTGAGCGCATCGGTGACCGTTGCCAAAATATGTGCGAATACATAATTTACTTTGTGCGAGGTAAAGATATTCGCCACGATAAAGATTATTTACAGCAGTTAGTGGATGAAAAACCGCGTCGTTCACAATAGCTTCTAAGTGCTGTTAATTATAAACCCTGCTAATTATAAATTTTGCAGCTTGGTTTTTACCGCTTGAATTGTGTCTTTGCTCGTCACTGGAATGGCAAAATCATCCACGGAATCTGCACCCATTTTTGCTGCATCGGCTTTTAACTTCATACCACTTGGTCGAGTGGTCTTTCCTGAAAGATGCACTTCTGTTACACCGGTTTGTTCAATAATACTTTGCACGTTATCTAAATTCACACCTGCACCAGCCATGATCAAAATGCGTCCATTGGCTTGTTTCACCATTTTGCGAATCACATCCACACCTTTATCGGCAGAACTGGCGAGTCCTGAAGTTAGTACTCGCTCACAACCTAGCTCAATAATATCTTCTAATGCTTGTTGTGGATCTCGACATTGATCGATTGCTCGATGAAAGGTCACGCCCATACCATCTGCAGCTTGAATCAAACGTTGGCAGACCGCTTTATCCACATCGCCCTCTGCGGTCAATGCACCAATTACAATGCCTTGTAGTCCTGCTTGTTTGGCCGCAAGCACATCTTCAATCATGGATTCCACATCATCTTCACTAAACAGGAAATCCCCTTGGCGAGCACGGATCATGGCATAAACAGGAACGCTAGATTGTTTTGCTGCTTGTTTCATCAAACCGCAACTCGGTGTTAGTCCACCTAAAGCCAAAGCCGAACAAAGCTCAATGCGAGTTGCACCACCGCTAATGGCTAAATGAAGTGATTCTAAATTATCAATGCAGACTTCTAGTTCTATGGTCATTTCTTTTTTCATCCATATATGTGTGGTGCTGAGTGAAATATTGAATGCTTAGAAAAGCATAAAAGCACAGGGAAGTGCTTTTCTAAGCGACTAGGATAGGACAGCGGCTTTTCGGTGTATTCAATATTATTCGTTAAATCATTTTGCTATCAAAAATATTCAGATAAAAATAAAGCCCCGACAACGCGAGGCTTTGGATTCGATTCAACTCTGTGAGTCAGGCTTATTTTTTACCTAGGTCATCAGAATGTTCAGTTAGGTATGAAGCAACACCAGCTGTAGTGTCTTTCATGCCTGCTTTACCTTCTTCCCATTGTGCTGGGCAAACTTCACCGTGAGTTTGGTGGAAGTTTAGAGCGTCAACCATGCGTAGCATTTCGTCGATGTTACGGCCTAGTGGTAGGTCGTTCACAACTTGGTGACGTACAACGCCTTCTTCGTCGATTAGGAAAGAACCACGGAAAGCAACACCAGCTTCTGGATGCTCAACGTCGTATGCTTTAACGATTTCGTGTTTCACGTCAGCAACTAGAGGGTAACGAACTGCACCGATACCGCCATCGTTGATAGCAGTGTTACGCCATGCGTTGTGAGAGAATTGAGAGTCGATAGAAACACCGATCACTTCAACGCCTTTAGCTTGGAAGTCTTCGAAACGTTTGTCGAAAGCGATTAGCTCAGATGGGCAAACGAATGTGAAATCTAGTGGGTAGAAGAAAACTACCGCTTTTTTGCCTTTTGTGAATTCTGCAAAGTTGAATGCATCTACAATTTCACCGTTACCTAGAACTGCAGCAGCTGTGAAATCAGGTGCTTGACGACCGACTAATACCATTTTTTTGCTCCTAAAATTGGCTTTTTATTGCAACGAAATACGCATTACTGTTTTAAACAGAGAGTTAAATCGTTGTGTCCGATATGTTTAACGGGTCAAACTATAGTACAAGTTGGGGCACGAAAAAAGCCGAAAAGAAGCAATTCATTTTATTGTCAAAAATCATTCTTGGAATTTGTGATCGAAAGACTGTTTCAAATGCAACTGCTTGTTCATCCATTTATAGGAGAATACAAGGAGATGAAGGTCGGCATTCCTGTTGCTAAACTTGATCTTCAAACAAGTAAGCCTATACTAGCGCTTGTTTTGTAGCCCGCTAGTTTCTGATTTATTTTCTAAGTTTGGAAATAAATCGAAATTACAAATAGTTAGCATTGATTAAGTGACCTTTCATGCAAGTATCTGATTTTGATTTTGAACTACCAGATGAGCTGATCGCTCGTTATCCTCAGCCTCAACGCACCGCAAGCCGTTTATTACAACTTAATGGCAACAACGGTGAGCTTGTTGATGGCCAATTTACGGATGTGCTTGACCTCGTTCAAGAAGGCGATTTAGTAGTATTTAATAATACCCGCGTGATCCCTGCTCGTGTTTTCGGTCGTAAAGCATCGGGTGGCAAAATTGAAGTTTTAGTTGAGCGTGTGCTAGATGAGCATTCAATCCTTGCTCACGTTCGTGCATCGAAGTCGCCAAAACCAGGTACAGAATTATTGCTTGGTGAGAATGATGAATACACTGCAACTATGACAGCCCGTCATGATGCTTTGTTTGAAATTCATTTTGAACATGAGAAAAGCGTGTTCGACATTCTAAATGACATCGGCCACATGCCTTTGCCGCCTTATATTGATCGTCCTGACGAAGATGCGGATAAAGAACGTTATCAAACCGTGTATAACAAAAAGCCGGGTGCTGTTGCAGCTCCAACCGCTGGCCTACACTTTGATAATGAACTTTTAGACAAAATCAAAGCCAAAGGAGTGGAGTTTGCATATGTGACTTTGCACGTAGGCGCAGGTACATTCCAACCCGTTCGAGTGGACAATATTAACGATCACCACATGCATTCAGAATATGTGGAAGTGCCGCAAGAAGTGGTGGATGCAATTAATGCAACTAAAGCTCGTGGTGGACGTATTATTGCAGTTGGCACAACGTCGGTTCGCTCACTGGAAAGTGCAGCACAAGATGCAAAACAAAAAGGCACGGATTTACAGCCATTCTTTGGTGATACTGAAATCTTTATCTATCCGGGCTATGAATACCAATTAATTGATGTGTTGATTACCAATTTCCACTTACCGGAATCAACATTGATTATGTTAGTAAGCGCATTTGCAGGCTACGACCATGTAATGAAAGCTTATGAACATGCTGTACAAAATAAATATCGCTTCTTCAGTTATGGTGATGCGATGTTTGTTCAGAAAAAGACCGCCTAAACGTAGGCATAAATAAAATAGTTGGACTGTTTTTCCGACATTTTGGAGGCTTCGTGAAATACGAACTAATTAAAAAAGACGGCGTGGCTCGTCGCGGACGTTTAACCTTTAAGCGTGGAAGTGTTGAAACTCCTGCGTTCATGCCTGTAGGTACTTACGGTACGGTAAAAGGTATGACTCCTGAAGAAGTAAAAGGCACTGGTGCTGAAATTCTTCTAGGTAACACTTTCCACTTATGGCTTCGCCCTGGTCAAGAAATCATGAAATTGCATGGTGACTTGCACGATTTCATGAACTGGCAAGGTCCAATCTTGACCGATTCAGGTGGCTTCCAAGTATTTAGCCTTGGTGATATTCGTAAAATCACTGAAGAAGGTGTGCATTTCCGCAACCCTGTAAACGGTGACAAAATTTTCATGGACGCTGAAAAGTCGATGGAAATTCAAAAAGATTTGGGTTCAGACATCGTAATGATTTTCGATGAATGTACGCCATATCCTGCGACTCATGAAGAAGCTCGTAAATCAATGGAAATGTCACTTCGCTGGGCACAACGCAGCCGTGATCACTTCGATAAACTAGAAAACCCGAACGCTCTATTTGGTATCGTTCAAGGTGGTGTTTACGGTGATTTGCGTGACGTTTCAGTGAAAGGTCTAACTGACATTGGTTTTGATGGCTATGCCGTTGGTGGTCTAGCTGTTGGTGAGCCAAAAGAAGATATGCACCACATGCTTGAGCATACTTGTCCACAATTGCCAGAAGATAAACCTCGTTACCTAATGGGTGTTGGCAAGCCAGAAGATTTGGTGGAAGGTGTGCGTCGTGGTATCGATATGTTCGACTGCGTAATGCCAACTCGTAACGCGCGTAACGGCCACTTGTTTGTGACTGGCGGTGTGGTGAAAATCCGTAACGCAACGCATAAAACTGATACTGGCCCACTAGATTCTGAATGTGATTGCTACACTTGTAAGAACTACTCTAAGTCTTACTTGCATCACTTAGATCGTTGTAATGAAATTTTGGGCGCACGTTTGAACACGATTCACAACCTGCGTTACTACCAACGTTTGATGGCAAGTATTCGCCAAGCAATCGATGAAGATCGTTTTGAAGAATTCGTACAAGACTTCTATGCTCGTCGTAATCGTGAAGTGCCACCATTACAAAAAGAAGTACGAATGAGTGACTCATCACAATAAGTTGGTATTCTTAGTGAATTCTGCCGCTCTTTGCTTTTTTGCTTCTGAGAAAGGCTTGAAAAAGTGAAAGGGCGGCCTTATTTATATACCCAAGTTATCTTGAGGTTGCTTGGGTATAACCACATTATTAAATCGAAAAAAAGGAAATATTTGAATGAGCTTATTTATCTCTAACGCATATGCTGCTGGTGGTGCTCCTGCTGGTGGTGGTATGGAAATGTTCATCATGCTTGGCATGTTTGCGTTGATTTTCTACTTCATGATCTACCGTCCACAATCTAAGCGTGTGAAAGAGCACAAAAGCCTAATGTCTTCTATGTCTAAAGGTGATGAAGTTATCACTGGTGGCGGCCTTGTAGGTAAAATCGTTAAAATTTCTGACGATAACGACTACATCATCATTGCGTTGAACGAAACCAATGAAGTAACAATCAAAAAAGATTTCGTTACAGCTGTACTTCCAAAAGGTACGCTTAAATCTCTTTAATTATTAGTTAGCCGCAAGGCTAAAGGATACATGCTGTGCTAAACCGCTACCCATTGTGGAAGTATATTATGGTTGCTGCGATCATTTTGATCAGCGCACTTTATGCTCTCCCAAATATCTACGGTGAAGATCCAGCAGTGCAAGTTACTGGGGCACGTGGTGCCTCAGTTGACATGTCTACGCTTGATTCTATTAATACCGTCCTGAAAGAAAAAAATCTCGAACCTCAATCTTCCTCACTAGAAAATGGTTCAGTTCTTATTCGCTTCAAAGATACTGACGATCAAATCAGTGCTCGTGACATCATTACTCAATCTGTGGGTAAAGACTTCATCGTAGCTTTGAACCTTGCTCCTGCAACGCCAGCTTGGCTTGATGCAATTGGCGCAACTCCTATGAAACTTGGCCTCGACTTGCGTGGTGGTGTTCACTTCTTAATGGAAGTGGATATGGACGCTGCAATGGAAAAATTGGTTGGCCAACAAGAAGAATCTTTCCGTACCGATCTTCGTGATGAGCGAATTCGTTACCGTGCTATTCGTCCTTCAGGCAAAGATGCGGTTGAAATCGTATTACGTAGCGCAGATCAAGTAGACGAAGCAAAACGTGTGCTGACTAACAAGCACCGTGATATGGAGTTTGTTGAAGGTAATAATAACGCCCTTATCGCTAAGTTCACTGAAGCTCGTATGCTTGAAATCCGTAACTATGCGGTTGAGCAAAACATCACGATTTTACGTAACCGTGTAAACGAATTAGGTGTGGCTGAGCCGCTAGTTCAACGTCAAGGTGCAAGCCGCATTGTAGTTGAATTACCAGGTGTTCAAGACACAGCTCGTGCGAAAGAAATCTTAGGTGCGACCGCAACTCTAGAATTCCGTGAAGTTGACTCGAAAGCCGATCTTGCAGCAGCAGCGGCAGGCCGTGTACCACCGGGTAGCGAAGTGAAGTTCGACAAAGATGGTCGTCCTGCGGTTCTTAAAAAGCGTGTGATTCTTGGTGGTTCAAGCATTACTGATGCAAGCTCAAGCACGGATGAATATGGTCGCCCACAGGTGAACATTTCATTGGATAGCGAAGGCGGCAGCAAAATGGGCGACTTCTCTAAGAACAACGTTGGTAAGCTAATGGCGACTGTATTTACCGAGTACAAAGATAGCGGTAAA
This sequence comes from Vibrio sp., assembly GCA_047975485.1. GTDB lineage: Bacteria > Pseudomonadota > Gammaproteobacteria > Enterobacterales > Vibrionaceae > Vibrio. Next base: position 70,269 of record JBKEDP010000065.1, on the reverse strand, counting down.
CGTTCTCCAGAAGGCAAAGTGGTTCTAACCAAACATGAAGAAGTGATCAACCAAGCAACGATTCAATCTGCACTTGGCCGTAGCTTCCGTATTACTGGTATTGATTCTCCAGCTGAAGCGCACAACCTAGCATTGCTATTGCGTGCCGGTGCCTTGATTGCGCCAATCTCAATTGTTGAAGAACGCACAATCGGTCCATCAATGGGTCAGCAAAACATCGACAAAGGTATGCAAGCATGTATCTGGGGTATGGTGGCAGTAATGCTATTTACTCTGATTTACTACCGTCGTTTTGGTCTGATTGCCAACATCGCTCTGATGTCTAACCTTGTGTTGATCATTGGTGTGATGTCGTTGATTCCGGGCGCAACCATGACCTTACCGGGTATTGCCGGTATCGTATTGACCGTGGGTATGGCCGTCGATGCCAACGTACTGATATTCGAGCGTATTCGTGAAGAGCTAAAAGAAGGCCGCAGCCCTCAACAAGCGATTCACCAAGGTTACGCTAACGCATTCAGCACCATTGCCGATGCGAACATCACGACATTAATTACAGCGATCATCTTGTTTGCTGTTGGTACTGGTGCAATCAAAGGTTTCGCCGTTACCTTGTCGATTGGTATTTTGACTTCCATGTTTACTGCTATCGTAGGTACACGTTGTATCGTGAACCTAATGTACGGCGGCAAGCGTGACATTAAGAAATTGTCGATCTAAGGAAAAGTTATGTTTCAGATATTGAAAGCAGACAAAGCGATCGACTTTATGCGTTGGTCAAAATTCGCCTTTGTATTCTCTGGCTTAATGATCGCAGCTTCTATTTTTTCCATTTCAACTAAATGGTTTAACTGGGGCTTAGATTTTACTGGCGGTACATTGATCGAAGTAACGTTTGAACATCCAGCTAATTTAGACACTTTACGTGACTCATTAGTGAAAGATGGTTTTGCAGACGCAACTGTGCAGAACTTCGGTTCAGCGCGTGACGTAATGGTTCGTATGCGTCCTCGTGAAGATGTGAAAGGTGAAGTGATTGGTAACCAAGTTCTTGAATCTTTGAAAGCAGGTTCTGGTGACCAAGTTCAGTTAAAACGTATTGAATTCGTTGGTCCAAACGTGGGTGATGAATTAGCTGAAGCGGGTGGCTTGGCGATTTTAATCTCGCTAATGTGTATCTTGCTTTACGTTTCAATGCGATTTGAATGGCGTCTGTCTGCGGGTGCGGTATTCGCATTGGCGCACGACGTAACTATCACACTTGGTATTTTCTCGTTCTTACAAATTGAGATTGACTTAACTATCGTAGCGGCATTGCTTACTGTTGTGGGTTACTCGTTGAACGATACCATAGTGGTATTTGACCGTATTCGTGAAAACTTCCGTAAGATGCGTAATGGTCAACCTCGTGAGATCATGAACAGCTCAATCACACAAACACTAAGTCGTACTTTGATCACTTCTGGTACAACTTTGTTCGTGGTTATCGCATTGTTCACTCAAGGTGGCGCAAACATTCACGGATTCGCATTAGCATTGTTGCTAGGTATCACTGTAGGTACTTATTCTTCAATCTATGTGGCTTCTGCATTAGCACTACGCTTAGGCTTGACGCGTGAGCACTTGATGCCAACGCAAGTTGAGAAAGAAGGCGCAGATCAAGATGCGATGCTTCCGTAAGATTCGTATCTTAAGCTAATAAATCAAAGGCTTTGAATTTCGGTTCAAAGCCTTTTTTACATCTATAGATTAGTCGCTTGATCATTTTCTTTGCGCAGAAATTTTGTGTTTTAACAAGACTGATATTTCATCAAAATTATTCTTATACTTGGCTCCAACTCAATTCAGAATCAAGGAATTCATAGTGAAAAATTGGCTATTTTTAAGTGTCGCAATATTGATGGAAGTGATTGCAACCTCCACATTAAAATCGACCAATAGTTTTACCAAGTTGCTTCCTTCAATCGTGGTTTTTCTTGGTTATGGGATTTCATTTTATTTTCTATCGTTATCGTTGAAATCTATTCCTGTAGGTATTGCTTATGCTATTTGGTCGGGAGTTGGTGTCGCTTTGGTTTGCTTGATTAGTTGGATCGTCTACGGGCAAAAATTAGATACATGGGGACTTGTTGGAATAGGGTTTATTGTCTGCGGTGTTGGGATTTTGAATCTATTATCTAAAACGAGCGCACACTAATATCCACTGTTCTATCACCAGATTTCAAGCATAAAAAAACGCCCGCAGATTTCTCTACGGGCGTTTTAAAATCAAATTATGAGAAGAATTACTTCATCATACCTTCGTTTGCGTGTTCACGAACGTGCTTAAGAATGCTCTTCACGCCACGTGCACTTGAACCAACGATGTTGCCAGAAGCAAGGTAGTTAGTACCGCCAGCAAAGTCAGTTAGGATTGCGCCAGCTTCACGAGCGATTAGCTCACCAGCAGCGATGTCCCAAGGTTTCAAGCCAAGCTCAAAGTAACCATCAACACGGCCAGCCGCTAGGTAACATAGATCAAGAGCAGCAGAACCTGAACGACGGAAATCTGCACATTCAGTAAATAGCGCACCAACGATCTTGATGTAGCTTTCAGAATGTTGCTTTTGTTTGAACGGGAAGCCAGTAGCTAGAATAGCGCCATTCAAATCTTTGATTGGGTTAACACGTAGACGTGCGTTGTTTAGCTGTGCGCCAGAACCACGTTGTGCTGTGAATAGTTCGTTGCGGATTGGATCATAAACGCAAGCCACTTCTGTTTTGCCACGCATACGAACTGCGATAGAAACAGAAAAATGTGGGAAGCCTTTCATGAAGTTAGTAGTGCCATCCAGTGGGTCAATAATCCATTGAACATCGGTGTCTTTACCTTCAATCGAACCGCTTTCTTCACCCACGATGCAGTGATCAGGGTAAGATTTTTTGATGGTTTCGATGATTAAATGTTCTGCTTCTTTATCTACGTTAGTAACGAAGTCGTTTTGACCTTTTTGAGTAGATTCAATCTTGTCAGAGTTTTCTAAAGATTTTGCAATATGATTGCCAGCGAGACGTGCAGCACGAATCGCAATGTTTAGCATTGGATGCATATTATTTTCCCAACGGATGTTAAAGAACGAAAAAAGCGGAGCGCAGTATAACAGAGTTTATTTAAATGAAAAGCGTCTATTTTTTGTTCATCACAATAAATCTCAAATTAACATATTTATTTAAACTGAAATTAACTGGCTTAATGGGATCGGATCTTGATTGAGTGTGGTATCATTTGGTCAATTTTTATGATGACGAAAATCGCAATGTTAGAGAATGTAAAAATCGTTTTAGTAGGCACTTCCCACTCAGGCAATATTGGCTCAGCTGCAAGGGCAATGAAAGTCATGGGATTAACCGATCTAACTTTAGTTTCTCCAGCTTGCAGTGTTGATGAACAAACGCTGTCTTTAGCTTCTGGTGCGGCCGATGTGGCTGAAAATGCACGCATTGTGAATACATTAGAAGAAGCAATTGAAGATTGTGTTTTAGTCGTTGGATCAAGCGCACGTTCTCGTACTCTTGAATGGCCTATGCTAGAGCCGAGAGAATGTGGTGAGAAATTTATTCAAGAAGCGCAAAATGGCAAAGTAGCTTTGGTGTTTGGTCGTGAAAGAACCGGCTTAACCAATGAAGAACTACAAAAGTGCCATTTTCATGTCAGCATTCCAGCTAACCCAGAATACAGTTCATTAAATTTAGCCATGGCGGTACAAACGCTTGGTTATGAAATTCGTATGGCTTGGTTGAATCAGCAGGCACAGCAATACAGCGAGCAGCCAGAAGCGGAATATCCTCGCAATAAAGAATTAGAATTGTTCTATCAGCACCTTGAAAATGTCATCTTGAAGACCCAGTTTATTTCTAAAGATAAGCCAAACTTGGTGATGAATAAATTGCGTCGTATGTTCAGCCGTACTCGTCCTGAACTTCAAGAGCTTAATATGCTGCGTGGTATTTTAACTTCTGTTGAAAAATCAATAGATTCCAAAAAAGAATAATAAAGAACAAAATACCTGAGTAATTTAGTCAAATAAATACTTGACCTATTTAGTATGGTATGTGAGTATTGATCCCACATACATACTGTGGGTACGGTGCTATGAGACTGACATCAAAAGGAAGATACGCGGTAACAGCCATGTTGGATGTTGCATTACATTCAAATCAAGGCCCAGTTCCGCTTGCAGATATTTCGGAACGCCAAGGGATTTCATTATCCTATTTGGAACAATTATTTTCACGATTACGCAAAGCCGGCTTAGTTGCTAGTGTGCGTGGTCCAGGTGGTGGCTACCGCCTCGGTATTGACGCAAATGAAATTGCTGTTGGTACTGTAATCGCAGCCGTTGATGAATCGGTTGATGCAACAAAATGCCAAGGTAAGGGCGACTGTCAAGGTGGAGTGCGTTGTTTAACTCACACCCTTTGGCATGATTTAAGTGCTCGAATCAGTGATTTCCTAGATGGAATTACACTTGGCGAATTAATGCAAAATAGTGACGTTCAAGATATTTCTGAGCGCCAAAACATCGAACTGATAGTAAATAATAACTTTGGCAATAATAATTACGCTTCACATGAAAATGCTAAAGCGAATACTGTCGGTATAAATGCTCGATCTTAACGAGAGCATCCGTTTATACATTGGAGTTAAGAATGAAACTGCCTATTTATTTTGACTATTCTGCAACCACGCCTGTAGATAAAAGAGTTGCAGAGAAAATGGTGGAATACATGACAATGGACGGTACCTTTGGTAACCCAGCGTCACGTTCGCACCGTTTTGGTTGGCAGGCAGAAGAAGCGGTTGATCATGCACGTGAGCAAATTGCTGATATTTTAAATGCGGATCCACGTGAAATCGTATTTACTTCTGGTGCAACCGAGTCAGATAACCTTGCGATTAAAGGTGTTGCACACTTTTACGGTAAGCAAGGCAAGCACATCATTACTTGTAAAACCGAGCATAAAGCGGTGCTAGATCCATGCCGTCAGCTTGAGCGTGAAGGTTTTGAGGTGACTTACCTTGAGCCAGAAAGCAATGGTCTAATTGACCTAGAAAAATTCAAAGCAGCATTACGTGAAGATACGGTTTTAGTGTCTATCATGCATGTGAATAACGAAATCGGCGTGATCCAAGACATCAAAGCGATTGGTGAATTGTGTCGTGCAAACAAAACCATTTTCCATGTGGATGCTGCTCAATCAGCAGGTAAATTGCCGATTGATACGCAAGAGTTGAAAGTAGATTTGATTTCTCTTTCTGCGCATAAAATCTATGGCCCTAAAGGTATTGGCGCACTTTATGTTCGTCGTAAACCTCGTATTCGCCTAGAAGCACAAATGCACGGTGGCGGCCATGAACGTGGTTTCCGCTCTGGTACTCTAGCGACTCACCAAATTGTGGGCATGGGTGAAGCATTTGCTCTTGCACAAAAAGAAATGCAACAAGATTACGACCACGCTTTAATGTTGCGTGACCGTATGCTTGATGGCTTAAAAGATATGGAAGCGGTAACCATTAACGGTGACCTAAACCAACGTTTACCACAAAACCTAAACATCAGTTTTGCTTTTGTGGAAGGCGAATCTTTGCTTATGGCATTGAAAGATTTAGCGGTTTCTTCTGGTTCCGCATGTACATCAGCAAGCCTTGAGCCTTCTTATGTACTACGTGCATTAGGTCTTGATGACGAATTAGCACATAGTTCAATTCGATTCTCGTTCGGTCGTTTCACAACAACGGAAGAAGTCGACTACGCAGTAGAACAAATTCGCGTAGCTGTAGACAAACTTCGTGAAATGTCACCACTTTGGGATATGTATAAAGAAGGGATTGATTTGAACACTGTTGAGTGGGCACATCACTAATCTCAAGGAAGTAGAGGAATAGAGGAAAACATCATGGCATATAGCGAAAAAGTCATAGATCACTATGAGAACCCACGTAACGTTGGTTCTTTCGATAAAGAAGACCCATCTGTGGGCAGCGGAATGGTTGGTGCTCCAGCTTGTGGCGACGTAATGAAACTACAAATCAAAGTATCACCAGAAGGCATTATTGAAGATGCAAAATTCAAAACTTACGGTTGTGGTTCAGCGATTGCTTCAAGCTCGCTTGTAACTGAGTGGGTAAAAGGCAAGAGCCTAGACGAAGCGGCTTCAATCAAAAACTCTGAAATTGCAGAAGAGTTAGCGCTACCACCTGTAAAAGTACACTGCTCAATTCTTGCAGAAGATGCAATTAAAGCAGCGGTATCTGACTACAAGAAAAAACATCAGCAATAATGTTGAAATAAGGGAAGTGAAGGCTTCCCTTAACTCATTTTATTTTAACGTTTAAGAATTTATTGATTACTAAGCAATTCATTATCAAAAACAAATAATGGGTTGTAATGAAGATAGGGTGCAGTATGGCCATCACCATGACAGACGCAGCAGCGAACCGAGTTAAAACCTTTTTAGACAATCGAGGCAAAGGCATTGGTTTACGTTTAGGGGTGAGAACGACAGGTTGTTCAGGAATGGCATACGTTCTGGAATTCGTCGACGAACTGAATGAAGAAGATCTTGTTTTCGAACACAACGATGTAAAAGTAATCATCGATCCAAAAAGCTTGGTTTACCTTGATGGAACCGAGTTGGATTTTGCCAAAGAAGGCTTAAACGAAGGGTTTAAATTCAACAACCCGAATGTAAAAGGCGAATGTGGTTGCGGTGAAAGTTTCAACGTATAAACCCTATTGCTGAACGGTTATAGATGGCATCCACATGGGTGCCATTGCTGTTTAAATGGAACGCTGTTTAAATAAATACTTCTCTGTTTAAAATAGATAGTTTTTTAAAATAGATAGTTGTTTAAATGGCTTCTGGTTAAAAAGAGCAACCGTAAATAAACTACAGCTTAATCGAGCGATAAATAGACATCAGGTATGAATGAGCATTATGAACCATTTTGAATTATTTGGCTTACCTCAACAATTTGACGTAGAAACCGCAGCTTTATCGGAACAATTTCGTGAACTGCAACGTCGATTTCATCCTGATAAATTTGCTGCATCTTCCGAGCGAGATCGTTTGTTAGCCGTGCAAAAAGCAGCAGAGATCAACGATGCTTTCCAAACGTTAAAAGCACCGATCTTGCGAGCAGAATATATACTTTCATTGCAAGGTGTGGATATTCGAGCTGAGCAGCAAACCATGAGCGATCCAATGTTCTTAATGGAACAAATGGAGCTGCGTGAAGAAGCTGAAGAAATTACTCATCAAGCAGATCCTGAATCAGCCTTGTTTGATTTTGATAGCAAAGTGCAAAAGATGTATCAGAATCAAACCCAAGAATTAAAAAATTTATTGGATGAAGCGAATTGGGAACAAGCGGCAGACGCAGTAAGAAAGCTCAAGTTTATTGATAAATTAAAACGTGAAATTGAACAAATCGAAGATAAGCTATTGGGTTAGTAATTATCTTGCGAATGAATAAAGAATAAATACAACCGAATTTAGAATCGAATAAGAAAGGACAGTTGCAGATATGCTACTTCAAATTGCAGAACCCGGCCAAAGCGCAGCACCGCATCAGCATAAATTTGCTGTAGGTATCGATCTCGGTACAACCAACTCATTAGTTGCGGCTGTGAGAAGTGGAACTTGTGAGCCATTGGTCGATGAAAATCACAAAGCAATTTTGCCATCGGTTGTGCATTATTCAGACGAGCAAATCTTAGTTGGTCAGCAAGCCAAAGCACTGGCGAAGCAAGATCCAAAACACACCATCAGTTCAGTAAAACGCTTAATTGGCCGTTCACTTGCAGACGTCCAAGCGCGTTACCTTGATTTGCCTTACCAATTTAAAGCGAGCGAAAACGGCTTGCCTTTAATTCAAACTCCAAGCGGTTTTGTTAACCCAATTCAAGTATCTAGCGAGATCTTAAAATCTCTAGCGCAACGTGCAGAACAAACATTAGGTCACGAACTTGAAGGTGTGGTGATTACGGTTCCTGCATATTTTGATGATGCTCAACGTGCTGGTACAAAAGACGCTGCAGAACTCGCTGGCTTAAAAGTCTTACGCTTATTGAATGAACCAACAGCTGCTGCAATTGCTTACGGTTTGGATTCAGGCAAAGAAGGCGTGATTGCTGTTTACGATTTAGGTGGCGGCACATTTGATATTTCATTGTTACGTCTATCAAAAGGCGTGTTTGAAGTTTTAGCAACGGGCGGTGATTCTGCGCTTGGCGGCGACGATTTCGACGATCTTTTGTTGGAACATTTGAAGCAACAAGTTGGTCAAACTGAAAAATTAAGCGCCGAGCAACATCGCACATTATTGGATGCTGCTACTCAAGCTAAAATTGCTTTATCGGATGCGGATCAAGTGGACGTAGATGTGCTTGGTCAAACCGTTAACCTGACTCGTACTACGTTCGATTCTTTGATCCAACCATTGATCAAGAAAACTTTGCTGTCTTGCCGTCGTGCATTAAAAGATGCGGAAGTTAGCGTTGATGAAATCAATGAAGTAGTTATGGTAGGTGGTTCAACTCGAACACTTGCTGTGCGTGAACAAGTCGGTGATTTCTTTGGTCGCACGCCACTAACTAGCATTAACCCTGATGAAGTGGTTGCGATTGGTGCGGGTATCCAAGCGGACATTTTAGTGGGTAACAAACCTGAATCTGACATGTTATTGCTTGATGTGATCCCACTATCTCTTGGTATCGAAACCATGGGCGGATTAGTGGAGAAAATCATTCCACGCAACACCACGATTCCTGTTGCTCGCGCGCAAGAATTTACCACCTTTAAAGATGGTCAAACGGCAATGCTGGTTCACGTTGCTCAAGGTGAACGTGAGATGGTTGGCGATTGTCGTTCATTAGCTCGCTTTACCTTAAAAGGTATTCCACCAATGAAAGCGGGTGCAGCGCATATTCGTGTGACTTACCAAGTTGACGCAGACGGTTTGCTTTCTGTTACTGCGATGGAAAAAAGCACTGGCGTTCAAGCTGAAATCCAAGTTAAACCCTCTTACGGTTTAAGTGATACTGAAATTGCAGACATGCTGAAATCGTCAATGACTCACGCTAAAGAAGATATGCAAGCGCGCGCATTAGCAGAACAAAAAGTCGAGGCTGATCGTGTGATCGAAGGCTTGATTGCTGCATTGCAAGAAAACGGCGATCAACTGCTCAATGAACAAGAGTTTAAAGAGATTGAAGCCTCGCTGCATGCTTTGATTCAATTGCGTAATGGCGACGATGCCGATGCGATTGAACAAGGAATTAAAGATACAGATAAAGCGAGCCAAGAGTTTGCTTCTCGCCGTATGGATGTGTCGATTCGTGCGGCTTTATCAGGAAAATCAGTCGATAATATTTAACCAAACGAATGGTGAAGTAATTTCTATCCTCTAAGTTTAAAGAGGGTAGAAAATTATGTTTGATTAGGAATTAGTATGCCAAAAATTATTGTTTTACCTCATGAAGATTTATGCCCAGAAGGCGCAGTATTAGAAGCTGAAACTGGCGAAACTGTGCTAGACGTGGCATTAAAAAATGGCATTGGCATTGAACATGCGTGCGAAAAGTCTTGCGCTTGTACAACATGTCACGTCATTATTCGTGAAGGTTTTGATTCTCTTGAAGAAAGTGAAGAACTAGAAGATGACATGCTAGATAAAGCGTGGGGCTTAGAGCCTGAATCTCGTTTAGGTTGCCAAGCAAAAGTAGCTGATACCGATTTAGTGGTTGAAATCCCTCGCTACACGATTAATTTGGCCTCTGAGAATCATTAAGAATTCAAAAAAGAAAGCACACTCGAAGTAAGGAGTACGACATGAGTTTGAAATGGACTGATTCACAAGACATTGCGATTGAATTAGCGGATAAGTTTCCAGATTTGGATCCACAAACCGTTCGTTTTACCGATATGCACCGTTGGATCACTGAACTTGAAGACTTTGACGATGATCCTAACCGCTCTAACGAACAAATTTTAGAAGCGATTCTGCTTTGTTGGTTAGATGAAGTGTAACTTCTGTAGTTAAACTGAAACGATTTAATCAAGCCTCATGACTCTTTGGTTGTGAGGCTTTTTGTTATTTTTGAATCGATTTTATTAAAGCTGAGATAAGTCGTTACTTCTTGTCATTAAAGGATCTTATTCGTCGAGTATGCTCACAAGTTATTTCCTTTATTTATGGTACTTGTGAATGAAAGGATTATGATATAGCTTGTTTCGTTAATGACGGTCATCTTTTCAATTGGAATATCCATCCTGTATTAGGCTTGATTCATCTTCCAAGGATTCACTAAAAATAATTAGTTCGTCAAAACTCATTCAAGAACACTTAATTTTCGTTCAGGTTGAAACATGGAATACCTGAAATCTAGGCTAGGAGTAAACATGTCTACACAAATGTCAGTGACACTTTCTCGTGAAACCGCAGCGCCACAATGGGGCAAAAAAGCCATCTTATCTTTCGGTGCAGAAGGTGCCGTTGTTCATACTCAATCCGCTACCGATATTGATTCAATCCAACGTGCCGCGCGTAAACTTGATGGTCAAGGTATCAAAAACGCTGATCTTTCTGGCGAAGGTTGGGATATCGAAGCGATTTGGGCATTTGTTCAAGGTTTCCGTTCATCAAAAGCGGGCAACGAAATCACTTGGCCAGCACTAGAAGAAGCCGATCAAAAAGAATTAGAAGCGCGTATTACTATCAGCAATTGGGTTCGCAACATCATCAATAAGAGCGCAGAAGAAGTTGCTCCACGCCAACTAGCTACTATGGCGGCTGAGCTGATCAAATCTGTTGCACCAGAAGGAACAGTAACTTCTAAGATCGTGAAAGATAAAGACTTGCTAACAGAAGGTTGGGAAGGCATTTATGCGGTTGGACGTGGTTCAGAGCGTACTTCTGCAATGCTGCAACTAGACTTCAACCCAACAGGCGACGAAAACGCACCTGTATTTGCTTGCCTAGTGGGTAAAGGCATTACTTTCGATTCAGGCGGCTACAGCCTAAAACCATCTGGCTTCATGGACTCAATGAAAGCAGACATGGGTGGTTCAGGCACAATTACCGGCGGTTTGGCATTAGCGATTGCTCGTGGTTTAGATAAGCGCGTTAAATTGATCTTATGTTGTGCAGAAAACATGGTTTCAGGTCGTGCGCTTAAATTGGGCGACATCATCACTTATAAAAACGGCAAAACTGTTGAAGTGATGAATACTGATGCGGAAGGTCGTTTAGTGTTGGCTGATGGCTTGATTTACGCAAGCGAGCAAAAACCAAAACTGATCATCGACTGCGCAACCTTAACTGGTGCAGCGAAAAATGCATTGGGTAACGATTACCACGCATTAATGAGCTTTGATAACAAACTTGCTCAAAAAGCACTGAAAAGCGCAGAAGCAGAATCAGAAGGTTTGTGGCAATTGCCATTAGCGGAATTCCACCGCAACATGTTGCCATCAAATTTTGCCGATATGTCTAATATCTCGAATGGTCAATATAGTCCTGGTGCAAGTACCGCAGCAGCATTCTTGTCTTACTTCGTAACTGATTACAAGAAAGGTTGGTTGCACTTTGATTGCGCGGCAACTTACCGCAAAACACCAAGCGACAAATGGTCAGCAGGTGCAACCGGTGTCGGCGTAAGAACATTAGCGCGTATTCTGGTTGATATTGCTAAGTAATCATCACACTCGCAATTAAGTATAAAATACAATCAAATTTCAAAAGAGAATCAATATGGTTCTCTTTTTTTGTGCTTCTTATTCAGTCATGGGCTAATTGTTTTGGGAATGTTAAGAGTTATAGGGTAATCTGTACCACATAAAACAAGATCTAAAAGACCAAAGGAAATAACAATGGCCTTAGAAAGAACATTCTCAATCATTAAACCTGATGCAGTTGAACGTAATTTGATTGGTGCAATTTACCAACGTATCGAAGCGGCTGGCCTACAAATTGTGGCAGCGAAAATGGTGCGTTTGACTGATGAACAAGCGGGGGGCTTTTATGCTGAACATGAAGGCAAACCTTTTTATGAACCGCTAAAAGAATTTATGACTTCTGGACCTATCATGGTTCAAGTCCTAGAAGGGGAAAATGCAATTACTCGTTACCGTGAGTTAATGGGTAAAACCAACCCTGAAGAAGCCGCTTGCGGAACATTACGTGCCGATTACGCAGTGAGCATGCGCTTTAACTCTGTTCATGGTTCAGATAGCCCTGAATCAGCAGCCCGCGAAATCGAATTCTTCTTTCCTGAATCAGAAATTCATCCTCGCAGCTAAATTTAAAGCGTAAAAGCGAGAATAGACCGCACCTTCAAACTCGAAGGTTCGAAAATCTGAACTATGCTAAAGGCAGCATGACATTTAAGGTGTCAGGCTGCTTTTCTGTTTTAAGTCTTGGTTATCCCTGAAAACATGAAGGATATATGATCCTTGTTGTGAATGCCTAAACCCTGTACAATTCGCGCCCTTATTTATTGTTCTGTAGTGAGATATGCAACCATGAGCACGACCACACCTAAAGTCAATTTGATGGACTTCGACCGTCAAGGTTTACGCCAGTTCTTTGTCGAAGAATTGAATGAAAAAGCCTTCCGTGCCGAGCAAGTCATGAAGTGGATCTACCATTTTGGTTGCGATGATTTCTCGCAAATGAACAACATCAACAAAGCGTTAAAAGCAAAACTAGAAGCGCGTTGTGAAATTCGTGCGCCTTACGTTTCAGAAGCGCAACACTCAAGCGATGGCACAATTAAATGGGCGATGCGTGTTGGCGATCAAGACGTTGAAACGGTTTATATCCCAGATGAAGATCGCGCAACATTGTGTGTATCTTCTCAAGTCGGTTGTGCATTGGAATGTAAATTCTGCTCAACTGCTCAGCAAGGTTTCAACCGTAACTTAAAAGTATCGGAAATCATTGGTCAGGTTTGGCGTGCAGCGCGTGAAATCGGTTTACAAAAAGAAACCGGTCGTCGTCCAATTACCAACGTTGTAATGATGGGCATGGGCGAGCCTTTGTTGAACATGAAAAACCTGATCCCAGCACTTGAGATCATGTTAGATGATTTAGGCTTCGGTTTATCAAAACGCCGTGTAACTGTTTCAACTTCCGGTGTGGTTTCTGGCCTTGATCAAATGACTGGTCGCATCGACGTGGCATTAGCTATTTCTTTACATGCGCCAAATGATGAATTGCGTAGTTCTATCATGCCGATTAACGATCGTTGGGATATTCAAGAATTCCTAGCTTCTGTTCGTCGCTATGTTGCTTCAACGAATGCCAACCGCGGTAAAGTGACAGTTGAATATGTACTTCTAGATCATGTGAATGACGACATGGATCATGCAAGACAGCTCGCAGAGTTATTAAAAGATACCCCTGCAAAAATTAATTTGATTCCTTTTAACCCTTATCCTGGTTCACCATATAAGAAGCCGAGTAATTCACGTATTGATCGTTTTATGAAAACATTAATGCAATACGATTACACAGTAACGGTGCGCAAAACTCGTGGTGATGATATTGATGCAGCTTGTGGCCAATTGGTTGGTGATGTGATCGACCGAACAAAACGCACAAAGCAAAAGCAACAAGGGGAACCAATTCCAGTAAAAGCTATCTAATTTCTCATTAAATAGTTTATATTTAAGCTTGGTTCCTAAACTTTAATGGGTGGGAACCATGTTTGTTATAAAGCAGTTAGTTTTTACATTAATAGTTAGTTTCTTATCTGGTTGTGTTACAGTGAGTGACAAGCCAGTTTCAGTTAAATTTGATAATATAAAAGCCGCTAAAGCCAGAATCTCATTAGGGTTAGGGTATTTAGAGCAAGGCAACTTAGTTAAAGCCAAAGAAAATCTTGAACTCGCAGTGAAATATGCGCCTTCAGATCCTCAAGCATTAACGTCAATTGCTTACTATTATCAAAAGGTTGGTGAAAACCAATTAGCTGAAAATGCATACAAGAAAGCGTTGGATAGTTCTCCCTTGAACGGGGATGTCTTTAATAACTACGGTGTTTTTTTGTGTAAACAAGGTGAATATAAAAAAGCGGAGAATCAATTTCTTCGCGCAATTGAGCAGCCTGACTACTATTTAGTTGCAGCCAGTTATGAAAATGCTGGTTTATGCACATTAAAACAAGGTGATCAGGAAAAAGCGAGAAGGTATTTTTCTCGTGCTCTGGAGCATGATCCCAGCAGAACTCAATCGGCATTACAGTTGGCTGAGTTAGAAATCGAAAAGGACGAGTTTTCTAATGCAAGGGATCGCCTATTAAAATTTAATGATAAGTTTGGGGCCCGTCCCGTTAGCTTAGGTTTGTTGATTAAACTAGAAGAAAAAGCAAACAACCATGAGTTAGCGTCTGAATATGTTCGCATATTAGAGAGTCAATTCCCGAACTCTATCGAATATCAGAAGTATCAAAATAATGAGTATTGATAACACACAAGAATTGGAAACTAAAACCCCACAATCCAACATCCAACCGGGTGAATTGTTGCGTCAAAAACGAGAAGCCTTAGGTTTAACTCAGAAAGATATCGCTGAGCGTTTACGCCTAAAAGTGAAAGTAATTGATGACCTTGAAACTAACCATTTGGATGATAAGCAAGTAGCCACTTTTATTCGTGGCTATTTTCGATCTTACGCCAAGGTTGTTGGAATTAAAGACAAAGATATTCTTGCTGCACTTGATCAATCTGGTCGTGGCCAAGAAAAAGTGCAAACTCAAGCGATGCACAGTTTCTCTCAAAAAACCAAGCGCCAAAAACATGATAGCCGTGTAATGAAACTCACATGGGGTATTTTGGTGGTCATCTTGGGTATTTCATCTGTTTGGTGGTGGCAAAATCATCAACTAGATACCTTAACTCCTGCGACAACGACATCTGAAACAGCACAAGCAGCGGATGATGAACAAGGTGCCGATCAACAAGCGACAGATGACAGCAACTTCCAAGCTATGGATGAGTCAGCAACAGCAGAAGATACTGCAGGTACTGAAATTGATATGACACTAGAGTCAGATCAAGTAACAACGGATGAAGGCCAAGATGCGCTTCAACCAGCAGATCCAAATGAAAATGCAACGGATCAAGCTGTAACGGACAATACGAATACAACTGCAACGGCTGAAACAGCGCAACCAGCTCAAGCAGCAGAAGCAAATTCATTGGTTATGGCATTTAGCGATGATTGCTGGATCCAAATTAAAGACAGCACTGGTGCGATATTGTCTACTGGTTTGAAAAAGTCAGGTGAATCTTTAACGTTATCGGGTAAACTTCCGTATTCCATTATTTTAGGCGCACCACACGGTGTATCTGCAACGTTTGCGGGTGAGCCAGTCGACCTGTCTAAATTTAAAGCTGGTAAAGTAGCTCGTTTTACTTTGCCTCTGTAGACAGCGATTTTTAGAAACAATTAGTAGAAGCAATTAGTAAAAACTATGCACCACGAATCACCTATTAAACGTCGTCCGTCGACTCGTATTTATGTTGGTAACGTGCCGATTGGCGACGGTGCCCCGATAGCGGTTCAATCTATGACGAACACTCGCACAACAGATGTTGAAGCGACGGTTGCTCAGATTAAGTCCTTAGAAAAAGTTGGCGCAGACATCGTTCGCGTTTCTGTTCCAACTATGGATGCCGCAGAAGCCTTTAAGCTAATCAAACAGCAGGTTAATGTTCCTCTTGTCGCTGATATTCATTTTGATTACCGCATTGCACTAAAAGTTGCTGAATACGGTGTCGATTGTCTGCGCATTAACCCAGGTAACATTGGCAAAGAAGATCGTATTCGTGCCGTAGTTGATTGCGCTCGTGATAAAAACATTCCAATTCGAATTGGTGTGAACGGCGGATCTCTTGAAAAAGACATTCAAGAAAAATACGGTGAACCAACTGCGCAAGCTTTGGTCGAATCTGCTATGCGTCACGTTGATATCTTAGATCGTTTGAACTTCGATCAATTTAAAGTAAGCGTGAAAGCTTCTGATGTTTTCCTTGCTGTAGATTCATATCGTCTATTAGCACAAAAAATTGATCAACCATTGCACCTTGGGATCACCGAAGCTGGTGGCGCAAGAGCAGGTTCAGTGAAATCAGCAGTTGGCCTAGGTATGTTATTGGCGGAAGGCATTGGTGATACTTTGCGTATTTCGTTAGCAGCTAACCCTGTTGAAGAAATTAAAGTTGGTTTCGATATTTTAAAATCTCTACGCATTCGTTCGCGCGGGATTAACTTCATTGCGTGCCCAACCTGTTCTCGTCAAGAGTTTGATGTGATCGGTACAGTTAACGCATTAGAAGAACGCTTAGAAGACATTATCACACCGATGGATGTGTCAATTATCGGCTGTGTGGTTAATGGACCTGGTGAAGCTGAAGTTTCACATATGGGTATCGCTGGCGGTAACAAGAAAAGTGCTTTCTATGAAGATGGCAAGCGTCAAAAAGAGCGTTTTGACAACGATAATGTCATCGATCAATTAGAAGCGAAGATCCGTGCAAAAGCGGCCATGCTCGATTCCAATAATCGAATTGATATTAGTCATATTGAATAAGCCTTCATTCATCTAGATGAACAGACTTTGATTTAACTTGGCTAATTAACAGATTAAAAAATAACGGTAAAAACAGTGAGTAAAACAATTCAAGCAATTCGAGGCATGAACGATTGCCTTCCTACACAATCTCCGCTTTGGCACAAAGTTGAAAATGCAGTTAAACGTGTGGTGAGTTCATACGGTTACAGCGAAATTCGTATGCCAATCGTTGAAATGACGAATCTTTTCAAACGCGCTATTGGTGAAGTGACCGACGTAGTTGAAAAAGAAATGTACACATTTGAAGACCGCAACGGTGACAGCTTAACGCTTCGCCCTGAAGGTACAGCGGGTTGTGTGCGTGCAGGAATTGAAAACGGCTTGATCTACAACCAAGAGCAACGTCTTTGGTATGTTGGCCCAATGTTCCGTCACGAGCGTCCTCAAAAAGGTCGTTACCGTCAATTCCACCAAGTGGGTGTGGAAGTGTTTGGCCTACAAGGTCCAGACGTTGATGCTGAATTGATCATGATGACAGCACGTCTATGGCGTGAGTTGGGAATCGACAAGCACGTTCGCCTTGAATTGAACTCAATTGGCTCATTGGAAGCTCGTCAAAATTACCGTGCCGTTCTAATCGAATTTTTAGAAAAACACATGGACGTTTTAGATGAAGATGCTAAACGTCGTATGTACACCAACCCATTGCGTGTATTGGATACCAAAAATCCAGACATTCAAGCGATCTTAGTAGACGCTCCACAATTAGCTGACTACTTAGATGATGATTCAAAAGTACACTTTGCAGGTCTTTGTGAGTTGCTTGATGCAGCAGGCATTGCTTACACGGTTAACCAACGTTTGGTTCGTGGTTTGGATTACTACAACAAAACCGTATTCGAATGGATCACTGAAAGCCTAGGTTCACAAGGTACAGTTTGTGGCGGTGGTCGTTACGATGGTCTTGTAGAACAACTTGGCGGCAAACCGGCTCCAGCAGTTGGTTTTGCAATGGGTCTTGAGCGTTTAGTGCTTATGCTTGAAACGTTAGAGCTAAACGATGTGCGTAAAGCAGTAGACGTTTACCTTGTGACAGCGGGTGAAGGTACACTTATCAACGGTATGAAGCTCGCAGAACAATTGCGTGAAGCTGTGCCTGAGTTGCGTTTAATGACACACTTTGGTGGCGGCAACTTTAAGAAACAATTCAAACGTGCTGACAAAGTCGGTGCGAGTGTTGCACTTGTGCTTGGTGAAAATGAAGTCGCTGAGCAAACTGTCGTTGTGAAAGACTTGGTTGGCGGAGAACAACAAACTCTAGCTCAAGCAGATGTTGCAGCACACTTAGCAAACATTATTTAATTTGATTTTAAAATTCTGCCTCTGTGTATCATAAATACTTCAGAGGCAGTTTAGCGATTTATAAAGAGGAAAGGACGTGGCTCATTACGACGCTGAAGAAGAACAACAAGTTGAAGCGATAAAAGACTGGTGGCACGCGAACGGTAAAGCCGTAATCATTGGTGCAGTTATTGGTCTAGGCGGTATTTTTGGCTGGCGCTATTACCAAGATTCTGTTGCAAGCGCACAAGAAGCAGCTTCTCATAGCTATACTGCTGTGGTTGCAGAATTAGCGGCGAAAGGTGCTGATGCTGAAAAAGATGCACAAGCCTTTATTGATAGCAACGACAAAACTTCTTATGCCGTATTAGCGGCGATGCAGTTAGCGAAAGTGCAAATCGATGCAGAAAAATTGGACGATGCTTTAGCTCAACTAAAATGGGCAAAAGAGCATAACCAAGATGAAGTTCTAGCACCGATGATCGATTATCGCACTGCACGTATTTTGGCTGAAAAGGGCGATTTTGATAACGCAATTAGCGCAATTTCTGGCGTTAAATCAGAAGCGTGGAAAGCAAGAAATCAAGAGTTAATGGGCGATATTTATCTGCTTAAAGGCGATAAAGATGCAGCAATCAAAGCCTATACCGAAGCGGAACAATCTGGTGCTAATAACCAGACGTTACAAATTAAACTTGATGACTTAGCAAAGTAAGGGAATTTTTGCATGAATAAAATGCTCAAACGAGGTTTTACTATTTCAGCTATCGCTTTAGCGTTATTGGGCTGTTCAAGCGAAGAAGATAACGTTGTTATGGCTCCAGTGCCAGAAGTAGAAAGCCAATTCACTCCAACAACAGATTGGACGGCTTCCATTGGTGATGGCGTTGGGCATTATTTTTCAAAATTATCTCCAGCTTACGATTACGACAAAATTTATGTCGCTAGCCGTGACGGCGAAGTCAAAGCGATTGATCCTGAAAATGGCGATACTCTTTGGGAACAAGATCTTGGTGAAGATGAACCAGCTCGCTTATCTGGTGGTGTGACTGTTTCTTACGACAAAGTAATTGTGGCAAGTGAAAACGGTCAAGTTTATGCATTGTCTACCGAAGATGGTTCTGTTCTTTGGCAAAAGGCTATCGATGGGGAAGTGCTATCTAAACCATTGGTTGATGAAAGCCTAGTTATGCTGCACACAAGTAAAGGTTCATTAGTTGCATTGAAAGAAGCAACAGGAGATCAGGCTTGGAAGATCGATAGCGATGTGCCAAACCTAACTTTGCGTGGTGACAGTTCTCCAGCATCTGTTGCTGGTGGTGTTTTCTGGGGTATGGCAAACGGTCGTCTAGCTGCAGCAATCATTGCTCGTGGACAATTGTTGTGGCAACAACCTATCGGGACGCCAACAGGCTCAACTGAAATCGATCGCTTAGTCGATATTGATGCTTCTCCTTTGATCATTGATTCAAACCTATTTTCAGTTGGCTACAACGGTCAATTAGTTGGTTTAGATTTGCGTTCAGGCACACCAATGTGGAAACGTAAATTCTCATCAGCAACCGATCTTGGCACAGATGGCAGCCAACTTTTTGTTGTGACAGATAAAGATCATATCTCTGCAGTGGATTCACGCAGCGGTACTTTATTGTGGGATAACGACAAACTGGAAAACCGTCAGTTAACAAAACCAGTTATGATCGGCGGTTACTTAGTTGTGGGTGATGCAGAAGGTTACTTACACTGGATGGATCCTTACACGGGTGATTTTGTTGCACAACAATTAGTGGATGAAGAAGGTATCGCTACTGCACCACTAGAAGTTGATGATGGCTACTTGGTCGTGACTCGTGATGGCGATATAAAGAAAATGGAGATCCCTTTAGAGTGATCGTGATATAATTCACACAATCTAAAGATTTTGCTTACCGGCTCCTACCTATATTTAGGTTTAGGGGCCGTTATTATTAATACCCTTCGTACTTGAAGCTGCAACTCCAATTACTTTGGGTATAAAGAATTTGAAATATAGTAGTTATAGGTAATTCAGTGAATCCACTAAAATTACCTATAACTACTTTGGTTTTTTTATCGGATCGAAACGAATTTGCTCCGATGATCGTGAAAATATTGAGGTATATATGATCCCTGTTGTTGCTCTTGTTGGGCGTCCGAACGTTGGTAAATCAACGTTATTTAACCGCCTTACGCGCACGCGTGATGCATTGGTGGCTGACTTTCCGGGCTTAACTCGTGATCGTAAATACGGTCAAGCTAAGCTAGGTGAACACGAATTTATCGTGATCGACACAGGTGGTATCGACGGCACTGAAGAAGGCGTTGAAACTAAAATGGCAGAACAATCATTAGCAGCGATTGAAGAAGCTGATGTTGTGCTATTTATGGTTGATGGTCGTGCTGGTCTTACTGTTTCTGATGAAGCAATTGCGCGTCACTTACGTATGCGTGACAAGCCAAGCATGTTGGTTGTAAACAAAGTTGATGGCATTGATGCCGATGCAGCAAGTGCTGAATTCTGGCAACTTGGCATGGACAAAATTTACCAAATCGCGGCAGCACATGGCCGTGGTGTAGCAGCGTTGATCGACCGTGCATTAAATCCTTTTGCTGAAGAACTTGAGAAACAAGCGAAAGCGGAATCTGGTGAAATCGAAGATCTAACTGGTTTTGAAGATCAGGAAGAAGAAAAACTGGATTACACTGAAGAAGAAGCAGAAAACGAATTTAAACGTCTGCAAGATCAACCGATCAAACTTGCAATTATCGGTCGTCCGAACGTAGGCAAATCAACACTAACTAACCGTATTTTAGGTGAAGAACGTGTTGTTGTTTACGATATGCCGGGAACCACGCGTGACTCAATCTACATTCCAATGAAACGTGATGAGCGTGAATACGTTCTGATCGATACTGCGGGTGTTCGTCGTCGCAAACGTGTAAACGAAGTAGTTGAGAAATTCTCTGTTATCAAAACATTGAAAGCAATCGAAGATGCCAACGTAGTATTACTTGTTATCGATGCGCGTGAAAACATTTCAGACCAAGACCTAAGTCTATTAGGTTTTGCATTGAATGCGGGTCGTTCTATCGTTATCGCAGTAAACAAGTGGGACGGTTTGGACACTGACGTGAAAGAACACGTTAAGAAAGAATTGGATCGTCGTTTAGGTTTCGTGGATTTCGCACGTATTCACTTTATCTCTGCGCTGCACGGTACTGGTGTTGGTCACTTATTTGAATCTGTTCAAGAGGCATATAAGTCTGCAACAACACGTGTTGGTACATCTGTTCTGACTCGTATCATGAAGATGGCACAAGATGATCACCAACCGCCTCTAATTCGTGGTCGTCGTGTGAAAATGAAATATGCGCACGCAGGTGGTTACAACCCGCCGATCATCGTTGTTCACGGCAACCAAGTTAAAGAACTTCCAGATTCTTACAAACGTTACTTGATGAACTACTTCCGCCGTTCTTTGGAAATTATGGGTACACCAATCCGTATTCAATTCCAAAACAGCGAAAACCCGTTTGATCATCAGCCAACAACGAAGAAATCAGGCTATTCTGACGAGCAAAAACGTAAGAAAGCAATGAGCTTGATGAAGCGTGGCCGTAAGAAGTAATCGCTTTTAGATTTTACGGTTAGCCATTAGCCGTAAAGCCCACTCAAAGCGTGAAAGATTTGAATGCCACTCTTATATCGAGTGGCATTTTTACATTTGAAAAGACACATCTTGTTATCTTATGTGGTGAAGATGTCATTTTTTGGATTTATCCGCTAAATTGGCATTTTCTTAATATCTAAAATATCGGATCTTCGTCTTTTTAGAATTTAATTTAGATTTTTATATCGTTTAAAATTGAAATGCAGAATATGTAACTTATGCTTTCGGTATATGGTGATATAAATATTCTTAATGGGGTAGATCGCTGATCACAGCCATGAAAGCATAAGATCGAACTAAGATCAGCTTATACCCTAAAATAGATAAAAACGATCCTTTTGGAGGTTTTATGAAAACGGCAACATGTCCAACTTGTGAAGGTGAATTGAAGTTACAAACCTTGCAAAAAAGCCAAACG
Organism: Vibrio sp.; assembly: GCA_047975485.1. Lineage (GTDB taxonomy): Bacteria > Pseudomonadota > Gammaproteobacteria > Enterobacterales > Vibrionaceae > Vibrio. Next base: position 48,202 of record JBKEDP010000065.1, on the reverse strand, counting down.
TCGCAAAACGGTCAAGCGCCACAAAACGGTAAAGACACTTACCAATGCACAGAGTGTCAGGAAAGCTTTATTGAATATGTCCCATGCCCTGATTGCGAGGCTGAAATGGACGTAATGAAGGCGTGTGGCGCAGTAAATTACTTTTGTCCCAAGTGCAACGAGTTGAAGTCTAAGTCTCGTGCAGTCGCTCAATATCGACCTTTGTAAGCACATCAAAAATTGAACATAAAAAAAGAGGTGATAGACAAACGGCTACCACCTCTTTTTCGTTGTATGTGTCTGAACTAATTATTCAGGATCTATGGCGGACTCTTTAAAGTAAGTTTCCTCAAACACTTCTTTAGAAAGCGGGCGAGACCAATAGTAGCCTTGCATAAAGTCACAATCTAATTTACGCAAGGTTTCGTACATTTCTTTGGTTTCCACACCTTCCGCTACCACTCTTAAATTCATCATCTTGCCAAGGTATAAGATCCCTTTCACCATTTGCAGTGATTTTGGCGAATGTTCAAGTTTGAAGATAAAGCTCTTATCTACCTTCACAACATCAATTGGGAAATCGAATAAATGGCTAAGTGATGAATAACCAGTGCCAAAATCATCAAGCGCAAAGTTGATCCCTAAATTGGACAATTGCTGACAGTGCTTGGTTACTTGATCGTGGTTCTCAAGGAATGCAGTTTCAGTCAACTCAAGCAAAATTCGGTTTGGATTTATATGGTGGCGTAGAAGTGCAGCCTCGATTTTATGTGCAAAATCAGGTTGGTTAAATTGAACACTCGAAATATTAACACCAATGCGAAAATCTGAATTATAAGTTTTATGCCAGTTTTTCAGTGTGACTAACGCTTGTTCGAAGATCCAATCACCGAGCTGCACCATGAAACCGCATTGTTCCGCTAATGGAATAAATTCATCAGGGAAAACCATGCCTAATTTTTCATTTTTCCAGCGAACTAGTACTTCACAACGAATGATTTCATTGGTTTTAGGTGCAAAGATTGGCTGGAAATTTAAGTAAAATTCATCGTTCGCAAAAGCATTTGGGAACTGTTGGCTGATCTCATAATTACGCAGATGTTTCTTCTGTTGCTCGTAATTAAATAGGTGGAAATCTTTTTTCAACTCCGCACCTTGAGTACAAGCCACAGTGGACATATCGAGCACTTTCTCAAACGAATACTCGTGGTTAAAAGAAAGCGCACAGCCAATATTGATTGGTACAGTGATTTCTTTTTCGTTGAGAATCATTGGCGTGGCAAAAATATCTAATAGTTGCTCAGTGTAACCTCGGGTATTACTCAGCAAAATGTCGTGATGTTCTGATGTATGAACCACAATCAACTCGGAATTGCTGATGTAGTAAATATCCACATCATCCGGAAGTGCATTTTTGATTGCTTGATAAAAGAGTTTCGTTAACTTTTGGGCATCCACTAAACCAATGGTGTTGCGGATTTGGAAAGCTTGTGAACTTCTTACAAAAAGAATCGCTAAATGTTTGTGAGCATGTTCTGCGTATTTTTCCAATACTTTCGAACGAGTTGGAAGGTTGGTTAGGGCATGAAAATTATCACGTTCTTCGATTTTTCGACTGAGTTGGGTATTTTCGTATTGCAGTTGTAAAGAATGTTCAATCAACTGAACCTGCATTTGCATCAGGCGTTGAATATTTTCTTCATAGAAATGTGGTTTATCATCTAATAAACAAAAAGTACCAAAACGTTCGCCATTTGGAAGATGAATCGGAATACCATAATAAGCAACCATGCCTAATGCAATATCAGGATTTTCTCTCCATTGTTCATCTTCTAACGCATTAGGAACATGAAGCGGTTCATTGAATTGGATAACGTGATGGCAATATAAGTTGAGATTCAGACTTTCTTGGTCACCAACATGATATGGGTTGTCAGGAAAAACATCACTGGCAACTAATACTTCCATGGTTTCTGGATTTTTTTTCATGATCAGACCAACTTTAGTCTGAGCAAGTTCTGTCACAACATTAACAATCTGTTGCCATTGGGTTGGCCATGATTTTTGATGATTCAAATCAAACGGCATGCATGAATCTCCGATACAAACTCTACAATAAAATCAAACTATTACGGACTGTATTTCGCCATTACTCAATTTAGTAGTAATGGTTTCGCCCGGGCTTACTTGCTCTGTTTTAGTGATAAGTTTGCCATCTTGATTTTGAGTTACAGAGTAGCCACGTTTGAGTGTTGCTAACGGGCTTACTGAGTCGAGCTTTTCAGCTTGAATGGCTAATTTATGTTGGTTATTTGCAAGTTGATGGATAATGGCACGTTTCAGCTGTTCGTTTATTGATTTTAGTCGGTATTTGTTGCTGTTTATTGCCTGTTTTGGTGAAGAAAAATGTAAGCGTTGTTGAGTTTTATCTAACGAATTTTGTGCATTTGATAAGTAACGTGAAACCGATTGCGTGAGACGAGAGTTTAAATCGTCTAATCGCTGGCTTTGTTTTTCTAATTGATAGCGTGGATGTTGTTTCTCTAGCGCAAATTGTAATCTGTTGATTTGAATTTGTTTTTGCTGAGAATAGTGACGCCATGCTGCAAACAAATACTGCTGCTTTGATACAATAGCTTGTAACTTATGGCTATTGTCACGGCTGACTAATTCCGCTGCGGCAGATGGAGTAGGGGCGCGAACATCAGCAACAAAGTCTGCAATGGTGACGTCAATTTCATGCCCAACTGCGCTAACAATCGGGATCTGGCTTGCGGCAATCGTTCGAGCGACAATTTCATGGTTAAAGCACCAAAGATCTTCCAATGAACCACCGCCTCGACCCACGATCAACACATCACATTCATTACGGGCATTCGCTCGACCAATCGCTTGTGCAATGCTAAACGCTGCTTCTTCACCTTGAACCATGGTTGGGTAAATCACAATCGGCAGGCTAGGATCGCGTCGCTTGAGTACATCTAAAATGTCATACAAAGCAGCGCCCGTTTTTGAGGTGATCACGCCAACCCGCTTTGGGTTTTCAGGTAATGGCTTTTTCAATGATTGTGAAAATAAACCCTCACCCGCCAGTTTCATTTTCAGTTCATCGAACATTTGCTGTAAACGGCCATCACCTTCCGGTTGCATACTTTCGACGATAAGTTGGTAATCGCCACGCGGCTCGTATAAAGACAAACGTGCTTTAACCAGAACTTGGTTGCCGTTGACTGGCTTGAAAGTGACTCGGCGATTATTGCCTTTGAACATGGCGCATTTAACTTGGGCGCGCGCATCTTTTAACGAGAAATACCAGTGCCCTGAAACCGGTGCGGAGAAGTTTGATAATTCGCCCACTAGCCAAACTATTCCCATTTCATTTTCAAGTAACATACGCACTTCGGCGTTTAAGCGTGAAACGGTAAAAATGTTCGGATTGGTGTTAGTTGGCATTGGCACGGTTAATCTCTCGTAAACAAATAAAAAAACCAGCGGTTAATATAACAGAGTGCGAAGTTAAATAGATATTTATGCTAGCACAAAACAAGAAATGGCTTCACTTTCAGCGGAATTTGTCACGCAATCAGGCAGTTGGTGAGCTATTCGAGCGATTCATTAAATTTTCATATAAAAACCTTAAAAAACGGCTAGTCAAACGTTTGCGTCAAGCGTATAATCCCGCTGCAATATCAAATCCCAAATGTATTTTGTTATGCGAAACGATGAAATATGTTTTTGCTGATAATGAGTTACAACAATTCATTGGAAGCGGGGTTTATCCCTCTAACACTCTTATGTGAGATATTGCAATGCTACGAATCGCTAAAGAAGCTCTAACGTTTGATGACGTACTTCTCGTCCCAGCACACTCAACTGTTCTTCCTAACACGGCTGATCTTCGCACTCAGCTAACCAAAAAGATCACCTTAAATGTCCCAATGATCTCTGCCGCAATGGATACGGTAACCGAAGCTCGTTTGGCTATCGCTCTTGCTCAGGAAGGTGGCATCGGTTTCATTCATAAGAACATGTCAATTGAGCAACAAGCAGAGCAAGTTCGCTTAGTGAAAATTTTCGAATCAGGTGTGGTAAGCAACCCAGTAACGGTTCGCCCAACTGATACTATCGCTGATGTTAAAGCATTGACGCAAAAACACGGCTTTGCAGGTTTCCCTGTAGTAACAGAAAGCAACGAACTAGTGGGTATCATCACTGGTCGTGACGTTCGCTTTGTAACAGATTTAAGCAAGACTGTTGAAAAAGTGATGACGCCAAAAGAACGCCTAGCAGCGGTTAAAGAAGGCGCATCAATGAGCGAAGTTCAACAATGCATGCAAGAGCATCGTGTTGAGAAAGTATTGGTAGTGAACGACACCTTCCAACTTTCAGGCATGATCACTGCAAAAGACTTCCAAAAAGCAGAAAGCAAACCAAACGCATGTAAAGATGAGCGTGGCCGTCTACGTGTTGGTGCAGCTGTTGGCGCAGGTGCTGGTAACGAAGAACGTGTTAAAGCGTTAGTTGAAGCTGGCGTTGACGTTCTACTTATCGATTCATCTCACGGTCATTCTCAAGGCGTTCTAGATCGCATTAAAGAAACTCGTGCAGCTTACCCAGATCTACAAATCATCGGTGGTAACATTGCTACTGCAGCAGGTGCTCGTGCGCTAATCGAAGCGGGTGTGGATGCAGTTAAAGTGGGTATCGGCCCTGGTTCTATCTGTACAACTCGTATCGTAACAGGTGTTGGTGTTCCTCAAATTACAGCGATTTCAGACGCAGCAGAAGCAGCAGCTGAATTCGGCATTCCAGTTATTGCAGATGGCGGTATCCGTTTCTCTGGTGATATCTGTAAAGCAATCGCAGCAGGCGCATCTTGTGTGATGGTTGGTTCAATGTTCGCAGGTACTGAAGAAGCACCGGGTGAAGTTATCTTGTTCCAAGGTCGTTCATACAAAGCATACCGTGGTATGGGTTCTCTTGGTGCAATGTCTCAAGGTTCTTCTGACCGTTACTTCCAATCTGATAACGCAGCAGACAAGCTTGTACCAGAAGGTATCGAAGGTCGTATCGCATACAAAGGTCGCCTAAAAGAAATCATCCACCAACAAATGGGTGGTTTACGTTCAAGCATGGGCTTAACGGGTAGCGCAACAATTGATGACATGCGTACTAAAGCCGAGTTTGTACGTATTTCTGGTGCTGGTATGCAGGAATCTCACGTTCACGACGTTCAGATTACCAAAGAAGCGCCAAACTACAACCGAATGGGCTAAATTTCTTCTCAGAAGGTCCGATTTCTGCGTCAAAGGTGCTCATTGACTAACGTCAACTCCGCGCCTTTTCCTTGAACTCGAACCTTCTGCTTTGAAATTAATTGTTCCATTGCGGATTATAGAAACAAAAAATTTTTAAATGATGTATTTCGGATGTTGCATCATATCCATTTAGATTAAATGAATAGAGAAAACGAATGACGACCAATATTCATGCTCAGCGTATTTTAATTTTAGACTTTGGCTCTCAATACACTCAGTTGATTGCTCGCCGTATCCGTGAAATCGGTGTGTACTGTGAACTATGGAGCTGGGATGTGGATGAAGCGGATATCCGTGAATTCAACCCGAACGGCATCATTCTTTCTGGTGGCCCTGAAAGCGTAACAGAAGCAGGTTCACCTCGTGCGCCTGAATATGTGTTTAACGCAGGCGTGCCAGTATTTGGTATTTGTTACGGCATGCAAACCATGTCTGAACAACTTGGCGGTAAAGTTGCTGGTTCAAACGAACGTGAATTTGGCTACGCTCAAGTGAAAATGGTTGAAGAATGTGAATTGTTCAAAAACATTGAAGATGCGATTGCAGAAGACGGCAAACCACTTCTTGATGTTTGGATGAGTCACGGTGACAAAGTAGTTGAAATTCCATCTACGTTTGCAAAAGTTGCTCAAACGGATACTTGTCCATACGCAGCAATGGCGAACGAAGAAAAACGTTTCTACGGCGTACAGTTCCACCCAGAAGTAACGCACACTCGCCAAGGTTTACGCATGTTAGAAAACTTCGTGCTAAACATCTGTGGTTGTGACAAATTGTGGACTCCATCTTCAATCATCGACGACGCTATTGCTCGCATTAAAGAGCAAGTGGGCGATGACGAAGTGATCCTTGGCCTTTCTGGCGGTGTAGATTCATCGGTTGTAGCAATGCTGATCCACCGTGCAATCGGCGACAAGCTAACTTGTGTATTCGTAGATAACGGTTTACTACGTTTGAACGAAGCAGAGCAAGTAATGGAAATGTTTGGCGATCACTTTGGTTTAAACATCATTCACGTTGACGCTGAAAACCGCTTCCTAGACGCATTAGCCGGTGAAGCAGATCCAGAAGCTAAACGTAAGATCATTGGTCACGTTTTCGTTGATATTTTTGATGAAGAATCGAAGAAACTATCAAATGCGAAATGGTTGGCTCAAGGTACAATCTACCCAGACGTTATTGAATCAGCTGCATCTAAAACAGGTAAAGCACACGTAATTAAATCTCACCATAACGTAGGCGGCTTGCCAGACGATATGGAAATGGGCTTGGTTGAACCGCTACGTGAATTGTTCAAAGATGAAGTGCGTAAGATCGGTCTTGAACTTGGCTTGCCATACAATATGCTTTACCGTCACCCATTCCCAGGTCCAGGTCTAGGTGTGCGTGTTCTTGGTGAAGTGAAGAAAGAATACTGTGACTTACTGCGTCGTGCAGATGCAATCTTCATTGAAGAACTACACGCAGCGGATTTGTACCACAAAGTATCTCAAGCTTTCACCGTATTCCTACCAGTTCGTTCTGTAGGTGTAATGGGCGATGGCCGTAAATACGATTGGGTTGTTTCACTTCGTGCTGTTGAAACTATCGACTTCATGACTGCGCATTGGGCACATTTACCTTACGACTTCCTAGGTAAAGTATCGAACCGCATCATCAACGAAGTAGATGGCATTTCTCGCGTGGTTTACGATATTTCAGGTAAGCCACCAGCTACGATTGAGTGGGAATAATTTTCCTTTTTAATTGAAGAATAAACTAAAACCACTAGCTCCGGCTGGTGGTTTTTTTATGTAAGTTATTCAGAGATAGCAGACTTTTTTCGTACATTTTACTTCGAAAACTCCTAGATACTGTTCTTTTTCAAAGCAGCTAATTCAAAGTAGCTAGGGGATATTTGATGAACAGTGATTTACTACCAAATGATAAGCAATTAATTGATGAAGTTACGCATCTTGTTTTACAAGCTAAGCAACGTGTTGCTGTTAGTGTTAACAGTGAAATCACCTTGCTGTATTGGCAAGTTGGAAACCGCATCAACCAAGAAATATTAGGTGGTGAGAGGGCTGAGTATGGTCGACAGATTGTTAAAGAGTTAGCCAAAGAGTTGACTCTAAAATTTGGAAAAGGGTGGAGTCGCAGTCAATTAAACTATTGTGTGCAATTTGCTCAAGTTTTTTGTGATGAGGAAATTGTCCACTCACTGCGTGGACAATTGAGTTGGACTCATATCCGTCAGTTAATTGCGATTGATGACCCAATAAAACGGGACTTCTATGCCACAATGGCGATTCAAGAACGTTGGTCTACTCGAACTTTAGATGAGCGCATTGGAGCTTTATTATTTGAACGTACCGCTATTTCGAAAAAGCCAGAAGAAACCATTGTTGCAGAACTCAGCCAATTACGAGATTCAGGCCAATACAACCAAGATTTACTTTTGAAAGATCCTTATGTGTTGGACTTTTTAGAATTAAACGACCGCTACCTTGAGAAGGATTTAGAAGATGCAATTCTTCGAGATATGGAACAGTTCTTATTGGAGCTAGGTGCTGGATTTAGCTTTATTGCACGTCAAAAACGCATTCAAATTGATAACGACGATTTTTATATCGATTTGCTTTTGTATAACCGCAAGCTCAAACGTTTAGTTGCGATTGATTTGAAACTAGAGAAATTCAAGCATAGCCATAAAAGCCAAATGGAACTGTACCTTAATTGGCTTAAAAAACACGAAGTAGAAGAAGGCGAGAACTCACCTTTAGGAATTATCTTATGTTCAAGTAAAAAGCAGGAGCAGATCGAATTACTTGAGATGGAAGGTGGTGACATTCATGTAGCAGAATATCTAACTCGTTTAATTGATATAGGTTTATTGGAACAACGTTTACAGGCTTCACTAGCAAAAGCAAAACATCGATTAGAAAACAAATTATAGATATTACTAGTGGTTTATTTACCCAAATGACTACCGTTTCTCACAGCAACAAGATCTATCAATTTCAATTCAGAGCCGATTCACCTAAACTGACCAATGTCGAAATAAAAACAAACCACTCAATAAGGATGGAATATGACCGCTCAAGTTATTAAATCGCGCGCTGCTGTGGCATGGAAGGCTGGTGAGCCGCTGAAGATGGAAATTGTTGACGTAATGCCACCTCAAGCGGGTGAAGTTCGCATTAAGATCATTGCGACAGGCGTTTGTCACACAGATGCATTCACTTTATCTGGCGACGATCCTGAAGGCGTTTTCCCTGCGATCTTAGGTCACGAAGGTGGCGGTATTGTTGAATCAGTTGGCGAAGGCGTAACTTCTGTAAAAGTGGGCGATCACGTTATTCCTCTTTACACTGCAGAATGTGGCAAATGTAAATTCTGTACCTCTGGTAAAACGAACCTTTGTTCAGCTGTTCGTGAGACTCAAGGTAAAGGCTTAATGCCAGATGGCACGACTCGTTTTTCAATCGATGGTCAGCCAATTTTCCATTACATGGGAACATCAACTTTCTCTGAATATACGGTTCTTCCTGAAATCTCTCTTGCGAAAGTAAACCCTGAAGCAGACTTAAAAGAAGTGTGCTTGCTTGGTTGTGGTGTAACAACAGGTATGGGCGCTGTGACGAATACAGCAAAAGTTCAAGAGGGCGATACAGTTGCGATCTTTGGTTTAGGCGGTATTGGTCTTTCTGCTGTAATTGGTTCTGCTATGGCAAAAGCTGGTCGAATCATTGCGATTGATATCAACGATTCAAAATTCGATTTAGCAAAAAAATTGGGCGCAACAGATGTCGTTAACCCAAATGACTACGACAAACCAATCCAAGAAGTGATCGTTGAAATGACTGACGGCGGCGTAGATTACTCATTCGAATGTGTGGGTAACGTGAAGCTTATGCGTTCAGCGTTAGAGTGCTGCCACAAAGGTTGGGGCGAGTCGATCATCATTGGTGTTGCTGGTGCTGGTCAAGAAATCTCAACACGTCCATTCCAATTGGTTACTGGTCGTGTGTGGAAAGGCTCTGCATTCGGTGGCGTAAAAGGTCGTTCAGAGTTGCCTGATTACGTTGAGCGTTACATGAAAGGTGAGTTCAAATTGAATGACTTCATCACGCATACTATGGGCTTAGAAGATATCAACAAAGCCTTTGAATTGATGCATGAAGGTAAGAGTATTCGTACAGTAATTCACTACTAATCCCCTGCGTACTTGAAGCAGCAACTTCAATTACTTTGGGAACGATATTTTCTTTTCAAAACGGGTTGAATCAAATTAGTTATACTTTGATTAACCCGTTTTTTCATATCTACAGATAAACATTATAAAGAAAACAGGGAGGACAGAATGAAACAACTAAACTCCAATCAATGTTTTGGTGGTGAGCAGTTACAGTTTGAGCATTTTTCAAATCGTTTAGATTGTCGAATGCGCTTTTCGATTTTTTTACCGCCACAAGCTAAAGAGCAAAAAGTACCGGTTTTATATTGGCTTTCAGGCTTAACTTGTACAGATGAAAATTTCGTGCAAAAAGCAGGGGCACAACGAATGGCGGCCAAACTCGGTATTGCGATTGTTGCACCTGATACCAGTCCACGTGGTGATGACGTTGCTGATGACGAAGCTTATGATCTTGGTAAAGGCGCAGGTTTCTATCTCAATGCCACGCAAGAACCTTGGGCTGCGCATTACCAAATGTATGATTACATTGCTTATGAATTGCCAGAATTTATTGAGCAACACTTTCCAGTAAATCAAAAGCGTTCAATTTCAGGCCACTCAATGGGTGGACATGGCGCATTGACTATTGGTTTACGCAATGCTCCACGTTTTAAATCCATTTCAGCTTTTGCCCCAATTGTTAGCCCATTACATTGCCCTTGGGGACACAAGGCATTGAAAGCCTATTTAGGTGACGATCAAGCTTTATGGGTGAAATACGATTCTGTTGAGTTGATGAAGAAAATTAAAGGCGAAACTTATGCTTTGCCGCCGATCAAAATCGATCAAGGCTTAGATGATGATTTCTTAGAAGAACAGTTGAAGCCACAATTATTTGAACATGCAGCAAGAGAAGTGGGGTATCCGCTCGAATTGAATTTGCATGAAGGCTATGATCATAGTTACTTCTTCATCGCGAGTTTTATCGACGAGCACATCAAATTCCACTCTTTGTATTTGTTGGATTGATTTTCTTATTTAAAAACAAAGGGCAGTGTAGAACTGCCCTTTTTTTGGTGAATAAATTGTATTTTAGCGATATTTATCACCACTAACTCGCAGCTTTATCTTCCTCTACTTTGGTGCGAGCTTCTTCAAGATCATCGATGTTATTAATGTTTTCCTTCTTCGTTTTAATTAATTCATTGAAAACAATTCGGGCTTCTTGAGCTTCTTTTGATGCAGCGAGTTTCGCTTCTTTAGCAGACATAGCATCGGTTGTCAGGCGATCTAACTCTTGCTGCATGTCTTCTGGGATCTCACCGAGTTCTAAACCTTTCTCGCCATAGGTTAAGGCTTCTTCACGGATTTTTTTCTTCAGATTCCAGATTTCTTTCAACGCTTCACGCTCATCATTTGCTGCTTCAATTGCGGTTGCTTTTAGTGTTTCAAAGCGACTAAGTGCAATACCTTCAGTTGACCAAGGATCGACTTCTGGCAATGCTTCAATATTGATCACTGGATCTTCGTAACCCTCTTGATGGGAGAGATCGAGCGATGCAGCTTTCACGGTTGCAATCATCAGCATGACTGAAATAGCGATTAACGGTAAACCACCAACTATTGCAGCGGTTTGTAAGGTTGCTAATCCTCCCATAAACATAAGTACCGCAGGCATAAATGAAAGTGTAAATGCCCAGAATAAGCGGTTCCAACGCATCGGTTCTTCTGTCACATTGTTTTGTACAACTGAAGCCAAGATGTATGAGATGGAATCAAAGGTTGTTGCAGTAAAGATCACACACAGAATGGTAAACACAGCGATAACCAGAGTGCTCATTGGTAAGTGTTCTAACGTAGCAAAAATAGCCGCTGTTGCACCTTGGTTTTGCAAAATGCCAACCACATCGACCGCACCAGTTAACTGCAAAGATAAGCCGTAGTTACCTAGCACCATGAAGAATAGGAAACAACCTAGCGAGCCAAAGAAGATTGAACCTGCCACCATTTGTTTGATTGTGCGACCACGAGAAATACGAGCAATGAACAAGCCCATACTTGGTGCGTACACAAGCCACCATGCCCAGTAGAAAATAGTCCAATCTTGTGGGAAGTGCGTATTTTTGAAGTCACCTAATCCTGCAAATGGTTCTGCCCACGATGACATTGCAAAGAAGTTTGTTAGCATTCGGCCTAATGAGGCTAAACCAGTTTCGAGTAGGAAGTTCGTTGGGCCAACGGCAAATACAAACACTAATAAACCAATCGCGCTCCAGAAGTTAATGTTACTGAGTAGTTGAATACCTTTGTTCATGCCTGCATAAGCGGAATAAGCAAAAATTAAGGTACAAACTAACAGAACACAAAGTTGGACGAACATGGTTTTCGGAATGCCAAGTAGGTTATTTAAACCCTCAGTGATCAGTGGTGCGGCTAAACCTAGCGTGGTTGCAGCACCGCCTAATAGACCGAAAATGAATAACACATCAATGGTTTTCCCTAACCATCCATGAGCACGTTTTTCACCAATTACAGGCATTAGCGCTGCTGAAACTTTTAACACAGGTTGTTTGCGAACATAGAAGAAGTAAGCGATAGGAACAGCAGGAACAAGGTAAATAGCCCAAGCAATTGGCCCCCAGTGGAAGATCCCGTAAGTTGCCGCCCAACGAATCGCTTCGTCACTACCTGGTTCAATTTGGAACGGTGGATCTAAATAATAATATGCCCACTCAATCGTACCCCAATACAAAATACTGGCACCAATACCACCACAAAAGAGCATGGCAGCCCAAGAGCCTGTCTTAAATTCAGGTTCGTCATCGGGTTCGCCAAGTTTGATTTGCCCAACATCAGAAAAGATGATGTAGACCATAAAAAAGAGAGAGGCTAAACCGAGGACTAAATAAAGGACGCCAATCTCATCTGTCATAAAGCTTTTGGCTATTGCGATCCATTCAGCTCCTTTTTCAGGGAAGATGAGTAGAGGGACAACGGCGGCAAAGAGTAAAAACAGTGCGCCAAAGAAGGTGGGTTTATCTATTAAACTAAACCACGTTTGTTTTGTGTTCGATTGTTTCGTGTTCATGCTAACTCCTGCTGAATCTGTTTACGTACATCCATTTGTAAACTTAAAGAAACCATGTATTTAATGAGTTCTTTACAATAAGGTAACATGAAAACACATTGATTTAGTGATTTTGATCTCATTAATTTCTTCTAATTAGCGAAGTTAATCTTTGATATTTATGATTGTTTTTGTTTGAAGTGTAATTATTTATCTGGTCTATGTTTTAGTGTGCAAATTGATTAAAAAATAACATGTGACGCAGATTGCTTTTAAGTTATTCGATTTAAAGGAAACGAATAGGCGATCTGAGAGTTTGATTTCAGATAACAAAATCCCACCTTTTTAAGTAATTTTTCATTTCACTGGTACAATTCGCAGCCGAAATAATGTGCGATAAATTTTAAGCAGAAAATCTGTGTTGTATGAGTGGGAAGTGTATGAGTAAGCAATTTGAATTATTGGCTCCGGGTGGTGATGTCGATTCGGTGAAAGCAGCGATTCTTGCTGGGGCTGATGCCGTTTATTGTGGTTTGGACAAATTTAATGCCCGTAACCGTGCCGTCAATATTTCGTTGGAAAACTTACACGGTTTGATTCGCATTGCTCATGAGCACGATTGCAAAATCTTCATCACGCTAAATATCATTATTCTAGAAAGCGAGATCCCAGAAGTGATCCGCTTATTGAATAAATTAGTGAATATCGATATCGATGGCGTGATCTTGCAAGATCTCGGCTTGTTCCACATTATTAAGCAACATTTTCCAACACTTGATGTTCATGCTTCCACTCAATTAAACACGCATAACCAAGGGCAAATCGATTTTCTTGCTCAACTTCAAGCGAGCCGCGTTAACCTTTCTCGTGAATTGAATATTCAAGAAATTAAGTATCTTGCTGAATACGGGCGTGAACGTAATGTCTTAATGGAAGTCTTTGTGCACGGTTCTTACTGCATTGGTTTTTCTGGCTTGTGTTATATCAGCTCTGCAAGAAATGGTAATTCAGGCAACCGAGGTCGCTGTAGTCAACCGTGTCGTGACCAATATCAGCCAACCAAAATTGGTTCTCAATTTCCTCTCAATATGAAAGACAATTCGGCATTTGATGATTTAAAAATGCTAGCGGATGCCGGTGCCTATTCTTTGAAAATCGAAGGTCGAATTAAAAAGCCACATTATGTGTATACCGTTGCTGATCAGTGGCGTAAACAAATCGATAATTTCTGCCAAACTGGTGAAGTTGGGACAAACAAAGAAACCTTATACAAAGAGTTTAACCGTGACTTTTCTGATGGTTATTTAACGGGCGATATTAATAAAAACATGTTTATTGATAACCCGAGATCAAACACGGTCGCACACTTTTCAAAGGTATATCAATGCACTTCAGAAAGCAGCGTGAAAGAGCTAAAACAGAGCTTATATTCGGAAAAGACTACAGTGATCCAAAAGCTCGAAGAGCAATCTAACTTATTGAATATTGATAAATTATCTGTTGAGTTGTTTTTCTCAGGAGCAATTGGCCTACCGTTAACCCTACGCCTATTGGTGAAAGAGGGAAATCAGGTTAAGAGTGAGCATCAACTCACTAGCGAAGCCATATTAGCTAAAAGTGATAAGCGTAAATTATCACAAGCAGATTTTGCCGAGAAATTTAATCCAATCAACAATGATAAGTTTGTTTTAGTGGAAGTGAATGTGGCTGATTTAGAAGAAGATGCCTCTATTCCATTTAAGCAATTAAGTGAATTACGTGATCAGGTTTTACTTACTTTAAATAATGGCAAATCACTCATTGCTCCAGTTGAAGTAGCTGATTTAGGGCTAGTAAAATCTGCGCATATAACGGCAGAAGCGACTCCTATTTCACCAAAAACATCATCTCCTAAATTGAGCATTATGATTTCCGATGAAAAAGACATTGCCGCTTGTGATGACCCTGATGTGGATGTGTATTTCCATCTGCCAAGTGCGATGAAAGTTAACTTGTCTAAGTTGGTAGCTTTATTTACCAATCATCCAAATCTGTTGCCTTATTTCCCAGCGATTTTAATTGGTGAGGATTTCGATGCTGCGGTTGATTTTATCGATCAGATTAAACCAAGCACATTAATCACTAATAACACTGGCATTGGTTTTGAGGCGAAGAAGCGCAGTATTGCGTGGGTTGCAGGACCGCAATTAAATATGACTAACTCGTATGCGCTACGCTGTTTACAACAAGAGTTTGCTGCTGGTGGTGCGTTTATTTCTAACGAGATTAACAAAAAGCAGTTGCGTAATATTGTGCGCCCAGTTTCTGATACTCAAGATTTCAAAACCTTTTACAGCATCTATCATCCAATGACTTTGCTCACTAGTCGTCAGTGTTTATTCCAATCGACGATTGGCTGCAAGATCAAAAAGTTTGATTCTAAGTGTTTGAAGAATTGTAAAAAGCACACTTCCATTATTAATTTAAACTCTTCTCAATATGTGATTGATAAGCAGAAGGGCGACCATAACCACATGTTCAACCATTTGAATTACTTGAACGTGAATGTGTTGAAGGATTTACCACAACTTGCCACTGATGTGTTTGTCGATTTACGCAACATCAAGACCGATACTCAGGTGAAGTTAGATAAACCTGAATTGATCAAAGCGTTCAAAGCTCTGATCAAACAAGATGAAAGTGCAGTTGAAATGTTAACAAAACAGGTTTCACCAACTACATCAGATCAATATCGAAAAGGACTATAACTTCCTAAAACGCACCTGGTTATTAAATTGTTAACCAAATCACTAAAAGAGCAGCATTTTGTTGCTCTTTTTTTGTTCGTCGCACTTTGGTCTGATCATTTTGTGACTTTTATCCATTTCAGATTTGACAGAATTTAAAAATTATAACTTGTTCATAAAGTTAGGTTATGTGTATCTAATGTGCTGCGATAAGTTGTGAATGTCGAGTTTCTTTTGTTTCTTATTTTTCCATTCTTTAAAACCTTGTATTTAATAATGAAATTTTAACTTATTGATTAATATCTTGTTTTTATTTTGTTGTTTTATTGTAAATCTTATTTTCCATTTTTGCTTGGTGTTATGTTTTTGTTATGTAAGCATAATGTTTTATATGTAACTAGATGTGTGCAAATGTAAAGTTTGCTGATTCTTGTTGTATTTCACTGCTTTGCGAAATGATTTTTGCAAGCGGGAATGGAAGGCAGCCGATATCCGTTGTTATCCAGTTACAGGTCACTCAATTTCGTGTGTGGACCATCAACAAACTGAATAACAAAGCGCATGGGTAATACGCTGTGTTGTTGACCATCTGGTTCGTTTATATCGAGAACATACATTTATAAACGCACCCTCAAAACATCGAGAATAAGAATGGAAGCCTCAAGATATAAAAACATCTTGTCACGGGGAGGGATGCTCATTGTAGTAGCTCTGTTCATGTCCGGATGCAGCTCTGCTTTACTTGATCCGAAAGGTGTCATTGGCATTCAGCAGAAAGAACTGATTATCACATCACTATTGCTGATGTTGATTGTGGTCATTCCTGTGATCCTGATGACGGTGTTTTTCTCCTATAAATATCGTTCTTCAAACAAGGGCGAAAAATACGATCCTGAATGGGCGCACTCAACCAAGATCGAAGTGGTGGTGTGGACTGTTCCTATTATCATTATTGCCATTTTAGGCACTATCACTTGGCGTACAACTCATGAGTTAGAGCAATCTAAACCGCTTGTGAGCGATGTAAAACCAATGACAATTGAAGTGGTTTCACTTGATTGGAAATGGTTATTTATCTATCCAGATCAGCGCATTGCAACCATCAACTATGTCGCTTTCCCTAAAGATGTTCCTGTTCAATTTAAAGTCACTTCCGACAATATTATGAACTCTTTCTTCATTCCTCGTCTTGGTAGCCAAATCTATGCGATGCCGGGCATGATGACGCAAGTTCATTTAATGGCGAATGAAGCGAATGATTATAAAGGTATCTCAGCGAGCTACAGTGGCGACGGTTTCTCTGGCATGAAATTTACTGCGCATGTAACCAACACGCGTGATGAATTTAATGCTTGGGTTGAAGGCGTTAAAGCGAAACAAGATGCGCTCGTGATGGATAATTTTGATGGTTATCGTGAGTTGGCTAAACCAAGTGAAAATGTTCCCGTGACTTATTACTCAAGCGTTCCAGAGCATTTGTTTGCCGATGTTGTGAAGCAATACAAAGGAGCTTTGAACTCGCACGAACATCAGATGAAAAATGAAGAAATGGGCGATATGCCGATGAATCATGATATGTCGATGAACGATGAGAGCAGTAAAAACGATGAGACCAATATGCACGAAAAGACAAGCATGAACGGTGATCAAAGCATGGCTGATGGTCAGCATATGGATATGGCGAAACATTAAAGGTAGGAATGAGAATGAGTATTTTAGGAAGACTTTCTCTAGACAGTGTGCCATACCATGAACCCATTATCATGGTGACGCTCTCCGTGATTGCGATTCTTGGTATTGCACTGGTTTCAGCCATTACTTATTACGGTAAATGGCAGTATTTATGGTCAGAATGGCTAACGTCGGTCGATCATAAAAAAATTGGTTTTATGTACATAGTGGTCGCCTTGGTGATGCTAATTCGTGGTTTCTCTGATGCCGTGATGATGCGTAGTCAGCAATTGCTTTCATCTGCCGGTGAAGCAGGGTATTTGCCACCAGAACATTACGACCAAATTTTCAGTGCGCATGGCGTGATCATGATTTTCTTCGTGGCAATGCCAATGATCATCGGTTTGATGAACATTGTTGTGCCGCTACAAATCGGTGCACGTGATGTTGCATTCCCATACTTGAATAACTTGAGTTTCTGGTTGTTCGTTGTGGGTGTGATTCTAACGAACGTATCTTTAGGTGTGGGCGAATTTGCTCGTACTGGTTGGTTAGCTTATCCACCACTTTCTGGCATTCAAGCAAGTCCGGGAACAGGGGTAGACTATTGGATCTGGGCGCTCCAGATATCCGGTGTCGGGACAACGCTTTCCGGTGTGAACTTCTTCACTACCATTATGAAGATGCGTACACCGTCTATGCCATTGATGAAAATGCCGGTGTTCACTTGGGCATCTCTATGTTCAAACATTTTGATCATCATTTCATTCCCAATCTTAACCGTGACAATTGCGCTATTGACGCTTGATCGTTACATCGGCACCCATTTCTTTACCAATGATATGGGCGGCAACATGATGATGTACATCAACCTAATTTGGGCGTGGGGTCACCCTGAAGTGTACATCTTGGTGCTACCAATTTTCGGTGTGTACTCAGAAGTAGTAGCGACTTTCTCTCGCAAAAAACTGTTTGGTTATACCTCGCTCGTTTGGGCAACGGTGGTGATTACTATTCTTGCGTTTATCGTATGGTTGCATCACTTCTTCACTATGGGTTCTGGCGCAAATGTGAACGCATTCTTCGGTATTGCCACCATGATTATCTCGATCCCAACAGGGGTTAAGATCTTTAACTGGCTATTCACCATGTACCGTGGTCGCGTGGAATTTACTGCTCCAATGCTTTGGACAATCGGCTTCCTTATCACTTTTACCGTTGGTGGTATGACGGGCGTATTGATGGCGGTTCCGGGCGCAGACTTCGTACTTCACAACAGCTTGTTCCTAATTGCGCATTTCCATAACGTAATCATCGGTGGTGTGGTATTCGGATGTTTTGCTGGCGTGACTTACTGGTTCCCGAAAGCGACTGGCTTCAAGCTAAGCGAAACTTGGGGTAAACGTGCATTCTGGTGTTGGATTATCGGCTTCCTATTTGCTTTTATTCCGCTATACGCATTGGGCTTCATGGGTATGACTCGTCGTTTGAGCCAACACATTGATCCTGAATACTTCCCGTTACTGGCAACGGCTGCATTCGGTACATTCATCATTTTCTGTGGTGTTGCGTGCCAAGCAATTCAGTTCTTTGTAAGTATTCGAGACCGTGAACAAAACCTCGATCTTACTGGTGACCCGTGGGGCGGCCGTACATTGGAATGGTCAACATCTTCACCTCCTCCGTTCTATAACTTTGCTCACTTGCCAAAAGGCGATGAGATTGATGCATTCTGGTATCAAAAAGAACGTGGTGAAGCAGGCGTTGAAGCGAAATTGACTGAAAAAGTTGAATACGCACCAATCCATATGCCAAAAAATACTGCAACAGGCATGGTGTTATCTGGCTTTGCGATGATCTTTGGTTTCTCGATGATCTGGTACATCTGGTGGTTAGCGATTGTCGGCTTTATTGGCATGGTGGTGACTACGATTGTGCATAGCTTTAACGAAGACCGTGATTACTACGTCACAGTGGAAGAAATTAAAGCAATTGAAGATGCACATAAAGCCAAGTTGAGACAAGCGAAAGCACAACAGGGCAAAGCATCAGAAGATGACGAAGACGATATGGAGATGGATTATGCACGCTAATTCTGTCGCAGAACATGGCCATGATGATCACGATCACCATGACGCCAATGAGATGAAGCAATACGGCTTCTGGATTTACTTAATGAGCGATTGCATATTGTTCGGCAGCTTGTTTGCGACGTATGCAGTTCTGGTCAACGCAACCGCTGGTGGACCAACAGGTAAAGACTTATTCGAAATTCCTTTCGTGTTCGTTGAAACCATGTTGCTGCTACTCAGTAGTATTACGTTTGGCTTTGGCATTATTTCAATGAAACGTGAAGATGTGGCTGGCTTAAAACGCTGGCTACTGATCACCGGCTTATTGGGATTGGGCTTTATTGCGATGGAAGTTTACGAATTCCATCACCTAATTGCAGAAGGTTTTGGCCCACAACGCAGTGCATTCTTATCGGCATTTTTTACCTTGGTTGGCACGCATGGTTTGCACGTGACCTTTGGTTTAATTTGGCTGACAGTTTGCTACTTCCAACTTAGTAGCAAGGGCTTGAATGACTTGATGAAAGGGCGTTTTTATTGCCTAAGTTTGTTCTGGCACTTCTTGGACATCGTTTGGATCTGTGTATTTACTGTTGTTTACCTATTGGGGGTGGTCTAATGTCGAATTCTTCCGTATCAAAAGGCCATGATGACTCAGGTGCAAAAGGCTACATCATAGGTTTTATCGCTTCGTTAGTGCTGACCATTATTCCGTTTTACTTTGCGTATACGGGAGCGCTACCAAGAGATACGACGATTGAGATTCTCATCATTACCGCAGTGGTTCAGTTGCTTGTGCATTTGGTATTTTTCCTCCATATGGACAGCTCTGAAAAAGGCAAATTTAACGCGTTATCTTTCGCCTTTACTGCAGTGATTGTGTTTATTGTGATCGCCGGTTCCATCTGGATCATGTGGAACCTAAACCACAACATGATGATGATGT
The DNA here is from genome assembly GCA_047975485.1 of Vibrio sp. Taxonomy (GTDB): domain Bacteria; phylum Pseudomonadota; class Gammaproteobacteria; order Enterobacterales; family Vibrionaceae; genus Vibrio. The sequence goes on along the minus strand of JBKEDP010000065.1, from coordinate 28,264 downwards.
AGGTTGCTTATGCCAAAAGCTCATTCATTAAAGTCGAGTTCATTGAGAAAGTCGGATGATCTTACTCACACAGAATGCAAACCGCAGGAACAATCCGTGTGGAAGGATTACATCTCGATCACCAAACCGGGCATTATTGTTGGTAACTTGATTTCTACTTTGGCAGGTTTTTTCCTTGCTGCGAAATCAGAATCAACCAGCTTAGGTTTATTGGGCGCAACGCTATTAGGTGTCGCCTTGGTGATCGCTTCCGGCTGTGTGATCAACAACATTTTTGATCGAGATATTGACTCAAAAATGTCACGCACCAAATCCCGAGCTTTGTCTCAAGGTAAGGTGAATCCTGATCATGCTTTTCTCTTTGCAATGGTGATGTTGTTAGTCGGCACGGGTGTGCTGTACAAAATAGCAAATCCATTGTCGGCAGTAATGGTGCTTTTGGGTTATGTGTTCTACGTTTTCTTTTACACCATGTGGTACAAACGCACCTCGGTATACGGCACGCTTGTCGGCAGTGTATCGGGGGCGATTCCACCGTTAGTCGGTTATTTAGCGGTGACCAATTACATCAGCTTAGAAGGCGTGTTGCTGTTTAGCTTATTCTGCTTATGGCAAATGCCGCATTCTTATGCGATTGCGATGTTCCGAATGCAAGATTATGAAGAAGCAGGCATTCCTGTATTGCCAGTAGTAAAAGGCATTCAAAAAGCCAAGCAACACATGATGGCTTATGTTGTTGCGTTTTCCGCTGTGGCATTAGGCTTGTATTGCTTTGGTCATACTGGCTATGAATACTTGGCAGTGGCAGCGTTATCTTGCTTTATGTGGTCAAAAGTTACATTCCGTAAAATGGATGAAACCAATTACGTTCAGTGGTCTAAATCCGTGTTCAAAACTTCGTTAATCGTGGTGATGGCGTTTAGCTCTGTTTTGGGACTAGAGTTGATTGCATTTTAGTTATCATCAATAAACGATCAGATTATTGATTTGATAATCTGATCGTTTTTTATTTTAACTTTATTTAATTCTTAAATTACACATTCATTTTTTAGTTCTAAGGCCCGCTGATAAACTTGCTTTGCTGGTAATCCTTTTTGTTCTAACTCTTCAATATATTGGTCGGTTGCTTCTTGTAATTTAGGTTTCCAAGCCGCAAGCACTTTTTCATCTGGTTGGACTAAATGGTCGTTTCTTTCTTTTGCTTCATTGATTGCCTGTTGATCTAATGAATCAAATACTTTGGCCATATGTTGGGACCATTGCTCTCCTGAATGATCATCAATTATTTTCTTCAAATTATCCGGTAATGACTGGTATTTTTGTTTATTCATAGTAACAACAAAACTCAAGCTATATAGGTTCAGTTGGGTGTGATAAGGCGCTATTTCACTGAGCCTAAAGACTTTTGCACCATCCCATGAGATAGCGACTCCATCTATAATGTCTTTCTCTAATGCTTCATAAGCGTCTGGAGCAGGTAGACCCGTTGGTTGAGCCCCTAATGATGTCAATAAGTTACCGACAACAACGGTTGGGCGACGAATACGTTGTCCAGTGAAGTCTTCGGGCATAACGGCTTGTTTATTTTTCATGTGGATTTGTCCTGGACCATTGGTATAGACAAATAAAACATGGGTATCTTCATATTCTTGTTTAATTGCTCCTTCATCGTACAGCTTTTGAATAACACAAGAGCCCTGAGCCGCCGTTTCAACCAGTTCAGGTAGTTCAATAATTTGAGTTAATGGGAATCGGTTTGCCGTATATCCTTGCACTGTAGCCGTAATATCTGCAATGTGGTGAACAACAGCTTGATAAGAATTTGCTGATTTAGTTAATGTTTGAGACGGAAATATTTCAACTTTAATTTGTTGGTTAGAAGCGTTTTCAAGTGAATTTGCCCATTCTGTTAACCCTTGGTTAATATCTGAAGTGGCAGGCCAAGGGTGAGACATCCTTAACGTATATTGCTCCGCAGCAAAAGAGATCGAAGTGAAAGTGGTTGCACAGAGTAAGCAGATATTGCTCCAGTATTTTGTTTTCATTACACTATTCCTTGTGTTTTTAATTAATAAATTAGTGTTATATAAATCCAGCTTTATAAATCCATATATTACAAATCTAAGCTTAATATTGGGGTTTTAGACCTTGAACAACATGGAGTAAATTCGGTATTACTATCTTGTTCTTCAGGTGTCAGATAATGATCTCGATGATCAGGTATTCCATCAGTCACACGTAATAAACAAGTGCCACACACACCTTGTTCACATGCAAAAGGAACATCAATTCCTGCCTCTGTTAAAACCTCAAGTACAGTTGAATTAGCCGGAATATCCAAAGTTAAATTGCTATTCGATAGGTAGATCTGAAATGCTTCATTATTCGACGAGTCCTCTGCTGAAATTTGAAAAAACTCTCGATGTAACTGGTTGTCTGGCCAATTCATTTGTTTTGCTGTTTGGAAAATATATTCGATATAATTTTCTGGGCCACATACATAAAGATGCGCATTTGGATCTGTATCTTCTAAAATATGTTGAACATTGAGTCGTTTTTCTTCTGCGCTTAAATAAAAGAAAACATGATTTGAAAATTCAGATTGTTTAAGGGCTGAATAGAACGCAGCTTTATCTTTTGATTTGGCTGAATAATGCAATTCGAAATTAGCACCTTGTTCATTTAAAAAATACGCCATACTGAGTAAAGGTGTTATCCCTATACCGCCAGCAAACAAGACGTGTTTGGTTGCATTTAGCTCGAGTTCAAATAGGTTTTTGGGTTCACTGATATGTACGATGTCTCCTATTTGAAGTTGTTCATGAATATAGCTAGAGCCACCTCTTGAATGTTCATCAAGTAATACCGCTATTTGGTAAGTGTCGCCTATGTTACTAGGTGAAAAGTTACTAGGTGAAAAGCTACTAGGTGAAAAGCTACTAGGTGAGAAGTTACTCGGTAAGTGGTTACTAGGGGAGTGACATAGTGAATATTGACGAGTTAAGCCATTAGCGAGATTTACATCAATATGAGCACCAGCTTTGAATTCAGGAAGAGGTTGATTGTTAATTGGCGCTAAAATTAAGCTTTCTACTCCAATTGCCTCTTTGATTTTATCGACAACTTTTACTTCAAACATAATGATTCCTTACCACTTTCTGGATAATTAAAGTTGTAAAGCACTTATGGAAATAAATACCTACAACTTTAAAATATGGTGATTTCAATGGAATTAATGACATTAAGCAGAAACCGATTTGATTGGGATATCGGATTCTTGTTCTAATAATTTGCTGATGATTCGTCTTGCTTGTACACCACCAGCGTCAATATCCAGTTTTAATAGTTCGCGCTCTGGGAATTTAGAAAGATTAAGTTGCTGTTTCTCTAGCATCTCAAGATCTTCACTAAATATGGTGTGCTGACCGGCTCGAATTTTTTCCGTTAACTCGGTATCTTCAGGTTTAAAATTTCTCGCCATTCCCCAGAAATACCACATGGTTGTTTCCGTTGCCGGTGTAATGAAATCGACAACAATACTGTTTGCACGTTTGTCAGCAGGAGCGTTAACCCCGCCATGTCCAGCAAGTGCGACACCAACATCGATCAAAACGTGACTCGGAGGTGTGAATTTACAGATCTGCCAACGGTCAACATCAGCATTTGGATCCAATCCATTTGCTTTAAGCCCAATTTGCCAAAATGGAGGAGCTTTCACTGATTCCATAAATCGAGATGTATTTACTTGACCACCTTCTAATTTTGTTCGAACGGGTGCTTCATCAATTTCTTTTTGGCCGATACTTGAGGCGTGAACATAGGTTTCATGAGTTAAATCCATCAAGTTATCTATCATTAATTTATAGCCACAGTTAATGTGAAATAAACCTCCCGCATATGCCCACTCTGAACTCTCAGCCCATTCGAGGTAAGGAATATCGTCTGAATTAGCCAATGATTTTCTACCGGTCCAAACCCAGATAAATCCATGTCTTTCTTCGACAGGATAAGACTTAACACAAGGAAAGTTTCTAACCCTTTGTTTTGGCATAGATTGGGGCACTCCATCATGCCCCATTCTTAAACCATGATAGCCGCACACAAGTTGTCCATCTTCAATGAACCCTAGTGATAGTGGGGCGCCGCGATGGGGACAAAAGTCTTCAACTGCGGCAATTTTATTTTGATTACCTCGATAGAAAACAATATCTTTCCCGCATATTTTGCGAGCAAGTGGTTTTTCATTTATTTCATCGGATGTACAAGCGACATACCAACAATTTGTAGGGTACATATAAGGCTTCCTTCCTGGTTATTGTTTTTCTTTTCTTCTGGATCCAAAATAGTCAATAATTGATTAAAAATCGAGCTAAGATAATGTTATTGGATCCAATGTAAAAATGCTCAACTGATCTTTATGTGTTATTTTGATATTGAAATTAGATATTTTTCAGTAAGTTGCTAATGTGATTGTCAATCCGTGCTTATTTGCCTCTTTAGACTAAAGTATTAACGAGTAAAGGGATAAAAGGAGAGAATATGAGTCATTCTGGGATAGAGGTCCTGACAACATTAAGGCAAATGATCGTTTCTGGTGAGTTAGCCGCAGGGGAGCGAGTTGCTGAAATTCCTACAGCAGAAAAGCTTGGAGTTTCAAGAACCCCTATTCGTATTGCATTTAAAGCATTAGAGCTAGAAGGCTTACTCGAAAAATTAAAAGGTAGAGGTTATCGAGTTCGAACCATTACCATTGATCTCATTAAGGGGGCGATTGAAGTTCGAGGGGTTTTAGAAGGGTTAGCTGCTAGGTTGGCTGCTGAAAAAGGATTAACTCTTGCCCAAATTAAGAAATTGCAAATGTGTTTGGATCTTGGTGATGAGTTATTTGAAAAAGGATATGTGACTAAAGAGGATTTAAACCAATACCATCAATTAAATCAGGAATTTCACCGTTTGATTCTTGAAGCAGCATCAAACCCTGCAGTGGTTGCTGCATTACAGAAAAATGATCACTTGCCATTCTCCTCTGTCGATTCACTTACTTTTGATTTTGGACACATGAAGCAAGAGTTTAGGCGCTTTAATTTTGCTCATATGCAACATCACGCCATTGTTGACGCCTTGATTCATCAGCAAGGAGCTAGAGCTGAGGCCTTAATGAAAGAGCATGCAAATGTAACACTAAACTATGGACTGATACTTGCTAACTTAAACTCTGGATAATTTAAGTTTCAGGGTGAATAAACTGTAATCACAAGTTTCATTATTGGTTGTTTTATTTTTTGCCAATGTAAGCATAATACTTATATGTAACAAGTTGTGTTACATTTTAAAAATTACACAATGTTGTTAACATCCGTCGTTGAAGTTAACCTTCTAGGAGCTTCAATTGGAATAACGATGGTCAGTAAATCCATATCCTAAGTAATTGGAGTTGCAGATAACAAGGCTGAAGTTTCAATATATGAAGGATGTGTAACGTAACACTCCAAGTTAACGTTCCAAAGAAAACACCAAACTTCCCCTGTTTGGTGTTTTTTTATGCGTGTTTATACCCAAGTAACCTCAATATGCTGAAACTCGCATCTCGAGGTTACTTGGAGATAGTGTGAGAAATCAGGCATTAACCACCTTTCTTACTTTGAATTTGATATATGATGGAGTGGCTTGTAGTAAAAGGATTTTTGTATGAAGAAAGCAATATTAATAGAGGAATGGTTTCCCGGATTATACCAATTAAAACAATATGAAAAATCCTGGCTAGGGGATGACATTCGCGCAGCATTTTCTGTTGTCGCAGTTGCTCTACCGGTTGCGATTGCTTACGCCCAATTAACAGGAGTGAGTGCAATTGTCGGTTTGTATTCCTGTGTGTTGCCAATGTTGGCTTACGCAGTTTTTGGCACGTCTCGACAATTAATCGTAGGCCCCGATGCAGCAACTTGTGCGGTAATTGCTGCAGTTGTTACTCCTTTAGCTGCAGGCGATACAATTAAACACTGGCAATTGGTTATTACCATGACCACCATGATGGGATTATGGTGTTTGATTGCCAGTCGCTTCAAACTTGGCGTATTTGCTGATTTCCTTTCTCGCCCCATTTTACTTGGGCTGCTTAATGGTGTGGCGATTACCATCATCGTTGGTCAGTTATTTAAAGTGTTTGGCATTACTTATTATCAGCCGTATTTGCTTGAGCAACTTTGGGAAGCACCAACCTTATTTTTAGATTTTCAATGGCAAACATTGGCGGTGAGTGCGGCCACTGTTGTCGTCTATTTCGCTTGTAAAAAACTGCGCCCGACATGGCCTGCAGCAATGATTGGTATTATTGTTGCGAGCGCTTTGGTTTGGGGCTGCGATTTAAGTGATGTTGGCGTTAAAGTTGTTGGTGTAGTTCATGGTGGTTTGCCAACACTTCGTGCACCTGAATTTGAAATTGGTGTCAGCCGTGAATTAGTTATGCCAGCATTAAACTTAGCGGTTGTGAGCTTTGTGAGTATGATGCTCACCGCACGAAGTTTTGCGGCTAAAAATGGCTACGATATTGATGCAGATAAAGAATTCCGCGCATTGGGTATGATCAACTTAGCCTCGGCATTTTCTCAAGGCTTTGCGGTAAGTGGTGCTGATTCTCGTACTGCGGTTAATGATGCTAACGGAGGTAAGTCTCAATTAGTTTCCGTGATTGCGGCATTGGTCATTGCGGTTATTGCTCTTATCGCATATCAACCGCTGCAATTTATTCCTGTTGCTGCATTGGGCGTGGTTCTTATCGTTGCTTCAATGTCACTCCTCGATTTAAAAGCCATTTGGACTCTGCGCAAACGAGATAAAGATGCGTTCTGGCTTTCATTGATTACTTTTGTTTCCGTCTTAGTTATTGGTGTTATTCCAGGGATCACTTTAGCCGTCTTGCTTGGCTTGGTTCAGTTCTTGAGAGTTATCATGCGCCCGAACGATCAAGTTTTAGGCTTAGATGATAAAGGGGTCGTTAGAAGCCTTGGCAGTTCAGGAAAAGCCCATCCTATTCCGGGCTTGGTGATTTACCGTTTCAACTCGCCATTAACTTATTTCAACGTAGCACACTTTAAGCGTCGTTTATTGCACCACGTCGCTCATGCCGGAACCGATGACGTTAGATGCGTGATAGTGGATGCGGTATCGAGCTTCAACCATCTTGATTTAAGCGTAATGGCGGTGATCAACGATATTCAATCGATACTCAAAAAGCGTGGTATTCGTTTAGTGCTTGCTGGCCATAAACGTCGCTTACGCCAATGGTGTGGTATCGCAGGTGTGAAAGTTGGTGAGGACGGAATTCGTATCCGTGCCGATATGTACCTTGCGATTAAAATGAGTGGCTGTTACCAAGAAGCGGTCAGCGAAGGTCATGTGCCTGAAGTGGTAAAAGAAAAACTACCAGAGGAAGAATCACAACCACAACCAGAGGTTTGATTTTCTAATCTTCATTAGAACAAAAAGCCGAGTTGAAGTGGGGGAGCTTCAGCTCGGCTTGTTTGTTTTTACTTTAACGATTATTTATCAAATGTTATTACGAATTATGAATTACGAATAAGCCTTACTTTCTAATAAGATAGTCAAACGCACCTAAACTTGCTTTTGCACCTTCGCCCATAGCAATAATGATTTGCTTATATGGAACTGTGGTTGCATCACCTGCTGCGAATACACCAGCAAGACTTGTTTCACCGTGGCTGCCGACTTCAATTTCACCGCGTGGCGAAAGTTTTACGTCTGAATCTTTTAGCCATTCTGTGTTTGGTACTAAACCGATTTGTACGAAAATGCCTGACAGTTCGATTTCTTTAATTTCGTCTGTATTGCGATCTTTGTACTTCAAGCCTGTTACACGTTTACCATCACCCACAACTTCTGTGGTTTGCGCCATCATAATAATGTCGACGTTCGGCAATGAGTTTGCTTTGTTAATTAACACTTGGTCAGCACGAAGTACATCAGCAAATTCTAAAACCGTTACATGCTCAACAATACCTGCAAGGTCAATGGCTGCTTCAATACCAGAGTTACCACCGCCAATTACCGCAGTTTTCTTGCCTTTAAATAATGGGCCGTCGCAGTGTGGGCAATAAGCAACACCTTTGTTGCGGTATTCTTGCTCACCCGGTACGTTCATTTCACGCCAGCGTGCTCCTGGGCTTAAAATGATCGACTTACTTTTTAGAGTCGCACCACTTTCAAGTTGAAGATGAATCAAACCATCATCAGTGTGTTCTGCACCCATTAGCTTTTGTACTTGTTGCTCTGTTACTACATCAACATCGTATTCTTTCAAATGCTCAGCAAGGTTAGCTGCTAGCTTTGGACCTTCAGTGTGTTTGACTGAAATAAAGTTTTCAATCGCCATGGTATCCATAACTTGACCACCAAAGCGTTTCGCAACCACACCAGTGCGAATGCCTTTACGAGCAGCATATAAAGCAGCAGCACTGCCTGCTGGGCCACCGCCGACAACTAATACATCATAAGCTTCTTTTTCATTTAGGCTTGCTGCGGCTTTTTCCGCTGCACCATCATCGACTTTGGCTAGGATTTCATTAAGCGTCATGCGGCCTTGACCAAATAATTCACCATTAATGAACACGCTTGGAACCGCCATGATGTCACGATCTTTCACTTCATCTTGGAATAAAGCACCGTCGATCATGGTTACACGAACGTCTGGGTTAATTGCCGCCATCATGTTAAATGCTTGAACCACATCAGGACAGTTTTGGCATGAAAGCGAAATGAATATTTCTACATCGAGCTTTTTATCCAAACGAGCAATTTGATCAATGGTGTCTTGTTCCAACTTAATCGGATGACCGCCAGAATGTAGCAATGCCAAAACAAGAGAAGTAAATTCGTGTCCCATCGGCAACCCTGCAAAGCGCAATTGTGTGCCTTTTTCTGGGTTAGAAATGGTCATCACTGGTTTGCGTTCACTAGCCGAATCATCGCGTTCCACTTTGATAAAATCGCTTAATTCTGCAATCTCATTTGCTAGAGACAAAATATCGCTTGAGGCTTTTGCTTTTTGAGTTTCATCTAGGCTAACTACTAATTGCACATCGTGTTTTAGGTTTTGTAGGTATTGTTGAAGCTGTTGCTTAATCGCTTGATCTAACATTTTTGACATCCTAAATCTTAAAATTTAAATCGAAATAATTACTCTAGATGATTGTTTGGAGCATAAAAATAGCGTGCCAAATTAGGCATATGACACGCTTTTATTTCTATTTTTCAATTACGAAGAAAAATTAGATTTTACCAACTAGGTCAAGTGACGGAGCTAGAGTTTGCTCGCCTTCTTTCCATTTAGCTGGACATACTTCACCAGGGTGAGAAGCAACGTATTGTGCTGCTTTGATCTTACGAAGAAGATCAGATGCATCACGACCGATACCTTCAGCAGTGATTTCCATTGCTTGGATTGTACCTTCTGGGTCGATTACGAAAGTTGCACGGTCTGCAAGGCCTTGACCTTCACGCATTACACCAAAGTTGTTAGTGATGTTGCCTGTTTGGTCGCCAACCATGTAGTAGTTGATTTTGCCTATAGTGTCAGAGCTGTCGTGCCATGCTTTGTGAGTGAAGTGAGTGTCTGTTGATACAGAGAAAACTTCAACGCCACGGCTTTGTAGTTCTTCGTAGTGGTCAGCTAGGTCGCCTAGTTCTGTTGGACAAACGAAAGTAAAGTCAGCAGGGTAGAAGAAGAACACTGCCCATTTACCTAGCACGTCTTTTTCTGTTAGTTCTACGAATTCGCCGTTTTTGTATGCTGTTGCGTTGAATGGTTTGATTTGAGTGTTAATCATGTCGTTTCTTTCCTTAATTACGTTCTGAAAATCAGTTAGGTCTTTATACCCTTCGTACTTGAAGCTGCAGTTTTGTTGACTGCGTTCATTCGCCCTAATCACTTAGGCGAGCTAAGCTCATGGGGTCTCATTCACTTGTCGCCTCACTGCAACTCCAATTACTTTGTGTATGAACATCTACTTCTAAAAACTTTAGCACTTCTATCGTTTACGAGTTTTACCGAATAGCTTTTACGAGCTTTTACCGAATAGTTGCTTATTGATTGATTCAACAAGCTTTCTCGCTTTTGATATTTCGTGCTGACGGAAAGTATATTCACACTTAATGGGGTTTTAAGAAAATCGCTTGTTCTTATTGTTTTGATAGGCAAAAGCTATTGTTTAAAAAGAAAATGCGATTATTTTAAAAAATGAAAAGGGAAAAATCGCCTGATCCCTTTATGTGATAAGGGCTAGACGCAAACGTTTGATTTTTCTAAACGTCGAGTTAAGTAATTGAATACAAAATAAATTGATATGAATCAATGGGGAACAATTCGGCAATTTTAATCCACTTTTGTGGGCGTATATTGAAATGACGTTCAAACAGAGTGATTGAAAATCGGATGAAGAATTACGAACTCTTGCAAGCAAATCAAGCCAATCAAAGAGCTGTGAATCACGAAGTCGCAAATGAGGCTTTTGGCTCTGTTGCTTTAGTTGGAGCTGGCCCCGGTGATCCAAACTTGCTAACCATCAAAGCCTATCAAGAGCTGCAAACCGCTGATGTGGTGGTTTACGATCAACTGGTTTCACGCGAAATTCTTCAACTCATTCCTGCTACAACCGAGACAATCAAAGTCGGTAAGCAATGCAATAAACCTTCCGCAACTCAATCTTCCATCAATGAATTATTAGTCCAACTTGCCCAACAAGGAAAACGTGTTTGTCGCTTAAAAGGTGGCGATCCTTTTGTGTTTGGCCGAGGAGGAGAAGAAGCGCTGACTTTAATTGAGCACGGCATTAAATATGAAGTCGTACCGGGTATTACCGCTGCATTAGGTTGCAGTGCTTATAGCGGAATTCCGATCACTCATCGTGGTATTTCTCGTGGTTTTACCGTGATCACCGCTCATGGCAAAGATGAAGAATACCAAGTGCCGTGGCAATCGCTGGCACAACTTAATCATACCTTGGTGTTTTACATGGGATTGAATCGAGCCAAAAACATTCAAACCCAATTAATTTCCAGCGGACTTGCACCGCAAACACCTGTCGCCGTGATCAGCAATGGCACAACAGACAATCATTCCTGCATGAATTCAACCTTAGAGCATTTAGTGGCTGATATTAGCCGTCATCAATGTCCAACTCCGGCTCTAATTATTGTAGGGGAAGTAGTGTCGCTTGCGGATTCCATTGCGTGGCGTGAAAAGGTCGCACAGCAGCAGTTTGTTGCATAACAGAATTATTAATATTAATACTTAAAAAGAGAAGCAAAGCTATGTCGAAATATTTAACCAATAGCGAGTTTGATAAGGTGATTGAGGCGTTAATGCCTAATTTCCAAATCAAAGCGCCGATTCGGGAAGTATTCGGTGGGCGATTCGCTCATACGGATAACATTGTTTATGGCGATGTGGAAAAAACACAAGACATCGTATGGCAAGAGAAATCTCATTTTTCCGCCAGTGATGTGGTTCGTCCTATTACCGAAACCCTATTCTATTTCAATGGTGCAGAGTTAAAACAATCGACCATTGACCCTCGTCCAACCATCATTTTTGCCCGCAGCTGTGACATTCACGCTATTGAGCGTATGGATCACATGTATCTCACCAATGGCGGCAATCGTGATTTTTACTACGACCGTTTAAGAAGCAAACTCAAAATAGTGCTGTTGGAATGCCAAGGTTCATTTGATTCTTGTTTCTGCGTTTCAATGGGTACAAACGAAACTCAAAACTACGCAGCAGCCGTTCGTTTTGATGAAAACGGTTTGTCGGTTGAATGCCACGATGAAGATCTAAAAGCTTACTTTGCTGAAATCGGTAAAGAAGTGGAATTCGCTCCGCAATTTGTACAAGAAAATATCGAGCAAGTGCGTACACCAGACATGGTTTGTGACGATCCTAAAGTGATCCGCCGTATTTTAACTGAACATGAAATGTGGCAAGAATTCGACAAACGCTGCATTGCTTGTGGTCGTTGTACAACATCATGCCCAAGCTGCACCTGTTATAGCGTGCACGATGTGGTGTATGAAGAAAATGCGCAATTCGGTGAGCGTCGTCGTCAAACTGCAAGCTGCATGGTTGATGGTTTTAGCGACATGGCTGGTGGTCACTCTTTCCGTGAAAAACATGGCGAGCGTTTACGTTACCGTGCATTGCATAAAGTGAACGACTACAAAGCACGCCAAGGTGAATTCCACATGTGTGTTGGTTGTGGTCGCTGTGATGATCGTTGCCCGCAATACATTTCTTTCGCCAACCTTGTAAACAAAATGACCGATGTGGTGGAAGCCACGCTAGCAGCAGAAGGAGCAAAATAATGAGCTGTGAAAATAAATGCCCCGATTGCACTTGTGGCGAGCACGATCATGACCATGATCACGACAACACATTAATGCCAAAAGCGTATTCAATTTTACGCATTATGAAGCACACCGAAAACGAGTGGAACTTCCGTGTTCAACGTGATTTTGATGTCCACTTTGGTCAGTTTGTTGAAGTGTCTTTACCTATGATTGGCGAAGCGCCGATTTCCGTTTCTGATTACGGTACGGATGATAATGGTGAAGATTATGTGGACTTGATGATCCGCAATGTCGGTAAAGTCACCAATGAACTTTTCCAACTAAAACCGGGCAACAAAGTTTGGATGCGTGGCGTGCATGGTAATGGCTATCCAATGGATGTCTACCAAGGCAAACACATGATCGTTGTCGCTGGTGGTACAGGGGTTGCGCCCGTAAAAGGCTTGATGAATCACTTCTGCTATTACCCTGAAAAAATTGCTCGCATGGATATGATCCTTGGCTTCAAAAATACCGATGCAGTTTTGTACAAAGAAGAATTGAGAGAATGGGCGCAAGTTCAAAATCTAATTCCAACTTTAGATGAAGAAAGCAAAGACGACTTCTATCAAACAGGCTTAGTAACCGCTCACTTAAATAGCTTGGATTACAGCGATATCGATAATATTCAAGCTATCGTTGTTGGTCCACCAATCATGATTAAATTCACCGTTCAAGGCTTGTTAGCAAAAGGCTTGAAGAAAGAACAGATCTGGGTTGATTACGAACGCAGAATGGCATGTGCGGTTGGCAAATGTGGTCACTGCCGTATCGGTGAAAAATACGTTTGTGTCGATGGTCCTGTTTTCCGTTTCGACCAAGCTGAAGACATGATGGATTAAGAAGGAGCACACCATGGGTTTAGATGTAGATATTATCAAAATGCGTGCGACGGGTGACTTCCGATTATCCAAAGTGCGCGGCGAATGTATGATCAGCGTGCGTATTCCGGGCGGTATTTTACCTGCGCATTTGCTTTCTGTTGCTCAACATATCGCAGAAAAATGGGGTAACGGCATTATCCACCTTGGCACACGTCAAAAACTCGCTATGCCAGGTATCCGTTATCAAGACGTCGAAGAAGTGAAATTGGCACTTGAACCTTTCATCAAAGAAGTGGAAGTGGATATTTGTGGCATCGATGTAAAAGATACCAAAGCGGGCTACACCAGTATTGCGGGTCGTAACGTGGTGGCTTGTCAGGGCAGTCGTATTTGCCAAAAAGCCAACACAGATGCAACAGGTGTAGCACAACGAGTTGAAAAACTGATTTATGGTCAGCCTTATCACATCAAAGTGGTCGCCGTGGGTTGTCCGAACGATTGTGCAAAAGCGCACATGACAGATATCGGTATTATCGGTATCGCAAAAATGAAGTTCGATGCGTCTCGCTGTATTGGTTGTGGTGCTTGTGTCAAAGCTTGTAAACACCACGCTGTTGATTGCTTGGATCTTAAAAACGGCAAAGCAATCAAAGAAGAAAGCAAATGTATCGGCTGTGGCGAATGTGTATTGGCATGTCCAACTATGGCTTGGCAGCGCGATCCAAAACAGCTTTATATGGTCAAATTGGGCGGACGTACTTCTAAGAAAACGCCTCGTGTTGGTAAGACTTTCCTAAATTGGGTGACAGAAGACGTTATCCAACAAGTCATCAAAAACACTTTGGAATTTGAAGAAGAAATGTTGAAAGGTCAACCAGTGTATTTGCACATGGGGCACTTAATCGACCGAGCTGGTTATAAAGCCTTTAAAGAACGCGTTTTGCGTGGCGTGACATTAAACCCAGAAGCAAAAGTCGCTGACCGTATTTACTGGGCTGAAGACGAATATGTTGCTGATATGCACATCGTGAAACCACATTAATAAGGATAGAAGTATGAAAATTGATTTTAATGCCAATGAAATTCTATTAATGGCGGAAGAAATTGAAACCGAAAGCTATGACTATTACGTTAAAGCTGCGGAAAAAGTTAAATACCAAGAGCACCGTGAATTCTTATTGAAACTGGCTGGCTTTGAGTTATCACACAAATCTTATTTCAAAGAGTTGCGTGAAAGCGTTAGTGCCACTGAAAAAGAAGGTGCAGTGTTCGATCCAAACAATGAAGCAGCGGAATACTGCCGTTCATTTGCTCAAATGCAGAAGTTGTTTGCCAATGATGTTGATTTCAACGACATGCTAAGCATTTTGAAATTCGCTATCAACAAAGAAAAAGATGCGATCATTTTCTATTCAAAAATCAAAGAGTTTGTGCCAACCGCAGAAGGTTCAGCCAAACTTCAACAGATCATTGAAGAAGAAGAATCACACGTTCGCATCTTGACTGGCTACGCAGATAAAATCGCTATCCATGATTTTTGATTGAATGGATTTTGATGCGTTAACAACTGATTAGAGTTAAAAATTAAAGCCCTGAATTTTGGTGTTAAACTTAGAATTCGGGGCTTTGTTTATTCTTAGTAATTCATGAGCAAAGAACTCAATTCATATGGGTATTAGCCCACAATCTGACTGTCTCTAGCAGCCCCATTCGAACTCGTTTTCGATACACTTTGCGAATGCTGTGCGGTTTAACTTTTGCCGTTCCATCGAGGCGTAAAGTCTTGGAGTTTATCTGCATAGCTTTTCTCCATGTGACTTTTCTTTAGGTGACTTTTTTTGTAGTAGCTTTTCGATTGCCCAACAACAAATGCCGCCAAGAGTGTAAGCCATCAAATCATGTGTATCGAAAGTTGCTCCTAAAATAACGTGAAGTGCCGAATTCGGTTCAAGGTTTAATGTTTCTGCTAAGTGGAAATATTGAGCAAATTCCACAATAAAACCAATTAGTACCGATGCTATCGCAAGTAACTTTACTGGAGCTTGAATGAGTGTTGCTAAGCAAAAATAAACCCAAACAATGACCAGAACATCTCCAATATAAGGGCGAATAATCGTATCTCGAACATAAAGCGCAATGAGGATTAATATCGCTAAACAACAAAGGCTTTTTATTGAGTATTGCCATGAAAATCTAAGTTTGTATGGGCTATTAACGAATATATGAGGATTATTTACATTCATCTTGAGCCTCACTTTCAACGGATGTTTTGGTTGTATTTTCAGATTCAGATTTCTTTTCTTTGTTCTCTATTTCCTTTTTCGTGCGTTCATACCAATTCACACGGCGAGTTAATAGCATGACAAAGCTAAGGACGATAAAGCACAGCAAAGATCCCATTAGCAGTGCATAGCTTTCGGCTTGCAGTAGGCCAAATAACAAGGCGTATAAGGTGATTAAACTCGCGCCAAAAATGGCACCTGATTTGGTGTTATTCAACATGCCACCAACATAGATACTTAATAAGCTACTGGAAGCAATAGCCGAAATTACATAGGCCAGATTAAATCCAAGATGCTCACTAAGAGAGATGAGCAATAGATAAAATATCGCAAGAGCTAAACCGACAAACCCATATTGAATCGGATGGATAGGGCGAGCTTGGAATAGCTCCAGTAAGAAGAAACTTGCAAACACTAGCGTGATCACCAACAACGAATAGTTTACAGCGCGATGCGATTTTAAATAATGGTCGACAGGATCAATCAGTTCTACGCCCATTTGTCGTTGCTTTAATGCGTAACAACGATTACTCGAAGTTAAACAATCTTTTACCAGAGATACGACATTGCTAGAGAAATTATTGCTTAACCACTGTGCTTTAAAGCCTGATTCTGAAATGTCCGACGACACAGGTAAATAGTCACCAATAAAGCTAGGATGCGGCCATGATGATGTCATGTTGATCGTGCTGTGCTGACCGATAGGACTGACTTGCAATTGACCCATACCTTGAAGCAAAAAATTGAAATCGAAAGTTAATGGCTTATTGGTATCTAGATTACGAAGATTAATCGGCTGATGAAAACCTTGCGGTAGTTGGGCTAAACCGGTTCCTGGTGATGGCTCAATACTTTGTCCTGACACATTCATTTTTTCAATTTTGATTAAGCCACGGCTGTCTTGAATGGCGACAATGAGGTTCGCACTTTTTATATTACAGCCGCATAAATTTTTAAGTTCAGATAAATCAAATGAACCTGTTAATGACGTTTGAGCTTTATATAAACGAGCTTGGTAGATACCGCGATATTTCTCAAAACTATCGAGATTAGCGTCCATAGAAAATGTTTCAGGCAAGATGAATCGTTGACGCTCCACTTGGCTGGCTTTTCCCTCCTGATAAAGCGTTTCGGTGTAATTCACTAATAAAAATGGGCCAATAATATTTTGCTCACCACTGCTACTACGAGCAATATCGCTACGGGCTTCTGCTTGTCGGGCTGAACGTTCAGAGATCAAATTACTGACCATAGACACAGGAATTTGCAGTAATACAAATAAAACGAATACGAAGAAAAACTTCGCACCAAGCTGATTGTTGAGGACTTTTTTCATAATGGGTTCTCCTAAATTGATGCTCTTAATCTAAAACACCAATTTGGAGAACTTATGGAGGTAATGTGGAGATTATGTGGAGATGGAATTGAAAATAAATTAAGCGTTCGGTTTTTTCATGCCAGAGGGTAAAGTTAAGGTAACTTTCACACCTTGCTCGACATTTTCAATTTGTAGCAATCCTTGGTGAAGTTTCATCACTTGCTCGACAAAATTTAACCCTAAGCCCGTGCTTTTATTGCCGTTGTTTCTCGCTAAAGAATAAAATCGTTCCGTTAAACGAGGCAGGGCATAATCAGGAATTGGGTTGCCTGTATTGAAAATAGAGATTGTTATTTTTTGATACATCACGTGCGCTCGCCATTTTATTTCCCCATCTTGGGAGACAAAATCCAGCGCATTATCCATTAAATTAAATAGCGTTTGTTTGAGTAAAAATGGTTCGCCGAGTAGCGTTATGTCTTGTGGAATAATCGATGAGCAAGTTACGGATTTTGCAGTAAGGCGAGCATCGGAAGATTGAATAATCTCTTCAACTAATTCTGCAAGATAAATAGTCGAAAGGTCTTCTAACTCTGGTTGTTTTTCTAAGCGAGCAAGGTGCAATAACTTGTCGATTAAAGACTGCATGCGGTCGCTTTCCCGTTCAATATTTCCGGCAAATCGTGCAACTTTATCTTCAGGAAGCGCTGGCATTTGCAGAATTTCACTTGCGCCTTTAATCGCAGAAAGTGGGCTTTTTAACTCGTGAGTTAATGTTTGCACATATTGCTCAACGTACTCTTTGCCATCAAGTTGTTGGCGCATTTTTTCTAGCGCATTACTTAAATGACCATATTCATAGAAAATACGAAATGTCGGCTTAGTAACTTTTTCACCATTACCCATCTTGGTTGCGTAGGTTTCTAATTTATGCAGTGCTGAATTGATCCGCCAAGCAAATAATCCTCCAACAATCAGAACTAAAGCCCCCATCCAGATAAGCCAAATCAGAACATTTCGAGTTGAAAGGTCGATAAAAGGCTGAACAGAACGATTAGATTTTGCAACCGTCACACTGCCTATAATTTTGCCTTGGTGATAAATCGGCGCAGCAACATGCATAACACTTGAAGAGGGATCATCAGGATTTTCAGCGGTACTACGCGCACCATATTGACCACGCAACGTTAAGTAAACATCATTCCATTGCGAGAAGTCTTTACCGACATCTTTTTGCCAAGAATCCGCAATCACAATCCCATTTTGATCGGTAATGTAGATGCGAGTATTAATGGTCTTTTTCCCAATCTCCCAGATTTGCGCTTGGGGATCACGTTGTTGATAGGTTTCAAGCAATTGAGAAAAGTTGATTGCAGATAACTTACTATTGTTTAAATCGCTTTTGTTTATATGGCTTTTGTTTACATCACTTTCAACAACAACCGCGAGTAAATTTGCCATATCTACTAAAGCTTCTTCGGTTGTTTGTCGCACTGCTGGTTTCAGTTCGTGAACAACGGTTCTACTCACCATGTAAGCGGTAATAATGATGATCACAAAGTATAGAAAGAAGAAGCGTAACCCGAGTGGGATTTTAGGCCAGCGGAACATCATTGAGTTTTTCCACTTTCTATAATTTGATTATCGGTTTTAATGCAGTAGTAATAGCCAAATCCACGTTTGGTACAAATGCGATCTGACATAGCAAAAGGTTTGAGCTTATTGCGAATGGCTTTGATATGAGAATCAATATTGCGATCATAAGCCGCTTCGGGAGCCATATCTGCGGCAATCATCAACTGCTCACGACTAAGTACATTTGAGGGAAGTGAAACGAGTTTGTGTAGCAGTTTAAACTCAACGGCGGTTAACCCTAATGCTTGCCCGTTAACAGAATAATCAAAGTTTTGCTCTATTAGTTCGTTGCTAACAGGAATGGTTGTCGAGGACTGCACCATTGGCTCGGGTATGTGTGATTTAATGCGTAGCTTTATTCTCGCTAGCATTTCTCGTGGGCTAAAAGGCTTGGTGACATAATCATCTGCACCTATTTCTAAGCCAATGATACGGTCAATTTCATCATTACGAGCGGTTAGGAAAATGATGGGAAGCGTGGAAAATTCACGAATGGTTTTGCATAACTCAAAGCCGTTAGCATCAGGCAAGCCCACATCTAACACCAACAGAGCAACATCGTTTTGCTTGAGATAGGCCAATCCGTCTCCCGCAGTCGCAAACCAAACCGCGTTATAGTTATCCATCTCTAATACATGGATTAGATTTTCTGCAATCGCGGGTTCATCTTCAATGATCAGTACAGTCAATTTCTCTGTCATTGTTTTCCTTAATTCTTATCGGCAATATGCTTTTGAAAGAAGTAAGAATATCGAATCCCAATAAATCGTGGAAGAAAAAGCGCAGAGGTTTAGTAAGAAATGGGGAGTGGGTAGGGAAATATTGGACTCTGGTTCGAATCCCGCCAGCACATCTCCCGCTAGCACATCTGAACTCAGGGTAAATCTTCAAAGCGATTAATTTTCAAAAGCCACAAAAACAAAAACGGCTTGTAGACCTAAATCTACAAGCCGTTTCCAAACGTTTGGTGGAGCTGGCGGGATTTGAACCCGCGTCCGAAAATCATCCATCATTGGCGCTACATGCTTAGTCGATCTTTAATTTCACCACCTGCCTGCGAACCGACACGCTAACCGATGGCTATCCTGAATTAATTTTAATGCTTTGTCTCTCAGGCGGGAGACGCCACACGAGTTTGTTTGGGTTTGACTCTCTGTAATTCCCCGTCTTACAAACGGAAGCTAGGGCAGAAAGGCTCTCAGCAGGGTATTAAGCTGCTAGTGCGTAGTTTTCGTCGTTTGCGACTATTTTTTTGCGGCTTTTAACGTGGCCAACCGCCCCACGGCATGCTCCTCAGACTTACAAATTCCCGTCGAATCCTAAATCAGCCCCAAGGTTGTTGGTTTGAATTATTCTGAACTACTCATCAAAATGTCAAACTAACGATTTTGCTTTGACAGCATAGTAACATAAAACCTTTAAGAGTCTAGTTACTAGCGTTTAAGTGGTTAACATTAACGCACTTGAATCGATTAGCGTAGATTGCTCTTCATGATGCGAGCTTTATCACGTTGCCAATCTTGCTCTTTTTTATCATCTCGTTTGTCGTGAAGTTTTTTACCTTTCGCTACACCGATCTTCATTTTCGCCCAAGAGCGAGACCAATAAAGCGATAGGGCGACGAGTGTCATACCTTCACGGTTAACGCGACCCAATAAGTTGTCCAACTCACGGCGGTTTAGCAGCAGTTTACGAACTCGAGTTGGGTTCGCAATAATGTGCGTAGACGCTTGTTGAAGTGGAATGATAGATGCACCACTGAGGTACGCTTGACCATCGCGAAGAAAAACGTAACTTTCTGCGATATTCGCCTTACCCTGGCGCAATGATTTTACTTCCCAACCTTGAAGTTCTAAGCCAACTTCAATTTCGTCATCAATGAAATATTCGTGGCGTGCTTTTTTGTTGAGAGCGATAGTGTTACTACCGGCTTTTGATTTTGAATTTTTCTTTGCCATAATGTCGTCATTATACGGATTGCTTTAATTTTGGCGAATCCTTTTATTGAATTAATGATAATATTTCTCGTGTTTTTTCATATTTGCTTTGTGTATCAAATTTAGGAAAAAGTATGCCTCAGGTTAACCGCTCGGCGTTAGTGTCATTCAGTGCCAAGCAAATGTACGATTTAGTTAATGATGTAGAACGTTACGCAGAATTTTTACCCGGCTGTTCTGGTGGACGATTGATTGAATCGAGTGATACCGCATTAGTGGCGGAAGTGGATGTATCCAAGGCTGGGATTAAAAAGAGTTTCACAACGGCAAATAAAATGATCCCAGGTGAAAAAATCGAACTGGAATTAGTTGATGGGCCGTTTAAGTCTTTGTCGGGTTATTGGAATTTTATCCCTCTTGATGATTTTGCCTGTAAGGTGGAGTTTTCGTTGGCGTTTGAATTCTCAAGCAAGTTGGTAGAAATGGCGTTTGGTAAAATTTTCAGCGAATTGACCAACAGTATGGTGAATGCATTTATTCAACGTGCGAAGCAAATTTATTAAGGTTGAGTTATGAGTGAAGTATCAAATAATAACCCACTGATCCACGTTGAAGTTGTGTACGCTTTGCCGCATGAGCAAAAGGTGTTTGAACTTGCGGTTGCTCCAGATTTAACTGTGCAGGAAATTATTGAGCAATCCGGTGTGCTGGTGGCATATCCTGAGATTGATTTAGCGACGAACAAGGTTGGAGTTTACAGCCGTAATGTGAAGTTAGATGCAACAGTACGAGATAGAGATCGTATTGAGATTTATCGTCCGCTACTTGCTGACCCAAAAGAAATCCGACGCAAACGAGCTGAGCAAGCTAAAGCGGCTCAAAAAAAGTAGCTGCTCAATCTAATACGTTGATTAAAAGCTGAACATAGAAAAATGGCCTACAAACCGAAATTTGTAGGCCATTTGTTTATTCGTTTTTCGAACTTATCGCAGTGGTGTATTAAATTCAGGGCTAAGTTCGAAGTCGCCAGATGCCGAAGCTAAAGTCTGAGTCTGAGGATCGAAGTTCACAACAAAGTCTTTTTGAACTGGATCATCATGCCCTTCAGTAAAGTGGTAAATGTAGTACCAAGTATCTGGATAACCATTTTCCACCAACATTGGCGACCCAAGTACAAAGCGAACTTGTTCTTTGGTCATGCCTACTCGAAGTTTGTCGACGTCCGGTTGTTCTATATAGTTCCCTTGAGCGATATCAATTCGATACACCAATCGGTCAAGAACGCTACATCCTGTTAAAATCGTTAAAACGAAAGGGATAATAAGTATCCACTTTTTTAAATGCATAGTGGTTTTCTTTGAGTTGTTAAAGGCAAAAATCTAGCCTGATAATAAACAAGCTAGACTAAGAAGTAAAAGCCCACAGGGTTAAACATGCAAAATAAGACCAAAAATTTAGAGTTTAGTTGCAAACAGGCTAATAATTCTTTGTCGTTTTACTTGAAGTATTAACCTGTTTGTTTGATTTTTGAGCGTTTTAGCTTTTGATCGATTTAGATTTTGAGTGTTTTAGCTTTTGAACGTTTTAAGTTAGGCCGCAATCAACAATTCTTTCGCATTCGCTTTGGTCGAATCAGTAATTGTGCTGCCACCTAATAAGCGAGCCAGTTCATCGATGCGTTGTTGTTCATCCAACTGATGCATACGAGTTTCTGTTTTTCCAGCCTTGGTTTGCTTGCTGACAAAAAGTTGTTGGTGTCCGCTGCCAGCCACTTGCGGTAAGTGAGTAACACATAATACTTGTGTTGATTCGCCTAACTTACGCAGCATTTTGCCAACCACGCTAGCTGTAGGACCACTGATACCTACATCCACTTCATCGAAAATCAAACTTGGTGTTTGGACTTTTTGTGCTGTAATAACCTGAATCGCTAATGAAATACGAGAAAGTTCACCACCTGATGCCACTTTTGCCAATGGCATTAATGGTTGACCTGGGTTGGTAGAAACCAAGAAATTAATTTGGTCGATGCCTAGCGGTGCTGCACTTTTTTCATTCGATATCACTTCAATGCAGAACTGCGCTTTTTCCATGCTGAGTTCGTGCATGCTTTGTGAAATCAGTTTATTCAATTCTTTAGCATAGCGGTTGCGGCTCTTGCTGAGTTTTTCCGCTGCAGCTAAAAACGTTTGGAATTTTTCTGAAACTTCATTTTCAAGCTGTTCAAATTTTTCATCAGAACAATCAAGTGCTTCAATTTGCGCTTTAAGATCTTGATGATGCTGATACAACTCTTCTGGACGCACATGATGTTTACGCGCTGTCGTCATTACTTTGCTAAAGCGTTCTTCAACTTCGGCAATACGGCTTGGATCAACATCAATATTATCGGCGTAGTGGCGCAGTTCTGAATTCGTTTCTTCTAACTGGATCATAGCTTCTGATAGCAAATTCGGTAAATGTGCTAAAGATGGATCAAGGTCGGCCAATTCGATCAGTGATTGGCTAACTGAATGCAATAAGCCAAGCGCATTAACTTCTTCGCCTTCATACAATTGTTCAATTGCAGTTTGGCAAACCAATGCAATTTGACCGCTACTAGAAAGCAATTTGTGTTCTTGTTCCAGTTCTTCAAATTCATTTTCAGCTAAAGCTAATTCATCCAATTCTTTAACTTGGTATTCCAACAACTGTTTTTGAGCAAGATTTTCTTGGCTATTAGCACGCAAGGTCTTTAACTGATTTTGCAATTGACGCCAGTTTGAATAGCTTAAACGGCTTGCTTGGATCAACTGCTGATGGCCTGCATATTGATCAAGCAAAGTCAGTTGATGTTCTTGCTTCATCAATTGATGGTGCGCATGCTGTCCATGAATATTAATCAGGTTTTGCCCTAATGCTTTTAATTGCGATAGGGGAACAGGATTACCGTTGATAAAAGCACGAGAACGACCTTCATTGGTAATAATGCGACGAATAATGCATTCACCACCATCCAGTAATTCATTATCTTCCAACCAGCGAGTGGCGTTGATGTTGTTATCCAAAAGGAAAGAAGCGGTCACATCGGTTTTGTCTTCACCTGGGCGCACCATGTTGCTGTCAGCGCGACCACCAAGACACAAACCTAGTGCATCAATAGCAATTGACTTACCTGCGCCAGTTTCACCGGTAATGGTTGTCATTCCTTTGAAAAGCTCTAGCTGTAAAGATTTAACAATCGCAAAATTATTAATACTTAAATGGGAGAGCATAAATCCACCTCAATGAGATAAAAGAAAATAATTACTGTATGTAAAAACAGTATATACTGGCTTTTTATACAGTAAAGTTTTTTTGTGTGAATTTTTTGCTCGTCGATTTATTTGAATACAAAAATGCCTTGTTGATCACAAATCAACAAGGCATTAGAAAACGGTAATTTTCGTTATAAAAGGGAATTAGAACAGCTTGCTCGACCAACCCAACTTATTACGCAAAACATGGTAGTAGCTGTAATCTTCGGGATGGATCAGCTTCAATATATTCGGGCTTTTGAAGATTTGAATTTCATCACCGGGTGAAACGGGTAGCGAAATTTGTCCATCACAGCTGACTTCTTGTGTGCCACGATTATCAGGGGATACCACTAATTTGATTTTGCGATTGCCATCAACAACTAACGGACGACTCGACAAGGTGTGTGGGAACATAGGAACCAGCGAAATCGCATCTAAACTTGGTGAAAGAATAGGACCGCCACCAGATAAAGAGTAAGCAGTTGAGCCAGTTGGAGTAGAAACAATTAATCCATCGGAACGCTGAGAAAAAGCAAATGAACCATCAATATAGACTTCAAACTCAATCATGTGAGCGATTTTGCCGGGGTGAAGCACCACTTCATTTAAGGCTGAGTTATGGCTTTTGGTGTGTTCATTGCGGTGTACTTCTGCTTCCAACAAAAAGCGTTCTTCGGTGAGATAATGGCCTTGCAATACCTTCAGTAACGCACTTTGAAAATCTTCAGGGTTTAAATCGGTTAGAAAACCTAAGCTGCCACGGTTCACACCAATTACGGAAATATCAAAACGAGAAAGAATGCGTGCCGCGCCCAACATATTACCGTCACCACCAACGACAATGGCAAGATCGGCTTTTTTCCCAATATTAAGTAAACTCGTGAATGCAGATTTTGGAATGTCCCCTAAAATATCAATTAGGCGGTCATCAACCAGCACTTCGTAACCTTGCTCAATCAACCAATGATAAAGCTCTTTGTGGGTTTGAACGGCTTTGTGGTTGCGAGGTTTACCGATAATAGCGATCTGGTTAAAAGGCTTTTGCATAACGTTTTTTTAGCTCAATTGGGAACGTGGGTCTGGTTTATTTTTAGCATAAGTTAACAAGTTAGAGAAAGATAAACCATTTCAATGCTTGAATCATAAATCTTCGTCCCCATAATAAGGGCAAGTGGAACGACTATGCGAGAGTTTTATCCTCAATTTTTGGGATAACTCCATAGTGTTGAATATATTCTTGGAGACCTCATGACTACAGAACACAATAAACCAAAAGACGAAGAGCTAAAATCTGAAGATGTACAAGTTGAACAAGAACTTGTTGAAGATGATATTTTGATCGATGACGATGCTCAAACGGTTGGTGGTGAAGGCGATCTGGATTGGAATGAAGCCGAACTAGAACCATCAACTCGTGAACTAGAATTAGAAGCGGCACTACAAGCAGCTGAAGCTCAAGTTAAAGAGCAACAAGATTCAGTTCTACGCGCTCGTGCGGAAGTTGACAACATGCGTCGTCGTAGCGAACAAGAAATTGATAAAGCTCGTAAATACGCATTAAACAAATTTGCTGAAGAATTGCTACCGGTTATTGATAACCTAGAGCGTGCAATTCAAGCTGCAAACATCGAAGAAGAAGTGGTTAAGCCAATTCTTGAAGGTGTTGAAATGACGCACAAATCTTTCGTCGATACAGTAGCTAAATACGGTTTAGAAGCGATCAACCCTGAAGGTGAAGCGTTCAACCCAGAACTACACCAAGCGATTGGCATGCAAGAAAGCCCAGATCATGAATCAAACACAGTGATGATCGTGCTGCAAAAAGGCTATCAACTAAATGGCCGCATTATCCGTCCGGCAATGGTTATGGTAGCTAAATAATTTACCCTTCGTACTTGAAGCTGCAGCTTTGTTGACGGCGTTCATTCGCCCCAATCACATAGGCAAGCTATGCTCATGGGGCCTCATTCACTTGTCGCCTCGCTGCAACTCCAATTACTTTGGGTAACGCTATAAAAGAATAAGAGAGATAAAACTTGTCTCTTAAAAGATAAATTGATGTCGAGACGTAAAAATCTCGGCATTTTTTTATTTAAAGCCCTTGAAAAGCTATTTGATGCCCTTATCTATTGGTCATACAGAAACGTAAAGCTCGTTTACTCTTCTAGGAATAAACAAAATTAGCTTTCAGGGTTGAATCCCCATTCTAAGCCCCCATCTATCATGTAAATGAAAAGCTGGGTACAGCAAAAAACTGAATAACTGAACTCTTTGGAGAATCTCAAATGGGTAAAATCATTGGTATTGATTTAGGTACAACTAACTCATGTGTTGCAGTACTAGACGGCGACAAACCACGTGTAATTGAAAATGCTGAAGGCGAACGCACAACGGCATCAGTGGTAGCTTATACAGATGGCGAAACATTAGTAGGTCAACCTGCAAAACGCCAAGCGGTAACTAACCCTGAAAATACTTTATTCGCGATCAAACGTTTGATCGGTCGTCGTTTTGAAGACGAAGAAGTTCAACGTGACATCAGCATTATGCCTTACAAAATCGTTAAGGCTGATAACGGTGATGCTTGGGTAGAAGCGAAAGGCCAAAAAATGGCGGCTCCTCAAGTTTCAGCTGAAATCTTGAAAAAAATGAAGAAAACAGCTGAAGATTTCCTTGGCGAAACAGTAACAGCAGCTGTAATCACGGTTCCTGCTTACTTCAACGATGCACAACGTCAAGCAACTAAAGATGCTGGCCGTATCGCTGGTCTTGAAGTTAAACGTATCATCAACGAACCAACAGCTGCGGCACTAGCTTACGGTCTTGATAAAAAAGGCGGCGACCGCACTATCGCTGTTTACGACCTTGGTGGTGGTACTTTCGATATTTCTATCATTGAAATCGACGAAGTAGAAGGCGAGAAAACTTTCGAAGTTCTAGCAACTAACGGTGACACTCACTTAGGTGGTGAAGATTTCGATACTCGTCTAATCAACTACTTAGTAGAAGAGTTCAAGAAAGAGCAAGGTATCGACCTTAAAAACGATCCACTAGCAATGCAACGTGTGAAAGAAGCGGCAGAAAAAGCGAAGATCGAACTATCTTCAGCTCAACAAACTGACGTAAACCTACCATACGTTACTGCGGATGCGACTGGTCCTAAGCACATGAACGTTAAAGTAACTCGTTCAAAACTAGAATCTCTAGTTGAAGACCTAGTACAACGTTCTCTTGAGCCGCTAAAAGTTGCTTTAGCTGATGCTGACCTTTCAGTAAGCGAAATTACTGACGTTATCCTAGTTGGTGGTCAAACTCGTATGCCAATGGTTCAAGCTAAAGTTGCTGAATTCTTTGGTAAAGAAGCTCGTAAAGACGTAAACCCTGATGAAGCAGTTGCAATCGGTGCTGCAGTTCAAGGTGGTGTTCTTGCTGGTGACGTAACAGACGTTCTATTGCTAGACGTTACTCCTCTATCTTTCGGTATCGAAACAATGGGCGGTGTAATGACTAAGCTAATCGAGAAAAACACAACGATTCCTACAAAAGCGAATCAAGTTTTCTCAACAGCTGAAGACAACCAAAGCGCAGTAACAATTCACGTTCTTCAAGGTGAGCGTAAACAAGCGTCTTACAACAAGTCTCTAGGTCAATTTAACCTAGAAGGCATTAACCCTGCGCCACGCGGTATGCCACAAATCGAAGTAACTTTCGACTTGGATGCTGACGGTATCTTGAACGTATCTGCGAAAGATAAAGCGACAGGTAAAGAACAAAAAATCACGATCCAAGCTTCTGGTGGTTTATCAGAGGAAGAAATCGAGAAAATGGTACAAGAAGCAGAAGCTAACAAAGAAGCGGACAAAAAGTTCGAAGAGTTAGTAACGGCTCGTAACCAAGCTGACCAAATGATCCACGGTACTCGTAAGCAAATCGAAGAAGCGGGCGACGCACTTCCAGCTGACGAGAAAGAGAAAATTGAAGCAGCTATCTCGGCTCTAGAATCTGTGAAGTCTGGTGACAACAAAGAAGCGATCGACACTAAAGTTCAAGAGTTAGCAGCAGCGGCTCAAAAACTAATGGAAATCGCTCAACAAAAAGCTCAAGCACAACAAGCTGAAGGTGGCGAGCAAGCTAAACCTGAAGACGACGTTGTAGACGCTGAGTTTGAAGAAGTTAAAGACGACAAAAAATAATCGCTAACCAGTGATTGTTTGATGTCACCGCTTATCTAAAAGCAAGATGAGCGGATGATAATAAAACTGCGGGCGTTGGATATGTATCTTCCGCCCGCAATTTTCGATCTGATATTTGTGATTTTGTACGAATGGCAAATCAGGGCGAAAAGGACGAGATAAAATGTCCCGCTAGATAATTCATTCTGTTTGCCATCTTGATTGGCTCAAAAATGGATCGGCTTATCTAGCTAGATATAGCTTAACTTTTATTAGTCTTGTTTAGCTTTAAAGAGCTTAATACCAATCACACTAATTAGATGGTCAGAAATTGCGTAGGAAAAAGACTTGAGAACAAGGCAAAAAATTTCGATAAGTAGTTATTCTACAATCAAATTTTTTAACGCAGTTATCGAGGC
>JBKEDP010000063.1:0-17565 GCA_047975485.1 Vibrio sp. | reverse complement strand
CTATTATTTGATGGAATATTACAATCGGCAACGGCCTCATCAAGCAAATGATGGACTGTCGCCAGTAAATGCCGAAAATCGGCTTAAATCAGTGTCCGGAATTTGTTGACCACTACAAACCGATTTTAAACCAAAAATGCCAAAGGTTTTGTGTCCCTCTTAAATGTTTTGTTAGGCGATTAATCACACAACTCAATGCCTAAAGATCCCAATAAATTTAATGCTTCATATCGAGAAAATTTTGCACCTTTAACCTGATTTTCTAACACATTTATTGAATAATTAATTGATTCAGTAAAATCAACGTTTTGTAAATTTGTGCGCATAAATAAACTATTTGTAAAATCACAAAATGTCATTTTTGAATCACTAAAATTTCCCTCTCGAAAGTCTGCATCATGTAATTTGCATTCATCTAAAACCAGTTCGTTCATGGTCAAACCAAAAAATGACACATCATTCATAATGCAACGTTGGAAATTAAGCTCGAAATCCAAATGATAAACTGCCCAAGTTGCTTTTGTCCAATCGATTCCCACTAATTTGCTATCAAGAAAACGTACACCAAATAAGTGTGTATTTGAAAAACTGACCAAACTAAGATTACAACGTTTAAATTGGCAATTTATAAATTTACAATTTTTAAATGCTGAGTTTGATAAATCACAATCACAGAAATCACATTCTTCGAATTCAATATTTTCAAAATCATCTTGTGACGATTCACATTGACTAAAGCAAACATCAAAATATTGCTCATTACTTTTGAAAGATTTCATGTTTTCTCCAATCGCCTAACTTCACATTAAGGGGCACAAAATACCACAAAACTAAATTGTACCGCCGTAATCACCAAACTCGATTTTAAACCAAAAATGCTAAAGGTTTTGTGTCCCGCTTAAATGTTTTGTTATAGTGCTACACGTGCTTTATTTCACTATAATCTGTTGTTGTATAGAAAGTTTTACCTTTAGCTGCGAATGAGATTGAGACTATATCCCCCTCTTTAAATCCATCTCTTTTTTGATGCGATACATTCACACGATACCCATCTTCTATACATTCAAAACTAATGTGTGCTTTTCCGACTTTTCGAATTGCTCTACAACGAATCGTACTACGTTCTTTATCAGTGAAGCGTTCTTGAGTTCGATATCGATCTATTCGTGTTGGTTGTAACTCAATTTCTCTGCCACCTGAATTTAAACTTTGGAAATCATAAGTATTATCTTTATATGTACTTCGACCTGGATGTCCATTTAGAGAGGGATTATAAAAGCAGATTGCTGCAGATTCTGCTTTATCTGCTTCTTCTTGCGTGTTAGCAACAGCAACAACATAATGAATCCAATGTTTGCTTTTCCTTAATGCTTGCTTAAATTCTTGCATATATTCTGGATGATTTGGTGACGTGGCTATGAGCATATGCTCATTCCAACGATTAACCATACAATGTGATTGTCCAACATATAGATCACCACTCATATTTTGGTGAATATAAATCACATGATTTGCATTCCTTACCTGAAAAGCTTTCAAATTTGGTGTAACGATAACATTCATTTACTACTACTCACTGTAAATTTAAAGAACAACTGTACAACCAAAAAAGTTATTTTTAATTGATTTTACGCACTATAACTTCACAATAAGGGGCGCAAATACCACTAAACTTAACCACGCCACCGTAATCACTAAACATCATTTTAAACTAAAAATGCTAAAGGTTTTGCGTCCCTCTTAATTGTTTTGTTAGGAATATCAACCCAACGAAAAATTTGTGACCACGAGTCTCTGCATTTGATAAATAACTTACAACACTTCCCTTTCTGCAACCAGTCCACATAACTCAAAATGCAGACCAAGTTTCGTTTTTAACTGAAATACCAAATGCTGATTTTCAGCCTTTGTTTTCAATTTGTGATTAAATAAATTTCAGAGATTTATCAACTTGTGATTTCGCCTCGCTCTTAACTGAAACTTCCAGAACTTTGCTTCAGCAAGTAATTTAGAAGAGTTGATGAATAAATTTCCACACTTGGCTTGTGTGAACGATTTTAATGTGAAAGAGTTGGCGGAGTCTTGGAGTTAATGAAACCACTTAACTGAATTTAATTTGTTGAATTTAAGCCCATAAAACAAATTAATAATTCCTAACAACTTATTAGACAGAAAAACCGCCTTCTATCCAATCCACTTTTTATTCTTTCGCATCGTGTTGCAAACCGCAAGCGGCACCATTCTAAAACACAACATCAGCCTAATTTAGCACAATCGAAATGACAAAAGCTGAAAAAATCCATCTAGTTTCCATTTTCCAACTAACACAACATTACTGTATTTATAGTCAGTATAGGCACACAGATGAAATCAGAATTTTTACGTTATATTTATGATTACATGCTCAGCAGAGACTACGCCCTTAGAACAGTGCAAACCTATTTGTATTGGATTAAACAATTCATTCTTTATCACGATAAACGACATCCAAACACAATGGGTGACGCAGAAGTTGAGCAATTTCTCACGCACTTAGTCACGAATAAAAATGTGGCGGTTAAAACCCAAACGATCGCTTTGAATGCGTTAAATTTTTTGTATCAACAAATCATCCGAGCACCACTCAGTTTAGATATGAATTTCAAACGTTCTACGCTTTCAAAAAAATTGCCCGTGGTTCTAACACAATTTGAAATTCAGCAATTCTTCTTTCATGTTCATCCAAAATACATGCTACTTACACAATTGATGTACGGCAGTGGTTTGCGGCTAATGGAAGCGATTCGATTAAGATATGACGACATTGACTACGACTATGGTGCGGTTCGAGTTTGGCAGGGTAAAGGCAATAAAAATCGGACCGTGACGCTGGCTAAAGAATTGTATCCCTACTTACGAGCACAACAAACGACGGTGCAACACTTTTTCCATTGTGATTTGCACACACCGAAATTTGCTGGTGTTTGGCTGCCGAATGCTTTAGAGCGCAAGTTTCCTAATGCTTCAAGATCGCTTAATTGGCAGTTTCTTTTTCCATCACAAAGGCTGAGTTTAGATCCGAAAACCAAACAATTGCGCCGACATCATATTGACCCATCTTCTCTACAAAAAGAAGTAAAACGAGCATCTCGTGCGGCTAATTTAACCAAGAATGTTACTTGCCACACCTTGCGTCACTCCTTCGCAACACATCTTTTAGAGGCAAATTGCGATATCAGGACGGTGCAAGAACAACTTGGGCATTCGGACGTAAAAACCACGCAAATTTATACGCATGTCTTAGAGCGTGGTGCCAGTGGTGTGGTGAGTCCACTATCTCGAATTTCTTTAGTTCAAACACCGAAGTCTACACAATAGCTAACACACTAGGGATTACATTTAGACATTAAAAAAGCCCAGTTCCGTTAGGTTCTGAGCTTTCAATTTTATGTTGTTTCAAAGTGATTTATTTCGATAAGATTTTACGCACCACTTCTAAATCTTCTGGGGTATCGACACCGGCTGCGGGCGTTTCTTTAGCTAAATCGACGTGGATTTTTTCACCGTACCAAAGCACACGTAGTTGCTCCAACATTTCGATTCGCTCTAAAGCACTAGGTTCCCAGTTGATGTAGGTGTTGATGAAACCTGCACGGTACGCATAAATACCAATGTGGCGCATTAATGGTTGGCGAATGGTTTTATCTTCTGTCGCCCACGCATCACGATCCCATGGAATCGACGCACGGCTAAAATACAATGCGTAACCTTGTTCGTCCGTCACCACTTTTACTGCATTCGGATTGAAAACTTCTTCTGGCTCGTGGATATGAACGCCCAATGTTGCCATTGGAGCCGTGCTATTTGCTAAATTTTCAGCGACTTGTTTGATGATCGACGGTGGAATTAGCGGCTCATCACCTTGCACATTGACAATAATATGATCATCGGCAATGCCCATCTTCTCAACCACTTCAGCTAAGCGTTCTGTGCCTGATTCATGAGCTGGTGATGTCATGCAAACTTCGCCACCAAAAGCTTTCACAACTGCTTCAACTTTCGCATCGTCAGTTGCTACGATTACGCGATCTGCACCGGCTTGCATTGCTTGTTCGTGAACCCATTGCACCATAGGTTTGCCGCAAATATCTGCTAGCGGTTTACCCGGTAAACGAGAAGATTGATAGCGAGATGGAATTACAACCGTAAAAGACATTATCTACCCTCGTCCATCGGCATTTTGCGTGCTTCAACTTCTAGCATCACAGGAATGCCATCTTTAATTGGGTAAGCAAGGCGATCTAACTTGCAAATCAATTCTTGTTTTTCGTTGTCCATGGTCAACTTGCCTTTACAAACTGGGCAAGCCACGATTTCAAGTAAACGATGATCCATACTTCGCTTTAACCTCTATAATTTTTTCAATAATTTTTTGTGTGTTCGATTCGCTAATAGTGGCGGAAACTGGCAAATACCACCAGTTATCCCCTGCAAATTGGTGACATTTAACCGCATCTTTTTCGGTCATGATCAAGTTATCACCCTGCTCGGCTAATTGCTGTAAAACATTAGCATCAAAATCTTGATGATCAGCAAAGCCTTGAGTTTTTACAACATCAGTTTGAAGCGTCTCTAATGTTTTAAAGAAACGTGGTGGATGGCCAATGCCGGCAATTGCCACACAGCGTCTTAATTCGTTAACGGGTTTAGTCTCACCCGTTTTTAAATTTACCGCGTCACTTGGTGCCAGTTGCATTGCGATTTCATTGACCTCGGCTTGACCGCCATTGGTGATCAAAAAGTCCACTTCTTGTAAACGCTCTAAACCTTCACGCAATGGGCCAAATGGAATGTATTGTTGGTTGCCGAAGCGACGTTGTCCGTCAATTACCACAAATTCAATATCACGTTCTAAGGCATAATGTTGTAAGCCGTCATCAGTGATGATCACATCCACATCTTGCTTTAATAAGGCTTGAACTGCTTGGCTACGAACAGGGTCAACTGCCACTGGCACACCTGTTCTGCGTTTAATCAAAGCAGGTTCATCACCACAATATTGGCTTGGCGTGTCGTTTTCGACAATCAACGGATAACTTGGCGCTTTACCACCGTAACCACGAGACACAACCGCAGGCTTCATGCCTTGTGCTTTCAAAGTTTCCACCAGCCACAAAACTACTGGCGTTTTACCATTGCCACCAGCAGTAATATTGCCAACCACAATCACGGGAACAGGCGCACGATAGCGTGATTTTTTTCCTGAAAGATAAGACGCACGACGTTGCTTGCTGATCGTTTTGAACAACAAACTTAGCGGCCATAAAATCGGAGCTAATACATAACCCAGCGGATGACGATGAAACCAGATTTTTTCGATCATCATTCCGCCTTGTTATTAGTATTTGCGATCAGTGGAGTGAACATTACTCACCAAATTGAATACGGTGAAGTTGTGCGTAAGCACCATCTTTAGCAATCAATGCTGCGTGATCACCACGTTCGATGATTTCACCTTCGTCGACAACCAAAATTTCATCGGCATTTTCGATGGTGGATAATCGGTGCGCAATAACAAGTACCGTTTTGTTTTTCTGCAATTCGTCTAATGCTGCTTGAATCGCACGTTCTGATTCAGTATCAAGTGCAGAAGTCGCTTCATCCAAAATCAGTACAGGTGCATCACGCAATAAAGCACGAGCAATAGCTAAACGTTGACGTTGACCGCCCGACAAGCTCACACCATTTTCACCGATGACTGTATTGAAACCTTCGTCCATACCTTCGATAAACTCAGTTGCATGAGCTAAATCTGCTGCACGCTTAATTTCTTCAATGCTGTATTTATCTTGCGCTGCGTAGGCAATGTTATTAGCAATGGTATCGTTAAATAGGTGCACGTTTTGAGACACAATCGCAAAGTGAGTACGCAAATTCGCTAAGGTGTATTCACGAATTTCAGAATCATCTAAATAGATTTCACCGCTATCAATATCGTAGAAACGAGTGAACAGGTTTGCAATGGTACTCTTACCAGAACCGGAACGACCAACCAATGCCACAGTTTTACCCATAGGGACATTGAAAGACACATCACGCAAAGCCGGTGCATCTTTAGTTGGATAAGTGAAAGTCACGTTTTTAACCGCTAATTCGCCCTTCACTTTTTCAACTTCTTTAGTGCCGTTATCGACTTCTGTTTGCATATCCATCAATTCAAACAAAGTCTGACAAGCCGCCATACCTTTTTGGAAATCAGAAGTTACGTTAGTTAAAGATTTAAGCGGACGCATCAATGCAAACATGGCAGAGAAGATCACCGAGAAAGTACCCGGAGTCAGTTGTTCTTTGATGGAATCAATACTTGCCAAATACAACACCACAACTAAAGCAACTGATGCAATAACCTGAATGATTGGGTTTGCTGCCGCTTGAGCCGCTGTCATTTTCATCGACTGTTGGCGCATGCGGTTGCTGACTTTGTCAAAACGTTTTCTTTCAACCGCTTGACCACCATAGCTCAACACAACTTTGTGGCCTTTTAGCATTTGCTCAGCAGAAGAAGTCACGTTACCCATCATGTCTTGCATGTTTTTACTGATCTTACGGAATCGTTTTGAAACCATACGAATCGCCACTGCTACTACAGGTGCAACTGCGATCAATACTAATGAAAGCTGCCAGCTATTGTAGAACATAAGGAAAAGCAAACCAACGATGCTCGCACCTTCACGAACAATGCTCACTAGCGCTTTACTGGTTGCAGACGCCACTTGTTCAGAGTCGTAAGTAATGCGAGAAAGTAACGCACCGGTCGATTCTTTATCAAAGTAACCCACTGGCATTTGCATGAAATGGTTGAACAATCTGCGACGCATTTGCATCACCACATTGCCTGAAACCCAACTCAAACAGTAAGTTGAAACAAATCCGCTTAAACCACGGATGATCATCATGCCCATCACGATGAAAGGCAAAATGCGTAAGAAATTCGATTCTGCTTTACCAAAACCCTCATCAAGCAAAGGTTTTAATAGCGAAACAAGGTAAGTATCACTCGCAGCGTTAATAATAAGAGCAACGGCAGCAACGAATAATCCAGCTTTATAAACGCTGATCATTGGCCATAATTTTTTGAACGTTTGGAATGTGCTTTCGTCTTTATTAGTTAAAGACTGGCTTTTCGACTTAGTCATAAACACTTATTTTTAGTTAGACAATTGAATTCATTCTAACCCGTTCCGCACGATCTGCCTATACCAAGCCTCATTTTGATAGAAAGAGCCTTTGATATTGCTTCTCTTTTGTTCAACTTTCCAAGAATCAGACCATATTGAAAGTGTAATTTGACCGCTATGTGCTGTATCAAGCCACTCACTTCCTGATTTTAAATATCGCTGTTTGACTCTTTGACTCGGCAAACTCCATTGATTATCCAGACTGACAGACGCTATCGCTAGCTTTGGCTGAAAAGCATTAAGCAGAGTTTGAGAAGAAGAAGTATCGCTGCCATGATGCGGAACCAAAATAACGTCAACGGGTTTCGCTGCTTCACGACTAAGCAGAATTTCAGAGATTCGGTCAACATCACCTGTTAATAGAAGACTAAAACGCCCATCAGAAATTCGCACCACACATGAATGAGGATTATAGGCTCGTTTCACCATTTTGGGCGGCCAGAGTGCTTCAAAATGCAATCCATTCCATGTCCATTGCTGCCCTTTAATGCATGGTTGATCTTGTTTTCCCAGTTCACTACTGCGGATCCATTTTGGCGTTAGATC
The DNA here is from genome assembly GCA_047975485.1 of Vibrio sp. Lineage (GTDB taxonomy): Bacteria > Pseudomonadota > Gammaproteobacteria > Enterobacterales > Vibrionaceae > Vibrio. The sequence goes on along the minus strand of JBKEDP010000063.1, from coordinate 9,802 downwards.
CTGTTCAACATCCTTTCGTCCTCCAGCATGATCAGAATCAGAGTGGCTAATGATCATGCCAGAAAGTTGCTGCTGGCCTTGTTTATTTAATACGGGCTCAATAATAGAACGAACAATACTGCCATCCTCCCAAGCAATGCCCGTATCATACAAAATACTTTGCTGATCTTTTTGAATTAACACCGCAAGCCCCTGCCCGACATCCAGAATTTTCACCTGCCAAATCGGTAATGGTTTTATTGGGAAGAAGTACAACACGCTAATCACAATGGTTGCAGCAAGGCCCAAGAAGCGGAATCGGAAATACCAACTGGTTATCGCAATCACAAGCCAAACGCTCAGCCATACCCAATCGACAGATAACGGCAGCCATGCACCATCAGATCGTTCCAACATCCACAAAATCGGCTGTAAACTCAGGTCAACACTCTTCCAAATAGCGTCTATCCATACAGGCGTTTCTCCCCAAACAGACAAAAGCAAGGTGCAAGCTAATGCCATGAAAATCAAAGGAACAGTAACAATGCTCACCCAAGGAATCGCAGCCAAATTAAATAAAGGTGAAAGCCAACTAATGCCGCCAAAAATCAGGATGTTTAAGAAGCTCAAACCAATAAATAGTCCCAATTGAATGATGAGGATCTTCTTGAACCTTAAAAGCCACGGATACACAGGAGCCAAATAATTTGAACCACCTTTTTCTTTCGCGTTTTTCCTTTCTTTTGAAACAAAAGTTGGAAGCTTTTCAGGACGAACATAAAACCACAGCGCAAAAAAGATCATCGCCACCGCCAAAAATGAGAGCCAAAAACTGGCTTGCAAAATGGAGAATGGCCATACAATCAAAATCAAGAGTAGTGAATGAAGAAACAACTGCCACACCGACCAATGTATCCGAGCGGCAAAAGTCAGTAACACAAGGCTTCCCATAATTAACGCGCGTTGTGTTGGTAATGAAAAACCAGCTAGGTAAGCGTACGAACAGGCCAGCATAAAACTACAGATAAAAGGCAAAAACCGAATACAGTTCATTCTGCTTATCGAACTTTTCCCAATGCGAGACAAAACCAAACTAATAATCGATTTCAAACCTCGCCCGATTAACCAACCAAAAGACAAAGCCAAGCCAATATGCAGCCCTGAAATCGCCATTAAATGCGCTAAACCAGAGTTTCGTAATTGCTTCCATTGTTGCGATGAAATCCCGCGGCGATCACCAAAAGTTAATGCCAAAATAAATGGCTTAGCAGGTAAATCATTAAGATAACCTGCAACTTTTTGATGAATCCATAAGCGCCAAGAATAACAATCAGTTAGATTCAATTGCTTTGCCGTTTGCGGCTGAATAACAGCTTTACCGTGCCACTGATTCGATACATAATGGCGCTCGCTGTCAAAACCGGCATCGTTACGTTTTCCGATAACGGGTTTTACTCGGAGCTGCCATTGCCAGCATTCTCCTAATTTCGGTACGAACTGTTGCTGAGAAACCGATGATTGTGCTCCGGAGTTCGATTCGATTACCCCTAAAAAAGCATGCACTTTAGGTCGGAAGAAGATAGGAATGATTTTTGAAGTTTTTGGTGACTTTGCATCTAGAGCTTTTGAAATAGATGGCTGATTTATTCCGTTAATAGAAATTAACAGTGTTGTACCTTGCTCAGATGTTTGAACAAAATCTTCGACGCTTGCTTGAACTACAATCTGTTCACCTTGCGCAAATAAAGTTTCGGTGACGTAACGGTAATGATTGCCATGTAAAATCACGAACACACAGCCAAATAGCACACCTTTTAGCCAATTAAACAGGAATGAATAAAAACCCTGCGTTAATTGAGTGATTTTTTTACAGCAAAGAATGAAAAATAAGAATACAATCGGCACCAGTCCGATTAAGGGTGGCATAATCATCCAGATTGAACCGCTCAACATGGTTAAAACACAGCCAATTAAAAAATAATTTCGCTTAATACGAGTCTCCCATTTATGCCAAAAAAGCTGATTAAACGCTTCATGCCCGACCATGAAAAAATCAAGAATCAAAAAGCCTTAAAAATCTTTGGCAATGTTTTATACAACCCCAATCTTTGGTGCTTAAACCGTCGCTCTGCCGCTGGTGCATTTGCTGTGGGTCTATTTGTTGCTTTTATTCCACTTCCAAGCCAAATGATCATGGCAGCCGGTGGTGCAATTTTATGTGGTGTGAATCTGCCACTTTCTGTTGCTTTAGTGTGGGTGAGTAACCCAGTGACCATGCCGTTTTTGTTCTATTTTGCTTATCGCATTGGCGCTTGGATTTTGCATACACCAGAACAAGCATTCCACTTTGAACTCACTTGGAGCTTCTTCGTTGAACAAATCAATACCATTGGCCCACCAATGCTGCTTGGCTGCTTGGTTTGTGGCGTAGTGTTATCCATCGTCGGTTACTTTGGTATCAATGGCTTGTGGCGTTATTCCGTTGCTCGCAGCTGGCAAAAACGTAAGCGCAAAACTAAAAAGATTTAATGCTCCCAAAGATAGAATCAAACTGATTTGAATCCTACTGATTCGATTTCAGAAAAAGAAAAAGTGCTATCCGATTAACGTTCTTGCATGAACATTATTCAGATAGCACTTTTTTTTGTGATGGATTCTTAGGTTTAGCTTCGAGTCACTTAAAAACGATTACTTAGCACTGAGAACCGTTGCAGGATTTAAGTTAGCTGCTCGTGATGACGGATACCAAGTTGCCAGTAAACTTAACGTAATCGCAGTGCCTGAAACTAACAGCACATCGCCCCACGCTACTTGAGACGGCAAGAAATCGACAAAATAAATATCACCCGATAAGAATTGATGCCCGATTAGCGTTTCAACTCCTTTCATAATTGGCGTTAAGTTGTAAGCCACCAGCACACCAATCACACTGCCCACCACACTACCAAGCACACCAGAAAGCACGCCATACCAAACGAAAATACGCTTAATAAGGCCATCACTTGCGCCCATGGTGCGTAAAATAGCGATATCGGAAGCGCGATCTTTCACTGCCATCATCAAGGTCGAAACAATGTTAAAGCTCGCTACGCCAATTACTAGCACCATCACCAAATACATAATGGTACGAACCATTTGAATGTCGTGATGCAAAAAGCCGTATTGATCTTTCCAGCTTTTCAAATAAGCGTAAATTGGCACATGAGAACCAACTTCACGGATAATTCGGTCAGCATCAAACACAGGAGATACTTTCATCGAAATGCCCGAAACAGCACTGCCCATGTGCATATATTCTTGTCCATCGGCCAGAGGGATCATCACTAAACCGTGATCGATTTGACCGCCTAATGTTAATAATCCAGTGACCGTCACTCGCACACGTTTTGGCGCACTCAATTGAGCGTTGGAGTTAGCGCCTGACGGTGGAATTAAAATCGTCACCGCATCACCGACTTTCACATTTAATTTATCGGCGACCCCTTTACCAAGAATGATCTGCTTGTGACCTGCTTGAAAGTTTTTCCATGCGTCTTGGTCAATAAACTTCGACAAATCCGAAACCTTAGACTCATAACCCGTATCCACGCCACGCACTTCAACCGCTTTTAGTTGGCTGCCACGTTCAAGTAAAGCGGTAAAACTGACATACGGAGCAACCGCTTTCACTTGTGGGTTTTGTCTGGCCAGCTTAGACAGGATTTGCCAATCTTGAACCGGTTCTCGCACTCCTTCGATTTCCGCTTGAGGAATAACCGAAAGCACTCGATTTTCTAATTCACGTTCAAAGCCATTCATAGCAGATAGACCAATGATGATCACCGCCACACCAACAGCAATGCCAATGGTAGAAGACAATGAAATAAAGGAAACGAGTTTGTTTCGCTCTTTGGCTCGGCTGAATTTTTTACCAATGAATAAGGATAAAAACATGCTTATTCACCTGCTTGAGCTAAGTTTTGCGCATGTTGCCAATTCAACACACCATCTTGCATAAAGAACTGTTTATCCATCTTCTGCGCTAAATGATTATCATGCGTCACCACAAGGAAAGCAGTGCCGAAATCACGATTCAATTGACGCATTAAGTCATAAATCTCTAATGCCGTTTTTTGGTCAAGATTACCGGTAGGTTCATCGGCTAAGACTAAATCTGGGCTATTCACCAAAGCACGAGCTATCGCCACACGTTGTCTTTCACCGCCAGATAATTCTGATGGGCGATGCTCTAAACGATGCCCTAGCCCAACTTTTTCCAGCATGGTGGTCGCTTTTTGTTTAGCAACATCAACTTTTTCTTTGCCAATCAGCAGCGGCATAGCAACGTTTTCTAATGCCGTAAAATCCGCCAATAGATGATGGAATTGGTACACAAAGCCGATATGTTGATTGCGTAACTTAGCTTGTTTATTGGCAGACAGGCTTAATAACTGTTGTCCAAGCAAGGTGACTTCACCACCGCTTGCTTCATCCAAAGCCCCAAGAATATGCAACAAGGTACTTTTACCTGAGCCAGAAGAACCGACAATAGCTAGAAAGTCTCCTTTATTAATTGCAAGGCTGACTCCTTTTAAGACTTCCGTTTTCAAGCTGCCTTCTTGATAGGTCTTATTGATGTTCTGACAAGTTAATAAAGGATTCATAGCAAACAGCCTTTTAGCCAAGTTGATTGAGTTATTGTTATTTGTTTATAAGACATCATTCGTATCTCAATGCCTCTGCCGGCTTCACCGCTGCAGCACGGTAAGATGGAAATAGCGTCGCCAGCAAACTTAATGCGATTGCTAACACGATCACCACGAAAATCTGCACAGGAGAAATCACCACCGGCAATTGGGTGCTGGCATTAAATAGCGACAAGCCGAGTACTTCCATTACGGTATTTAAATTCGCAGCCAATAGCGTACCTAAAATGCCGCCGACGATGGCACCAATCACACCGCTACTTGCGCCTTGCACCATAAAAATAGCGAGAATTTGATGATTCGACATACCTTGAGTTTTTAAGATAGCGACTTCCGATTGTTTCTCCATCACCACCATAATCAAGGCAGAAATGATGTTAAATGCAGCTACCGCAATGATCAGCCCAAGCATCAAGCCCATCATGTTTTTTTCCATTCGCACCGCTTGGAATAATTCGCCACGCTGATCACGCCAGTCTGACCAATGCCATCCATCAGGTAATAGAGAATTTGTCTCCACTTGGCGGGCAAGATCCGCTACCACGAACGGGTCATTAAAGAATAAACGCCAGCCCGACACAGTTTTCTCGGTATAACGCAATAAACGACCTGCGTCGCTGATGTTAGTTACCATCAACATGCCATCGACATCGGAACCTGTATTGAATATGCCCGCCACAGTGAAGTTACGTTGGCTTGGAATGCGTCCTAACGGAGTAAATTGGCTAGCATTAGTCACCATCAAGCGGACTTTATCGCCCATGTTCACTTTTAGCGTACGAGCTAGTGTATGCCCCAGAAATACGTTGTAAGTACCGGCTTTTAAATCAGCAATGCTCCCCATCATCATGCGTTGTGCAATCGGGTCATTTTCATTTGGCTCAATGCCGACCATCAAACCTGCACTTAATTTGCTGGCACTTTGAATAATGGCTTCACTGCGAACCACTGGAGAAATCGCTTCAACATGAGGAATTTGTTTGAGGAATTCAGGTGGCGTGGCGGTCAATTCCGTTTTGTCATTGCTTTGGCTGATTACAGCTTGTGGTAGCACACCTAAAATCTTTTGTTTTAACTGGCCTTCAAAGCCATTCATCACGGACAACACTGTCACTAAAGACAAAACACCAATGGAAATGCCCGCTGTCGACATGTAAGACACAAACCGACTAAATTTATCGCCTGATCGACCTTTTAAATACCGTAAACCAATAAAGGCCGAAGTTGGATGAAACATTCACACGATCCTGAATAAAAAAGAATGAATGCAGAGAATAACCATCTCGCAGAGTTTTACCAATAGCAAATTCACTAATTGGCTCACATCTTGCTCAAATAACGCCAACCTTGCTCAACAATGAAATAAACTCGTTGAATTTTGAATCAATTTAGCCAGCTGTGAAAACAAATCCGCCCATTTCCTTGATTATCTAGAATTCAGGTTGATTACTCGGTCTACATGGCGATAATCAAACATTCATATTAAAAACGAATCCGAACACAAAATTGAATTATGTCTGCATCTTCTTTATTCCAATTGCCGTTGCCTACCAAAGCCGGAGATAAAAAACACCTTGGTCATTTAGTTGGTGGTGCAATGGCGCTATCTATCGCTGAATTGGCGAGACAGCACCAAGAGCAAAATCAAGGCATTACCTTACTTGCCGTGCCCGATCATCAATTGGCAATTAAGATGCAGCATGAAGTCAGCCAATTTAGCCAAGATTCGGTGTCGCTTTTTCCTGATTGGGAAACCCTGCCATACGATAACTTCTCGCCTCACCAAGACATTATTTCGGATCGTATTGCTCAGCTTTATCATCTTCCAACCCAAAAGAAAGGTTTGGTGATCGTCCCGATCAGCACCCTATTGCAACGCCAATCACCAAAAGAGTTCTTACTGCAAACGACGCTTATGGTGAAAAGCGGTGATTTGTACTCATTAGAAAAACTTCGCATGCAACTTGAAAAGTCTGGCTATCGTCATGCAGATCAAGTGTTTGGGCCGGGTGAATATGCTAGTCGTGGTTCAATTATCGACCTATTTCCAATGGGGTGTGATAACCCTTATCGCATTGATTTCTTTGATGATGAGATTGACAGCATCCGCACCTTTGATGCCGAAACTCAACGCACCATTGAAGATATAAAAGAAATCCGCCTGTTACCTGCGCACGAATTTCCAACTACCGAAGCCGCAATTGAAGATTTCCGCATTCGTTGGCGTCAGCGTTTTGATGCTCGTCGTGAGCCTGAATCGGTTTATATGCAAGTTTCAAAAGGCACTTGGCCGGCAGGTATTGAATATTGGCAACCGCTGTTTTTTGAACACACGGATACCCTATTCGATTATCTGCCAGACAATACCTTGTTGCTGACGATTGGTGATTTAGAAAAAACCATTGATAGCTTCTTAAATGACGTGGCTTATCGTTTTGATCAACGTCGTGTCGATCCGTTACGTCCATTGCTTGAACCGCACGAATTGTGGCTGAAAAAAGATGAATTATTTAGCCAATTCAAAGCCATGCCACAGGTATCTTTATCGGTTGAAGATATCGAAGAAAAAGCTGGAAGAATTAATGCCTCTGCGGAAGCTTTGCCGCCTCTGCACGCTCAACATCAGCTTAAAGAACCGCTATCTGCGCTGCGTAAATATTTAGAGCAATACTTAGCAGAAACGCCAAACGGCAAAGTCATTTTCTCGGTGGAATCTGAGGGTCGTCGTGAAGCCTTAAACGAATTGCTCACGCCGATTAAGATTCGTCCGAAAGAACAAGATGATTTAAAAGCCACACTGAGAGCCAAAGACAAATACAGCTTGATCCTTGGCTCGACTGAACACGGCTTTATTCATCAAGATCCTGCTTTTGTTCTGATTTGTGAAAGCGATATTTTAGGCGACCGAGTTATCCAGCGTCGCAAGAAAGATCGTAAAAACGTTAACAGCGATACGGTAATTCGTCACCTTGCCGAACTTAAACCCGGCCAACCTGTTGTGCATCTTGATCACGGTATTGGTCGTTATATTGGCTTGCAAACTTTAGAAGCTGGCGGTTTAGCGACAGAATATGTAACCCTTGAATACCTCAACAACGCCAAGCTGTATGTGCCGGTTTCTTCGCTTAACTTGATCAGCCGTTATTCAGGCGGTGCGGAAGAAAGTGCGCCACTGCATAAATTGGGCAGCGATGCGTGGAATAAAGCCCGTCAAAAAGCAGCGGAGAAAGTCCGTGATGTGGCTGCGGAATTGTTAGATGTTTACGCCAAGCGTGAAATCAAAAAAGGCTTCAAATTCATCCACGACAAAGAGCAATACGCCAACTTCAAAGCAACCTTCCCGTTTGAAGAAACCGAGGACCAAACCAATGCTATCAATTCAGTATTGGGGGATATGTGCCAAGCCAAAGCTATGGATCGCCTTGTTTGTGGTGACGTAGGTTTTGGTAAAACGGAAGTGGCAATGCGTGCGACTTTCTTAGCGGTTGATAACAGCAAACAAGTGGCAGTATTGGTTCCAACCACCCTACTTGCGCAACAACATTTTGAAAACTTCCGTGACCGTTTTGCCAACTTGCCAGTGCGTGTTGAAGTGCTTTCTCGCTTTAAATCCGCCAAAGAACAAAAACAAATTCTTGCTGATGTTGCCGAAGGTAAAGTCGACATCATTATCGGTACACATAAACTGCTGCAAGATGACATTCATTTCCGTGATTTGGGCTTGCTGATTGTTGATGAAGAACACCGCTTTGGTGTGCGCCAAAAAGAAAAAGTCAAAGCCATGCGTGCCGATGTCGATATTTTGACATTAACCGCAACGCCAATTCCTCGTACTTTGAACATGGCAATGAGCGGCATGCGTGATTTGTCGATCATTGCCACGCCACCAGCTCGTCGTTTAGCAATCAAAACTTTTGTGCGTCAAAGCGAAGATAGCGTGATCCGTGAAGCGGTTTTACGTGAAATCATGCGTGGTGGTCAGGTGTACTTCTTGCACAACAATGTCGAGACCATTGACCGAGTAGCTGAAAGCCTAGCGAAATTGATCCCTGAAGCTCGTGTTGTGACGGCACATGGCCAAATGCGTGAACGTGAATTGGAAAGCATCATGAATGATTTCTATCACCAGCGCTTTAATTTATTGGTTTGTACCACCATTATTGAAACAGGTATCGACGTTCCAACAGCAAACACCATCATCATGGATCGTGCAGACAAACTTGGCTTAGCGCAGCTACACCAATTGCGTGGTCGTGTTGGTCGTTCGCATCATCAGGCTTATGCGTATTTGTTAACGCCACATCCAAAAGCCTTGAGTAAAGATGCGGTGAAACGCCTTGATGCGATTGCGTCACTTGAAGATCTTGGTGCTGGCTTTACTCTGGCAACGCACGACTTAGAAATTCGTGGTGCAGGTGAATTGTTAGGTGATGAACAAAGCGGCCAAATTCAATCGGTCGGTTTCTCTTTGTATATGGAGATGCTAGAGCAAGCGGTTAATGCTTTGAAAGAGGGTAAAGAGCTTTCATTAGATGAATTGCTGCGTGAACAAACTGAAGTTGAATTGCGCTTACCTGCCCTATTGCCAGACAACTACATTCCAGACATCAACACTCGTCTTTCAATGTACAAACGCATTGCGAGCGTTAATGATGAAGATGAACTGCTAGAAATGAAAGTCGAACTGATCGACCGTTTCGGCCCATTGCCAGATGCTGCGAAGAATTTATTGGTGATTGGCGAGATGAAACTGCAAGCAGCTCGTCTAAAAGCGAAGAAGATCGAAGCCCATGAAAAAGGCGGCTACATTGAATTTTTACCAACTGCGGATATAAATCCAATGTTTTTGGTCAAATTATTGCAAAGCAGCCCAACAAAATTTGCGATGGATGGTCCAACCAAGTTTAAGTTTACAGTACCATTGGTCGATAGACGTGAGCGGGTGAATTACATAAAAGATTTACTGGATCAGTTCCAACAAAATCGCATGCCACGTTAAACAACACACAACATTAAATAATACCAATCACACTAATTAGATGGTCAGAAATTGCGTAGGAAAAAGACTTGAGAACAAGGCAAAAAATTTCGATAAGTAGTTATTCTACAATCAAATTTTTTAACGCAGTTATCGAGGC
>JBKEDP010000067.1:0-9982 GCA_047975485.1 Vibrio sp. | reverse complement strand
GGAAAGTATGCTTACCTAAATCGATTCCTAAGATATGAATAGAAGACATATGGTTCACCTCATTTCTGAATGCCTACTCTAAGCGTAGAGCCTGAGAGTGAGGCGGACCATATAATTAAGAATGGAGTCGAAATGAAAACTATTGGCCTGATTGGTGGTATGAGTTGGGAATCAACAGTGAGCTATTACCAGCAAATTAATGAAGGTGTGAAACAGAAATTAGGTGGTTTACATTCCGCCAAGATTGCTATGTATAGCGTTGATTTTGCAGAAATTGAGACGTTGCAACATCAAGGGAAATGGGAAGAAACCGGTGAAATCTTAGCAAAGGCGGCAAAATCAGTGGAATTGGCAGGAGCGGATTGTTTACTGATTTGCACCAACACCATGCATAAAGTCGCCGATCAGATCGCTCAGCACATTGATATTCCAATTTTACATATCGCAGATGCAACAGCGGCTCAACTTCAAAAAGATGGTATTAACAAAGTGGGCTTGCTCGGAACGAAATTTACCATGGAACAGGACTTTTATAAGCAACGTTTGGTTGAACAATTTGGGATAGAGGTTGTGATCCCAGATGATGTTCAAAGAGAAACGGTGCATCAGGTTATTTATCAAGAACTTTGCCAAGGCAACATTCGGCCCGAATCCCGCAAGCAATACCTTGATATTATTCAAGATCTTTATGCTCACGGGGCACAAGCCGTTATTTTAGGTTGTACGGAAATCGCGTTACTCGTGAGCAATGAATATACCGATGTGCCTTTGTATGATACGACTCAGATTCATGCAAATGCAGCAGTGGATTTTGCTCTAACTTCTGGCGTTTAATCCTGATACTGAACGGAGAGTGGAATAAAAAAGATTGATTATTAATAACAAGAAATGCATTGTTACATATTGATAACAAATAATGAGAGTTGAAGCTCTAATTCAAGGTTAGCCATATGGAAAGTGCAAAGTCCAATCTAATAGAAGAATCCAATAATAAGCGAGCATTAAAGGTTAAAAATAAAGCTCTACTCATTATTGGAGTATTGTTTATAGCAGGAAATTTACGAGCGACAGTATCAGGTGTCGCTCCTATGCTTGGTGAAATTTCTAACTCTTTTACTCTTTCTTCAATAGAAGCTGGAATGTTAACCACATTACCTCTTATTGCCTTCGCCTTATTTGCTCCACCTTCAGCTTATTTTGCAAAACGATTTGGTCTGGAATATACGATTTTTGGCGCTCTATTGTTAATTGCAATTGGTGTGGTTTGCCGCTCATATGGTTTAGTCGGTAGCTTGTTTTTAGGCACTATATTGATAGGTATTGGTGTCAGTATTGGCAATGTTTTGTTGCCGATTATAGTGAAACGTGATTTTCCAATGAAAGTGGCGGTGATGACTTCTAGCTATGTATTAGCCATGGGGGCTGCATCTTCATTAACCTCGGTATTTTCTATCCCACTGGCTAAATTTCATCAATTAGGTTGGCAAGTTGCTCTTAGTGCGATTGTTATTTTAACCGTATTAGCGATGTTGATTTGGCTTCCTCAATTAAAGTACAACAGCAAGCCGACAGTGTTAGCCACTGATGTCACATCGACAAATTTATGGGCGAATAAATTAGCATGGCAAATCTCAATTTACTTAGGTTTTGGCTCTTTTTTCACTTATATCATTATGGCTTGGTTACCAACGATTAATGTGCTCGCTGGCTACACCGAGGCCGAAGCAGGAGTGATTCATGGGGTGTTTCAAATAGGTACTGCTTTACCCGGTATTTTTTTAATTCCTTTGATGGCGAAATTAGATGACCAGAGAATACCCGCATTTGGAATATGTTTAGTGGCCGGGATCTGTTGCGTCGGTATTTTAAAGTTGCCTGAATATTCATATTTTTGGTCACTTATGTTGGGAGTGGCATCTGGCGCTTGGTTCATTTTGGGGATCTCTTTTATTAGTTTAAGAACTTCTAATTCGCTACAAGCAACATCACTTTCGGGCATGGCTCAGTTTATTGGCTATTCTTGCGCCGCTGTTGGGCCAATGTTGGGTGGCTATATTAATGAACTGACCCAAAGTTGGGATAATGTTATGTTTATGATTGCTTTTATTAGCTTGTTTACAGCAGTTATTGGCTTGTTTGTTGGAAGAAATCAAAAGATTCAATAGGCTTGTTTTTTAGAGATGTACTTTTTAAAGATGAGAGTTTTTAAATAATAAAAAAGCCAAAGAATTTAATTTCTTTGGCTTTCAGATTTAAGCATTTTTTCTGTAAATCTAAGGCGGATTTACAGTAAAAAATGGCTTAGAAGTTTGCGCTACGTGGTGTACGTGGGAATGGGATCACATCACGAACGTTGCCCATACCTGTTACGTAAGAAACCAAACGCTCAAAGCCTAGGCCGAAACCTGCGTGTGGAACAGTACCGTAACGACGTAGATCGCGATACCAAGACATGTGCTCAGGATCGATACCCATTTCAACCATGCGTGCATCAAGAACATCTAAACGCTCTTCACGTTGAGAACCACCGATGATTTCACCAATGCCCGGTGCAAGAACGTCCATTGCAGCAACTGTTTTGCCGTCGTCGTTCATACGCATGTAGAAAGCTTTGATGTCTTTCGGGTAGTTTTTAACGATAACTGGTGCTTTGAAGTGTTCTTCAGCCAAGAAACGCTCGTGCTCAGAAGACATATCGATGCCCCATTCAACAGGGAATTCAAACTCACGACCAGAATCTAGTAGGATTTGGATTGCGTCAGTGTAGTCAACTTGTGCAAAGTCAGAATCAACGAATTGCTCTAGGCGAGTGATTGCTTCTTTGTTGATGCGTTGAGCGAAGAATTCAAGATCATCACGACGTTCTTCTAAAACTGCTTTGAATACATATTTCAACATGTCTTCAGCCAGTTTCGCTACATCGTTCAAATCTGCGAATGCAACTTCAGGTTCAACCATCCAGAATTCAGCTAAGTGACGGCTAGTGTTTGAGTTTTCAGCACGGAAAGTCGGGCCGAAAGTGTACACTTTGCTTAAAGCACAAGCATAAGCTTCTGCGTTTAACTGACCAGAAACCGTAAGGAAAGTTTCTTTACCGAAGAAGTCTTTATCGTAATCCACTTCACCTTTGTCAGTCATTGGCAGGTTCGCATGATCCAAAGTAGAAACACGGAACATTTCACCAGCACCTTCAGCATCAGATGCAGTGATAAGTGGTGCAGACATCCAGTAGTAACCATTTTCGTGGTAGAAACGGTGGATTGCTTGAGATAGGCAGTTACGAACACGAGCTACTGCACCGATTACGTTTGTGCGAGGGCGAAGGTGTGCCACTTCACGCAAGTATTCGATAGAGTGACGAGTTTTCGCCATTGGGTAAGTATCAGCATCTTCAACCCAGCCAACTACTTTTACAGCGGTTGCAGCAAGTTCAAAATCTTGACCTTTCGCTGGAGATTCAACGATTTTACCTGTTACTTCAACAGAACAACCTGTTGTCAGTTTCAGAACTTCATCGTTGTAATTATTCAATTCATTAGGGACCACGGCCTGAATCGGGTCGAAACAAGAGCCGTCATAAATGGCAAGGAAAGAGATCCCGGCTTTGGAATCGCGACGTGAACGGATCCAACCGCGAACAGTGACTTCACTGTCTACCGCAAGTTTACCGCTTAGTACGTCTGTTACAGGCGCGTAAGTCATTTTTTTCTCCATAAAAATACCACTAAAAAAGGATGTGGCATTAACAATCAAAATTGATGCGATTGAAGTTTTCGCAAAAGTATTCGACATATTACTCAACGTAGGCTCCGCTTCAACCTTTATTGTCGAATTATTTCTATTTTTAACGCTTTAGTTTCTGTTTTGGCATTTAATGTTCAAAAATATGTATTAATAACCGCAGATTATTGTGATTTCTCAAGTTACAATGCCAAGACTAGTGAAGAATTATGAATCGGTTTATGTATCAATAGATACTCAAGGGAAAAGTAAGGGGCAAAAGTGAAATTTCGAATTTTATCTATCAGTGCCATACTGGTGAGTTTGCTTGCAGGGTGCTCAAGTATTGATGGTGATCAAGTGTCGGTAGAATCGGCGCAAGCAGTAAATGATCAAATGACCATAAAACGAGATGCCATTACTAACAGTTTAGATTTGCAAACAGAATCGTATTGGACAAAATGTGAAGATGTATGGGAAGGGGTTGGCTATCGATACCGCAGCTCTTTTTATCAAAGTGGTAATCAACATACTCAACTTTATATCCGTTTGAAATCATCGCAAGGTGCATTTGGTATCAATAAAGCGTTTGATGATAATGGCGAAAATTACACTGTCGATGTTTATCAACCGGAAGTGAAATCCGATTCGGTTGTGCATGAGAATTTTGCAGTTAATTTTACGACTGAGCAATTAGAAAAAGCCAGCAAAGGTCCATTGGTAATGCATTTGAAGGGTGAAAAAAATGATTGCACCTTTACCGTAGACCAACCTGTTAGTTATGCTTTTTATTTGAATTTTGTTGAGTTAAACAAGCAAGTTCAAGAACAGTTAGAACATCACTAAAGTTTTAAAATAGGGATTTAAAAAAGATGACAATTACTCGAATTAATCCGGTAGCACGTTGGTCTGATGTGACCGTTTATAATGGCATTGCGCATTTTGTCGAAGTTCCTGAAATCGACACCAGTGCTGATATTCGTGGTCAAGCGCAGCAAATTTTTGCTCAAGCAGAAGAAATGTTAGCGACGGTTGAAAGTGACAAATCTCGCATCCTATCTTGCACCATCTATTTAACCGACTTTGCTAATATTGAAGCATTTAACCAAGAGTGGGAAGCATGGTTACCAGAAGGTGGCGCACCAAGTCGAGCTTGCATTAAAGCAGAGTTAGCAGATCCTGAATATTTGGTTGAAATTGCTTTTGTAGCCGCAGCAGGTAAAGCATTTTTGGAAGAAAAACCGAAAGTGCGTGAAGATTTTTAAATAATCTTCGAAAAAGATAAAGTTTCACCAAAAAGAAAGGCGTGCTGATTAATTTCAGCACGCCTTTTTCTATTCGGTCTTTGTTGCTCTGGCTTGTCTTATCCAAAGCGAGCGCAATTGCTATTGAGCTGATTTAGATTTTAGTACAGAGAAAAGCGTAAAAACACAGGGATGTGTTTTTTCGAGCGCCATGGATGGTTCTCGCGGCTTTTCGGCGTACTAAATCTCAATCAGATAAGCACAGTCATCATTACAATAATGATTATCAGCAAATCACTTTAACCGCTAAACCACCTTGAGAAGTCTCACGGTACTTAGCGTTCATATCTTTACCTGTTTCAAGCATGGTTTCGATAACTTTATCCAGCGATACACGAGGTTCAGAAGAACGACGCAATGCCATACGGCTAGAGTTAATCGCTTTCACCGCTGCAATACCATTACGCTCGATACATGGAACTTGAACCTGACCAGCAACAGGGTCACAAGTTAAACCTAAGTTATGCTCCATGCCGATTTCAGCCGCCATACACACTTGTTCAGGGCTTCCGCCTAATAATTCAGCTAGGCCAGCTGCCGCCATTGAACAAGCTACACCAACTTCACCTTGGCAACCTACTTCAGCACCAGAAATCGATGCATTTTGTTTATACAAACCACCAATAGCACCAGAAGCAGCAAAGTAGCGGATGTAATCTCGTTCCGTAACGGGTTGAATAAATTTATCGTAATAAGCCAGTACAGCAGGAATGATGCCACATGCTCCGTTTGTTGGCGCAGTTACCACGCGTCCACCAGCGGCATTTTCTTCGTTAACCGCAAAAGCAAACATGTTAACCCAATCAATCACAGCCATTGGATCAGTAGAGGTATTGCTTGATGTAATCAATTGTTGACGCAACGCAGCTGCACGACGAGGTACACGCAAAGGCCCCGGAAGAATACCTTCCGTATTCATGCCTTTTTCCATACATTCACGCATGGTGCGCCAGATGTTCGCAAAATAGGTGTGAACATATTCTTGAGAGTGAAGGGCGCTTTCATTCTTCATTACTAAGGTACTGATCGACAAACCGCTGTCTTTACATAGATTGACCAGTTCGGTAGCAGAGTTAAATTCAAATGGTACTTTGACTACGGATTCTACTTTTTTACCGAAGTTTTCTTCATCAACGATAAAACCGCCACCAATCGAGTAATAAGTTTTGCTGTAAGCCACTTCATCACCAATCCATGCGTGTAGCATCATGCCATTTTCATGTAATGATAGATTGGTGTTGTGGAAATTCATGCCACCATTTTTTGGGAAATCAACCGTATGGCTTTCTTCACCAAGAGAATTTAGGCCAAGAGGAAGGCGTTCAGTTTCTTCTACTTGAGCAATAAACGCAGGAATAGCGTCAATATCTACATGTTCTGGCGTGTTTCCTGCCAAACCCATAATAATTGCTATATCAGTATGGTGACCTTTCCCTGTCAAGGATAATGAACCGTAAACATCAACCGTGATTTTGGTAATATCCCGCAGTTTACTCTGGCTCTGTAGCTCATCAATAAACTCTTTACCGGCTTTCATTGGGCCAACGGTATGAGAGCTGGATGGCCCAACACCAATTTTGAAGATATCAAAAACACTGATCATGTTATTACCTCTAAAAAGCCTCAAAATTTATATGATTCATTTAGTTATGATCATGGAGGCTATAAAACGATGATTTGCCGCTCGAAAGCCGCAATATGTTTATTCAAATATTATCTGTTCTGTCTCGTCAGCTTGGCTATAACTGTATTTTAATTATAGCCAAGTTTTATCTCTGTTAGAGCCTGTTAAACAGAGTCAGATTTAACAAACTCAAGGGACAGTTAAAACGAGCCGTAGATTACAGAAGTAATGGCTGCAACACCACAGATTGCAGTGAAAATTTGTGCTGCAGTCGAGGTTTTATATTTTTCCATTGCTGGAACCTTACGCATTGCATAAATCGGCATGATGAACAAGATCGCTGCAATCATTGGTGCGCCCATAGATTCAATCATACCTAAGATGCTTGGGTTGATGATTGAAATGATCCAAGTTGTCGCAACAATAAACACTAATGATACTTTGTTCGCTTTCTTCTCATCCATTCCAGAGCGAGATTTCACTAAGCCAACCAAGCCTTCGTGTGCGCCAAGGAAGTGGCCGAAGTAGCTTGAAGTGATCGCAGCAAATGCCACGATAGGGCCTAAGTAAGAAATCATTGGAGAAGAATGAATGTTAGCAAGATAAGACAGAACGCTGATGTTTTGAACTTGCGCTTCGTGTAATTGCTCTGGAGTCATTGAAAGTACAACAGAGAACACAAAGAACATCACAAATGCCATTAGCATTGTAGCTGCACCGCCAGTGATCATATCTGTTTTGGTTACCGCATTATCACCATGTACACGACGTTGCTCTTTTGAGAACTGACTAATAATAGGGCTGTGGTTAAATGAGAACACAATAATTGGGATCGCCAGCCAAATCACTTTTGGCATTGTTGCCCAATCAGGAGTGACTTCCGCCATTGATGTATTCCATTCAGGGATCAAATAAACCGATAGTGCTAATAAAATAAACACCAATGGGTAAACCATCATGGATGTCGCTTTTAGCATAAGATCTTTACCAAATACCACGCCACAAGTCATAAGTAAAATTAATGAACCTGATAGCAACCAACGAGGCATAGAAGCCAAACCGAGTTGGTTTACTAAAAATGAATCCACTGTGTTAGTGATCCCAACACCGTAAATTAAAACAATCGGGTAAATCGCAAAAAAGTAAGCAAAAGTGATGATGGTTGCGCCCGTTTTGCCGAAGTGTTCTTCTACTGTGTCTGTAATATCAGCATTTGGATTTTTTGCTGATAAAACAAAGCGTGCCAGTCCTTTATGCGCTAACCAGATCATTGGCATAGCAAGTACAGCTAAGATGACTAATGGCCAAAAACCACCCGCACCAGCTTTGATTGGAAGGAATAACACACCTGCGCCGACAGCAGTGCCAAATAAAGATAATACCCAAGTGAAGTCTTGATAGGTCCATTTGCGACTGGAAGCACAAACTTCTGAGTTAGTAGTGTTTATGGTTTTACTTTGCATGATTTAATCTCATAAATGTTGGGAACAGAATTATTTTTCGAGGATTATGCCGAATTGCTATGTCAAAAAAGAGATCGAAATCAATTTATTCTTTAAATAACGGTTAAGGTTTAGTTTACGTGCTTCAGTTCACAAATTGGAATGATTTCGGATTATTATTTCTAATGTATTTATGAGCTGAATTTATTAAGATCTAAAGAAATTTTGAAAGGATAAAAATGATTTGAATATGCTATGTTTTAAGTGGCTATTATTTGAACTGTAAATGAGATTAATCGTTAACGATTTGTTTTTGTAGGGCTTGTATGATTTGTGCAGTGACACCCCAGATAAAATGTTGCTGATAATTTATGGCAAAAATTCGATGACTGATGCCTTTGACTTTGATTTTCTTGGTGTAGAGATTTGACGGGTTAAATAGGTAACTGGCTGGCACTTCAAACAAGCAATCGACTTCGTTGGTGTCAATTCGAGTTTGATAATCAGCATCTACAATTGAAATAAAAGGTGTAACGCTAAATTTGCTAATGGTTGTGAGAGGGGGAAGCTGCCCAATTAATTTTACTTTGCTTGGAGAAAGGCCGATTTCTTCTTGTGCTTCTCGCAATGCAGTATTCGCTAAATCAATGTCGCTTTGTTCAAATTTACCCCCCGGAAAGCTGATTTGCCCCGGATGGTTTTTTAAATGCAAGGCACGTTTCGTCAAAATTACAGACAAGCCTTCTGGGCGGTCCACACAAGGGATCAGTACCGCCGCTTTTCTTAAATTTTCTTGCTCTAAATGCGCAACACGGATCAGGCTTTCCGCTTGATAGCCCTGTGGCAAGTAAAGAGAAAATTGTTGAATAAGTTCTTGTCTGTTCATTTTTACGTTCTTGTTTTTAAATTCGTTACGACAATATTGGCAAAATTTTGCTCAATTTATCAAGGGTTTCCTGATATTCCGCTTCTGCCTCGCTATCAGCCACAATGCCGCCTCCAGCCCAAGCATGTAAATGGTTTTTATAGGCGACCAAGGTGCGGATCGTGATATTGGTATCCATTCGTCCACAACGACTTATATAACCAATACTGCCACAGTAAGCATTACGGCGGTTAGGCTCTAGCTCTTCAATGATCTCCATAGCACGTACTTTTGGTGCTCCGGTAATTGAGCCGCCGGGAAAGCAAGCTCGCAGTAGATCACATGCTGAATATTCCGGCTTGAGTATAGCACGTATGGTGCTGACTAAATGATGAACCGCTGGAAAGCTCTCAATAGCAAACAGTTCTGGAACCGATACCGTTCCCGCTTGCGCAACACGGCCAACATCATTTCGCAACAAATCGACAATCATCAAGTTTTCAGCTTGGTCTTTTTCGGCATTTTTCAATTCATTAGCCAGTTCTGCGTCTTCAATCGGGTCTTTAGAGCGTGGTCGTGTACCTTTAATCGGCTTGGTTTCTATGATGTTCTGTTTGGAGTCAGGATCTGGTTTCAACTCTAACAAACGTTCAGGAGAGATGCTTAATAATGCAGTTTCATCGGTGCGAATAAAGGCAGAAAAAGGAGCATGGTTGGCATCTTCTAACGTTAAATAAGCCATCCATTCTGAGCCTTGATATTGGGCTTTAAAACGTTGAGTCAGATTAATTTGATAACAATCGCCAGAACGAAGGTATTCTTGAATTTTATTAAACTTCTCAATATAAGTTGCCTTACTCATATTTGATTGCCAATCAGACATGAGTACAAAAGGTGTTTCTTCTTTTACATCCAACATTTGTGATTCTAACCATGCTTGATGCTGAATGAGGTTTTGCCCAACAAAATAAGCTGTTTCTAACTGATGATCGACAACCAGAGCCCATTCATATAAACCAACAGCCAT
>JBKEDP010000048.1:0-5992 GCA_047975485.1 Vibrio sp. | reverse complement strand
CCACGAGCACCCAAGCCACCACCGAAAGAGAAACGGTAAACACACAGAGAGCTATGTAATGAACAGAGACAACCAAGAATTTAAACTTGAATACAGTTACTGGATTGAGAAGATGCACGCTTCCTTTTGGGGTCGTGTTGATACAGCGAATAACATTGCGCTGATCATTCTTGGTTGTGCTGTTGTTGCCACATGGGAAATCAATGAAATCATTGGTCTTCTGGTTGCCATTATATCCGCCATTAACGTTGTCATTCAGCCCGTTAAGAAGTCGATGATTGCTAAAGAGCAAGCATTCAAATTCAGCCGTATCATTACCCAACTTGACACCATGAGTGACGCTGAGCTTTGCGAAAGAATGGAAGCCATTGCCGACAACAATTGTGATGTTGTTGGTATGATTGAACCCTTGGCATTCAATCGAGCAGCTATCGTGCTTGATTTGGTTCCCACGCAAAAATACAGCCTGTTGAACAAGTTGGCCGGTCACTTCATTGGCGATCTGCCCGATAACAAAAATGACTAACATGTCACGCCCTCTGCTCTTTTTGATAGCTTTTGCTTTTGAGAGAGCAGCCATTCACGCTTTTCTCGTAATGCCTTAGCACCTTTGCCGTGGGATTTACTGATCTTCAAATCCACTTTCAAAATTGAAACCATCAACACACCAAGGCTCTTTTGGTATTCCGTCATATATCACCTCGTTTTCTACCGTTTGCTTTTGGTGATTTCGAGGTGACATACACGTCTATTTCATGCTTTGCTTGTGCTTGATCGCAGTCAACGAAATGACCATTGATAAACTTTTGATACGCAATTGCGCCTTGTTTGCCGTGGCGAGCTTTACCTAAAACGATTTGTGCATAGTCGTGGCTGTCTTGGTCGTAGACTTGGTGGCGGTATGGGAAAATAATCCAGTCCGCATCGTCTTGAACTCGTGAAGAATCTTTGATGTCACTCGCTAGAGGGATTCGACTTAGAATAGGTCTTTTCTCAATATCCTTAGATACGAGCTGAACAAGTAGCACAACTGGAGTTTTTAAATCTTTGGCGAGTTGCTTTAGTCTGCGAGAAACATCACCGACAGCGATATCGTGACGCTCTGCTTTAGCAGTTTTGATAAGGCCCAAGTAATCAACACCAATCACAGCAGTATTTGGGTATCGGTGTTTGTGGCGAGTCGCAACAGCGCAGATTTGATCTACATTCATTCCTGCTTGGTCAAGAACGTACATGCCCTTGTTCATCAAGCGACCCATGCCAGATGAAAACCTTGCGTAATCTTCGTCAGTCATGCCTTTGGGGTTTCGTACCTTGCTCACTGATAAGCCGCCCTCACCAGTGATCGCACGTTCAACCACCTGAAATTCATCCATTTCCATTGAGAACATGAGTGAACCTAGATCGTGCTGAGAAACACCACGCAAAATACGCATTAGTAATTCCGTTTTACCCATGCCAGGACAACCACCGATGATCACTAAATCGCTTTGGTTGAAACCACCCGTTAGGGCATCTAGTGGTTCAATGCCTGTCTTAACCATGCGTTGAGACTCTGCGCCATTAAACCTCTCTTGAAGTGTCTCGATGTAGTCTTGGGCTATTTCATCAAACGAGCGAGGCTTTTTGTCGTTGGTTTCAATAACCAATTCACTCAACGCTGATTCAAGCATTTTGTGAGCATCACCGATTTGATTGTCGTTAGTGACGTTGTTGAGATAACTCACGGTTTCATTCAATATCGCAGTGGCTTTTTGAAGCGAATGAGCTTGCCTGATACGCTTAGCGTAACCTTTGATGCTGCCACCTTGAGAAGTGGTTCTTTTCCCCATTTCGATGTAAATATTCACACCGTTTTCTTTGTCGATTGATTCAAAAATTTGCATAGATTCAATATCAATCGGCTCACCTGCTGCCAATCTGCGCTTAACTTCAGCCCAAACCATTTGATTAAACGGAACGGTAAATACTTCTGGCTCTAGTGCGTCGATAACTTCAACCAC
Source organism: Vibrio sp. (assembly GCA_047975485.1). GTDB lineage: Bacteria > Pseudomonadota > Gammaproteobacteria > Enterobacterales > Vibrionaceae > Vibrio. The sequence goes on along the minus strand of JBKEDP010000048.1, from coordinate 3,989 downwards.
ATCAGGCGTTAGCCCACCACGGAAAACTGAAAACAGGACTTCTTCCTCGTAGGCTACACTCATGCGTTAACACTCCAGTTCAAAATCTTTTCGTAGCTCGATGGACGACAAGCGTATTCAAGTGAGATTTTCCAGTTAAACGACCCGTCAGGCTTAGCCATTGACGCTCTGAAATCCAATGCTGCTGAGAAGTAATTCTCAAGCCAGTCTTGAATTAGCGCAGGTTCTTGGCTTTCGCTTGCTTTGAGTTTTTTGTAAATCTCGTAGGTTTTTAAAATATCTTTCGAGGATTTTGCTGGTACAACTCGAACCGTTTGGGCTTGTTCTGGATTTTCAGATTCAGCGATTGATTCATTCCAAAGAGTTTTTAATTCTTCGTCAGTGATGATTTTATTTTTGCTCTTCGAAGAATCACTTTTGGTAGTTTTTAGATCTGTAAGTTCTATATGGTTAAGATCTGTTATAGAGCTGGGATTTTCACCACCTCCTAGGACATGGTCATTTCCCCATGTGGACATGGTATTTTCACCACCTCGACATGGGGAATTCACCACCTCCATATCTGGCAAGGCTTCACAAGGGAAAATAAGAGAAATAAGTTGCTCTTGGTTAAACTTGTAATGTGGAGTTGGAACACCGTTTGCTTTCTTGAATTTAACCTCTAAAGCACCCTTTAATTTTGCTTTTAACTTGTCCAGCGCACCTCTTACTTGGTCAACTGTCAGGCACACTTCAGACGCTAATTCAGCGTGTTTTTTATAAAACCATCCACCATTAGGCTTAGTGCTCGACCAGAACACCAATTGAGACAAAACAGCCGCTTGGTTGTAGTTGCGACAAAACTCCATGTATGGTCTTTGGATAACGATCGCATCATTGCCGCTCATCGCCTGAATTACCTTGAATGCTTTACTCATTTCCAATTCCTCCCATACATCTTCAAGAACGCCAGTGACGAGCTTAAAATCTGAACCGCTGACTCTAATGAACTCGCTTGAATTTCCTTTTTCTCTTTGTCGTCAATGAATCCGTCCTCGATGGATTTAGCTTTAACGACATTAAGCGCACCAATTGAAGCAGCTTCACGAATAAGCAACTCTGACAGGTCTTGAGTATCCACTTCACCCTCTGGCAACGGGATAAACAAACCACCACGCAAATTCGCACGATACTGCGCAACAAACGTGGTTCCGGCATGAATATCCATTGCGTCCAAATCTTCATCTTCAAAGAATCGGCAACCGTTTCGCTCATACATGCGATTATTAAAAGAGGTTTCAGATAGACCAATCGCACCAGCTAAAGCACCTCTGCCGCCCTTGGTGTGTTTGATAATCTCTTTAACCACTTCTTTTTTAGAGTCAAAAATAACTAACATAATTAAATGTCCCTTGTAGTTATGCGGTTTTACGAGTTGCGGTAGTATTTAACTGCTCTTTGGTTAGATTGATTAGCAAGTCCACTGAAAATTTACTTTCTGACAACAATTCGATTTTCTCTGCGTAATCTGACTCACCAGTGATCACCGTTCTTGGTAAGCAATTTTTTGCCTTCCACTTAGAAACGGCTTTTGGAGTGACTTTGCATGCTTTTGCGATATTTGCTCCACCTAACTCATCAATGATTTTTTTTATTGATAGCTCCATTTGTTTAACCTTTAAAATGAACTTTGAGTACATTATATGCATGAACTGATAGTACCGTCAAACAGATATACAATTGAACCTATGGTTCATGATGAAAATTTGCGTGATGACTTTTCAGTTAGGCTTGCGCAGGCCTGTTCAGATGCTGGAATAGAGGAGCATGGGCGAGGTGTAATATTAGCTAGGCGCTTAGGTGTGACACCAAAAGCAGTTAGTAAGTGGTTAAACTCGGAATCAATGCCACGCCCTGGCAAAATGAAAGAATTAGCCAAGGCTTTAAATGTAAGCGTCACATGGCTTCAATTTGGTGGTACCGATGAGAACGTAGCAAAGCTAGATATTCAGCCCTCTTACCGCAATGAGTATCCAATCTTAGGGAAAGTTTCAGCTGGGAAATTCAGAGAGGCCATTCAAACGTATGATCTCGAATACGAACCAACAACGGTAAAATGTAGTGAGGATGCATACTGGTTAGTTGTTGATGGGCACTCAATGACAGCGCCACAAGGAACTGGCGTTTCTTTTCTTGAGGGTATGCTTATCCTCGTTGACCCTAACCGTGATTACTCAAATAGTAATTACGTTGTCGCCTATTGTGAGAACAAGCACATGGCGACATTTAAGAAGATCAGCATCGAGCCAGAGGGAATATTTTTAGTTCCGTTGAATCCTGATCCAACATACCGAAGAATCAATATAGCCGATGAGTTCTGTGAGATTGCTGGCGTGGTTGTTGATGCTAAGTGGAAATTGTTTTAACGGATTTAAGGAAATGATATGGCAATATTAAAATGTACAGAATGCCTAGCGAAAGTTAGCTCTGAAGCTGAAGCCTGCCCAAAATGCGGAGCTCCCGCACCTAAAAGCAGAAAAGGAATATCTATAACAGAAAAAGATGCTGCTAAAATGTCAAAAAATGAGCGTAAAGCATTTGTGGCTAATGGCGGAAAGATTACCATACCAAAGAGTAGAAAAGTCATTACTCTTTCTATCATAGGTGCGATCATCATTTTCTTGGGTGTATCTGGGAATAATTATAAAAATATGACCCCAGAAGAAAAAGCAGAGCGAGCTCAGAAGCAGGTAAACGCTCAGAAAATTAGAGACGCTAAAGGTGACCCAGTTAAAATGCGATTACTTGAATGTGACGGTATTGATGCTTGGGGTAATAATAAACCTCATGACTGGGTAGCTCCGACCAAGGAATCATGCGCCGCATTTATAAAAGATTTAAATGAAAAAAGAACTAACGAATTGCTAGCAAAAGCCAAAGAGCTTCCTGCTTCAAAATTTAGAGAAAACGCTGATGTTTATGAGGAGTTATCCGAGCTGCATCCTGACAACAAGCAGTTTAGTGATAAAGCGAAATCATATAAAGAAAAAGCTGACAGACAGAGCATGATCAGCGAACACTTTAGTAGATATAGTGGTGACTATATCCCTTTAGCAGCTTTCATCCAACAAAGAATGAATGACCCAGATAGTTATGAGCATGTAAATACTGTCTACTGGGATAAGGGTGACCATTTGATAGTTGAAACGACTTTCAGAGGGAAAAATAAATTTGGAGCAAAAGCTATTAGCACCATCACCGCCCAAGCAACACTTGATGGAAATATAACGAAAATTATTTCTCAGAAGTAAATACGAAAACCCACATTAAACCGTCATTCTTGGCGGTTTTTTTTCGCCTAAATAAAATGTGATCTGTACTGCAAATACAATTTTATTTTAAAAATGTACTTTTGGTACTTGCTTTATCGTGAACTTATGGTACATTTTAACCATCAAAACGAAACACGCTCTTTAACAATCTGAACAATGAACGATTACCAACTATCTGGAATTACCGGATAGTTGGAGGTCACACCGAGCACCATCCACGGTGGAAATGAATTGGATGCGAGAGTCACGTTTGGCAGTCACGAGAAATACATTGCCATTGAGGTTAGTAACCGTCCGAGACTCGGGAGAATTTAGAAAGTCGAGTTTGATTGTTTTGGCCCACATCAGTAAAACGAGCCTGATCTTGATAACTCAAGCGTGAAGCCAACACGTAACAATACAAACGCTAAAAAACTGGGGAGTAAGCCTTGCAATGACATATTAGCCAGGTGGATTGGCAGTTCGCTAAATAGAGCAAGCACCCCGACCTAATGACAGGAATATCTCGACTTTCTTTTTATTGGCATTCATTGAGTGCTGATTCATAAGCGCATTTCGGTGTGTTTATGAATTACGGAACAGTAACTTAACTAGAGTTTCATTTCTTCGCAATTCTGATGCTGTATTGAACCTTTAGATAGACGGCAATCTTCTTGATTGCGAAAGGCTAGCAGTGCG
>JBKEDP010000047.1:0-5573 GCA_047975485.1 Vibrio sp. | reverse complement strand
CCACGAGCACCCAAGCCACCACCGAAAGAGAAACGGTAAACACACAGAGAGCTATGTAATGAACAGAGACAACCAAGAATTTAAACTTGAATACAGTTACTGGATTGAGAAGATGCACGCTACCTTTTGGGGGCGTGTTGATACAGCAAATAACATTGCGCTGATCATTCTTGGTTGTGCTGTTGTGGCCACATGGGAAATCAATGAAATCATTGGTCTTCTGGTTGCCATTATTTCCGCCATTAACGTTGTCATTCAGCCCGTTAAGAAGTCGATGATTGCTAAAGAGCAAGCGTTCAAATTCAGCCGTATCATTACCCAACTTGATACTTTGAGTGATGCTGAGCTTTGCGAAAGAATGGAAGCCATTGCCGACAATAATTGTGATGTTGTTGGTATGATTGAACCCTTGGCATTCAACCGAGCAGCTATCGTGCTTGATTTGGTTCCCACGCAAAAATACAGCCTGTTGAACAAGTTGGCCGGTCACTTCATTGGTGATCTGCCCGATAACAAAAATGACTAGCATGTTTTTCCCCTATAGAAATCTCTAATCATTTCTTTTTTGTGGGCTTTTATTTGCTCTGATGTAATTTCATGTAATCGCTCAATCGTCCTTAAGGACGGTCTTATTTCAAAATCGGAATGTATATAAGCTCCGTTTTTGCGGTACAAAAATCCATACGCATACGGGAAATTCGCTATCCAGACTGAATATTCATTTCCATTAAATTCATATGTAATGACATGATCACCAATCACTGGTGTAACTCCAGAGTCAAGGATTTCATTAAGTAACTCATCCCACTCTTGGTAGTATTTCCTCTGCATACCGCAGAAGATGTAATTAAAATAAATCTCAATCTTTTCTTTTAACTTCATGCTGCCACCACTTTGCTTGCCACATCACGAACAGGATCACTAGGCACTAAGCGATAACGCCAAACCTGTTTACGATTAACCATTTCCATTTTTGATTGCTTAACCAAGCCGTATTTTGACGGTCTAACTTCACGCAGACGAGCCGAAATAGCAGCTTGAGTGTCACGATCTTCAAAACACTGGCTGATGGTTTTCTCAATCTCTCGCAGCGTGTACCAGCTGCCCGTTGAGACCATAGACAAAATCACTCGACCCATTTGTGTTTTGCCGGTGATCGCCTTAGCCTTAGCCGTTTCACGCCATTGCCTTAATGCTTGATAGTTATTCATTGTGCTACCTGCCCTAGTTGCGCTGTTTGAACTTGATTTGCGATTTGAAGAAGTCGGTTACCAGTGATCGCCTTAGCTGATTTAGCTGTACTCGCTCCACCGTGCTTGTAAACCAGAGCTGCTTTGTCAATTGCGCCAATCACTAGCGGAGCGTCAATGTCAAAGCCGTTTGTTTGGTTGTACATTTCACTGCTACCAACAAGCTTTTTGGGATATGCGAGCGGAGGCGTTAGCATGTAAGCACGGTAACGTTTTTCAAATTCACGCTGCTTGAAAACCAGTTCTTCTTCATCGCCTAGACACAGGTCAACCCATCCGCCCATATCATCAACAACCGCATGAACAATGGCGTCATCGAACACGACAGAGTTACAACCACCAACGCTACCAATCGCCTTTTGAACCTGAGTCCAAGCTAGTTGCGCCTTGCTTTCGGTCGTGCCGTCAATGTTTCGGATGATGTCCGCAGGCTTAGGGAAAAACTGCCCCACATCAGGGTTTTGAATGTGGATATTCAGCGCAGAGCGAACTTCTGAAATTTCGTATTTCTCAAGCGCAGCCCAGTACATTTTGATTAACTGCGCTGCTGGACTTGGCTTGCTGTACATTTCAGCAGTCATACGCAGCATTTCAGCAAATTGATGTTTATCAGAAAGGATCATGCTCAATCACCTTGCCATCGTCTTGAGTGCTTGATACACCGTTAATCCATTCATCAAGTTCACGTTGCTGCTGAGATTGCTTGTCAGCCTGAACTTGTGACCATGATTGCTTGCTAGGCTTAGAAAACTTCTTAGAGTTGCGCATCCAAGTTCGCCACGCTGAAACCCAGTCTTTCATCGTCGAGCCTTTGGCTGTGTGGTAGTCCTTGAATTGCTCGGTTTCTTCTTGAAGATTTACGAGGATTTGATTGTTGTTAGCCCACTCAGTCATCGAGTCTGTGATCATAAAATCTTGAGGAAATTGCGTAGCTCGTTTTTGGGCTTTAGCCCCAATATCTTTTGTTCTATTTTCTTTTGTAATAGTTTCTTTCTTTTGTGGTAGTCGTTTTTGACTTTCTTGGAAGTCGTTTTTGACTAGAGCGAAGTCGTTTTTGACTTTCTTGGAAGTCGTTTTTGACTTTTTATCGTCGAAGTCAATTTCGACTTTTTGAGAGTCGTTTTTGACTTTATTTGAAGAATCAACCCACTCAGAAATGATGGTGTTTATTGACAGTTTACTGCCAGATTTTTTAACTACGTTTTTCTTAATTAGAGAACTAACTACCTTGCTGATGTTGGTTTGGTCTATTTTTGTAATCTCAGCCAATTGCTCGTATGAGATCCAATCTTCAGATTTGCCAAAACCAAATGTTTTTCGCATAATGGCATTAACAATTTTGAATTGACGCCCATTTAGATCAGCCTCGCATAACTTATCTAAAAGCGTATTCGCTACTTTCGTGTAACCCTGATCACAGTCCGCTTTAATCACCTCATCGCCTCCTGTGCTCGTTGGGAATTGAAGTACTGTGTTCATTTCCAATTCCTCCCATACATTTTCAAGAACGCCAGTGACGAGCTTAAAATCTGAACCGCTGACTCTAATGAACTCGTTTGAATTTCCTTTTTCTCTTTGTCATCAATAAACCCATCCGCAATAGATTTGGCTTTAACGACATTAAGCGCACCAATTGCCGCAGCTTCATTGATAAGCAACTCTGACAAGTCTTGAGTATCAATCTCACCCTCTGGCATTGGGATAAACAAACCACCTCGCAAATTCGCACGATACTGCGCAACAAACGTGGTTCCAGCATGAATATCCATTGCGTCCAAATCTTCATCGTCAAAGAATCGGCAACCGTTTCGCTCATACATGCGATTGTTAAAAGAGGTTTCCGATAGACCAATCGCACCGGCTAAAGCACCTCGTCCACCCTTGGTGTGTTTGATAATCTCTTTAACCACTTCTTTTTTAGAGTCAAAAATAACTAACATAATTAAATGTCCCTTGTAGTTATGCGGTTTTTAATTTGTTGCGATAATGATCAGCAGTTAACGCCTTACCTGTAATGTGTTCAATTTGGTAGGCACGAGATTCGGGAACAAACTCACCCCACTGGGTCACAGATGCTGGAGATATGCCCAAAGCCTTAGCAGTTTTTAGTTTCCCGCCAAAATAAGAAATAACATCCGATTTACGCATAATTTACAGCCTCTATTTAAGTTTTCTTTAACTTTACTATTAAAGAAAACCTAAATCAATATATGCGAGAATTTAAGTTGACTTAAATACAAAGAGAAATTGAATGGCTTCGCTTGGAACAAAGATTTTAACTAGACGGAAAGAACTAAAACTAACTCAAAAAGGTCTGGCTGCTAAAGTTGGCGTATCTCATGTGACTATTTCGCAATGGGAAAAGGAAGATACATCACCAAAAGGTGTTAACTTATTGAAGCTGGCTGAGGTTCTACAGGTGTCTTCTGCATACTTGGTTGACGATGGTCTTAGCAATGTAACTCAATTAGATATTCAGCCTCCATCTTACCGAAATGAGTATCCAATCTTGGGGAAAGTTTCAGCAGGTAAATTCAGAGAAGCAATTCAAACCTACGACCTTGAATATGAGCCAACCACAGTTAAGTGTAGTGACGCTTCATATTGGCTAGTGGTTGATGGTCACTCAATGACAGCTCCGCAAGGTACGGGCGTTTCTTTCCTTGAGGGCATGCTTATTCTCGTTGATCCCAACCGTGATTATTCAAACAACAATTACGTTGTCGCTTATTGTGAAAACAAACACATGGCGACATTTAAGAAGATCAGCATCGAGCCAGAGGGAACTTTCCTTGTTCCGTTAAACCCTGACCCAACATACAAGCGCATTAACATCGCAGATGAGTTTTGTGAGATTGCTGGCGTGGTTGTCGATGCAAAATGGAAATTATTTTAGGCAGATGGAGCAAGTAAATGGGGTTTAAGTTTAGGAAAAGAATAAAAATAGCACCAGGCATTAATCTCAATTTGAGCAAAAGTGGCGTTAGCACATCAATTGGGAAAAGCGGTGCGACCGTTAATATAGGGAAAAAAGGAACCACAGCCACCGTTGGAGCACCGGGTACCGGTTTCTCTTATTCAAAAAAATTAAATAGTTCAAAATCCGATAAAGGTGATCAAGAAATGGAAAGCAATCAACCTCGATATAATAATATAAGTAAACCAGACAAACCCTTAACATCTCGCTTTATATTTTGGGTTGGAGTTTTCTTTTTCCCATTCATATTTGTGTGGTTCACACTTAAAAAAGGCACACCAACTAAGCACAAGGTGATCGCCTTTGGGTGGTTTATCATAATGCTTGTCGTTGGGTATACTCAAAACCATGACAAGAAAGTGACATCACAACCAAAAGAGGTGGTTCAAACCATTGAAAAAGCCCCTCAACAGCAATTAGAGGAACAGCTAACCGAGGCACTTAAAGATCCAAGGAAAAGAAGATTAATGGAATGTCACGGCATAAACCCATGGAAGACAAAGCCAGATAACTGGACACCACCAACCAAAGAAGAATGCGCAAAAATAGATAAAATACTAGGCGAAGAAGCTAAGGCGAGAAAACAGGAGTAATCAAATGGCACTATTACAATGTTTCGAGTGTGGAGCTAAGGTTAGTAGCGAGGCAGACAAATGTCCAAAGTGTGGAGGTCCAGCACCAACAAGCACAGCAGGAATAACAATATCAGATGCAGACTACAGAAAACTACCAAAAGCCGAGCAGAAAGCGTTTAAGAAAAATGGCGGTAAAGTAGCAATAAACAAAACAAGATTAGTCCTTGTGCTGTTCTTTCTGTTTATTATATTTGTCATGCTTTCTGGTGGCGCATAACTCACCAATAACCCCACCAAAACCGCCTTTCATGAGGCGGTTTTTTTATACCCTCACCATCCCACCGTTTAAGCAAAAATAAATTTTTATTTAAGTTTTCCTAAATTAACTATTGACACATGATTTAAGTTTTCTTAAATTAAACCCATCAAAACGAAACACGCTCTTTAACAATCTAAACCATGAACGATTACCAACTATCTGGAATTACCGGATAGTTGGAGGTCACACCGAGCATCATCCACGGTGGAAATGAATTGGATGCAAGAGTCACGTTTGGCAGTCACGAGAAATACATTGCCATTGAGGTTAGTAACCGTCCGAGACTCGGGAGAATTGGCATTCACTGAGTGCCGATTCATAAGCGCATTTAGGTGTGTTTATGAATTACGGAACAGTAACTTAACTAGAGTTTCATTTCTTCGCAATTCTGATGCTGTATTGAACCTTTAGATAGACGGCAATCTTCTTGATTGCGAAAGGCTAGCAGTGCG
>JBKEDP010000042.1:0-36012 GCA_047975485.1 Vibrio sp. | reverse complement strand
ACCATCTATAAAAGTCTACGCAAGTAGCAAATGCGACACTAGCTCAGCTGGTAGAGCGCAACCTTGCCAAGGTTGAGGTCACGAGTTCGAACCTCGTGTGTCGCTCCAAATAAGAAAGCCCTGATCAGAAATGATTAGGGCTTTTTTGCATTTCAGCCTTTATGAATTCGAGGTTCGAGCTCTGCCACGGACACTAGCTCAACTGGTAGTGCGCAACCTTGCCAAGGTTGAGGTCACGCCTAAGCCTTGAAGATCGGGAACCTCGTGTGTCGCTCCAATTTGAATGTGATAAACAAATTTTATCGCTACAAAAATTAAAAAACGATCTCATCTGAGATCGTTTTTTATTCTCTGCAATTTAGCTCTAGAAGTGACAAACTGATAGCAGCAAAACTCATAGCTCCACATTAAATCTGTATAACAGGTTTACGCTCTTTGAATTTCTACAATTTAACAGCAAACTTCTAGAAGCACTCCAACGCTATTCTTAACGTGTTGTGGGTATTCTTTTCTTATATTCTTTCTTTATCTACATACTTATCCACATTTGTAATTTGTGGATAACTTGGTGTGTAAGTTGTTTTTTGATTGTCATTAAGTGACGTTTTTACTGGATCATTAATGTGGTCGAGTAACTAAAATGAAATATAAATCTAACTTAACCTGTTGTTTTAATTGTGATAATCGTTAGATCTGTATGAATTAACAGTGGTTAAAAAGGATCTTTATCTTGATTTTCCTTGATCTTTATCATTTCTTTTGAATGTGTTTAACTTTTCAAAAAGTCGATTTATTTCCGTTTGTTTGTCACTTTTTCCACATTTTCATTTTTTTTGCGATATGTATCACTCTGCGTCTCTCGGTAGGCCTTTTTTGATAATTCTAACCAATCTTTCGAGTTTAGTATTTCTTGCTAGATTCGCTTCATCTAGCGCCATTTTTTCAGCTTGTTGTTCCAAAGCCCATTGGATATGAATATCGAGCACATCACTTAAACCAAGACGACTTTTTAATACTGGAATTATTTCTGAATTAAAAGGTGCATTACCTAAAGCGATAGTGAGATTTCGTAACCATTGAATATGACCAATACGGCGAATAGCAGAACCTTCCATATTCTTTAGAAATTCAGCCTCATTCCACTGATACAGTTTTATTAAGTCAGCATCTTCAAATGTGTCACGTCGGTGAAAACTGCTTTCTTGGGTAATTTCAGCGTGACGATTCCACGGACAAACCAACTGGCAATCATCGCAGCCATAAATTCGATTTCCCATTTTCGGTCGCAAGTCTTCAGGTATTACGCCATCAAACTCAATCGTTAAGTAAGAAATACATAAACGAGCATCAACGACTTGTTCATCCACAATCGCACCCGTTGGGCAAGAGGTCATGCAAGCTCGGCAATTTCCACATTGATCTTGTTGTGGCTCATCAATCGGTAAAGGCAAGTCGACAAGTAATTCGCCTAAAAAGAACCACGAGCCAGCTTCTTTATCGAGTAACAGTGAATGTTTGCCAGCCCAGCCTAAACCTGCTTTTTGTGCTAGAGGGCGTTCTAAGATTGGTGCTGAGTCCACAAAAGGGCGAAAGCCAAACTCACCGACTTCTTGTTCTATTTTCTGACCGAGCTTTTTAAGTTGATTGCGGATCAGTTTGTGATAATCACGACCTAATGCATAACGGCTAATATAAGCCTGAGTTGGATCTGCAAGATTGGAAGCAAACTGAGCTTGAGGTGGCAAATAGTCCATTCTCGCACTAATTACTCGAATGGTATTTGGATGCAATTCATTTGGTCTTGCTCGCATCATTCCATGTCTTGCCATCCAGTCCATAGAACCGTGATAGCCAGAATCGATCCAACGCTGCAATTGGGCTTCATGTTTAGAAAGATCAACATCAGTGATCCCAACTTTCTGAAAGCCAAGTTCGATGCCCCATTGTTTTATTTTTTGTGCAAGTTGGTCGTAATTCATGTGAAACGAGTATTTAAGTAAGAATTTGGTGTTAATTTTAGCATGTTGGACTGATGGCAAGCAGTAGCTATTTAGGGCTGAATTGCAGATATAGGGAAATTTGAGTTATGTGGTATTTATTTTTGATTGTTTGTTTAGAATTTAGCGGCAATTTGTAGAATAATAGGGCACTTGTTCCTTGTATCTTTTTATCGAGTCAGTTTAGTATCTTTTACTGGCTAGATGATTAGCAAGTTACGAATCTCATTGAATTATTTGAATGGATAACAACAACTTTATGAATTCCAAGCAAGCAATATTAGCGGATGAATCTCAGACTATTGAGCTAGGTAAAAAGCTAGCGGATATCTGTTCTCAACAAACAACGATTTATCTTCATGGCGATCTTGGTGCAGGAAAAACGACCTTTAGCCGTGGTTTTATTCGAGCGTTAGGCCATGAGGGAAATGTAAAAAGTCCCACTTATACCTTGGTGGAACCTTATCAACTAGCGAACTGGCAAGTTTATCACTTTGACCTTTATCGTTTGGCTGATCCTGAAGAATTAGAATTCATGGGAATCCGAGATTATTTTACTCCTGATGCGATTTGTTTGGTTGAATGGCCAGAGAAGGGTGCAGGTTTATTGCCGCTAGCGGATCTTGATATTGAATTGCGTTATTTAGATACGCAGCGTCAAGTGACGATCACGGCAAACAATGAGTACGGACAATTATTATTAAGTAAGTTGGAATTGAGTTGATGTTTTCAAATTTTCGAGCGCCATATTTTCGAGCATTAGGCTTGCTTATTTTTATGTGGCTAGGTGTTATTGCTAGCGCAAATGCAAACACGTTAAACAGTATTCGAGCTTGGCCATCTGCTGATAAAACTCGTGTTGTAATGGACATGGCAAGTGAGCCTAAATTCAGTTATTTCACTTTGACAGGCCCAAGCCGTTTAGTGGTCGATTTAAAGCAAACGACCTTGAATACGACTTTGCCTGTAACGGTGAGCAACAGTAAAGCGTTAAAGAAGATCCGTAAAAGTACACCATCGAATAAATCGGATTTTCGCTTAGTATTTGAACTGACTTCACCACAAGACACGAATATTTTTGCTTTAGCGGCTGATGGCAAAAATGGTCATCGTTTAGTGATTGATTTTAAATCTGGTCAAGTATCTGCAAGCGCAGCTTCTTCTAGTTCTTCATCTTCAAGCGCATCAACATCTTCTAGCTCAAGTGCTGCAAAACCAGTTCCGGTTACTCGCACCAACACATCACGCATTGTGGTAGCGATTGACCCTGGCCACGGTGGTGAAGACCCTGGCTCGATAGGTCCAACTCGTAAGTTTGAGAAAAATGCCACCTTAATGATTGCGAAAAAAGTAGTAGCAAAACTGAATGCGACTCCTAACATCCATGCGGTGTTAACTCGTACTGGTGATTACTACGTTAACTTAAATCGTCGTTCTGAAATTGCTCGTCAAAACAAAGCATTATTGTTGGTTTCTATTCACGCCGATAGCTTTACATCAGCTGGTCCTCGTGGTGCATCTGTTTTCGTATTAAGTACTCGTCGTGCAAATACTGAAATCGGTCGTTGGGTTGTGAAAAAAGAAGAACAGTCTCAACTCCTTGGTGGTGGTGGTGTGGTACTTAAAAACACCAAAGATAAAAACGTAAGCCAAACCGTATTGGATTTGCAGTTTAGCCACTCGCAAACCGAAGGTAATAAGTTGGCGTTGAAAGTGATTCAAAACTTGCGTCAAATTACTCGCATGCATACTTCGAAACCGGTTTATGCAAGCTTGGCGGTATTGAAGTCACCAGATATTCCATCCATCTTGGTAGAAACAGGCTTTATTTCAAACCCACAAGAAGAAAAACTGTTGTTCCAAAACTATCACCAAGATCGTCTAGCGCAAGCTATCTCGAATGGTGTTCAGCAGTATTTCCGTGAGAATCCGCCAGAAGGCATGATTGTTGTGAATAAATCAGCAGCAAGCTCATCTTCTTCTTCGGGCACAAGTTCTGCGGCTGCAGGGACAACTCATAAAGTACAAAGTGGTGAATCGCTTTCTGTTATCGCGCAAAAATATGGCACTAGCTCTGCTAACATTATTGCGTGGAACAACTTGAGCAAATCGACGGTTTACGTTGGTCAAGTATTGAAAGTAGCTCCAGCAGCAAGCAGCTCAACTGCTTCATCTTCTGCATCGGTATCATCAAGCGGTAATCTGTATGTGGTGAAAAGCGGTGACTATTTAGGAAAGATTGCAGAGAAATTCTCGGTATCTTCTAGCAGCATTAAACAGCTAAACAATATGTCATCAAATACAGTTCGAGTTGGTCAAAAACTGAAAATTCCTGCATCAACGCAAGCACCAGCAACGACGACTTATACCGTTCAGCGTGGCGACTTCTTAGGTAAGATTGCAGGTAAGTTTGGCGTAACAAGTGACTCAATCCGTAAAGCGAATAACCTGAAATCGGATAGCTTAGCGGTCGGTCAAAAACTAACAATTCCTCGCTAATTAGTTGAGAGGAAATAATTAAACTGAAATAACTAAAAAAGGTGCAGTGACGTTATGGCGATAAAAATTTTACCTGCTCGATTGGCTAACCAAATTGCAGCTGGTGAAGTGGTCGAGCGTCCTGCATCAGTGGTTAAAGAGCTAGTCGAAAACAGTATTGATTCCGGTGCAACTCGCATCGATATTGATATTGAAAAAGGTGGCAGCAAATTAATTCGAGTGCGAGACAATGGCTCTGGCATCGAAAAAGACGAACTCGGTTTAGCATTAAGTCGACACGCCACTTCTAAAATTCATTCTTTAGATGATCTGGAAGCGATTCTTAGCTTAGGTTTCCGTGGTGAAGCTTTGGCGAGTATCAGCTCCGTTTCTCGTTTAACCTTAACTTCTCGCACGGCAACGCAAACTGAAGCTTGGGCAGCTTATGCCGAAGGACGAGATATGGCGGTGAAGTTAACGCCAGCGGCTCATCCTATTGGCACAACTGTTGAAGTGGTGGATTTGTTCTTCAATACGCCAGCTCGTCGCAAATTCCTCCGCACCGAAAAAACTGAATTTACTCATATTGATGAATTGCTGAAACGCATTGCTCTGAGCCGTTTTTCTGTTTCCATTACCTTGCGCCATAACGGCAAAGTGATCCGCCAATACCGAGCAGCAAATACCGACATTCAAATGGAAAAACGTGTTGCTGCTGTGTGTGGGCAAAACTTTATCGATCATGCTGTTGCGATTTCTCTGGAACATGATGATTTAAAACTGAAAGGTTGGATCACCACACCGGAAGGAGCTCGCAGCCAAGGGGACTCGCAATTTTGTTATGTGAATGGTCGCATGATGCGAGACAAATTGATCAATCATGCCATCCGACAAAGTTACGAAACAGCTTTGCGTCCTGAGCAATTTGCTGCTTATGTACTGTTTATTGAAGTCGATCCGCACCAAGTAGATGTGAACGTTCATCCAGCCAAGCATGAAGTTCGTTTTCATCAAGCTCGATTAGTGCATGACTTTATTTATCAAGCGTTAAGTGATGCGTTAGCACAATCGATAGAACTAGCTAAGCCTGCGGTGGCGAAATCTGCTTATGCGACACCGTCGAGTTATGACTCATCCGAGAATAAGATGGATGAAAGATATCAAGTTCAAGAAAGACCTGTTCAAACGAGCACTTCTCAAACTTCATCGATAAATCACAATCGATCTTGGGAGTCAGAGAAAAAGTCATCTTCAACGCCTCGTTCAAATACCTCAAGTAGTGCACCAAGTGGTAGTTATGCAAATAAGGGGTATGTCAGCAAAAAACAAACTGATGCATATCGATCCTTGTTTGCGCCTTTGCCGTCTGACTCTTTTGATGATGAAGCAGAAATTGTTAGCAACCAACAAACTGTTAGCAACCTACAAACATTAAACGATGAACTTAATACAGCCACAAATCCAATAAGTGACAGTTCGCTTTCTTCTGGCTCTGCACTTTCTTCTTGTTCTAGTTCTTCTGGTTCTAAGCTTGCTCCACATTCGATTAAAGAAATCGGCAAAGCGTTAGCTATCATTCAAGATCGTTATTTGCTCACTCAAAATGCTCAAGGCTGCTGTTTGGTCGATTTAAACAAAGTTGAAAAGTTACGCATCGAGGGTTTATTCCAAATGCAACAAGGCGATGCGTTAAAAACTCAGCCTTTGCTTATTCCTTTAAATATCCCAATGGAAGTAGAAGATATTGCTGTCCTTGGTGTTCATCATAAGCTGTTAACTCAACTTGGTATCGAGCTTAAAGCTAAAGGAAAAAGTGGCATAACCGTGATGGGCGTGCCTCAACCATTAAGGCAACAAAACTTGCAGCAGCTAATTCCAGCCTTGTTGACTAAACTCAAGCAAGAGGAAAGTGTTGAACAAAGCTTGATTGTGCCGTGGATAACAAGCAAGATCGTCGAATTCAAATCCCATTATCGCCTTTCAGAAGCCGTACAGCTTGTGGGCGAGCTTGAGCAAATTTGGGGGCAGAACTTGCCTTTTGCACAATATAATTGGATTCAACCTGTTAATTTTTCAGAATCAATACTGGCGTTACAATCATGAAATCAACATTACCTTTGGCTTTATTCTTAATGGGGCCAACCGCTTCAGGCAAAACTGAATTGGCGATTCGTCTAAGGCAAAAATACCCAGTTGAAATTATCAGTGTCGATTCTGCTTTAATTTACAAAGGTATGGACATTGGTACAGCCAAGCCTGATGCCGAAGAACAAGCACTTGCGCCACATCGTTTGATCGATATTTTGGATCCAAGCGAATCTTACTCTGCGGCTGATTTCCGTCGTGATGCGTTATTGCAAATGGATGAAATCGTCGCACAAG
This sequence comes from Vibrio sp., assembly GCA_047975485.1. Classification (GTDB taxonomy): domain Bacteria; phylum Pseudomonadota; class Gammaproteobacteria; order Enterobacterales; family Vibrionaceae; genus Vibrio. The sequence continues at coordinate 29,155 of JBKEDP010000042.1, read as the reverse complement.
GCAAAATTCCACTGCTAGTTGGTGGAACCATGTTGTATTACAAAGCCTTGTTGGAAGGTTTGTCGCCATTGCCAGCTGCTGACCCTGCTATTCGTGAGCAAATTGAGCAAGAAGCCAAAGAAAAAGGTTGGGAAATTCTGCATCAGGAATTGGCAGAGATCGATCCTGTTTCCGCTGAACGTATTCACCAAAACGATCCACAACGTTTATCTCGTGCGTTGGAAGTGTTCCGTATTTCAGGCAAAAGCTTAACTGAGCTAACGGCAACCAAAGGTGAAGCACTTCCTTATCAAGTTAAGCAATTTGCTATCATGCCGAAAGAGCGAGCGGAACTTCATCGTCGTATCGAATTGCGTTATGAGAAGATGGTTGAAGCTGGTTTTGTTGAAGAAGTGAAAGCGTTGCGTGAAAGAGGTGATCTGCATTTAGATTTACCATCAATTCGCTGTGTGGGTTACCGCCAGATGTGGGAATACCTCGATGGCAATGGTACATTAGATGAAGCGATTTTCCGTGGTGTGTGTGCGACTCGTCAGTTGGCGAAGCGACAAATCACATGGCTTCGTAGTTGGAACGACTTGATTTGGTTGGATAGTGAAAATATTGATGCAGGCCTTGAAGCTATGTCGGCAGAAATAGAATCTTATATAAACAAGCCATCATGAGATTCTTTGGCTCCCTTATGTTGAGAGCCACTCATTGCGATTTATATATTTTGACTATGAATTGTCAGAAAAAACTTATTGTAACAAACATCTTAAAGTAGTTTGTGTATATACTGTAAATGTGTTCATATAAATGTAGTCTGTTTTCAAGGGAACACATTGATATAAAACAGTCTTTAGTAGTTGAAGCTTTGTTGCTGTATCCGTTATTTTTGCTCATTTGAGCGATAAGTGATGTTTAACCGAGTTATCGCTACTTTTTTGTGTAAGTACTTTTGCTTTTCTACGGTTTTTTTAGGTTTGCTTCATTGGGTTAGTCCCAGTTTGGAAATCAGTAGAGGACAAAGTTAGCTAAAAATAAGAATTAACAACAAAATAAGGAATATAAAAATGGCTAAGGGGCAATCTTTACAAGACCCATTCTTAAATGCGCTTCGTCGTGAGCGTATCCCAGTGTCTATTTACCTAGTTAACGGCATCAAACTACAAGGTCAAATTGAATCATTCGACCAATTTGTGATTTTGTTGAAGAACACAGTAAACCAAATGGTTTATAAGCATGCGATTTCTACAGTCGTTCCTGCTCGTGCTGTTAGTCATCATACTGCAGAGCGTCCACAAGGCGAGCGTTCAGAACGACCTCAATCAGAGAGTTCAGAAGATTAATCATCAAAAAAAATTAAGGAGCGAACTACTTGTTTGACCGTTATGAAGCTGGTGAACAGGCTGTATTAGTTCACGTTAACTTCACACAAGAAGGTGAATGGGAAGATCTCAGTGAGTTTGAGATGTTGGTGTCTTCTGCTGGCGTCACCGCATTGCAAGTTGTCACAGGTAGTCGCCAGTCTCCTCATGCCAAATATTATGTCGGGACGGGTAAAGCGCAAGAAATTGCTGACGTAGTTAAATCACTTGGTGCAGAAATCGTGATTTTTAATCATGCATTAACCCCTGCGCAGGAGCGAAATTTAGAATACTTATGTCAGTGTCGTGTGCTTGACCGTACCGGTTTAATTCTTGATATCTTTGCTCAACGAGCGCGAACCCATGAAGGTAAACTTCAGGTCGAGCTTGCTCAACTTCGACATCTTTCAACTCGCCTTATTCGTGGTTGGACGCACTTAGAGCGTCAAAAAGGTGGTATCGGTTTACGTGGGCCGGGTGAAACTCAGCTTGAAACCGATAGACGTTTACTTCGAGAAAGAATTAAAGCGATTTTACGTCGTCTTGCGAAAGTAGCTAAACAACGTGAGCAAGGGCGTAAAGCGAGACAAAGAGCCGAAATTCCAACGATTTCTTTAGTGGGTTACACCAATGCCGGTAAATCGACATTGTTTAACCGCATTACTGAAGCTGGCGTTTATGCCGCAGACCAATTATTCGCAACGCTAGATCCAACATTAAGAAAAATCGAACTCGAAGATGTGGGCACGGCAATCTTAGCGGATACCGTTGGTTTTATTCGTCATCTCCCTCACGATCTGGTTGCCGCATTTAAAGCAACTCTGCAAGAAACGCAAGAAGCTGACATTTTGTTACATGTTGTTGATGCCAGTGACGACCGTTTTCGTGAGAATATTCATGCTGTTCAAGAAGTTCTTGAAGAGATAGATGCCCATGAAGTGCCATCGCTATTAGTGATGAACAAAATTGATAACATGGATGGGCAAGAACCTAGAATTGAACGAGATGATGAAGGCATGCCTCGTGCTGTTTGGGTGTCAGCAATGGAAGGACAAGGTATTGATCTTCTATTCACCGCACTAACAGAACGTTTGGCAACGCAAATTGTTCAATATCATTTAAGTATTCCACCAATGCATCAAGGCCGCATGCGAAGCTTGTTTTTCCAAATGAATGCGATTCAAAAAGAAGAATATGACGAGCAAGGCAATTTAGTGATCGATATTCGAATGCAGCAAGTTGATTGGTTAAGATTAATGAAAAGAGAAGAGGCAGTGCTGAGTGACTTTATCGTCGCTGATAACACTGCTACAGTATGATACTAATCACGCTAATCAGTACGATTGGTATAACGTCATATCTATACGATGGAGCTTTCTAATGGCGTGGAATGAGCCGGGAAATAATAACGACAATAATGGCCGCGATAAGGACCCTTGGGGTAATAAAAACAATCGTGGTGGTCGTGAACAAGGTCCACCTGATTTGGATGAGGTATTTAATAAACTCAGCCAAAAACTAGGCGGAAAGTTTGGGAAAAAAGGAAAAGGCCCTTCTTTAGGCGGCGGATCTTTTGGTGGTGGTAGCGCAATTGGCTTTGGTGCCATTGCAATCATCGCAGTTTTAATTTGGGTTTTCTCTGGTTTCTATACCATTGGTGAAGCCGAAAGAGGCGTAGTGTTACGCTTAGGTAAATACGAAAAAATGGTGGATCCAGGTTTGAACTGGCGTCCTCGTTTTATCGATGAAGTAACCCCTGTCAACGTACAAGCGATTCGTTCTTTGCGTGCAACTGGTTTGATGCTAACCAAAGACGAAAACGTAGTAACGGTTGAAATGGGTGTTCAGTATCGCGTATCCGATCCATACAAGTACCTTTACCAAGTAACCAATGCGGATGACAGTTTGCGCCAAGCGACTGACTCAGCATTACGTGCGGTAATTGGTGACTCTTTGATGGACAGCATTCTAACGAGTGGTCGTCAGGCAATTCGTCAAGAAACTGAAAAAACACTGAATCAAATTATTGATAAGTACGACATGGGCTTAACGGTTGTTGATGTGAACTTCCAATCTTCACGTCCGCCAGAGCAAGTAAAAGACGCATTTGATGATGCTATCGCAGCACGAGAAGATGAAGAGCGTTTCATCCGTGAAGCAGAAGCATACAAAAATGAAATTTTACCTAAAGCAACAGGTCGTGCTGAACGTTTGAAGAAAGAAGCACAAGGTTACACCGAACGCACTGTTAACGAAGCAATGGGTCAAGTGGCTCAGTTCGAAAAACTGCTTCCTGAATACAAAGCAGCTCCAGGTGTAACTCGTGATCGTCTGTACATTGATACGATGGAAAAGGTTTACACACATAGCTCGAAAGTGCTGATTGATTCTGACTCTTCAGGCAACATGCTGTATCTACCGATTGACCGTTTGATTTCTGAGTCGAATAAAAACGCTCAGCAACAACGTTCAACAGATAAATCTCAACCAAATTATGATGGGATTCAACTAGAACAGAAAAATGCGCCAGAGACAGAACAAGATTCAAATGATACATCAACACGTAAAGGGAGATTCTAAGCATGCGTAAGTTAATGATCCCTTTGGTCGCTATTATTATTGTTGTGACTTTGATGTCGGTGTTTGTTATTCCTGAAGGTGAACGTGGCATCGTAGTTCGTTTCGGTCGAGTACTGAAAGACACGAACGATGTATCTAAAATTTACCCACCAGGTTTGCATATCAAAATGCCGTTCTTTGATAGCGTGAAAACTCTTGATGCACGTATCCAAACTATGGATGGCCGTTCTGACCGTTTCGTAACGTCTGAGAAAAAAGACGTGATCATCGATACCTATGTAAAATGGCGTATCAGTGATTTTGGTCAGTATTACCTAGCAACAGGTGGCGGTAACAGTTTGACTGCGGAAACACTACTTGAACGTAAAGTGACAGATGTACTGCGTTCAGAAATCGGTTCTCGTGAAATCAAGCAAATCGTGTCTGGCCCAAGCAGCAAAATCGTAGCAGCTGATGATATTGAAGAAAGCGAACTAATCCCTGAATCTGCTAAAGAAGCATTGGAAGTGGAAGGCGAGCGTGATCAAATCATGCAAGACGTGCTTGAAGATACTCGTGGAAGTGCAATGGATGACTTAGGTGTTGAGATTGTTGATTTCCGTATGAAGAAAATCAATCTACCTGATGAAATCAGTGAGTCTATCTACCGTCGTATGCGTGCAGAGCGTGAATCTGTTGCTCGTAAACACCGTTCTCAAGGTCGTGAGAAAGCGGAAATCATCCGTGCTCAAGCTGAACTTGAAGTGGCAACGATCCTTGCAGAAGCAGACAAAACAGCTCGTGTAACACGTGGTGAAGCAGACGCAAAAGCAGCTTCGATTTACTCTGGCGCTTACAAACAAGATCCTGAGTTCTTCGGCTTCCTTCGTTCACTTAAAGCGTATGAAAAATCATTCAGCAATAAGAGCGATTTGCTAGTGCTTGATCCTAAGAGTGACTTCTTCAAGTACATGAACGATAGTAAAGGCAGAAACTGATTTTTAAATCACTATCTCTAATCGATAGGTTTTGCTTTACAATCTAATCTATTAAGAGGGCTCCTAAATGGAGCCTTCTTTTTGCCTGCTACTTTATACCCTTCGTACTTGAAGCCGCAGCTTTGTTAACTGCGTTTATTCGCCCCATCACTTAGGCAAGCTAAGCTCAGGAGCCTCATAAACTTGTTGCCTCGCTGCAACTCCAATTACTTTGGGTATTATGATGACTATTTTGAGGAGGAAAAATGAAAACCTTAATCGTCGCTTTTGGGCTATTCTTAATTTTAGAAGGCATTGGCCCAGCATTGTTTTCTAATGCTTGGCGCAATATGATCCGTGAACTATCGCAACAGTCCGATTCTTCATTAAAGAAAATGGGATCTTTTATGATCTTGGTTGGTGCGGCTATCGTGTTATTTTTTCTGCATTGATCTTTAGACCTTGTTAATAGCGTTTGAGGCTTATTAACTGAATTTGAGTATTTTTCTAAATTTGTTTTAAAAAATTTATTTGAATAAAAATTCATCTAAAAAATGGCTGCAACAAGCTGGATTGTTGTGCTAGAATCCTTTTTTAACTAGCAGGCAGACTTGAAAAATGGGTAATAACGTAGTCGTTCTTGGCACCCAATGGGGTGACGAAGGTAAAGGTAAAATCGTAGACCTTTTAACTGAAGATGCAAAATATGTGGTTCGCTATCAAGGTGGTCACAATGCAGGTCACACTCTAGTCATTGACGGTGAAAAAACCGTTCTTCACTTAATTCCATCAGGTATTCTACGTGAAAATGTTAAATGCATTATCGCAAACGGCGTAGTACTTTCACCTGACGCTCTATTACACGAAATGAAACCACTAGAAGATCGTGGTATTCCTGTTCGTGAACGTCTATACATTTCAGAAGCATGTCCTCTTATTCTTCCTTATCACATTGCTCTTGATCAGGCTCGTGAATTAGCACGTGGTAAAAAAGCAATTGGTACAACTGGTCGTGGTATCGGTCCAGCATACGAAGATAAAGTTTCTCGTCGCGGTCTACGTGTGGGTGACTTATTCGACATGGAAGCTTTTGCAGCGAAACTAAAAGAAGTTATGGAATACCACAACTTCCAACTAGTGAACTACTACAAAGCTGAAGCAGTAAGCTACGAAGAAGTTCTTGAGCAAGCTAAAGGCTATGCAGAACTACTAACTTCTCTTGTAATCGACGTAACTGACGAACTAGACGCAGCTCGCAAGCGTGGCGACAAAATCATGTTTGAAGGTGCTCAAGGTACACTTCTTGACATCGACCACGGTACATACCCGTATGTAACTTCTTCAAACACTACTGCTGGTGGTGTTGCTGCAGGTTCTGGTTTCGGTCCTCGTCACATTGGTTACATCCTTGGTATCGCAAAAGCATACTGTACTCGCGTTGGTTCTGGTCCATTCCCGACTGAACTTTACGATGGCTTAGACAAACAAGATCCAATCGGTAAACACCTTGGTACTGTTGGTCAAGAAATCGGTGCTTCTACTGGTCGTCTACGCCGTACAGGTTGGTTCGATGCAGTTGCTATGCGTCGTGCAATCCAACTAAACTCAGTAACTGGTTTCTGCCTAACTAAACTTGACGTTTTAGATGGCCTAGAAGAAATCAAAATCTGTACTGGTTACCAAATGGAAGATGGCAGCGTAGCGCACGTTTCTCCATTGGCAGCAGATGAGTTTGAAAAAGCGACACCAATTTACGAAACAATGCCTGGTTGGTCTGAAACTACTTTCGGTGCTAAATCACTAGATGCGCTTCCACAAGCAGCTCTTGATTACATCAAACGTATCGAAGAACTAACTGGCGTTCCTGTTGATATTATTTCAACTGGCCCAGACCGTAACGAAACAATCATCAAGGTTCACCCATTTAATTCTTAATGTGTTGAATTGATTATATTCGTACGAAAAAGCCGGCAGTTGTGTCGGCTTTTTAGTATTTCACTTTTTAGACACCACTTATGCAACTAACTTCTTTTACAGATTATGGTTTACGAGCGCTGATTTTCTTAGCGGCGTTACCGGAAGGCCAATTAACACAAATCCAAGTGATCAGTGATCGCTTCAATGTGTCAAAAAATCATTTAATCAAGATTATCAATAAACTAGCTCAACTCGGTTATGTGAAAGCGGTTCGTGGTAAGAATGGTGGTATTTGTCTTGCGATTCCAGCTAACGAAATCGTAATCGGACAAGTGTTGCGTGATATTGAGCCACTAGGCTTGGTCGATTGCTCACCTGAAAATTGCCACATTACGCCAGCTTGTCGATTGAAAGCAAAACTTCATCAAGCAAAAATGGCGTTTTTAGAACAATTAGATGATTGTACGGTTGCGGATGTGATTGATGATAATGATGAGCTGATCGCACTTTTATCACCTCTTTAATTTACGATATTAATAGAGGTCTTTTTTTTACAAAACGAGGTTTTTCTACTCTTTGATAACACTTTTGAACATTAATCTATTTGATTTCTGTAGCTTAGCACAGCAGTCGGATATACTACCTCCAACACTTCGCAAACATAAGAAGGTTTGTCATGTCCGAACATACTCATACTGATCCATTTGCGGATCGCGAATCCGAAAAATACGAAAATCCAATTCCAAGCCGAGAATTCATTCTGGACTTTTTAAAGCAAGCTAATGTTCCAATGAATCGTAATGATTTATTCGAGGCTTTGAATCTAAAAGGTGAAGATGAGTATGAAGGGTTGCGTCGTCGTTTACGTGCGATGGAACGTGATGGCGAACTGATTTTTACTCGCCGCCAATGTTACGCCTTGCCTGAAAAAATCGATCTAATTAAAGGTACGGTTATCGGCCACCGTGATGGTTACGGCTGGGTACGACCTGAAGGTTCAGTTGGTAAAGACAACGATGTGCTTTTACCTCATCACCAAATGCGCACCATTATTCATGGCGATTACGTTTTAGTTCAACCTAACGGAACGGATAAACGTGGCCGTAAAGAAGGGCGTTTAGTTCGTATTCTTGAAGCTCGTAAAACCAATCTTGTTGGTCGATTCTTCTTGGAAGATGGACACGCTTTTGTTGTGCCTGATGATTCTCGCATTAGCCAAGATATTTTGATCCCAGACGAGTTCCGTGAAGGCGCACGTATGGGTAACGTGGTAATTGTTGAACTTACAGCTCGTGCGACTCGTTCTCGTGGCATGATGGGTAAAATCGTGGAAGTACTAGGCGAAAATATGGCGCCGGGTATGGAAACGAAAATTGCAATCCACACACACCAGATTCCAGATGAATGGCCTCTTGCGGTTGAAAAGCAAGTTGAGCATTTAGGTGAAGAAGTTCCTGAAGAAGCGAAAGAAGGTCGTGTTGATTTACGTGACTTACCTTTAGTGACAATTGATGGTGAAGACGCACGAGACTTCGATGATGCAGTTTACTGTCAAGCGAAGAAAGGTGGTGGCTGGCGTTTATGGGTAGCGATTGCTGATGTGAGCTACTACGTTCGTCCAAATACCGCTCTCGATAAAGAAGCGATTAACCGTGGTAACTCGGTGTACTTCCCATCGCAAGTTGTACCTATGCTGCCAGAAGTATTGTCGAATGGTTTATGTTCATTGAACCCGCAAGTAGATCGCTTGTGTATGGTGTGTGAAATGACCATTTCTGCAACCGGTAAACTATCTGGTTACAAGCATTATGAAGCGGTAATGAATTCTCATGCTCGTCTTACTTATAACAAGGTGTCAGACATCTTAGAAGGAAGCGAAGAATTGCGTGAGCGTTACGCTAAGCTAGTTCCTGATTTAGAAGAACTGCATAAAATGTATCAGGTTCTAAAAGAAGCTCGAGAAATTCGTGGCGCAATAGAATTTGAAACCACCGAAACCAAATTTATCTTTAATGATCAGCGTAAGATTGAGCGTATCGAACCTGTTGTGCGTAATGATGCTCACAAGATCATTGAAGAATGTATGATCCTTGCCAACATTGCTTCAGCATCTTTAGTTGAAAAAGCAAAAGAAGCTGCGTTATACCGTGTGCATGAAACTCCGGGAGAAGAACGCTTAACTGGGTTCCGAGATTTCCTTGGTGAACTTGGCCTAAGCTTGAGTGGCGGTTTAGAGCCAACACCAACTGATTATGCGGAATTAATTCGCAACATTGGCGAGCGTCCAGACAAAGAACTCATTCAAACCATGCTACTTCGTTCAATGAAGCAGGCGGTTTACAATGCGGACAATGCTGGTCACTTTGGTTTAGCGTTGAAGCGTTATGCGCACTTTACTTCGCCAATTCGTCGTTACCCTGATTTGCTTTTGCACCGTGCGATTAAGTATCTCATTGCTAAACAAGCGGGTGTAAATACTGATCGTTGGACTCCAACTGGCGGTTATCATTATTCATTTGATGATATGGACTTCTACGGCGAACAATGTTCAATGACAGAACGCCGTGCCGATGATGCAACTCGTGATGTTTCCGATTGGCTGAAATGCGAATACATGCAAGATCACGTTGGTGAAGAACTAGAAGGCGTGATTGCAAATGTCACTGGCTTTGGTTTCTTTGTGCGCCTAAGTGAATTGCATATTGATGGCTTAGTGCATATCTCATCGCTAGCAAATGACTACTATCAGTTTGATCCAATTGGTCAACGCTTGGTAGGTGAAAGCTCTGGTTTGATTTATCGCCTTGGTGATACCGTGACAGTGAAAGTGTTGTCGGTGAACTTGAATGATAAACAGATCGACTTTGAAATCGTGAGCACGACTCGTCAACCTCGTGGCAAAGGCAAAACTGCTAAGAAACGAGCAGCCGAAGACAAAAAAGGCGCGAGCAAAAAGAAACAAGCGATCAAAGAAAATAAGCAAGGCCACAAAGCGATTCCTTTAGTTGAGCCGACCAAACGTCCGGAAGAAGGTTCGGGTAAAGGTAATAAGAGCAAAAAGAAATCTCGTAAAGCGACATCTAAGACCAAAGGTTCAGGAGCTGGAAAGGCAGGCACAAAGCCAAGACGCAGCAAACCATCAAGAGCGCAACGAGCTAAAAACAAGCAAAAGTAATCAGAATAAATCACTTGGGTGCAAGTAACCCAACTTTGAGATAAAAACGAAATGAGTAACGAATTTATTTTTGGCATTCATGCCATTAACGCAGTATTGGAAAAAGATCCTGCACGTATTATTGAAGCCTTTGTATTAAATGGTCGTCAAGATGATCGCTTAATGCCTGTATTGCAACTGCTTCAACAATACGGTGTATCGGTTCAACAAATGAATCGCAAAACATTAGATGCAAAAGCAAACGGTGCAAATCACCAAGGCATTATTGCTAAAGTGAAACCCGCTAAAGCATTAAATGAACACGATTTGGATAGCATCATTGCCGCTTGTGAAGCAAAAGGTGAGCAACCATTGTTGTTAGTATTGGATGGTGTAACCGATCCACATAACCTTGGTGCGTGTTTGCGTAATGCTGATGCGGCTGGCGTTGCTGCGGTTATCGTACCAAAAGACAAATCAGCACCGTTAACTGGCACGGTAAGCAAAGTGGCTTGTGGTGCAGCGGAAACTGTTCCATTTGTTCGCGTCACTAACTTGGCTCGCACCATGCGCGCATTACAAGAAAAGGGCATTTGGTTTGTCGGTACAGCTGGTGAAGCAACACACGATATTTACCAAGCTAAATTGACTGGCCCACTAGCGATTGTAATGGGTGCAGAAGGTGACGGTATGCGTCGCTTAACTCGTGAAACTTGTGATGATCTGATTAAGATCCCAATGGCAGGTAGCGTTTCAAGTTTGAACGTTTCTGTTGCTAGCGGTATTTGCTTATTTGAATCAGTAAGACAAAGACTGCAAGCTAAGTAAGCATTTCAGCTTAAAGTCTCTCTTTATAAATGCCGCTTTCGAGTGGCATTTTTATTACCGATAAAATACAGACAAGATGAGTCTGTTTTTATTGGACGATTCGAAAAGTCTAAAAGTACATGGATGTATTTTTTGAAGCGGCTAGGATAGGTCAGCGTCTTTTCGTGTTGTTCAATAAGTTGCAGATATTTAAAGAAAATTGAAGAGCCAATATTTTCCTTTTTTAAGGCTAGTTTTATTTTTGGTTAAACTTGCATCATGAAGTTACTTGGGTATATAATCCGCCCCCTATGAAATCTCGACCTATTATATTTTCGTTCCTTGCTTCCTCCGGATGGTCGGGCCCATGTGGAAGCTAATAATCCGTAAGGAGCAACCGATGCGTCATTACGAAATCGTATTCATGGTGCACCCTGATCAAAGCGAGCAAGTTGCTGGCATGATCGAGCGTTACACTAACACTATCACTGAAGCTGGCGGTAAAATCCACCGTCTAGAAGATTGGGGCCGTCGTCAAATGGCTTACCCAATCAACAAATTGCACAAAGCACACTACGTTCTTATGAACGTTGAGTCTGAGCAAGCTGTGATTGATGAGTTAGAAACTGCTTTCCGTTTCAACGATGCAGTTATCCGTAACATGATCATGCGCACTAAATCTGCAGTGACTGAACAATCTATCATGATGAAAGCACGTGAAGAACGCGCTCCACGTCGTGAAGAACGTTCTGAAGCTAAGTCAGAAGAAGCAGCAGCTGAGTAATTAATTGATGACCAATCGATTGGAGTTGAGCGGCGTTGTTGCTAAAGCTCCGGTTCGAAGCCTAAGTCCTGCGGGCATCGCTCATTGCCATTTTAGTATTGAGCACCGTTCAACAGTACAAGAAGCTGATTTACCGAGACAAGTTTATTGTCGTATGCAGGTAGTCGTTAGCGGGCAAAGGTCACAAGACATCACTCAACATTTAGTTTTAGGCAGTCACATTAAGGTAAGCGGCTTTGTTGCTTATCACACCGGCCGAAATGGTTTAGGGAAATTAGTGTTACATGCCGACAACATTACTCAAATTTAAGATCAGGAGATAGCCCATGGCTCGTTTCTTCCGTCGTCGTAAATTCTGCCGTTTCACTGCAGAAGGCGTTCAAGAGATTGATTACAAAGATGTAGCAACTCTTAAAAATTACATCACTGAAGCTGGTAAAATCGTACCTAGCCGTATCACTGGCACAAGTGCTAAATATCAGCGTCAACTAGCTCGCGCTATCAAGCGTTCTCGCTACCTAGCACTTCTTCCATACACTGACAAACATCAGTAATTGGCAGCAGTTTAATTAAGTTTAAGAGGACTAAGATAATGCAAGTTATTCTACTTGATAAAATCGGTAACCTAGGCAACCTTGGCGACCAAGTAAACGTTAAATCTGGCTACGCTCGTAACTTCCTTATCCCACAAGGTAAAGCAGTTATGGCTACTAAAGCTAACGTTGAAGTTTTCGAAGCACGTCGTGCTGAACTAGAAGCTAAAGTTGCTGAGCAACTAGCTGCAGCTCAAGCTCGCGCTGAGAAAGTTAACGCTCTAGAAGCAGTTGTTATTGCATCTAAAGCTGGCGACGAAGGTAAACTATTTGGTTCTATCGGTACTCGCGACATCGCTGATGCAGTTACTGCAGCTGGCGTTGAAATCGTTAAGAGCGAAGTTCGTCTTCCTGAAGGCGCACTACGTACAACTGGCGAGTTTGAAATCAGCATCCAACTTCACTCTGAAGTGTTCGCTGAAGTTAAACTTCAAGTTGTTGCTGCTGACTAATCTCAGCACACAAAGAACAATAAGAAAGCCGACCTTGTGTCGGCTTTTTTATTTTTGACATACCCTTCGTACTTGAAGCTGCAGCTTTGTTGACTGCGTTCATTCGCCCCAATCATGTAGGCAAGCTACACTCATGGGGCCTCATTCACTTGTCGCCTCACTGCAACTCCAATTACTTTGGGTTAAAATTTTGTGGTTGAAATTGGTGGTTTGCTTACTTCGGTGCGTACAAGATATTAATCGTCGTAACGGTATCAGTCTTATCCAAGTTGTTCGGCACTTCGGTCACGTGAGAACTGGTCTGTGCAATCTTAATCGCAATATCTTCCGATACATTACTAATGATGCTGAGTTCGGTATCAAAACGAGTATTGCTATCACCACTAACCATTGTGGTATCCACATTAAACGATAAGTTATCTAATGGTTTCCAAGTAATACCTAGATTCGCACGAACAATCGCTTCACTAACATCATCTGGGAAGATTGGATCGTCATCATCAATCTCATCATCATTAGGTTCTTGATAGCGATAACCTGGACCAAGTTCAGTTTCTATTTTCCAAGCTTCGGTGTTCATTATCTGATAACCCAAACCGGCAGAGAAAGTGTAATCATGGAAATAAGCATCGTATTCAGAATCAATGCCTTTAAAACTTCCGTATGAATAGAGTTTTGGACCTAACTTGTAGTCACTTTGCCATTCATAGGTTTTTTCACGCTCATCTGGATCGCCGTCTTCATCTTTTAGATAAAGTGTGAATTCCGCATTATTACGGAAACGACCTTTGGTGAAACCTAAAGCAACACGAGCATTAAGTGACTCTTCATCATCATTGCCGGTTTCAGAGCGATAACCTAACTCGATTTCAGGTAGCCACTTGGAATTACTTGGGTTTAATTCTTCCGCTTCTTTCTTGGCTCGTTCTTCAGCTTTCTTTTGTTCTTTTAAGATCGCTTCTTCATCAAGTAAATCAGAAATCAATTCTTCATTCACATCGTCAGAGATAGGAGCGATAGTTTGAGTGGCATCCGTAGTATTTGCTGGTTGAGAGGTCTTTGTTGCTTCAGTTGCTGTTGTTGTTTCTGGAGTCGATACTTCTTGAGTTGATTCTGATGGTGTTGAAGCTGAATCATCTTCAGCCAGTAACTCAGAAATTAATTCTTCATCAATTCCATCTTCAGCAAGACTAGGTTCCGAAGTATTAGATACAGCAGTGCTTTCCTTTTGAGTCGCCTCAGCAGAAATTGGTGTGGTGGTTACGCTATCATCCGTTGACGCATTGTTTGAATTTTCACTGTAAGCGTGGCTACTCACGCATAAAGCTAACAGTGGGAGTATTCGTTTTTGCACTAAGAAGTGTACCTCAATAAAATAACAGCAATCAGATGATATAAGATGTTGTTTCTGTGCCGTCATCATACCGTAAATTTTTTTATGCGGTATTTTTTTATGCGTTTGTATGATTACAAATAGGCACGCTTGGTTATAATAGTCGACTAAATTTTGAAGTAAGTGATCCCATGGCAGAAAATAATTTTCGTAAAACTCCCGACGCACAAGTGGATGCTTTAAAAGTTCCACCACATTCTTTAGAGGCGGAACAGTCCGTACTTGGTGGCTTATTACTCGACAATGAACGCTGGGACTCTATCTCAGGAAAAATTGTTGAAAAAGATTTCTACAGTCGTCCACATCGTCTTATTTTTTCTGCAATCAAATCTATTCTAGAAAATAGTCAACCGCTTGATTTAATTACGCTATCTGAGCATTTAGAGCAAAGAGAAGAGCTAGAATCGGTTGGTGGTTTTGCTTATCTTGCTGACCTTGCGAAAAACACCCCAAGTGCTGCGAACATCAATGCTTATGCTGATATTGTCTGCGAACGTGCAATGGTACGAAATTTAATCGGAATTGCCAATGAAATTGCAGATGCAGGTTACGATCCACAAGGCAGAAGTTCCGCCGATTTGTTGGATATGGCCGAAAGTAAAGTGTTTGCCATTGCCGAAGAACGCACCACGGAAAACGAAGGTCCGCAAGGCATTGATAACATTCTTGAGAAAACGCTAGAGCGAATTGAAGAGCTATATAAAACGCCACAAGATGGTGTGACAGGTGTTTCAACGGGCTTTACTGATCTCAATAAGAAAACGGCTGGTTTACAAGGTTCGGATTTGATCATCGTGGCAGCTCGTCCATCTATGGGTAAAACCACTTTTGCGATGAACTTGTGTGAAAACGCAGCAATGGATCAGGACAAGCCTGTATTGATCTTTTCACTAGAGATGCCCGCCGAACAGCTAATGATGCGTATGTTGGCGTCTCTTTCTCGTGTTGACCAAACCAAAATCCGTACTGGTCAGTTAGATGATGAAGATTGGGCGCGAATTTCGTCAACAATGGGTATTCTGATGCAGAAGAAGAATATGTACATTGATGACAGTTCAGGTTTAACACCTACCGATTTACGTTCTCGTGCTCGTCGTGTAGCGCGTGAAACTGGCGGCCTTTCTATGATCATGGTCGATTACCTTCAGTTGATGCGTGTACCAGGTTTGCAAGACAACCGTACGCTAGAAATCTCAGAAATTTCACGCTCATTAAAAGCATTGGCAAAAGAGTTGAACGTGCCAGTGGTTGCACTTTCTCAGCTGAACCGTTCTTTGGAGCAACGTGCCGATAAACGCCCAATTAACTCAGACTTGCGTGAATCGGGGGCGATCGAGCAGGATGCTGATTTAATTATGTTTATTTACCGTGATGAGGTATATCATCCAGACAGTGCGCTGAAAGGCATTGCGGAAATCATCATTGGTAAGCAACGTAACGGTCCAATCGGTTCGGTGCGTTTGACGTTCCAAGGTCAGTTCTCACGTTTTGATAATTACGCTGGCCCAGCATTCGACGACGAATAATTAGAAATTAGACCAAATTAACAGGTCACTTTTGCTTGCTCGATAATTCAAGGATATAGATAAATGAACCCAACGTTAGCAGCAACAGCTCAGGTCAATCTGGCTGCTTTGCGCCATAATTTGGAAGTGGTGAAATCCAAAGTTCCAAATAGCTCAATTACGACGATTGTAAAAGCAAATGGATATGGTCACGGTGCGGTTCGAGTTGCGCTTCATTTAGAAAATTTATCTGACAGTTTTGGTGTGGCTCGTATTGAGGAAGCCATTGAACTTCGTCATGCTGGTATCACCAAGCCAATTTTATTGCTGGAAGGTTTTTATTCAGCTAGTGACCTACCGATTTTGCATGCCCATGATCTTCATACTGCCGTGCATTGTGAAGAACAGTTACAAGCATTAGAGCAAGCGAACTTACCATCTCCAATTAAAGTTTGGGTAAAAATCGACACAGGAATGCACCGCCTAGGTGTGAACCCTGATGAATTACCTGAATTTCTAAAACGTCTGCACGATTCTCCTAATGTGGAGAAACCGCTGCGCTTTATTAGCCATTTCGGATGCGCTGATGAGTTAGATAATCCAATTACTGCTGAACAAATTAAAGTGTTTACGGCTTTAGCTGAAGCGGGTTGTGAGCGTTCAATTGCGGCTTCATCTGGCATTCTTGCTTGGCCTGATTCTCACCTAGAATGGGTTCGTCCGGGGATTATCTTATACGGTATTTCTCCTTTTGAAGAAAAGACGGCGGAAGAATTAGGCTTCAAACCTGTGATGACATTGAAATCACAATTGATTGCTGTTCGTGATGTAAAAGCAGGTGATAGCGTTGGTTATGGCGCAACATGGACTTCACCACGAGATACCAAAGTGGGCGTGATTGCTATGGGATACGGTGATGGTTACCCTCGCACAGCCCCAAATGGCACCCCAGTTTTAGTTAATGGTCGTAAGGTTCCGTTATCCGGTCGTGTTTCAATGGATATGCTAACCGTTGACCTTGGTCCAGATAGTACGGATTGTGTTGGCGATGATGCCATTTTGTGGGGGGAAGGTTTACCCGCAGAAGAAGTAGCGAAGCATGTTAAAACCATTGCCTATGAGTTGGTCACCAAGCTAACTGGTCGTGTTGCTATGACTTATCAAAATACGAAACGATTCGAGTAATGGTCAATTAGCGATTCTAGTTCTATTCTTTTAAAGGATTTCATAGTTGAGAGTTTGACTGTGAAATCTTTTTTTTATGCTTATTTATATTGGACATGAATATAAATTTAATTTGTTGATTTCTTTGTTTGTGAGTTTTCTTTAAACTGACATAACGCAATACAGATCACAAAAATCACTGCGATAATCGGTGGCATCATGTTTTAAAGCAAAGTGGAACCGAAACCATTTTGTTTGTTTTTGTATCGGGGACAGACAACTTAGCGCCGCTTCCTAACGGCTGTTGTTCTGACAAATCCATAGACATATCAGGAATTGAGATAATGTTGAAGAATATTAATCCAACTACTACGCCAGCGTGGAAAGCGTTGACTGCACATTTTGAAACTGCGCAAGACATGGAGCTATCTGCTCTATTTGCTCAAGATGCAAAACGCTTTGAGAAATTCTCAGCTAACTTTGGCTCAGATATTTTAGTGGATTACTCTAAAAACTTGCTGAACGAAGAAACGTTTTCACATCTTTTCGCTTTAGCAGAACAAACTGAATTGAAAGCAGCAATTCAAGCAATGTTCGCTGGCGATAAGATCAACCAAACTGAAGGTCGTGCTGTATTGCACACTGCTCTTCGTAACCGCAGCAACACTCCTGTAGTTGTTGATGGTCAAGACGTAATGCCTGGTGTGAACGCTGTTCTAGCAAAAATGGAAAGCTTCACTAACCGTATCGTTTCTGGTGAGTGGAAAGGTTACACAGGTAAAGAAATCACTGACGTTGTAAACATCGGTATCGGTGGTTCGGATCTTGGTCCTTACATGGTTTCAGAAGCGCTAGCGCCATACAAAACTCGTTTGAACATGCACTTTGTTTCTAACGTTGACGGCACTCACATTGCTGAAACGTTGAAAAACCTAAACCCTGAAACAACTTTGTTCCTAGTTGCTTCTAAAACATTCACAACTCAAGAAACCATGACTAACGCACATAGCGCGCGTGATTGGTTCCTAGCAACTGCTCAAGATTCTGCACACGTTGCAAAACACTTCGCAGCTCTTTCTACTAATGCGAAATCTGTTGCTGAGTTCGGTATCGACACAGAAAACATGTTCGAATTCTGGGACTGGGTTGGCGGTCGTTACTCTCTATGGTCTGCTATCGGTCTTTCTATCTGCCTATCAATTGGTTTCGATAACTTCATCGAACTATTGGAAGGTGCGCATGAAATGGATAAGCACTTTGCTAACACTGAATTTGAAAGCAACTTGCCTGTAATCCTTGCGTTGATCGGTATTTGGTACAACAACTTCCACGGTGCAGAGTCTGAAGCTATCTTGCCTTACGACCAATACCTACACCGTTTCGCTGCTTACTTCCAACAAGGTAACATGGAATCAAACGGTAAATACGTTGACCGTAACGGTGAAGCTGTTGATTACCAAACTGGCCCAATCATTTGGGGTGAACCAGGCACAAATGGTCAGCACGCGTTCTACCAATTGATCCACCAAGGTACTAAGTTGATCCCTTGTGACTTCATTGCTCCAGCAATTAGTCACAACAAAGTTGGCGATCACCATCAGAAATTGATGTCTAACTTCTTCGCTCAAACTGAAGCACTAGCATTCGGTAAATCAAAAGAGCAAGTTGAAGCAGAATTCGCAGCAGCAGGTAAAACTGCGGAAGAAGTGAAAGATCTAGTGAACTTCAAAGTGTTCGAAGGTAACCGCCCAACTAACTCAATCTTAGTTAAGCAAATTACTCCAACAACACTAGGTAGCCTAATTGCAATGTACGAACACAAAATCTTCGTACAAGGCGTTATCTGGAATATCTTCAGCTTCGACCAATGGGGCGTAGAACTTGGTAAGCAACTAGCAAACCAAATCTTGCCTGAATTAGCAGACGCTAAAGCAGTTGATTCTCACGATAGTTCGACTAACGGCTTGATCAACGCATTTAAAGCATTCAACGCTTAATATCCTATGAACTTGGAGCTGCAGCTTGACTGCAACTCCAATTACTTTGGATATAAATAAAGTATAAAAAAGAGAAGCATTTAATTGGCTTCTCTTTTTTTGTATTTGAACTTTGGAATCTAAACGGATTACTGACAGCTTTTGCAAATACCGTGCGTTTCAATAACGTGATTCGTTAATTTGAAACCATGCGCATCAATGTTTTTCGTGAGTAACGCAATCAAAGCATCATCTTGCAATTCAGCAACATCACCGCATTGGTCGCAAATCAGCAAGTGAGAAAAATGTTTATGTTGACCGTGGCATTCGTGTTCATCAAAAAAGCAGCAAGACACAAAGCTGTTAGTTGATTCAACTCGATGAATAAAACCCTGTTCTAACAAAAAGTCTAACGCACGATAAACCGTTGGCGGCTTAGCTTGTGGTTCAGTTTCTTTCAACTTATCAAGCAATTCATAAGCAGTCGATGAGCCTTTTTGCTGCCAGATCAATTCTAAAACTTGTTGGCGTTGCGACGTTAAACGCACTCCGCGCTGTTGGCAAAGATCAGTGACTTGTTGAAGTAAACCTTTATTCAAAATTTTAACCTTGTGTCTTTTTATAGATTAGTTGGACTCAATATTATTCATTTCAATAGCTTAAATGCGATTTCTGCACTTCATTATATTTATTACTTGAAAGCATATACACATTTTCACGTTTGTTCTAATTATTTAAAAATCACGCCCCATATCGACTCAAGGTGTTTGGCTATATTGAAAGCCATCAATGGTGGAACAGCATTTCCAATTACTTTATAGCCACCTGAACCGGATAAATGATATTTACTGTATTCATTTTTTGCGAAAACGAACGGGTAATCATCTGGAAAACTTTGAATCCTTGCGCACTCTCGAACGGTTAGTCTTCGCTCTGGTAATCCTAATTCAAGCTCTTCTATGTGCTGCCCATTATTTTCTCTGGCTAATCTTCTAAACTCAATGTTTCCATGGTGTTCGGAACGAATAGTTGGTCCTAAGCCCTCAAGATTAATCTCTGTTTGACCTTGCCCTTTGGCCAACCTTTTTGCTTTTGAGTAAGTTTGTTGAGCTTTATCAAGCGAGTTTTCTGGTTCCGTTAATCCAATTAAAACATCCTTTACTTTTACATAAGGAGCTTGTTGTTCGCTTGGTGTATTTGAGTGTGTTTTCGTTGGATAAAGGTCAATTTGATTCTTTTCGATTTTTTCCTGCAAACCAGCCTTTAAATGCTTTTTACTTAAACCGATAAAAATAATACGTTCACGTCGTTGTGCTACGCCATAATCAGCTGACATTAAAACCTTGGCAGGAACAACAAGATAACCATCCCCAATGTTTCGAAAGTCATTTTCTATAATCTGCTTCACATCGCCTAAGCTGATAAGTCCTTTTACGTTTTCGGCAATAAACACTTTGGGCTGAGTAATTTCAATGACATTTTTCATCCACAGATATAACTTTCCACGAGTTTCTTCTGTTGGAATATCATCGATAACTTTGTTGTGGTGATTCTTATGAGACTGAAAACCCCCTCGATTTCCAGCAACACTAAAATCTTGGCATGGAAAGCCACCCGTGACGACATCTACATCCTTAGGAAATACGTTGTTGCCTTGTTGGTGTTCTTTTACCAGATCAACAATACTGTTTTTATGAAAAATTGACTCCACATCGTAACCGGACTTACTAAAATAAGTTTTCCAAGCCGACTCAGCATAATCAAGAATATCGTTAGAAAATACGGTTGAAAATGAAGTCTTTTTTAGTTTAACCCAGCCTTCTTTTAAAGACGGTTCGTACCAATCAGCAGGCATCATTTTTTCATTAATACAAGAGGCAGGAACTTCAAAGTTACCTTCGAAACCTAAATCCATTCCACCACAACCACTAAATAAAGATAACACTTTCTTCATAAATCAAATACTTATCGTTCTTATAACAACACTGGCGTCATTGTAGCAATTTATTGATTCATTGTCGCGGTCTATTTTGAAAAAACGTAATCAAAATGCCTTGTGCTGTTTCGCAAATGTTGTTGTTGGACTGGATGGTATTTATGCAGTGTTTACTCCATATTTGAGTTCTCTCTTCGTCCCGAAAATCTCCCCAGTAATCCGCAACCAGTTCATAAGGAAGTTGTGTTAGTTGGTTTCGTATTGCATCTACATCATTTTGTGTGGATACGTGTTGTATATACTTAGGAACACTCGAACCATAGAAGTCATAGGTTCCACCTGCGGTAAATATGTCTCTTAAGGAACGGCATAAAATCCCATGTTTTGATATTAAGAATAAGCCAGCTTGTACATACTTATCTCTATGAGTGCTGAGTAGTTCTGGGAAAAGGGCATACATGATTCGAATTAATCTTTCTTTATCACCGGATTCCACATCATCCCACATGACGATTGCTTGTGGTCCGCTAGCTTCAGATTCGCCATCATCAACCCACCAAAGATCAGATTTTTGCCCATTTTTGTTTTTTAAATAGTTTCGTAATAGTGAAAAAGGTCGTTTGGCTGTTCTTATGTCGTTGTAATTAACGCCCGCTTTAGAGAATAAGGTTTCATCCAGGTCCATGTTGATTCGATAACGCGGTTTATGTGTAATGACGACATCTTCAATGCAGTTGTGTAAATTGGCATATCGAAATAGTGGAAATTGGTTATCTGAAAATTGGGCAAAAAATACGTAAATGACTTCTACACCAGCAACTCGTGTCGATTCGAATATGCTTCCGCCTAGAGTGACCCAATCCTTTCTTGCGGTTTTGACCTCGATACCTAATTTTTCTGAATCGGTATGAATGACTAGATCGGGAAACTTTTGACCTGACACTAGTTCAACCCTTTCTACATTTAGATATCCCAATTTTGTAATGCAGGTATTTAAAATATCAAACAATACAACTTCAAACTTATCGGCTTGGTTTTTATATAGAAATGCAATATCCATCTGGTTTAACTCAATAATGGCTTCTTCTAATAAAATGGATAGTGTCGATTCTGTTAGTTGCATGGAATATCCTTTTAACCTGTCCTTCGGGAGCTTCACCTTGAGGTCACTTGGATATATTTAACAAATTGGTTATCGGGACGTCTATCATTGGTCTATGTTTTGTGAAAGGAATATCAATAATTGGCAGGCTGGTGTTAAACGGATGACAGTTTGGTCTAGTGTTGGTTGGATTTGGTTTCTTGTTGCTCTTAAGCTGCATATGTATAATCCAGCCAATCAGGGTGATCTATTTGCCTTCATTGCCCCCAATAATCACTTAAACTCAATTTTAATTGTGTGGTGAATTGTTTTAAGTGTTTGAAAATTTAGAGAATTTATTTATGTATCCAAACTGCCGTTTTTCTGTCGCTCCCATGCTCGATTGGACAGATCGCCATTGCCGTTACTTCCATCGCTTATTGTCTGAACAGACTTTGTTGTACACGGAAATGGTAACAACGGGCGCAATCTTGCACGGAAAAGGGGATTTCCTGCAGTTTAGCCAACCTGAACATCCGATCGCTTTGCAGTTGGGTGGTTCGAATCCTGTTGATCTAGCTAAGTGTGCGAAGTTAGCCGAAGAACGTGGTTATGATGAAGTGAACTTAAATGTGGGTTGCCCATCTGACCGAGTTCAAAATGGTAAGTTTGGTGCTTGCTTAATGGCTGAGCCTGAATTAGTGGCAGACTGTATTGCTGCAATGCGTGATGTAGTTGATATTCCTGTAACGGTAAAAACTCGTATTGGTATTGATGATCAAGATTCTTATGAATTTTTGACTGACTTTATCACTAAGGTAAGTGAAAAGGGCGGTGCGGATCAATTCACTATTCATGCTCGTAAAGCTTGGCTTTCAGGTTTGAGTCCAAAAGAAAACCGCGAAATTCCAGAGTTGGATTACCCTCGAGCTTATCAGCTGAAGAAAGACTTTTCACACTTAACGATTGCGATTAATGGTGGAGTGAAAACGCTAGATGAATCTCTTGAACATCTTCAATATTTAGACGGCGTAATGGTTGGACGTGAGGCTTACCATAATCCGTACCTATTAGCGGAAGTGGATCAGCGTATTTACGGGATTGAGAGGCCAGTGAAAAAACGTCGCCAAGTGGTACGAGAAATGTTGCCTTATATTGAAGCTGAAATGGCAAACGGTGCAAGCCTTGGTCATATCACTCGCCACATGTTAGGTATTTTCCAAGCAATGCCAGGCGCACGACAATGGCGTCGACACATCAGTGAAAACGCACATAAGAAAGGTGCAGGGATTGAAGTGGTTGAAGCTGCATTATTAAAAATACCATCTGAGTTAGATGTATAGTTGATTCTAAAATCCGGACTTCTAAAACTCGAACTTCTAAAACCTAAGCTTTTAAATGGCGAACTTGACTAATTAGTAGTTAAGTTCGCCTTTTTGGTTTTTGTTGTCTTGGTAACTTATTGATTTTATATATTGAAAATAATGGCCTGAAACCTGCATAGTCGATAAGACAGACTAGGAGAAAACAAAACTATGTTCGAGATTTTATTCGCTTTAATGTTTGTTGGGATATTGATGTTCACAGGCGTAACCATGGTGACATTTTTTATTGCGCTGGTGGCGGCATTGTTTATTGGCTTCTTGCTTAGCATGTTAGGTGCGGTGATTAAGTTATTACCTTGGATCATTCTCGCCTTGGTCGCTTTGCAAATTTATAAACATTATAACAAGCCTAAGTTTTTCTAATTCCTCTATAAATAATTTAGCTTTTATAAGTGGGAGCTAGGAAGTAGAAATTTCTGAAAAATGCGCCATGATTAATGAGGGATAAAAATCAGTAAGGGCGCATCATGACTGTGACAGAGTTACGACGCTTATATCAAGAAAAGCAATTGGTGGAAGCCATCATCGAATCTTCAATGGAAGAACAAGATTGGATTGTTGAGTTTCGCCATGATCGAGGTGGTTTAGTTCTGCTGACGGATGAATACGGCAATGAATGCCATTATCAAGATGTCGATGAAGCTTCTCGTTCAGTATTAGATATCGGCTTTAAGCAAGTTCGAATCGCTAACAAATAATCCATTCTTTCCAGACACATCTAATCTGGTTTTGATTAGGTGTTACTTCTTTGTATCCAATCATTCTCAATCCTTATTTCCAAAAAGTTATAAAACATGCACATCAATTCTTTAGCGTATTCGTTCTGAATGGTTAATCTATCAACACTGAAGCAAAGTGGGTTCGCCTACATACTCCAATAATACTTTCAAAACGATAAAGATTAGGATGTCGTGACATGTTACTAAAGGATCTTTCCGCTTTGGCAAGCCCATTGAATGACAAACAAATTAGCCAACTCCAGCAAGCGATGTCGGAACTGTCTCCGCAACAATTGGCATGGGTGAGTGGTTATTTCTGGGGATTAAGCCAAACACAGCCACAAAATCAATCTCAAACACCATTAGCGGTAGCTGCCCAGCCAGCGGGTAAGTTAACTATTATTTATGCCTCCCAAACGGGTAATGCTAAAGGTGTCGCGGAAGCTCTAAAAAATGAAGCAGAAGCGAGCGGAATTGCAGCTGAGTTATTTGATGCAAGTGACTATAAAGGCAAAAACTTAGCGAAAGAGACTCATGTTGTGATTGTGGCTTCAACCAATGGTGAAGGTGAAGCGCCAGATAATGCCATTGAACTGCATGAATTCTTGCAATCGAAAAAAGCACCGAAACTGCCAAATCTACAATATGCCGTGATTGCATTGGGCGATTCTAGCTATGAGTTTTTCTGTCAGACAGGTAAAGATTTCGATTCCTACCTAAGTAAATTGGGTGCGACGCCATTTTTAGATCGTGTTGATTGTGATGTGGATTATGAAGATGCTGCAACTCAATGGCGTAAATCAACTTTAGAAAAAGTGAAAGATGCACTAGCAGCGCAAACCGATGCACAAGTCGTGCAATTGCCTGTTGGTCAGTCTGCACATGCTGAAAATCCGTGGAATAAACAAAATCCATATACGGCGAGTTTGCTAACCAGCCAAAAAATCACGGGACGAGATTCAGGTAAAGACGTTCGTCATATTGAAATCGACTTAGAAGGTTCTGGTATCCATTACCAACCGGGTGATGCATTAGGCGTTTGGTTTGAAAATAGTGCCGATTTAGTCGCTGCTATTCTTGAGCAAGTCGGTTTGTCGGGCATTGAAAGTATCGAATTAGATGGCGAAAGTATCTCAATTCATAGTGCATTAGTTTCTAAGTTTGAAATCACCGCAGCCAACCCACAGTTTGTGACTAAGTATGCAGAGCTTTCTGAAAGTAAAAAATTACAAAAGCTGGTGGAAGATAAAGACAAGCTTCGAGAATATTCAGGCAACACGCAAATTATTGATGTACTGAAAGAGAAGAAAACGCAACTTACCGCAGAACAGTTGGCAGGATTGCTGCGTAAATTAACGCCTCGTTTATATTCCATCGCATCAAGCCAAGCAGAAGTGGAAGATGAAGTGCATCTCACCGTTGGATTGGTTGAATATGAGAAGGGAGATGAGAAACGCTTTGGTGGTGCATCTCATTATCTAACTCATCGATTGGAAGAAGGGGACTCGTTAAAAGTCTTTATTGAGCACAACAACAATTTCAAACTGCCACAAGATGATAACGCACCAGTGATCATGATTGGCCCAGGAACTGGTATCGCTCCATTCCGTAGCTTCATCCAAGAAAGAGAAGCAAAAGATGCAGAAGGGAAAAACTGGTTATTCTTCGGTGATCGCACTTTCACGCAAGACTTTTTGTACCAAGTGGAATGGCAGAAATATCTGAAGTCGGGAATTCTGACTAAATTAGATGTGGCATTTAGTCGTGACCAAGCTGAAAAAGTGTATGTGCAAGACCGAATTTTGGAAAACGCAGCTGAAGTTTGGCAATGGCTGCAAGAGGGCGCATACATTTATATCTGTGGCGATGCGAATCGTATGGCGAAAGATGTTCATAACGCATTAATCACTGTAGCAGAACAGCAAGGCAATTTAGATCGTGAAAAAGCGGAAACCTTTATCAACGATCTTCGTAAAGCAAAACGTTATCAAAGGGATGTGTACTAATGAGTGATCAAGTTGTTTTAGGCGAAACATTAGGGCCGCTATCTGATAATGAGCGCCTGAAAAAAGAAAGTAACTTTTTACGTGGGACGATCGAACAAGATCTGCAAGATCGAATCACGGGCGGATTTACGGCTGACAATTTCCAGTTGATTCGCTTTCACGGCATGTATCAACAAGATGACCGTGACATACGAAATGAACGAGCGAAACAAAAATTAGAGCCACTGCATAATGTGATGCTTCGTGCTCGTATGCCGGGTGGTGTGATCACGCCAAAACAATGGCTAGCAATCGATAAATTTGCTGCTGAGAACACCGCTTATGGCAGCATCCGTTTAACGACGCGTCAAACGTTCCAGTTTCATGGCGTGTTAAAGCCGAATATTAAATTGATGCACCAAACATTAAATAGCATTGGTATTGATTCAATTGCGACTGCGGGCGACGTAAACCGTAACGTTTTGTGTACCACGAATCCTGTTGAATCGGAATTACACCAAGAAGCTTATGAATGGGCGAAGAAGATCAGCGAGCATTTGCTACCTAAAACGAAAGCTTATGCAGAAATCTGGTTAGATGGAGAAAAGGTTGAAACCACAGAGGAGCCGATCCTTGGTTCAACTTATCTTCCTCGTAAATTTAAAACCACGGTTGTGATCCCTCCGCAAAATGATGTGGATGTTCACGCTAACGATCTGAACTTCGTTGCGATTTCAGATAACGGCAAGCTGGTGGGTTTTAATGTTTTAGTCGGTGGTGGTTTGGCGATGACACATGGTGATACGTCAACCTATCCAAGAAAAGCGGATGACTTAGGCTACATTCCACTTGATAAAGTATTAGACGTAGCAGCTGCTGTCGTGACAACTCAACGAGATTGGGGAAATCGCTCAAACCGTAAAAATGCGAAGACTAAATACACTCTTGATCGTGTCGGAACTGATGTATTTAAAGCGGAAGTAGAAAAGCGTGCGGCAGTGAAATTCGAACCAACTCGTCCTTATGAGTTTACCGAACGTGGTGATCGAATCGGTTGGGTTGAAGGAATAGATGGAAAACATCACCTTGCACTCTTTATTGAAAATGGTCGAATTCTGGATTTCCCAAATAAACCATTAAAAACCGGTGTAGCTGAAATTGCGAAAATCCATAAAGGTGATTTCCGTATGACGGCAAACCAAAACTTAATTGTTGCGGGTGTACCTGCGGATCAAAAAGCCATTATTGAGAAGATCGCAATTGAACATGGTTTGATGGATGACACTGTTAGCGAACAACGTAAAAACTCAATGGCGTGTGTGGCTTTCCCAACTTGTCCACTTGCAATGGCAGAAGCTGAACGATTTCTTCCTGCCTTTACAACAGAAGTCGAAAAGGTTTTGGAAAAGCACGCTATAGATAAAGAAGAAAGTATTATCTTGCGAGTAACAGGTTGTCCGAATGGATGTGGCCGAGCTATGTTGGCGGAAATCGGTTTAGTCGGAAAAGCACCGGGTCGATATAATTTGCATCTTGGTGGTAATAAAGCAGGGACTCGAATTCCTAAGATGTATAAAGAGAACATTACGGATACACAAATTCTTGAAGAAATAGACGCTTTAGTTGGTCGCTGGTCTCAAGAGCGTGAAAAGCAAGAAGCATTCGGTGATTTTGTTATTCGTGCAGGCATAGTAAAAGAGGTTGTGAACTCTAAGAGGGACTTCCATGCTTAATATTGCAGAACAAACATTCAAGCTTGATGAACTGCTTCACCTTAATAAAGTGGAACAAAGTTTACGATTAGCTGAGATTAATGCAGAGCTGGAAAAGCTATCAGCTCAAGAGCGAGTGCGTTGGGCATTAGAAAATCTTGACGGCGAATTTGCTGTTTCATCGAGTTTTGGTATTCAAGCTGCGGTAATGCTGCATCTTGTTACTCAGGAAAAAGCAGATATTCCAGTGATCCTGACAGATACAGGCTATTTGTTCCCAGAAACTTATCGCTTTATTGATGAGTTAAAGCAACAGCTTAACCTTAACTTAAAAGTATTCCGTGCAGATCAAAGTCCAAATTGGCAAGAAGCATTGTATGGGAAACTTTGGGAGCAAGGTGTAGAAGGCATAGAGAAATACAATCGCATTAATAAAGTGGAACCGATGCGTCGTGCATTAAAAGAGTTAAATGTGTCGACTTGGTTTTCTGGTTTAAGGCGAGAACAAGCAAGTAGCCGAAATTCACTACCAATTCTTGCTATTCAAAATGGTGTATTTAAGTTTCTTCCTATTATTGATTGGAGCAACAAACAAATTCATCAGTATTTGGAAAAACACGGATTAACTTATCACCCGCTTTGGGATGAAGGTTATCTTTCTGTCGGAGATACGCATACCACTCGTAAATGGGAGCCGGGAATGACAGAAGAAGAAACTCGATTCTTTGGTTTAAAGCGAGAATGTGGACTTCACGAAGATGATCCAGATATACAAAAAGATGGTTCAGGGATTTAATTTCGAAAATTTCAGAGCATTTTCACATTGAACTTGTATACCCAAGTAACCTCAAGATGCGAGTTTCAGCAAGAATAAAACAAGTTTTAGGCAAGACAAATTGAATATGATCATAGTTATTCTATCTCTGTTCAATTTAACGCAGCATAAAGCTTGTTTTAACTTGCCCTTCGGGAGCTTCATCCAAGTCTTTATACGGCGGTAGATTTATTTGAAAGGTGCCTACATTCCGCATAAATCTTTCTTGTCTAAAAACTTGGATGAAAGCTCTGAATTCTGCATCTTGAGGTCACTTGGGTATTAAGCTGCCTCACGGTGGCTTTATTTTTCTCTATCTATATAGAAAGACGAAAGGTGGAATTTACTGCTAATTTATAATAACTCTGTGGATAAGCTGTGTTTTGATGTGTGCAAACTGGTATAAATAAGCCTTTGACGCGTAAAACAAAAAAAATGCACTTTTTTCTAAGTTTTCTATAAAAAACGCTTGCCAAGATGAATTCGATCTCTATAATGCGCCCTCACTGACACGGAGCACGCAGCCTAGCTGCAGCAAGGGTCAGAGGTCATAAGCTTCTACGGAAGTTTAACAAAAAGCGATTCAACTTCACTTTTAAAGTGAATGAGAAAAAAGATTAAAAAAGTGTTTGACACTTCAATCTAAATCGCTAAAATGGCCGCCCTGTTCAACGAGACGCACTAAGCGGTTCGGATAAGAACAAGCTCTTTAACAATTTAAACCTATCAATCTGTGTGGGCACTCGTTGATGATAATCAAATAGATATTCTCTTTTATAAAGAGCGGTATCAAAAATGATTTCAATGAACTGAGTGACCAATCAAGTTTTTAACTTGGCACAGTCAATTCATTACCTTTCTGTTGGAAGGGTAATAGCTTTGAATTACTTATG
>JBKEDP010000037.1:0-67606 GCA_047975485.1 Vibrio sp. | reverse complement strand
CTATCATCCAAGTCTTTAGGCAAGACAGATTTATGCAGGAATGTGTCAACCTTTCAAATAAATCTAACACAGCATAAAGGCTTGGATGAAGCTCCCGAAGGGCAAGTTAAAACAAGCTTTATGCAGCGTTAAATTGAATAGATATAGATGGCTATGATCGTATCCAATTTGCCTTGCCTAAAGCTTGTTTTATTCTTGCTGAAACTCGCATCTTGAGGTTACTTGGGTATAAATGTCACAAAAAGTAAAAAGCCTCACTAAAATAGTGAGGCTTTCGATATTGTTGAGTTCAGATGAACTCCATCAATCGTCTACAATTTAATGAAAAATTATAGTACGTCGATTGCGTTTAGGTCAGCGAATGCTTTCTCTAGACGTGCAACCATTGATGCTTGACCAGCACGTAGCCATACGCGTGGATCGTAGTATTTCTTGTTAGGAGCTTCTTCACCAGTTGGGTTACCGATTTGACCTTGTAGGTAATCGTGGTTTTCAGCTTCGTATGCACGAACGCCGTCCCAGTTAGCCCATTGTGTATCAGTATCGATGTTCATTTTGATAACACCGTAACCGATAGACTCTTGGATTTCAGCTTCAGTAGAACCAGAACCACCGTGGAAAACGAAGTTTAGAGAGTTAGCTGGTAGGCCAAATTTCTCAGAAACGTACGCTTGAGAATCACGTAGGATAGTTGGAGTTAGAACAACGTTACCTGGCTTGTAAACACCGTGTACGTTACCGAAAGATGCTGCGATAGTGAAACGTGGGCTAACAGCGCTTAGTTTCTCGTATGCGTATGCAACGTCTTCTGGAGAAGTGTATAGCTCAGATGCGTCCATGTGAGAGTTATCTACGCCATCTTCTTCGCCACCAGTACAACCTAGTTCGATTTCGATAGTCATGTTCATTTTAGACATGCGCTCTAGGTATTTAGCACAAGTTTCAACGTTCTCTTCTAGAGACTCTTCAGAAAGGTCTAGCATGTGAGAAGAGAATAGTGGTTTACCAGTTTCAGCGAAGTGTTTTTCACCCGCGTCTAGTAGTCCGTCGATCCAAGGAAGTAGTTTCTTAGCAGCGTGGTCAGTGTGAAGAATTACTGGCACACCGTAAGTTTCTGCAACAGCGTGTACGTATTTAGCACCTGCAACTGCACCTAAGATTTGTGCACCTTGGCCTTCAAGCTTAATGCCTTTACCAGCGAAGAAAGCAGCGCCACCGTTAGAGAATTGAACGATTACTGGAGCTTTTACTTTCGATGCTGCTTCTAGTACTGCGTTTACAGAATCAGTGTTTACAACGTTTACTGCTGGAAGAGCAAAGTTGTTTTCTTTCGCTACTGCGAAAACTTTCTGTACGTCATCACCAGAGATAACACCAGGTTTTACAAAATCGAAGATCTTAGACATGGGTTTAGTCCTATTTTTCTATCGTTTAAAATCCCGTTCAGAGAACGAAATCGTTAATTAAATAAACGTTTGCGAGATAAGCACAACGTGGCTTAAATTGCGCGACGTATTGTATCAAAATTTCTTGGTAAAACGAATCACTTATATAGTGTGAGCGATAGTCGCTAGTTCTACAAATTTGAAATCACCGCAAACGTAAAAAAGGCGAGAATATTCTTCCCGCCCTCTTTCAAATATTAAGCTTTTGCGCGCTCTTCAAGCATAGCAACTGCTGGTAATACTTTACCTTCTACAAACTCAAGGAAAGCACCGCCGCCAGTTGAGATGTAAGAAACGTCTGCTTTGATACCGAACTTGTCGATAGCTGCTAGAGTGTCACCACCGCCTGCAACAGAGAAACCTTCAGAAGCAGCGATTGCTTCAGAAATGCCGCGAGTACCCGCTTCGAAGTTTTTGAATTCGAATACGCCAACTGGGCCGTTCCAAAGGATAGTTTTAGCACCTTTTAGGATTTCAGCTAGTTGTGCAGTTGAATCTGGGCCAAGGTCGAAGATCATGTCGTCGTCTTGAACTTCAGAAACGTGTTTGATTTCTGCTTCAGCGTTTTCATCGAAAGCTTTTGCACATGCAACGTCAGTCGCAACTGGGATTGCACAAGTTTCCATTAGTTTCTTAGCTGTATCAACTAGGTCTGCTTCGTATAGAGATTTACCAACGTTGTGGCCAGCAGCTGCGATGAATGTGTTCGCGATACCACCACCAACTACTAATTGGTCAGCAACTTTAGATAGAGACTCAAGAACAGTTAGTTTAGTAGAAACTTTAGAACCACCAACGATAGCAACCATTGGGCGAGCTGGTTTATCCATAGCTTTAGCTAGTGCTTCAAGCTCGTTTGCAAGTAGAGGACCTGCACAAGCGATTGGAGCGTGCATACCAACACCGTGAGTAGACGCTTGAGCACGGTGAGCTGTACCGAATGCATCCATTACGAATACGTCACATAGTGCAGCGTATTTCTTAGATAGTTCTTCTTCGTTTTTCTTCTCGCCTTTGTTGAAGCGAACGTTTTCAAGAACAACTAGTTCACCAGCGTTTAGTTCAAGACCGTTTAAGTAGTCTTTAGCTAGTTTAACTTCGCAATCTAAAGCGTCGTTTAGGTAGTTTACAACTGGTAGTAGAGAGAACTCTTCGTTGTATTCACCTTCAGTTGGGCGACCTAGGTGAGAAGTAACCATTACTTTAGCGCCAGCTTCTAGGCACTTTTTGATAGTTGGTAGAGATGCAAGGATACGAGCATCTGAAGTTACTTTACCGTCTTTTACTGGCACGTTAAGGTCAGCACGGATGAATACACGTTTACCTGCAAGATCCAGGTCAGTCATCTTGATTACAGACATGGTTTGTCCTCTCAATGTTAATGAAATTAAAAATATA
Organism: Vibrio sp.; assembly: GCA_047975485.1. Lineage (GTDB taxonomy): Bacteria > Pseudomonadota > Gammaproteobacteria > Enterobacterales > Vibrionaceae > Vibrio. The sequence goes on along the minus strand of JBKEDP010000037.1, from coordinate 64,763 downwards.
AAAACTGCTACAGCACTCGGCATTTAGCCCAATGCATTAAATCTTTTTTGAATCACTATCTTTTGTGAATCGGCATCTTTGTGTGAACCGGCGATTTATTGTTCACTTTTTGCCGTTCAAATTTCAATGCTCAATATACTGGGGGCGATAATGAATTATTTCAAGGTAAAAAATAAAAAAACTTGAGTATTTATTCATCACCAATAACTTTACCACCACTTAAATCAATCTTTGTTACTGAGCAAGGCTCCCATAACTAAAGCTGTATCAAGCATACGGTTCGCAAATCCCCATTCGTTGTCACACCAAACCAACATTTTTACTAAACGGTGGTTGCTGACTCTGGTTTGCGAACCATCGACAATCGCACTGTGCGAGTCGTGATTAAAATCAATCGAAACTAACGGCGCTTCGGTGTAATCCAATACGCCGCCCAATGTACAACGAGATGCTTCTATAATGGATTGATTTACGTCATCAACTTTCACATTTTTGTGAACGGTGACACTTAAATCCATAGCTGTGACATTAATTGTAGGCACTCGCACCGAAATTGCTTCAAATTTATCAGCAAATTTTGGGTAAATTCTGGCGATACCAAGATGAAGTTTAGTATCAACCGGAATGATGGATTGGCTCGCCGCACGAGAGCGACGCAAATCTGGATGATAAGCATCTATCACTTGCTGATCATTCATTGACGAGTGAATCGACGTAATCGTTCCCGATTCAATACCAAAGCTATCATCTAATGCTTTAATGACAGGAACAATACAGTTCGTGGTACAAGAACCATTAGAAACAATATGATGTTCTGGCGTAAGGGTTTCATGGTTCACGCCATAAATAATGGTGTTATCAAGATCATTCGCTCCAGGATGAGAAAACAGAACTCGTTTCGCTCCCGCTTGAATGTGTAATTGACCATCAGCTTGTGAGCCGTATTTGCCTGTGCAATCAAACACAATATCTACGTCTAAATCTTTCCACGGCAGAAGTTTAGGATCAGCAAGATGAAGAATGCGAATTTGATCTTTTGAAGAATTATCTGAATTGGAATGATGAATATAGAAGTGTTCTTGATCGTGAGTGACTTTTTTGAAGAAGCGTCCGTGGCTTGAATCATATTGCAGCAAGTGCGCCATACCTTCTGGCTCAGCTAAGTCATTCACTGCCACGACTTGAATGGATTCATTTTTACCACTTTCATATAAAGCACGTAATACGCTGCGCCCTATCCGACCAAATCCATTGATTGCCACTCTAAGCATATCTGTTCCGTCATTCCATCTTGTTTAAAAGTGGCGTTATGTTACCTCATTCATTGTTTTACAGACACAAAAAAAGCCGAGTATGGTTAACTCGGCTTCTAATAAATTTACTTAAAAGTAATAAAGATTAAGCTAAAAGCTCTTGCGCTGTAGCTACAACATTTTCAGTTGTGAAACCGAATAGTTTGAATAGCTCACCAGCTGGTGCAGATTCACCGAATGTAGTCATACCGATGATGCGACCGTCTAGACCAACATACTTGTACCAGAAGTCAGCGATACCCGCTTCAATAGCGATACGAGCAGTTACGTCTGATGGAAGTACAGATTCGCGGTAAGCAGCGTCTTGCTTGTCGAATGCATCAGTAGAAGGCATAGAAACTACGCGAACTTGTTTGCCAGCAGCTGTTAGTTCAGCAGCAGCGTTCACAGCTAGTTCAACTTCAGAACCTGTTGCGATTAGGATTAGCTCAGGTTTGCCAGCGCAATCTTTAAGAACGTAAGCACCTTTAGCGATGTTCGCTACTTGCTCAGCTGTACGCTCTTGTTGTGCTAGGTTTTGACGAGAGAAGATCAATGCAGAAGGTGCATCTTTACGTTCAATCGCAAGTTTCCAAGCACCAGCAGATTCAACTTGGTCACATGGACGCCATGTGCTCATGTTTGGAGTAACACGTAGAGAAGCCATTTGCTCAACAGGTTGATGAGTTGGGCCATCTTCGCCTAGACCGATTGAATCGTGAGTATAAACTTGAATGTTTTGTACTTTCATCAATGCAGCCATACGCATTGCGTTACGAGCGTATTCCATGAACATTAGGAATGTTGCACCGTAAGGAATGAAGCCGCCATGTAGTGCGATACCGTTGATGATTGCAGTCATACCGAACTCACGCACACCATAGTGGATGTAGTTACCAGATGCATCTTCAGCAGTTAGTGATTTAGAACCAGACCACATTGTTAGGTTAGATGGTGCAAGGTCAGCAGAACCGCCCATGAATTCAGGTAGCATTTGACCGAATGCTTCTAGTGCATTTTGAGATGCTTTACGAGAAGCGATGTTTGCTGGATTAGCTTGAAGATCAGCGATGATTGCGCTTGCTTTTTCTTCCCATTCTTTTGGAAGATCGCCAGACATACGACGTTGGTATTCAGCTGCTAGCTCAGGGTGAGCAGATTGGTAAGCGGCAAATTTTTCATTCCATGCTGCTTCTTTCGCTGCGCCTGCTTCTTTAGCATCCCACTCTGCATAGATTTCAGCAGGGATTTCAAACGCACCGTATTTCCAACCTAGTTTTTCTTTAGTTGCAACGATTTCGTCAGCACCTAGTGGAGCACCGTGACAGTCGTGTGTGCCCGCTTTGTTTGGAGAACCAAAACCGATAACCGTTTTAGTACAGATTAGCGTTGGACGCGGATCGGCTTTCGCTGCTGCGATTGCTGCTTGGATAGCTTCAGAATCATGACCATCAACAGCAGGGATTACGTGCCAGCCGTAAGCTTCGAAACGTTTTGGCGTATCGTCTGCGAACCAACCTTCCACGTGACCATCGATAGAAATACCGTTGTCATCCCAGAATGCGATTAATTTGCCTAGGCCAAGAACGCCAGCAAGAGAACATGCTTCGTGAGAGATGCCTTCCATCAAACAACCATCACCCATGAATACATAAGTGAAGTGATCAACGATGTCGTGACCTTCGCGGTTGAATTGTGCAGCTAGAGATTTTTCTGCTAGCGCCATACCAACTGCGTTAGTGATACCTTGACCTAGTGGGCCAGTAGTGGTTTCAACGCCTGGTGCGTAACCGTATTCAGGGTGACCAGGAGTTTTAGAGTGAAGTTGGCGGAAGTTTTTAAGCTCAGAAATAGGAAGGTCGTAACCAGAAAGATGAAGTAAAGAATACATCAACATTGAACCGTGGCCATTTGACAATACGAAACGGTCGCGATCAAACCACTGTGGGTTTTGTGGGTTGTGGTTTAGATGATCACGCCAAAGTACTTCAGCGATGTCAGCCATACCCATTGGTGCGCCTGGGTGACCAGAGTTTGCTTGTTGGACACCGTCCATACTTAATGCGCGGATTGCATTTGCTAGTTCTTTACGAGACGTCATGTCTGCTCCTGGATTTGCTTAAGCGAAAAATAAAGGTTGGAAGGCCGCCAAATTAACTTGTAGCCCAAAATGTTGGTCGGTATTGTCGCAAAGCACCCGAATGACTGCAAATAATAAGCAGTGAATTTTCACCTTTTTTTCTGTCTTTTCTGAGCTTTTTTAGCGGAATCACATATTTAACCGACATTGCCCACCATTATTAGAGCGCAATCGAATACGTAAATGGACAATTTGGGCATAAATATGGGTGATTTCGCCCTCGCCTTCGTTTCGTGATCCATGAAACATTCGTGTTCAGATCAAAAAAAGCTTGTAATTCGAGCATTCAAAATTAAAATAGACGTCTAGATGTAAAAACACCCACCTTTTGTGGCTGTTTTGAACCTTACTAAATTAAGTAACTATATTTGATAAAGGCGCACTTGAGTCCCTGAATGTTTAAGCTAAATATTTAGGTTTGACCAATGCGTCTTTTCTAACTTAACCGCTTTTCTGTTTACTTTAGATGAAGTCTGATTCACGACAAACTGTGAACACTTCACCTCAATGGAAAGAGATGTAACCAACGAAAAGTGACGAAATTAAAAATGGAGCACATTCCTAATGTCTAAGCATTTGTTTACATCAGAATCAGTATCTGAAGGCCATCCAGATAAAATTGCCGATCAAATCTCTGATGCGGTTTTAGATGCAATTTTAGAGCAAGACCCTAAAGCACGTGTTGCTTGTGAAACTTACGTAAAAACCGGCATGGTAATGGTTGGTGGTGAAGTTACGACTTCTGCATGGGTTGATATCGAAGAATTAACTCGTCAAACCGTTCGTGAAATTGGTTACGTTCATTCAGATATGGGTTTTGATGCTGACTCTTGTGCAGTGCTAAACACTATCGGTAAGCAATCTCCAGACATCAACCAAGGTGTTGATAAAGCAGACCCTAAAGAACAAGGTGCGGGCGACCAAGGCATCATGTTCGGTTACGCTTGTAATGAAACAGACGTACTAATGCCTGCGCCAATTACTTACTCTCACTTGCTAATGCAACGCCAAGCTGAAGTTCGTAAAAACGGCACACTACCTTGGTTACGTCCAGACGCAAAATCTCAGGTAACTTTCCAATACGACCAAGGCAAAATCGTTGGTATCGACGCAGTTGTTCTTTCAACTCAACACTGTGATTCAATCTCAACACCTGATTTGCGTGAAGCGGTAATGGAAGAAATCATCAAGCCTGTACTTCCATCTGAGTGGCTAAGCAAAGAAACTAAATACTTCATCAACCCAACCGGTCGTTTCGTTATCGGTGGCCCAATGGGTGACTGTGGTCTAACTGGTCGTAAGATCATCGTTGATACATACGGCGGCGCAGCTCGTCACGGTGGTGGTGCATTCTCTGGTAAAGATCCATCAAAAGTTGACCGTTCAGCAGCTTACGCAGCACGTTACGTTGCGAAAAACATTGTTGCAGCTGGTCTTGCTGATCGTTGTGAAATCCAACTTTCTTACGCAATCGGTGTTGCTGATCCAACATCTATCATGGTGGAAACTTTCGGTACTGAAAAAGTGCCTTCAGACATCATCGTAGAAGCAGTACGTCAACACTTCGACTTACGCCCATACGGTCTACAAGAAATGTTGAGCCTTCTTCAACCTATCTATAAGAAGACTGCAGCATACGGTCACTTTGGTCGTGAAGAATTCCCTTGGGAAGCGACAAACAAAGCAGAAGCACTACGCGCATTCGCAGGCTTATAATCTAAAGTTTTGTTTAAGGTATTGGATTCAAAACGAATTCAATCTGCAAATCCAATTGAAACCTCAGCCTTCGGGTTGGGGTTTTGTTTTATCTGCTCTTTAAGATGATTTCTTACTTTTGCAACACAAGCCTACTCAGCTCTAATTTTTGCGCATTTTTCATTCAGTCAATTTGAAAATCCGCAAAACCCTTACGATAGTTATGGAGACAAGTTGATACAAAGTTATCGACATCTAAATATAACTAGGAGGATTTATGCCTCGAACCGCCAAGACGACTGACTTTAAGAGAAGTGATTTCAAAACCCCTGACAGTGAATATGCTCGCACCATACCTTGTGAAAAGCTCACCACTTTTACAGCATTTCATTGGCTGAATTTAGCCATTAAAGATGTATTCAAAGCTCCATTCATCAGCTTTTTTTACGGCATTTGTTTTGCTCTTGCCGCTGCAGGTTTAGAGTGGCTGATTTACATACAAGGATCGCATTTAGTGATTTTACCGGGACTGATTGTTTATATGCTGATCGGCCCATTTTTAGCCTTAGGCCTATATGACGCCAGTTGGCAGATAGAAAAATCCCACAAACCGAAACTATTGCATTCCATTAAAGCCATCAAACGCAACAGTGTTTCCCAATGGAGTTTTGCGGTTCTACTTTGTGTAGCAATGATTTTTTGGATGCGTGTTGCAGCACTTTTACATGCTCTCTACCCTGAAATGCAAGGGGCATCATTAGAAGCGTTTCTGCCATTTTTAGCTATTGGCTCCATAGCTGGATTGATTTTCGCTAGCTTGATCTTTGCCATGTCAGCATTTTCCATTCCTTTAATGATGGAAAGACGTGTCGATATGATGACAGCGGTATTTACCAGCTTTAATGCCGTAAAAAGCAATATCCCAGCCATGATTGTGTGGGCAAGTATTATTGTTATCGGTGTTGCCTTTGGGGTTGTTACTGCTGGAGTAGGTATGATCTTAACCATGCCTATTTTAGGTTTTGCCACATGGCATGGTTATCGAGAAACAGTGAAGCGCAAACACTGATTCTTTGAACGGTAGAAAATTAACTTCTTCTTATTTACTATGCAGGCTCTAATGAAATGTTCACTAGAGCCTGTTAGTTAAGAGAAGCAACGTGACCCAGTATTCCCCACTTCAAATTCAAGCACTCAAACACCAACTACAATGCAGTTTAGAAAAGCACTTAAAACAGGCTGAATCTGCGTTGCAATGTTCTTTGTCTGCTCCTGAAATTTTCTACAATGTTCGCGGTAAAGTAGCGGGAAAAGCTTATCTAACTCAATGGCAAATTCGCTTAAATCCAGTGTTACTAATTGAAAATCCACAAGCCTTTGTCGAAGAAGTGATCCCACACGAATTAGCTCACTTAGTTGCTTATCATCAATTTGGTCGAGTTAAACCTCATGGTAAAGAATGGCAATACATCATGACAAACGTGTTTGGTGTTGCACCTCAGACTTGCCACCAATTTGATGTCACTTCTGTTCAGGGAAAAACCTTCCCATATCGCTGCCAATGCCAAGACCATCAATTAACTATTCGACGTCATAACAACATAATCCGCAATAAAACCACCTATCGCTGCATGAAATGCGGTTCACAATTAGTCCAACGTTGCTAAAACATGACTTTAAGCAAATAAAAATAGCCCAAATGTTTTATTATCCATGCGGATTTAATACTTTTTTACAACTTTCATCGGATGAAAACTTATGAACACAAATGAATTTCGCCAAATACTAGATATTCATCCAAGCCCTTGTGCTGTTCATATTGATTTCAAACCCGTCTATGCCAATGAAGCGTTCGCTAATTTCAGTGGTTTTAAATCTGCCGAAAAAGCAATGAAACTCGATTCCCTGATGACATTAATTGCGCCAGAAGAAAGAGAAGACGCCCGCCTTCGCTACCAACAAGCAATCAAGAATGAAAAGAGCACTCCAAAAGTCATAGCTCATACAGATATTGATGGCAATCCAGTTATGGTTGAAATTACCGACCGAGTAGTGAAATGGAAAGGTAAAAATGCCGTCTGTACTTTTTTTAACATAGTGACCGATACGTTAAGAAAAGAACGCCACTTGAAACAGCTTTCAGAGCAAGACAGCTTAACGCAACTGAACAACCGTCGTTATATCATTAACACTCTCAATGAACTTCATATATCAAACCAGGCTGAAGATTACTTTATTGCGATTTTAGATATCGACTTTTTTAAACAAATCAATGATAAGTATGGTCATTTAGCTGGTGATAAAACACTGCAGCAGTTCGCAACTATTCTGCAAGGCTTTATCCATGAAGAAGATCACCTCAGCCGTTTAGGTGGTGAAGAATTTGCATTCTTGATCAAATCAAATTCATATCAAACTGTTTATGAACGTTTAGAAGAATTGCGTGAAGCCGTGAAAAGCCATTGTTTTATGATCAGTCTTTCTCAATCAGAAAACTTCTGCATCCACTGCAGTGTCTCGGTTGGCGCAACTCAAATCAATGCAAATGAAGCTCCAGACATTAGTTTTCACCGTGCAGATAATGGCCTCTACCAAGCTAAGCACTCTGGCCGCAATCAGGTGATTATGGTGGACAATTTGCTCAATTCTCACTAATAAGTTTGAGTGATCCATCGGAAATATTTCTCAACTTAAACAGAAAGTTGCTTCAACAAGTTCACCAAGCCCTCTCGCCTATGTACAATGTCACTCATGTGCCTAAAGCTAAATGAGTGACTTCATCTGAATATCTGCTCATTTAGCTTATACTGATCGCGTTATAATTAATGAGCTAAAGCATGAGAATCCCTAGAATTTACCACCCTGAAACCATTGAACAACTTGGTGAGTTAGCATTATCTGACGATGCAGCTGGTCACGTTGGCCGTGTATTACGTATGACGGCAGGCCAAGAAGTATTACTGTTTGATGGTTCTGGTGCGGAATTTCCAGCTGAAATCACAGCAGTATCAAAGAAGAACGTCACCGTCGATGTGAAAGAACGTATTGAGCGCAGCATTGAATCTCCGCTTGATTTGCACCTTGGACAAGTGATTTCTCGTGGCGACAAAATGGAATTCACGATTCAAAAAGCGGTCGAATTAGGCGTGAATACCATTACTCCACTTATTTCTGAACGCTGTGGTGTAAAACTCAATGCCGAGCGTTTCGATAAAAAACTGCAGCAATGGCAAAAAATTGTGATTGCTGCTTGTGAACAATGTGGTCGCAATATCGTTCCAACGGTTCGCCCGTTAATGTCGCTAGAAGATTGGTGTGCTGAGGACTATGATGGTCTGAAACTGAACTTGCATCCAAGAGCAAAATATTCCATCAATACCTTGCCAGAACCAGTGACTAAAGTTCGCTTGTTGATTGGCCCTGAAGGTGGATTGTCGGAACAAGAAATTGATATGACTGAACAATATCAATTTGAAGAAACACTACTTGGACCACGAGTTCTACGCACTGAAACTGCGGGCTTATCGGCTATTACTGCCTTACAAGTTCGTTTTGGTGATCTAGGCTAAAATTCATCAATTAAGACACAAAACTCTTGATTGAAAACCACTTATATAAAGCGAAAACACTTAGCATTTCCACGCTAAACATTTCCCAACATGGAGTATTAAAATGAAAATTGGCATCGTAATGGACCCGATTTCTTCCATTAACATCAAGAAAGATTCAAGCTTTGCAATGCTATTAGAAGCCCAAAGTCGTGGATGGGAAATCCATTACATGGAAATGGCAGACTTGCACCTTGAGCAAGGTAAAGCGTTTGCTGATACTAAAATCGTTAAGCTATTTGATGATAAAAACAAATGGTACGAATTCGAATCAGAGCAAACTATTGAACTTGCAGAATTAGATGCCGTTTTGATGCGTAAAGATCCTCCGTTCGATACGGAATACATCTACGCAACTTACATTCTTGAACGTGCAGAAATCGAAGGCACATTGATCGTTAACAAGCCTCAAAGTTTGCGCGACTGTAATGAAAAACTGTTTACTGCTTGGTTCCCAGAATTAACGCCAACCACTTTGGTTACTCGTAAAGCAAGCCAAATTAAAGCATTCCGTGAAAAACATGGTGATGTAATTTTAAAACCACTTGATGGAATGGGTGGCACGTCAATTTTCCGTGTGAAACAAGACGATCCAAACGTATCGGTTATCATCGAAACACTAACCAACAACGGTTCAAACTACGCTATGGCGCAAACTTTTGTGCCAGATATCAGCAATGGTGATAAGCGTATTTTGGTGGTTGATGGTGAACCAATGCCTTACTGCTTGGCTCGTATTCCAGCAAAAGGTGAAACCCGTGGCAACTTGGCTGCTGGTGGTCGTGGTGAAGCTCGTCCGTTAAGTGATACTGATTGGAAAATTGCTCAAGCGGTTGCACCAACACTAAAAGAAAAAGGTCTAATTTTTGTCGGCCTTGATGTGATTGGCGACAAACTGACTGAAATCAACGTAACTAGCCCAACTTGTATTAAAGAAATTGAAGCTGCATTTGATATTTCAATTACCGGCAAGTTGATGGATGCAATTGAGCGTCGAGTAGCGGAACGTAAATAAACTCATAAAACAGAAACCCAAAGTAGTTGAAGTTGTAGTCAACAAACTACCACTTCAATTATGAAAGGAAAAAGGGCAAAGGATGAACCTAACGAATCAATTTCTCATTGCAATGCCGGGGTTGGTGGATTCTCAATTCAACCGCACCGTCATTTATCTTTGCGAGCATAATGATGATGGCGCAATGGGTTTGATCATCAATGATCCAATTGGTATCAATGTGGATAATATGCTCAATCAAATTGATATTCAGCCAGTTCATCCACGAGTTTGCCCTCAAAGTTTGCAGATTGAAGTGCTTAACGGTGGCCCAGTTTCTAGTGATCGCGGTTTTGTACTTCATAGCAAAAAAGATACTTACCAATCTAGTATTGAAATCAGTGACACATTAGCGGTAACCACGTCAAAAGACATTCTCACCGTACTTGGTACCGAAGCTGAACCTAAACACTTTTTAGTGACGCTGGGTTATTCAGGTTGGGATGCAGGGCAATTAGAGCAAGAGTTACTAGACAACTCATGGCTCACTGCTCCAGCAGATTTAGATATTATCTTTAAGACTCCAGTAAAAGATCGCTGGAAGAAAGCGGTTCAATCTCTGGGTATCAGTGTTTCACAGCTATCCGCTGATTCTGGGCACGCATAACTCCCTTTCTTTATTGTTCTGCTTTCGCTGACTAATGCAGAAGTATCAATGCACTATATTCATATTGAATATGGAGAAAGTGTAAAAGTATAGGGATATACTTTTTCAAGCTTCCAAGGACGGCTTGGCGTCTTTCGGAATATTTATATGAATAAAGTGCTAACCACGAAAAACAGGAAACATCATGTCTAACCAAACCATTATGGCGTTTGATTACGGAACTAAAAGCATTGGGAGTGCCATAGGCCAAACCATTACCGGCACAGCTTCTCCACTTAAAGCCTTTAAAGCGCAAGATGGCATTCCAAACTGGGATGATATTGAAAAGCAAATTAAAGAGTGGCAACCAGACCTTGTAGTTGTGGGGCTTCCAACAGATATGCAAGGCAAGGATTTGACGGACATTACCGCTCGTGCCCGTAAATTTGCCAACCGCTTACATGGTCGTTTTGGCGTTCAAGTTGAACTGCATGATGAACGCCTTTCCACTCAAGAAGCGCGTGCTGAGTTATTCTCAATGGGTGGCTACAAAGCTCTAACCAAAGGCAATGTTGACTGCCAATCTGCTGTTGTGATTTTAGAAAGCTGGTTTGAGAATTTATACGGCTAATCTACAAATTCACTTTCACGCCACTGAGTTTACTACTCGAATAATCCGTTTCACCGAGAGATTTAATCATCAAACGCAAATCATTCGGTGAATCGGCACTATGCAAAGCTTCATCCAAACTGATTTTATCTGCCTTTACTAATTCAAATAACGCTTGGTCGAATGTTTTCATTCCGGCTTCATTAGAGCGTGCCATTGTAGTTTTTAGCTCGTGTAATTCACCACGACGAATTAGATCCGACACTCGTGGCGTATTCACTAAGATCTCAAATACACCGTGCCTGCCATTGCCGTTTTTATCTTTGACTAATTGCTGAGCCACAATGCCTTTCAAGTTTAAGGACAAGTCGAACAAGAACTGCTCTTTTTGATCTTTTGGCATCAGGTGCAAAATACGCTCTAACGCTTGGTTAGCATTATTGGCATGCAGCGTTGCCATGCACAAATGCCCAGTTTCAGCAAAATTCATTGCGAATTCCATAGTTTCTCGGTTACGAATTTCACCAATCAAAATCATATCAGGGGCTTGGCGAAGTGAGTTTTTCAGGGCTACTTCATAGCTTTGGGTATCAAGCCCTACTTCACGTTGCGTAACAATGCAGTTTTTATGTTCGTGCACAAATTCAATCGGATCTTCCACCGTCAAAATATGCCCAGATTGATGCATATTGCGATAACCTGTCATGGCAGCCATTGAGGTTGATTTACCAGAACCCGTAGCCCCAACCACCAGCACCAAGCCTCGTTTTGCACTCACAAAATCTTTGAGAATTTCAGGTAAAAACAGCTCTTCCATAGTTGGAATTTTGGTTTCAATTCGACGGATCACCGCACCAGGTAATTCACGTTGGAAAAAAGCACTAACCCGAAAGCGCCCACAATCCCGGGCAATGGCAAAATTAGCTTCACGCTGAACAATATATTCAGCTTGGCACGTTTCATCCATAATTTCAGATAACAAGGCCTCTACATCGCATTTTTCTAACCTTTTACCATGAGGTTGAAGCTGACCATGCACACGGAATAAACATGGCGCTCCTACTGCTAGGTAAATATCAGATGCTTTCAGCGACACCATAATGCCAAGCATTTCAGATAATTGCATACCTTTCCTCGTTTATTTAACTTCAACTGACACTAAAAGCGAGGTGCTATATTTTCAATTTTTTGTTCGACTTCGTTTTCATCCACCACACCTTGCAAAATCAAACTGCGTGCGGCTTGTTCCATCGTTTGCATTCCCATTGATGATCCGGTTTGAAGCACCGACATCATCTGGGCGACTTTATCTTCCCGGATGAGATTTCTAATAGCTGGCGTTGCGATCATAATTTCATGGCAAGCGACTCGCCCACCGCCATTACGCTTCAACAATTGCTGCCCCACAACTGCTCGCAACGATTCAGAAAGCATTGAGCGCACCATGTTTTTATCGGAGCCGGGGAACACATCAATAATTCGATCAATGGTCTTAGCCGCAGAACTGGTGTGCAAAGTACCAAAGACTAAATGCCCTGTTTCTGCAGCAGTTAAAGCTAGGCTAATAGTTTCTTGGTCACGTAATTCGCCCACTAGAATCACATCAGGGTCTTCACGCAAAGCAGAACGCAAAGCTGCTTGGAAGCTATAAGTATCCCTATGCACCTCACGCTGATTAACCAAGCATTGTTTGTTTGAGTGGAGAAATTCGATTGGATCTTCAATGGTTAAAATATGCTTTTTATAATGGCGATTTATATAGTCAATCATAGAGGCCAAGGTGGTCGATTTCCCTGAACCCGTCGGGCCTGTCACCAAAACCAAGCCTTTTTCATAGTTAGCAATTTTTTCAATAATTTCAGGAGCATTGAGATCTTCAAAGGTTGGAATATTAACGGGTATGTTTCGAAATACAGCAGAACAGCCTCGAGACTGATTAAATGCATTAACACGAAAACGTCCAACATTCGGCACTTCAAACGAAAAATCAAGCTCTAACTTTGTTTCATACTCACAGCGCTGACTGTCATTCATAATGCTCAACACCAAAGCAAGTACTTCAGAATGCGATAAAGCATCCATTTCAAGCTTTCGCATATCGCCATCAATACGTAACATAGGCGGCACGCCTGCAGAAAGATGTAGATCTGATGCGTTATGCTTTACACTAAATTCCAATAACTCAGCTATATCCATATGAATACCTAATTCTGTTTTAAACCAGCTATACCTATAGACCGTTTATATTTATAAATTTGTTTCTGTTTTTAAAACTAAAGAAGAAATCGCTATGTGTCAGACCCAAAACATTATTTTTCAAAACATCGAGCAAATTCGTTCGGACATTCGCAACGCTGAGAAAAAGTTTTCTCGTGAACCGAACTCAGTACAACTATTGGCCGTAAGTAAAACTAAACCAATTGAAGCCATTCAAGATGCTATCAACACTGGTCAAACTTGCTTTGGTGAAAACTATGTACAAGAAGGTGTAGATAAAATCCAACACTTCCGTCAGTTGGAAAACCTCCCCCCAGAAAAGAATACCCACCCTAAACTTGAATGGCACTTCATTGGGCCTGTTCAATCAAATAAAACACGACTGATAGCTGAAAATTTTGATTGGATTCATTCTGTCGACCGCGAAAAAATTGCTCAGCGCTTAAATGAGCAAAGAACAAGTTCCACACCTCTGCAAGTGCTTATCCAAGTAAATACCAGTAGTGAGACAACTAAATCAGGCACAACCGAAGCAGCCATGTTTGACTTGGCGGAAAAAATTCATGCAATGCCAAACCTTACGTTAAGAGGCTTAATGTCTATTCCTGAAAATGTGTCAGATTACGCCTCACAACTTGCTGCATTTAAGCAACTTGCGGATTTGAATAGAGCATTGAAAGTCAAATATCCTCAAGTCGACACGCTTTCAATGGGCATGAGTGGCGATATGGAAGCAGCGATTGAAGCTGGTACGACAATGGTTCGAATTGGTACAGCCATCTTTGGCGCACGGAATTACTCATAAGTTCAGCAAAGAAGATCAATACATAAAAGAAGATCAGTAATTTTCTCAACACTGGCACCAATTACCAGCTGTGTCAGGTATACTGGTCAGCTAAAATGCTCGTAATAAGGATGACTTAATATGGAACAACGTAAAATCAGCTTTATTGGTTCAGGAAATATGGCTCGAGCTATCTTTTCAGGATTAATCTCAAGTGGTTATAAAGCACATAACATTACTGCAACTGGCCGAGATGAAACCAAATTACAACACCTAGCTGATTGTTACGGTATTCATGCTACTACCAACAATGTTGAAGCGATTCAATCTGCAGAGGTTGTTATTCTGTCTGTTAAGCCACAAATGATGGCAGAAGTGTGCAAAGATTTTCAGACAATGGATCTAAGCAACAAATTAATTATTTCTGTTGCGGCTGGCGTTACCGCTGAACGCACCAATGAAATGCTAGGCCAAACAGTACAATTAGTGCGAGTGATGCCAAACACGCCATCTTTAGTTGGTAAAGGCATGAGCGGATTATTTTCTACTTCGAATGTATCAAAAGAAGACAAACGATTTGCAGGCGATTTAATGTCGGCAGTAGGTGAAATTTGTTGGGTAGAACAAGAATCTCAAATCAACAACATCATTGCAGCAGCCGGCAGCGCACCAGCGTATTTCTTCCTATTTATGGAAGCAATGCAGAAAGAAGCGATTGCACAAGGTTTTGATGAAGATACTGCTCGTTTATTAGTTCAGCAATCTGCTTTAGGTGCAGCTGAGATGGTGGTAGCGAATCCGGAATTGGAACTTTCAACTTTGCGTGAACAAGTCACCTCAAAAGGCGGCACCACAGAACAAGCGTTGATTACATTTAATCAAAACAATTTATCTGACATTGTAGCTAAAGCGATGCAAGCGGCAGTCAATCGTGCAGAAGAAATGGAAAAGCTGATATAACACCATCAGCTAGTTAGAAATATAGATACAGACAACAAGGCGTTAATTAATGAACTCTTTGACTTTTTTAGTTTCAACCGTATTAGACCTTTACATTATGGTCGTGATTTTGCGCGTTTGGTTGCAAATGGCTCGTGCAGATTTTTATAATCCGTTTTCACAATTTATCGTAAAAGCGACTCAGCCGATCCTTGGCCCATTACGTCGTGTGATCCCATCGGTTGGCAGCATCGATGTTGCGACGATTTTATTTGCTTATGCGTTAAGCGTATTTAAATTTGTTGCTTTGATCATGATCTCAAACGGTAGCCTTGTATTCAGCCCAAGCTTCTTGCTGTTCGGTGCGCTATCTCTAATTAAAGCAGCAGGTGGTTTACTGTTCTGGATCTTATTAATCCGCGCAATCCTAAGCTGGGTAAGCCAAGGCAACAGCCCTGTAGAATACGTGATGATCCAATTAACCGAACCACTACTAACGCCAATTCGTCGTATTCTTCCTGCAATGGGTGGATTCGATTTCAGCGTATTAGTGTTATTTATTATTCTGCAATTTGCTAACTACCTAATGGGCGACTTAATTGGTCCAATTTGGTTTCAGCTTTAATCAATGACTGCTCAAGCCGTTCTACTCGCAGAAGATGATTTGCTTCTGCGAGTTTATATTCAACCTAAAGCTAGCCGAGACAACATCATTGGGCTACATGGTGACGAACTTAAAATTGCCATTACCGCCCCGCCAGTTGATGGTAAAGCTAATGCACATTTAACCAAGTTTCTCGCTAAACAATGCAAGGTGTCGAAAGGTTCTGTTCAAATTGAAAAAGGTGAACTTGGACGACACAAAACCATTCGCATTGCTGCGCCACAACATATTCCAGATACAATAAAAGACTTATTAACGGATTAATCACGTCTGCAATCTCAAAAGGAATGAACAATGAAAAAATGGCTATTATTGGTGTTATGCGTTCTAGTTTCACAAACAAGCCTTTCACAAACGAATGAAGCTGGACAATTTAAAACGATTAAAAACAGTGAAGTGCATTATTCTGCTTTCAACTCCACAATGCTTACGCCAGAAGTCGCCACGCAATATAAACTGAAAAGAAATGGTTATTCAGCCATTTTGAACATTAGTATTTTGGACACCAGCAAGCTAGGAAAACCAGCGATTGATGCCAAACTTAAAGGCACAAGCAAAAACCTCGTTGGTCAAACCCGTACGCTTGAGTTTAGACAAATTAAAGAAGGCTCAGCGATTTATTACTTAGCGGAATTCCCTATTACCGAAGAAGAAACGCTGACCTTTAACATTGACGTGGATGCAGGTAACACTGGCAGTGGCCCGCTAACGTTCACACAAAAATTTTATATCGAAGAATAACGCTTCATAAATGATTTAAGGTAACCCATGAAAAAACTGATCCTCGCTACGGGCAACCAAGGTAAAGTAAAAGAAATGGCTGATTTATTGGCTGAATTTGGTTTCGATGTTGAAGCACAAAGCCAATACAACGTGTCGGAAGTTGCCGAAACTGGTACTACTTTTATTGAAAACGCCATCATTAAAGCTCGTCACGCAGCAAAAGAAACTGGTCTACCAGCTATCGCCGATGATTCAGGCTTAGAAGTCGATTACCTAAAAGGCGCACCGGGTATTTATTCTGCTCGCTATGCTGGTGAAGATGCAACTGATCAGCAAAACCTAGACAAACTTTTGGATGCGATGAAAGGCGTACCAGAAGAACAACGTACTGCTCGTTTCCATTGTGTGTTAGTTCTAATGAAGCATGAAAACGATCCAACTCCGATTGTTTGTCACGCTAAATGGGAAGGCCGTCTTTTGGAAGCAGCTGAAGGTACAAATGGCTTTGGTTACGATCCGATTTTCTGGGTTCCTGAAGATCAATGTTCTTCTGCTTTGTTAGAACCTGTGCGTAAGAAGCAACTTTCTCACCGCGGTAAAGCTCTGAAAAAACTGTTTGCAGCTCTTTCTGAATCAGCGGATTGGTAAGGTTATCTTGTGCTAACTCCACCGAAATTAAGCTTATATGTACACATTCCTTGGTGTGTACAAAAATGCCCGTATTGCGATTTCAATTCTCACGCTCAAAAAGGTGAAATTCCTGAAGCGCAATATGTCGATGCTTTACTTGAAGATCTCAAAACCGATATTGATAAGTATCAGTTAGAACAAGATCCTCGTTTGTTGCATTCGATCTTTATTGGTGGCGGCACACCAAGCTTGATCTCACCAGATCAAATTGGCCGTTTATTGCAAGGCATTGAAGCTTTGTTGCCATTTGAAGACAACATTGAAATCACGATGGAAGCGAACCCCGGCACTATTGAGGCGGAGCGTTTTGCTCAATTTCAACAAGTGGGTGTGAATCGCATTTCAATTGGAGTGCAAAGTTTTGAAGATGAAAAACTTAGAGCACTTGGACGCATTCATGGCAAACAAGAAGCGATTCATGCAGCAGAGTTAGCGCATCAAATTGGCTTAAATAGCTTTAATTTGGATTTAATGCATGGCTTGCCAAATCAAACTCAACAACAAGCTTTAGCGGATTTAGAGCAAGCGATTGAACTTAACCCGTTCCATTTGTCTTGGTATCAATTAACCATTGAGCCAAACACGTTGTTTTATTCTAAGCCGCCAATTTTGCCTGATGATGATGACTTGTGGGATATTTTCGAGCAAGGCCACCAGCGTTTAACTCAAGCGGGTTATGAACAATATGAGATTTCAGGCTACAGCAAGAAAGGTTACCAATGTCGTCACAACTTAAATTACTGGCACTTTGGTGATTACTTGGGAATTGGCTGCGGCTCGCACGGCAAGGTAAGCTTTAGTGATGGTCGTATTATTCGAACCACTAAAGTTAAACATCCAAAAGGTTATTTGGCTGCTTATCAAAACTTAGTGAAACCCTATTTAGATGCAGAACATCAGGTGGAAGATGATGAACGCCCATTCGAGTATTTTATGAATCGCTTTCGCCTTGTAGAACCTTGTCCTAAAGCTGAATTTTCTCAAACAACAGGATTGCCTTTAGAAATAATTAAAGAGCCAATCAAGCAAGCGATTGAGCAAGGTTATCTGAGTGAAATCGATACTCATTGGCAAGTTACGCAAAAAGGTAAGTTGTTTTTTAATGACTTAATTGAGTTGTTTGTTTGATTCTTTTGGGTTAAAGAAAAGGAACTCTGAATACATTTAACATTCCAAAAGACGCTGTCCCATCCTTGGGCGCTTGGAAAAACACGTCCATGTGTTTTTACACTTTTTCCATGTTAAATATGTTCGGAGTTCAGCTACGACAACAAATTCACTACTGCAAATTCGCTTCTCTAAATGACTTAATATCTCGTGCTGGTGGATTGCCAAACATGCGGCTGTATTCGCGGTTAAATTGCGATGGGCTTTCATAACCAACTTTAAAGGTTGTGGTTATGGCATCAAGATTTTCAGTCAGCATTAATCGACGTGCTTCGTTTAGACGTAATTTCTTTTGAAACTGCAAAGGTGTCATGGCCGTGATCGAGCGGAAATGGCTATAAAACGCAGACTTACTCATACCGGAATCCGACGCTAGCTCATTCACATTTAGCGGCTTAGCATAGAATTCTTTCAACCAATCAATCGCTTTAGCAATATGATGACTATGGCTGCCAGCGGTAACCATTTGGCTTAATCGTAGACCTTGGTTCGTAGTCAGCAAGCGATAAAAAATTTCACGCTTAATCACAGGTTCTAAAATCTTAATCGATTCTGGTTCATCAATTAAATCAACCAAACGCTTAAACGCATCCAGAAGTTGTTCATTCAACTCCCCTATCGCAATCGCTTTATTGGCCGACTTCATTTGATTTAACGCCAAACCACTATCGACAATCAGTTGAGAAATGGCTTTTAAATCCAATTCCATCACCAGACCTAAATACGGCTTTTCAGGCGTGGCCGTCATAATATTAGCCACAACAGGCAAGTCGACCGATGAAATTAAAAAGTTGGCTTGGTCGTAAATATAGTCTTCCTCGCCAAGCATTACTCGCTTTTGTCCTTGCGCAATAATGCAAATACTCGGAGCCAATGTGTAACTTGTCGGCTCGGTCGGATTCGGCCAACGGCTAAAATGCATCCCTTTAATTGGCGTATCAAGCAGATTTTCATCACCAATATGCTTAGCAATCGTTGCAGCTAATTCACTGGATAACTTAGACATTGTAGATTTCAAATCCAATTCCTCACCAAAGATTTTTTATGAGTTTCCATCATATAGAAACTATAAATTAAGCCTAGTGCGAATGCAGAGTTTTGGACAATCAGGCAAGAATTCAGAATAAATAGGCTATTTATTTGAAGCACAAAAAAGCCCGTGAAACTTTTCTTTTTATAGATCTGTCTTTTTTACAGAACAAAGTCTCACGGGCTTTTTAATAATCGACCAATATAAATAATATTAGTTAGTGCGACGGTACTTAATATCCCAAACCCCATGACCTAAACGGTGGCCACGTGCTTCGAATTTAGTTAGCGGACGCTCATCTGGACGAGGAATGAAATCGCCATCTTCAGCAATGTTTTCAAAGCCCGGAGCTTCGTTCATCACTTCAATCATGTGCTCTGCGTAGTTTTCCCAGTCAGTTGCCATGTGGAAAATACCTTCGCCAACGATCAGTTTTTGACGCACCATTTCAGCGAATTCTAACTTCACGATACGACGCTTGTGGTGACGTTTTTTGTGCCACGGGTCTGGGAAGAATAGCTGCAATGTAATTAGGCTGCTATCTGGGATCATGTGTTCGAATACTTCAACTGCATCGTGACACATAACACGTAAGTTTGTGATGCCAGCTTCTTGAGCAGATGCTAAACATGCACCAACACCTGGACTATGTACTTCAATACCGATGAAGTTTTTCTCTGGAGCATTCTTAGCCATTTCAACTAGAGATGCGCCCATACCAAAACCGATTTCAAGTACAACTGGATTGCCGTTACCAAACACTTCTTTCCAATCAAGACGTTTTTCAGCGTAATCAATACCCATGGTTTCCCAGCAGTCTTCAATCGCTTTTTCTTGGCCTTTTGTTAAGCGCCCTTCACGGCGAACAAAACTACGAATTCTTCGTATAATTTTGCCATCTTCGTTTACTTCTGTGGTGGTTACTTCTGTCATGGTCTCGCCTGAAGGTTATTCACTCAACATGAGTGGATGTTTAAAAAATAGGGTGAGAATTATCCAAAGATACGCTCAAGGTGCAAGCATTTATCGTCAAATAGTCACATTTAATTCACGGTTTACTCATCAAGCAAGCTATGGTGCAATTCACACCAATAACAATTCACATAAAGAGCAAATCGTGAGCGCATTTTCTGATGCCATTTTAGCATGGTATGAAAAATTTGGACGAAAAACCCTTCCTTGGCAACAAGACAAAACCGCTTATAAGGTTTGGCTTTCAGAGATCATGTTGCAGCAAACTCAAGTGGCAACAGTGATCCCTTATTACGAACGCTTTCTGGAACGTTTTCCAACCGTCAATGATTTGGCTTCTGCGCATCAAGATGAAGTACTTCACTTTTGGACGGGGCTTGGTTATTACGCTCGTGCTCGCAACTTACATAAAGCCGCTCAAATCGTAGCGCAAGATTATAACGGTGAGTTTCCAACGGATATTGAGCAACTTAATGCCCTACCGGGGATTGGGCGTTCTACCGCAGCGGCAATTCTTTCTTCTGTCTATAAACTTCCACATGCGATTTTAGATGGAAATGTGAAGCGCACCTTGGCTCGCAGTTTTGCCATAGAAGGTTGGACTGGACAGAAAGCAGTAGAAAATCAACTTTGGCAAATAGCGGAAACGCATACACCAAAGCATGATGTTGATAAATACAACCAAGCCATGATGGATATGGGCGCATTAGTTTGTACTCGCAGTAAACCTAAGTGCGACTTATGTCCAGTGGAATCATTCTGCCAAGCGAAGGCCCAACAAAGGCAACTGGATTTCCCGGCTAAAAAGCCGAAAAAAGAAAAGCCAGTTAAAGAAACTTGGTTTGTAATGATGTATCACGACAATCAAGTTTGGCTAGAGCAACGACCTCAAACCGGAATTTGGGGCGGGCTATTTTGCTTTCCTCAACATGAAAATGAACAGATTGTTGAACAACTTGATTTGCGTGCGATTAGTAAATCCATGATAGATGAAACTAAAGTGCTAAATGCATTCCGCCATACTTTTAGTCACTATCACCTCGATATCACACCAATTCTAGTAAAATTAAATAAAGAACCGACTTTGATAATGGAAGGCTCGCAAGGTCTTTGGTATAACTTGTCACAGCCGAAAGAAATTGGTCTAGCTGCGCCAGTAAAGCAATTATTGCACAGCTTGCCTTACGAACTTTAATCCCCTTCGTACTTGAAGCTGCAGCTTTGTTGACTGCGTTTATTCACCCCAATCGTGTAGGCAAGCTACACTCATGGGGCTTCATAAACTTGTCGCCTCACTGCAACTTCAATTACTTTGGGCATTCTTAAATTAAAATCATCTCACTAAGGAGATCCTATGAGCCGCACAGTACATTGCGTATTCTTGAATAAAGACGCAGATGGGTTAGATTTTCAACTTTACCCAGGCGAATTAGGTAAACGCATTTTCGACAATATCAGTAAAGAAGCGTGGGCACAGTGGCAACACAAACAAACCATGCTGATTAATGAAAAGAAACTCAACATGATGGATCCCGAGCATCGTAAATTGCTTGAAACTGAAATGGTGAATTTCTTGTTTGAAGGCAAGGAGATCATCATTGAAGGGTACACGCCACCAAGCGAATAACTGATACTCTTCATATTTGAGTATCTGATTTTGAAAAAGGCATTGCGCATGTTCTGATCCATCGCAATGCCTTTTGTCTTTTTAGTGGTTATATTTTCCACTCTTTGAATCACACAAAAATAAAAACCTAAACTGCATGAAAAAGTTGTCTGTTGTTAAATTCTCTTTACTCGTTGTAACTTGCCTTTATCTTGCTGGCTGTAGCCGTGAATTTGTCGAAAGTATGTATGATGTGGATTACACCCCCACTAACCGATTTGCGAAGAACCTCGCTCCTCTCCCTGGCCAATTTGCTAAAGACACCGATGCGCTCGACAGCTTGATGAATCAATTTTCTGGGCAAGTTGCTAACAAATGGGGACAAGACAACATCAGAATGGCGGGTGCAAAAACCTACGTAAAATATACCGAAGATTACCTAAACCGTGCCGATCTTGATTTTGATGCAGGTACAGTAACAGTTGAAACCATTGCACCAACCGAGCCTTTAACTCACTTAAAACGTGCGATCGTCACCACGCTTTTAACTCCAAATAACCCAGCCAATGTGGATCTATTTTCTTCTAAAGAGATCGCAATGGGCGGAAAACCTTTCCTATCGGATCAAGTTGTCGATCAAAACGGTGAGGCGATTGAATGGTCATGGCGAGCGAATAAATTTGCCGATTACTTAGTAAAAAACAAACTGCAAACTCGTGATGTTGATTTCAAAAAGTCTTATTACGTCACTATTCCAATGGTACAAAACCACTCAAAACTACGCAGCTACCAATATGCGGACATTGTGCGTAAAGCGTCGAGACAATATGACATTCCAGAAGATTTGATTTACGCCATCATAAAAACAGAAAGCAGCTTTAACCCGTATGCGGTAAGTTGGGCAAATGCGTATGGCTTAATGCAGGTTGTGCCTAAAACAGCAGGACACGACGTATTTAACCTAGTTAAGGGGCGTTCAGGAATGCCAACACCGGAATATTTGTACAACCCTGCAAACAACATTGATACCGGTGTCGCCTATTTCCACATTCTAAAAACACGCTATTTGAAAGGAATTCAAAACGGCACGTCATTACAATACAGCATGATTTCCGCTTATAACGGTGGTGCTGGTGGCGTGTTTAATACTTTTGGTGGTTCAAAAACCAGCGCAATGAATGACATTAACAGTCTACAAGCTAACCAAGTGTATTGGGCTTTGACTAAAAAACATCCGAACGCTGAGTCTCGACACTATTTAGAAAAAGTAACTGGCTATCAAAAAGAGTTTCATGCGATGTAATTTCACTGCTCGATTTACACTCAAATCGAACATTATTGTCTCTTTTTGTTTAATTCATCAGCTAACAAACACTTTTTTTAAGTTTTTTGAAAAAATAAGTTGACGGTTGGGGCGAAAATCCGTTTAATAGCGCTCCGTTAGCCCGGATAGCTCAGTCGGTAGAGCAGAGGATTGAAAATCCTCGTGTCGGTGGTTCGATTCCGCCTCCGGGCACCACAATTTAAATTGTTGGTGTTTGATAAAAACATGAACAAGCAATAAATAAAGTGCGCCGACTTAGCTCAGTAGGTAGAGCAACTGACTTGTAATCAGTAGGTCACCAGTTCGATTCCGGTAGTCGGCACCATTTATTGCCTCGATAGCTCAGTCGGTAGAGCAGAGGATTGAAAATCCTCGTGTCGGTGGTTCGATTCCGCCTCGAGGCACCATTATTTATAACGATTGATGGTTAACTTATTTAACTATCAGAGTTAAGAATAATTCCCCCTTAGTTCAGTCGGTAGAACGGCGGACTGTTAATCCGTATGTCGCAAGTTCAAGTCTTGCAGGGGGAGCCACTTTAAAAAAACCTCATCATCTGATGAGGTTTTTTTTCGTCTCAAGAAAATGTTTTTTTACTACTTTCTTCAATCTCTTTTTTCAATCCAGTACTTCAAATCATAAAACTTAGTTTTACTGGTTCCATTACTAAATTGGTTATACACACCAGCTTTAAAGTAGCTCGTTTGATCATCCCAATAGCTGATGTTTTTATTCACTTTAGTTTCACCATCTCGCTTCACTATTAGCCTTTGTCCGCCAACAATGATTTCAAAGTGAACCTTTTTATCAGCCTTCCACGGGCCTAGATCATAAAAACTATACGATTCTTTGCTATTACAATCTGGATTGTCCGGCGTCGCATCCACGCCTTTGCAGATTAAAGTGTTACTTTTTACCGTTGCCCAATAATGGTTATGAATACCCCATCGTTCTTTTTTCCAAACAATTCGCAATAACGGATGAGGAAATTGGCTTTTACCATCAGAAAGAACCGTGCTGTTATGAACTTGCATATAGGTAATTTCATTCAGCTTATAATCAGACTTGGAAATCGAAAGATCAGGTTTAACCGGCTTAAGAGTGGCACTAAGGTGATAAAAAGTATCATCGAGTCCTGTCTTAAAGTTATCCATAAAACGCAGTTCTGAGCGCATTCTTAAGCCTGACATGCTAAAGACTAAAGTTTTATCAGTTGAGTCCACATAAAAATGTTCATTCATTACTCCGGCATACTTCCCTGCTTTTGCAGCATTAGTGATATTACCGATTTTTCCTTTAGGATCTGAAATCTGCAATTTAGCTTCCGATAAAATAGACTTAAATTGTTCAGCCGTGTTTGGCTCTATTCTATTTTCTTGCAAGGTTTGATTGGCATAACTGAAAGGCATCACACTCAGCAATGCACAACAACTCATAATACGGATAATTGTTTTTTTCATTATGTTTTCTCTTATTCCTTTATTTCATTAACCTAAAAACTAGGTTCATTAACCCAAAAACTAGGCACATCAAGCGAAAAACGTATTCAAATAGACATAATTTTGTAAAACGATAACAAAATTCATAGCTTGTTATAGTGAGGTAATTCATTTTATTTTGTTTGAAACGGGATAAAACCGCTTTAATTTTGAACTTAAATGTGAATAAATGCACAGTAGAGACTAGAAAATGTCCAAACAAACATTTTTTTATATTTTCCTGTTGACGTTAGTCCCGAAAAACCGTTTAATACCCCCCGTCGCCCGGATAGCTCAGTCGGTAGAGCAGAGGATTGAAAATCCTCGTGTCGGTGGTTCGATTCCGCCTCCGGGCACCACTATTTAAGTTTGGTGTCTTTTTGGAAAATAAACGACGTTAAACAAAAAAATACAGTGTGCCGACTTAGCTCAGTAGGTAGAGCAACTGACTTGTAATCAGTAGGTCACCAGTTCGATTCCGGTAGTCGGCACCATTTATTTCTAAGGCTAGTTACTTAAAACTAGTTTTGAAAATAAGCAACAATCTGTTCCCCCTTAGTTCAGTCGGTAGAACGGCGGACTGTTAATCCGTATGTCGCAAGTTCAAGTCTTGCAGGGGGAGCCACTTTTCAATTGTTTGAATCATCTTTTTAAGAATTCAGATAATTTACGGCGCCGACTTAGCTCAGTAGGTAGAGCAACTGACTTGTAATCAGTAGGTCACCAGTTCGATTCCGGTAGTCGGCACCATTTCTTCCTCATTATTGAGAAGAATAAAAAATCTGTTCCCCCTTAGTTCAGTCGGTAGAACGGCGGACTGTTAATCCGTATGTCGCAAGTTCAAGTCTTGCAGGGGGAGCCACTTTAAAAAAGCCCGATCATTTGATCGGGCTTTTTGCTATCTGTCACAGCTTAAATGATTTACCAACAATCGAAGAGCTGCTTATCTTTCCAAACCACCAATACAAACGTATTTAGTTTCTAGGTATTCTTCCAAACCTTCTTTTGCCCCTTCTCGACCATTACCCGATTGCTTCATACCGCCAAATGGTGCGACTTCTGTTGAGATAATCCCTTCGTTAACGCCAACCATGCCATATTCAAGTCGATGAGCTACACGCCAGATTCGGTTCATATCTTGGCTGTAAAAATAGGCAGCAAGACCATAAATCGTATCGTTCGCCATGTTGATCATCTTTTCTTCGTCATGGAATCGAATGATCGGCAAAACAGGGCCAAAGATTTCACCTTGCACAAGCGGTCTATCGTGTTCAACATCCACCAGCACGGTTGGAGCAACAAATTGACCATCAAAATTTTGCTCACGATTAACTTGTCTTGCTCCGCGCCCTTTCGCTTCTTCTATCAAGTCCATGACTCGTTGTTTAGCTTCCATACTAATCAAAGGGCCAATGTCAGTAGATTCATCTAAACCACTGCCTACTTTGAGCTTATCGACGGCTTCAACCAACTTAGCGACAAATTCATCATAAACCGCATCTTGTACATAAAAGCGATTGGCACACACACAGGTTTGTCCCGCATTTCTAAATTTACTCGCCATTGCGCCCTGAACTGCGCTGTCGATGTCGGCATCATCAAACACGACAAAAGGTGCATTGCCGCCTAATTCCATTGATGTGCGCTTTATGGTGGACGCACATTGCATTTGCAGCTTTCTCCCCACTAAGGTTGAACCAGTAAACGAGAATTTGCGCACCGTAGGATGATAAGTAAAGGCTTCGCCAACATCGTGGGCACTTTCACCAATCACCATGCGTAAGACGTCTTTAGGAATGCCTGCTTGATAAGCTAGTTCAGTGACAGCAAATGCAGTTAAAGGTGTGAGTTCAGAAGGCTTACAAATAAAGCTACAACCCGCAGCGAGAGCTGGAGCAGCTTTACGAGTGATCATGGCTAAAGGAAAGTTCCACGGCGTAATCGCAGCTGCAACACCAATGGCCTGTTTTACCGTGAGAATGGTTTTGTCGTTACTTGCTGATGGAATCGTGCTGCCGTAGGCTCTGCGCCCTTCTTCGGCAAACCATTCAACAAAAGATGCACCATAACGAACCTCACCGAGAGCTTCTCGTAAAGGCTTACCACCTTCTAAAGTAATAATACGAGCAAGGTCTTGTTCATTTTCTAAAATGAGTTGATGCCACTTTTTCATTAACTGGCAACGTTCAGCTGCTGGACGTTTTTGCCAACCTTTCTGTCCTACTTCCATATCAAGAACATCTTGCTCAATCTTGGCCTGACAACGCATTGCAAGTGTGCCTAACAAAGTCTGATCGAATGGATTAAATACCTGCAAGCCTTTTTCTTTGTCATCGATTAGCACGGAGGCTAACAAGGTTGGATTGTTTAGCGTCTTCATTGTCGTCCCTTACGTTTGTTCCTAAAAATACGTCCAAAATTTATCATGCGCTTGATTGGGTAATAAATCTAGTTATCCACTTTAGTATGGTTGAGAAAAGTGATTTAAAGCAATCTCTTGATATAAAAAAGCCCCGACGAATCGAGGCTAAGGTTTTGCTTTTGAAGCTAATAAATATAGACATGTAGAACCTTGTCTTTTACTTCATAGGTGATATCACCCGTAATTTGAGCTCGTTCTTCATCAATGGTATCCATCTTAGATCGAGGCCAATCTCGAGCATATAAATATGGATAGAGGAAGTGCAATCGCAAATTACTTGGTACTTTAAAGGCATCTGATCCTGTTGCCTGCAACATAAACTCACTGGTTTTAGGCTGATCGACGTGGAATAAAATCTCATCAAAATTTTCAGGCTGAGTTAGATATTGCTGCTTGTCATTTTTTTCCAACATATTTGCCATCACATCACGTGAGAAAGTATACCCGTAGTTGTAGTCATGCATTTGATAAGAGAATGGAATGAATAGCAGTACTAACAATGCTGTGCGTAACCAAGCTTTATCAACTAATAAAACCAACATCCCTAAACCAATTGGCAAGGTCACACCAGACCGAAGTGGCATGGTGACACCAAATGGGATCACGCTGGCATAAATTGAAATCACAACTAAAACGACTACTGCCGTATATTTGAAATGAGCTTTCAATGCCCAAATAAACAGACAAACGGAAGGCACAAATAGTAAAGGTGTTAACGCTGAAAGATATAACGCATTGCGATTAAAGTTATCAACGCTCTTTCCGATGTTTTCGATTAAAGCTGATACGCTATTAGAAGGTGTTGAACGTCGCCAATCAGCGAAATGGATAAAGCTCGCATGGTCGGAAAATAAGTATGTGTACGCATAAACTAAGCCGTTTGCGACCACGTATCCAAGCACGTAACCTAAAGCCCAAACCACCAAGAATTTGAATATATTGAAGTAGCTTGCTTTACGTAGTTCACTAAGAAACAGTAAAGGCATTAAGAAATAGAACGCAGGATAAGTAGCAAACAATAAAATCCCCGAAATGACCAATAAGGCATGAGGATTAATTCGACTTCTTAAATGCGCAAACAAGGCCAACATAAAACAGCCAGGTAACAAGGTCATCGGCCATTTTAGTAGCATTGTAAAGTACGGAACATTGACCACTAGTAAACCAAAACATAAGGCGGTCCAAGTGTCTTTTCGGACCCCTTTCGCTAATAAATATCCGAAATAAAAAATCGATAAATCACAAATCGTAACAGCAAGTGGAGAAGGAATCTCACGTAAAGTATGGAAGAAGGCAAAGTTAATCCAACGTCCTTCGGAGACAAACTTCTCGGTATAGCTCGTCATATAAGGCAATGCATCATGAGCGATATTTGATACCACTGACATTTGCACATTGAACAGAGTGACACCTAGCAATACAACAAACAATCCCCATTGAACCAAAGACAGAGCATTCAGTTCACCAGAACGTTCGCGGATATCGCCCAATATAGATTGAATTGACACACCTTGAGTAAACACTTTTTTATACCCTAAATAGTTCACCACCATTGAAGCTCCAATCGCTACGACCTGAGCTAGATATACAATAAAACCAAAACTGCTTACTAAAGTGTGTAGCACTAAAGTAGAGCAGGCTAAGGCAGTGAAATTCACCACACAAAAAGGAATAATTTGGCTTGATGATGCCTCTGCCTTAAAAACAAAACTACGGTTTAGGGTGTAGCTAACCAGCATACCAACAAGGTAAGACAAAACCGATGCCACAATATAGTTGTCTAACAAATGATAAATAGCCACAAACGCCAAGTAAGCAACCAGCGTGTTCACTACCCCAACCATACCAAAACGTAATTTCTGTTTAAGATCGTTAAAAATCAAACTATCCAACATGTCTTATATCTTCTTGCTCAATATCTAGTTTACTTTGCTCTTGGGCCTCATTCGGATCTTGTTGAAGCTTATTCTTAATTATGTACAAAGGTCGGCGTTTCGATTCGTTATAAATCCGCGCAATATATTCCCCAAGAATACCAATACAAATAAGCTGAACTCCGCCCATAAATAGCACAGAGACGATCACCGATGTCCAACCAGACTCCCAATGATGCGTCATTAAACGGACATACAAAGAATATATCAGCATTATCAAAGCAATAGCTGAGCAGAAAAAGCCCATTGCGATCGAGAGTTTAAGAGGTTTAACAGAAAAGGATAAAATGCCATCAAAACCAAATTTGACCATTTTGATAAGCGGGTATTTGGATTCACCTGCAAATCGAGGGGCACGCTCATAAGTAATCGAAGTTTGATTGAATCCAACCCAACTCACCATGCCTCGCACAAAACGATGATGCTCTGGCATGGCTTTCAATTGCTCAACCACTTGGCGATCCATTAAACGAAAATCACCGGTATCCAAAGGGATTGGCACTTCTGACATAGCATTAAGAAAGCGATAGAAATATTTCGCTGAAAGCTTTTTGAAGGTCGACTCCCCCTCGCGAGTCAAGCGAGTGGCATAAACCACTTCAAAGCCTTGCTGCCACTTTTCAATCATGTCAGCAATCAGCTTTGGCGGATCTTGCAGATCGGCATCGATCAACACAACAGCATCGCCGGTACTCACATCAATACCAGCACTAACTGCTTGTTGATGTCCAAAGTTACGAGAAAAAGAAATCAGGCGAACGTTATCATGTTGTTTACTATGACCAAGCAGCTTCGCTTCAGTGTCATCAGCACTGCCGTCATTAACAAAAATCAATTCGAATTGATAACCTTGGATACCTTGAGTCACGGACAGTAGCTCAGCCACAGTCGCATCAATCACTTCGCTTTCATTAAAGCAAGGCACTACAACAGAAACCGTTTTCATAATTACCCCAATTGCTCAATAAGAATACAAAAAGAAGAGCTTGTTAATTTTTAGATCGTATAAAAATGAGAAAAACAAAAGCGTCACGAGCACAAATTAACATAGCAGCAACAGATGTAAGTATTTGTATCAAGATAAACTTATTTTAACTAAGTGTATAGATTTATTGAGATCTTGTTCAAAAATTGACGATAGAAACAAAGCGATGACGAAAGGAAAAACTCAAGACAATGCATGCCAAAGTGATGAAAAAGAAATTTGCACTGTTTTTGCACCACAAGTTAGATGATTTAAAAAACAAAAGAAGAAATTAATTCATAAGTGAAAAAATTTTTATTTCAGCTTAATTCAGCAAACCCTAGATACAACAAAGCCCCAACATAAGTTGAGGCTCTATCTTTAAATTTGGTAGCGGTGGGCGGACTTGAACCGCCACGCCCGAAGGCAACGGATTTTGAATCCGTCGTGTATACCAATTTCACCACACCGCCAAATTGTTTTCCTTATCGCTAAGGAGTGATTGGAATTATACGTATCGAATGACGGTGTGCAAGTGGTAAATTTCATTTTTGGTTCAACCGCTGCTATTTTCGCCACAAGTATCGTATTAATGCCTATTAGTCCTTTATGTACGGTCTACAAATAGCTATTCTTTCTCAACATTTTGTTAACTAGAAGCCGTATGAACTCAATATCTCACGTTAAACCAGCTGGTTTTTTTCGCCGTTTGGCCGCCATTATCTACGATGCATTAATTATTATCGCAATTGAAATGATTGCCGTCGGTGTGGTGATTGCCACGATGGAAGCGTTATTTTCCCAAGGGCTAATTAATTATGGCTCTTATATTGATGCCAGCGACCTACTTAATCACCACCCTATTTGGAGCTATGTTTTTCACGCTTATGTGATTATCGTTTGGATGGGCTTTTTAAGCTTCTTCTGGATGAAAGGTCAAACCCTTGGTATGCGTGCTTGGAAACTGCGAGTGCAAAATGAAGATGGCAGCAACATTCGCTTCTTCCAATCTATTGTTCGTATGCTGACAGCGTTTCTCGGGCTTGGAAATTTAACCGTATTATTCGACGGAGAGAAAAGAGCTTTGCAAGATATGTGGGCAAAATGCCAAGTGGTGCAACTTCCTAAAGTCGTCTGAATATGTTCTTGAAACCGTGCAACTAAAACAGAACCAATAAAAAAGGATGCCAATTGAGCATCCTTTTTTGATTTTGAATCAACGAGAATCTACAGCTTTCTTCTCATCAACATGATTGCGACAACCAAGAAGATAATTGGTGGCGCAAGAGCCCCAATGATTGGTGGAATGTTATATACCAAACTCATTGGGCCAAACACTTCACTTGAAATATAGAAGGTAAAGCCTGCGATCACACCCGTCAGAATCCTTGCGCCCATGGTTACACTACGCAATGGACCAAATACAAACGACAGTGCCATCAACATCATTACTGCAATAGATAATGGTTGGAACACTTTACGCCAGAATGCTAATTCGTAGCGAGATGGATCTTGGTCGGAATCTTTTAGGTATTTCACATAACTGTACAAACCTGTCATGGATAATTCTTCAGGTTTTACTGTTACAACAGCCAATTTGTCTGGTGTTAAAGTGGTTTCCCATTCTAATTCAGGCTGCATGCGTTTTGAGATCTGCACATCATTCTTCATGTCAGTGATCTGCACATTCTTCATCATCCAACGGTTGCCTTCTTCATACTTAACAACGTTAGATACCTGAATCTCATTTAGCTTTCTGTTTTCATCAAAACGCCAAATGCTTACGCCATCAAGTTCATCTTCGCCGCGAACACGACCAATATAGATAAAGTCATTGCCGTCACGAGCCCAAACACCATCTTGAACGGAAACAATACTGCCACCAGCAACCGCTAGAGCACGAGTGTCACGAGCCAGTTTCTGAGCTTGTGGAGAACCCCATTCACCAAGGATCATCACCATAAGCATTAGTGGCACTGCGGTTTTCAATACAGAAACACCAATGTTTAACTTAGAGAAACCTGATGCCTGCATAACCACAAGTTCCGAACTTGCCGCCAGCATACCTAAGCCAATCAATGCACCAAGCAAAGCTGCCATTGGGAAGAACATTTCGATATCACGCGGAATACTTAAAACCACGAAATACAAAGCTTCGACTAAATCGTAAGTACCTTTACCGACTTTACGTAACTGCTCAACGTATTTGATGATGGCAGAAAGCCCAACCAAGGTAGCAAGACACAAGGAAGAAGTCGCAATGATTGTTCGGCCAATATACCAATCAAGAATTTTAAACACGGCTCAATTTCCTTTGTCTCATTTTGTCTTTAATGCGGCGAACAAATAAGCTGTCCATACTGTTTAGAACAATACCGGCAATCAATAATCCAATATTAATGAACCACATACCAAAGTCTGGAACGGAGCCGTCTTCTACCGCAGACTTCATCGCACTAATCGATAAGAAGTAAGCAAGATAAATCAGCACTGCTGGGCCTAATTTGGCAAAGCGGCCTTGTCTCGGGTTCACAGCTGAAAGCGGTACAACCACCAAGGTTAATAGTGGAATACAAATAATCAAAGACAAACGCCATTGCAGTTCTGCTTTAGCATCTAAATCTGTTTGACCAAATAGATCTTTAGTTGGAATCGCTTCCCATTTACGACGCTTGCTTTCAGGTTCACGCTGACCAATTAAGGCGGTGTAAGTGTCGTAAGTGGTATTCATATAATCCAAAGAGCGAGGAACGCCTTCGTAACGAGTACCATCATGCAAGGTTAAAGTTTGACGACCATCTTCAAACTCTTCTGCAATACCTGATTTCGCATACATCACACTTGGGCGAGTGTTGCCACGAGGCGCAGGTTGAGCCACAAACACGTTGGTTAATTGCTTATCTTTGATGTCATCAATAAATACGACCGCCCTTCCATCAGGAGATGGTTGGAATTGACCTTTTTTAAGTAAGTCGATTGTGCTCGTTGTTGAAACGGTTTCTAACAATTGAGTCACTTTCTCTTGGCTCCAAGGAGATAACCATAGAGAGTTGAATGCACCAACCACACCGGTAATTAGTGCTAGATAAAGCGCAGCATGAACGAGAAATTTATTACCTATGCCGGTCGCATTCATCACGGTAATTTCACTTTCGGCGTATAAACGTCCAAAAGTCAGCAAGATACCAACGTAAAGGCTTAATGGCAGCATTAATAAGCCCATTGCAGGCATGTTTAGCCCAACAACCGACATGATCATACTCGCCGGAATATCGCCATCAGAAGCGTCAGCCAATACCTTGATGAACTTTTGGCTTAAAAATACGAGAAAAAGCACAAAAAATACGGCAAATTGGCTTTTGAGTGTCTCGCGGATCAAATATCTAACAATAATCACGCATCATTACCTATACAAAACTTGTTTTTTTGGCGGAATAACTATAGTTTTCCCGTGAGTCTATTATTTTTAATATTTTTTAACTATATTTATCTGTAAATATCACGTGAGTTTTTAACTTACGAGATCAATTTCTAACTAAATTTTGTGTTGCTTAACGTTGAACAGTTTAGTTGCTGGCCAACAAATCGCGACCATTATCCAACATTTAGTTCTATTTGTCTTTAGGATGTAGGAGTCAGCATGGAGTTCAGTGTAAAAAGTGGCAGCCCAGAGAAACAACGCAGCGCATGTATCGTTGTAGGTGTATTCGAGCCACGTCGCCTTTCTCCTGTCGCGGAACAGCTTGATAAAATCAGCGACGGCTATATTAGTTCATTATTACGCCGAGGTGATCTCGAAGGCAAACCGGGTCAAATGCTGCTTTTGCATCAAGTACCGGGCATGCTATCTGAGCGCGTATTATTAGTCGGTTGCGGTAAAGAACGTGAACTTGGCGAACGTCAATTCAAAGAAATTATTCAAAAAACAATTGGCACGCTTAACGACACAGGTTCAATGGAAGCGGTTTGTTTCCTAACAGAACTGCACGTTAAAGGTCGTGATACTTACTGGAAAGTGCGCCAAGCGGTAGAGTCTACCAAAGACAGCCTTTACACTTTCGATCAATTTAAAAGCAACAAGCCAGAAACTCGCCGCCCTCTTCGCAAGTTAGTGTTTAACGTACCAACTCGTCGAGAATTGAGCCTTGGTGAAAAAGCGATTTCTCACGGTTTAGCGGTTGCTTCTGGTGTGAAAGCATCAAAAGATCTTGGCAATATGCCACCAAACGTTGCAAACCCTGCATATCTTGCTTCTCAAGCTCGTCGTCTTGCTGATGAATTCGAAACCATTACCACTAAAGTAATTGGTGAAGAAGAAATGGAAAAACTGGGCATGCATTCTTACCTAGCGGTAGGACGTGGTTCTCGTAACGAATCCATGATGTCGGTTATCCAATACAAAGGAAACAACGATCCAGAATCCAAACCAATTGTTTTAGTTGGTAAAGGCTTAACTTTCGATTCAGGCGGTATTTCACTCAAACCGGGTGAAGCGATGGACGAAATGAAGTACGACATGTGTGGTGCTGCATCGGTTTTCGGTACAATGAAAGCATTAGCAAAACTTAACCTACCAATTAACGTGGTTGCAGTTCTTGCTGGTTGTGAAAACATGCCGGGTGGCAATGCTTACCGTCCGGGTGACATTCTAACCACTATGTCTGGTCAAACTGTTGAAGTATTGAATACCGATGCAGAAGGCCGTTTGGTATTGTGTGATGCACTAACTTATGTTGAGCGTTTCGACCCAGATTGCGTTGTTGATGTTGCAACACTAACTGGCGCATGTGTGATTGCTCTTGGTCATCACATCAGCGGTGTGGTTGCGAACCATAACCCACTTGCGCACGAAATCGTGAATGCATCAGAACAAGCTGGCGACCGTGCTTGGCGTTTACCAATGGCTGACGAATATCAAGAACAGCTAAATAGCCCATTTGCGGATATGGCTAACATTGGTGGTCGTCCGGGTGGCACGATTACGGCAGGTTGTTTCCTATCTCGCTTTGCGAAGAAGTACAACTGGGCGCACCTTGATATCGCAGGTACAGCTTGGAAATCAGGCGCACAAAAAGGCTCAACTGGCCGCCCTGTTTCTCTATTAGTGCAATTTTTAATTAACCGTTCTTCTGGTTCTCAGATCCTTGAAGAATAGAGATTAAACTCTCACTAAAAAATCATTATGATAGGAGCCGAAATTTGGCTCCTTTTTTATTTTGGATTTTGTTCGAACGACATTTATGGCAACTGCAACTTTTTACATCATTCAACCCGATAGCGAACAAACTCAAGAAACTGGGTTAATTCGTTATGCCATTTATCTCGCTCAACACTTTGCATCTCAAAATGCGAGAGTCTATATCAACGCCCATGACAAAGCTCAAGCCGAAAGCATTGATGAAATGATATGGCAGCTTGAGCCTGAACAATTTCAACCTCACAACTTGGTTGGAGAAGGCCCTCATTATTCAACAATGATTGAGATTGGTTACAGCAAGCTAAAACCACATCGAAATCGCCAACTTTTCATAAATCTGGCAAACGATCATACAAATTTTGCTCATACCTTGGCACAAGTGGTAGACTTCGTTCCTTGTGACGAAAAAGCCAAGCAACTCGCAAGAGAAAGATATAAAATTTATCGCCAAGCTGGCTATCAGATGGAAAAATTCGACATTCAGTCATAGAGCGTAAAAATTCATCATGCGTAAAAGCTATTGCTAAACTCACTTAAATGGCGAAAAAAGCTAAAATAGCAAAAAAAGCCAAAAATAAAGTGAATTTATTTATAACGCTTACGCACACGGCATTTACATAAATACAGCAAAAAGAAGACTATGGAAAAGACATACAACCCAACATCAATTGAACAGGCGCTATATCAGCGTTGGGAAGAGGCTGGTTACTTCAAGCCTCATGGCGACACATCTAAAGAAGCTTACAGCATCGTCATTCCGCCACCAAACGTCACTGGTAGTCTGCACATGGGTCATGCTTTCCAAGATACCATCATGGATACTCTTATCCGTTGTGAGCGCATGAAAGGTAAAAATACCTTGTGGCAAGTGGGTACTGACCACGCCGGTATCGCAACTCAAATGGTTGTTGAGCGCAAGATCGCAGCAGAAGAAGGCAAAACTAAGCACGATTACGGTCGTGAAGCTTTCATCGACAAAATCTGGGAATGGAAAGGCGAATCTGGTGGCAACATCACTCGTCAACTTCGTCGCCTAGGTGCATCTGTTGATTGGGATCGTGAACGTTTCACAATGGACGATGGTCTATCTAACGCCGTAAAAGAAGTATTTGTTCGTCTATACGAAGATGATTTGATCTACCGTGGCAAACGCCTAGTAAACTGGGATCCAAAACTTCACACTGCGATTTCTGATCTTGAAGTTGAAAACAAAGACAAAAAAGGTCACATGTGGCACTTCCGCTACCCTCTTGCAGATGGCGTGAAAACAGCTGACGGTAAAGACTACATCGTAGTAGCAACTACTCGTCCTGAAACTGTTCTTGGTGACACAGGTGTTGCAGTAAACCCAGAAGATCCACGTTACAAAGATCTTATCGGTAAAGAAATCATTCTACCTATCGTAAACCGTCGTATTCCAGTTGTTGGCGATGAACACGCTGACATGGAAAAAGGCACAGGTTGTGTGAAGATCACACCAGCTCACGACTTTAACGACTACGAAGTAGGTAAACGCCACGAACTACCAATGATCAACATTCTGACTCTGAATGCTGACATTCGTGACTCTGCAGAAGTATTCACAACTAAAGGTGAACCTTCTGACGTATATAGCTCTGAAATTCCAGCTCAATACCAAGGTATGGAACGTTTCGCTGCGCGTAAAGCACTTGTAGCTGAAATGGAAACACTTGGTCTATTGGAAGAAATCAAAGATCACGATCTAACCGTTCCTTACGGCGACCGTGGTGGCGTGGTTATCGAGCCAATGCTAACTGACCAAGGGTATGTTCGCACTGCACCTCTTGCTGCTCCTGCTGTTAAAGCAGTTGAAGATGGTGAAATCCAATTCGTGCCTAAGCAATACGAAAACATGTACTTTGCTTGGATGCGTGATGTTCAAGACTGGTGTATCTCTCGTCAACTTTGGTGGGGTCACCGTATCCCAGCTTGGTATGACAACGATGGCAATGTTTATGTTGGCCGTACCGAAGAAGAAGTACGTGCGCAAAACAACCTTGCTCCAGTTGTTGTTCTACGCCAAGACGACGACGTTCTTGATACTTGGTTCTCATCTGCACTTTGGACGTTCGGCACAATGGGCTGGCCTGAAAATACAGAAGAATTGAATACCTTCCACCCAACTGACGTGTTGGTATCTGGTTTCGATATCATCTTCTTCTGGGTTGCTCGTATGATCATGATGACCATGCACTTCATCAAAGATGAAAACGGCAAGCCACAAGTACCATTCAAAACCGTTTACATGACAGGTCTTATCCGTGATGAAAACGGCGATAAGATGTCGAAATCGAAAGGTAACGTTCTTGACCCAATCGATATGATCGACGGTATTGATCTTGAGTCTCTAGTTGAAAAACGTTGCGGCAACATGATGCAGCCTCAACTAGCTAAGAAGATCGAGAAAAACACTCGTAAGACTTTCGAAAACGGTATAGAACCATACGGTACAGATGCACTACGTTTCACTCTAGCTGCTATGGCTTCAACTGGCCGTGACATCAACTGGGATATGAAGCGTCTTGAAGGTTACCGCAACTTCTGTAACAAACTATGGAACGCAAGCCGTTACGTTCTAATGAATACAGAAGATCAAGATTGTGGTTTCGCTGAAGGTGCAGAACTTGAATACTCTCTAGCAGACAAATGGATTGAATCTCAATTCGAACTTGCTGCGAAAGAATTCAACGCACACATCACAAACTACCGTTTAGATATGGCTGCGAACACGCTTTACGAATTCATCTGGAACCAATTCTGTGACTGGTACTTAGAACTAACTAAGCCTGTTCTATGGAAAGGTACTGAAGCGAAACAACGTGCAACTCGTCGTACGCTAATTACGGTTCTTGAGAAAACATTGCGTCTTGCTCACCCAGTGATCCCATACATCACGGAATCAATCTGGCAAAGCGTGAAGCCTTTAGTTGATGGCGTTGAAGGCGACACCATTATGACTCAGGCTCTACC
This sequence comes from Vibrio sp., assembly GCA_047975485.1. Lineage (GTDB taxonomy): Bacteria > Pseudomonadota > Gammaproteobacteria > Enterobacterales > Vibrionaceae > Vibrio. The sequence goes on along the minus strand of JBKEDP010000037.1, from coordinate 26,676 downwards.
TCAGTTTGATGAAAACAACTTCGATCAAAAAGCGCTAGACGATATTGAGTGGGTGAAACAATTCATCACTTGTATCCGTAACCTACGTGCTGAATACGACATCGCTCCAAGCGTACCACTTTCAGTAATGCTAAAAGCGGATGCTAACGATGCTGCACGTCTTGAAGCTAACCTAGCGGTACTAAGCTCTCTAGGTAAACTGGAAGATGTGAAAGTATTGGCCGAAGGCGAAGCGACTCCAGCTTGTGCAACAGCTATCGTTGGTAAATCAACTATCATGATCCCAATGGCTGGTTTGATTGATAAAGATGCTGAGCTAGCACGTCTTGATAAAGAAGTAGCGAAAACTCACGGTGAAATCAAACGCATCGAAGGCAAGCTAAACAACCAAGGTTTCGTAGCGAAAGCACCTGAAGCAGTTGTTGCTGCAGAACGTGAAAAACTAGAAGGTTACCAAGAAACTCTAGTTAAGTTGGAAGAGCAAAAAGCAACGATTGCTGCTTTATAATCTGATTCAACTTTAAATATCTTCAAAGGCTAGCCACTCGGTTAGCCTTTTTTGTGTCTGCTGTTTTCCTACTTACCTAGCCTAATTCCAACTTCCCTCCTTAAAAATCTTAACATTACAATTACAAATAACTCAGCGAGATACTTAAAACACAGCTAGAATCTTTCGACAGGTCTATCAAAAACTATTGAAAATAAGTGCAATTTAGTCCACATTAACATTGTGGTTTTGAATTTTACATTTTTTAAACATTGATTGATAAGTTAGACCTATTGAAAAAATAATCAAAATCACACTTTACGAAATGAGAATTATTCGCAATAATAAATTCAACAAATAAATTGTGTTTATTGGGGATATGGTATGAGAAAGACTCTAACGTTTGCGGTATTGCACTTTAGCGTTGCCTTTACATTGGCTTATGTTTTAACGGGCGACATTATCATCGGTAGCTTGATTGCAATGACTGAGCCAATGGTCAACACAGTCGCCTTCTATTTCCACGAAAAAGTATGGCAACGTCCTGCTTTGCTAAAAATTGCACATCGTCAACCTGCAAGAAAAACATTCACTTTTGCAGTGGTGCACTTTAGCGTTGCATTCTCAGTAGCGTATTTACTAACAGGTAGCGCATTGGTCGGTGGTTTAATTGCAGCAATCGAGCCTAGTGTAAATACCGTGGTGTTCTACTTACATGAGCGTATTTGGCAACGTAATGAGAAAGCAAAAATCACTTTGCACTGCCATCATCAAGAATTACAACAACACAGCTCTGAAATAAAAGAAGCTACACAACCAAAAGCGAAAATTTATTCATAATTGATTCGTTTTAAAAACCTAATTACCTTCCCCTTTGCCCACTTGTCATCCGGTGGGCTTTTTCTTTTTTATCCCCCTCGTACTTGAATCTACAGCTTTGTTGCTGGAAGTGAGTGTTTATTAAATCGATTGGACCGTGACAGCTTGAACGCAATTGGTTATAAATGATTTAACTATCAATTTAATACTTCTGAAGTAAATAAACGCATGCCATTTAAAATTCGCTCTATTCAACCAACCGACAATCCACATATCGCTCAAGTTATTCGTGATGTTTCTGCTGAGTTTGGCTTAACGGCCGACAAAGGCTATAGCGTTGCTGATCCAACTTTGGATACCCTATTTGAGGTTTACCAAGCCGAGCAATCTCGTTATTGGGTTTTAGTCGATGATGAAGATAACCTTGTAGGCGGAGCTGGCATTGCGCCATTAGCAGGAAAACCTGAAGTATGTGAATTGCAGAAGATGTACTTTCTTGCAACCGCTCGCGGGCAAGGTTTTGCGGAAAAGTTGATTAGCCTTTGTTTAAATACAGCGAAAGAATTAGGCTTCAAGCAATGCTATTTGGAGTCGACAGCTGAACTCAAAGCGGCATTAAAACTCTATCAAAGAGTCGGCTTTCAACTGCTCGATGCTCCATGGGGAAATACCGGACACGGTGATTGTGAAGTCGTGATGGCAATAGAGCTTTAATTCAGAAATAAAACTACAGCCAGAAATAAAAGTTACAGCGGATAATGGGTCACGCTTTGAGTTTCTGATAACGCCACATCGAAATGAAAATGGTAGCCATCTAAATGTACATAAAGCGGTGTGCTGCCTTTTTCTGCTTGATTGGAGTTCGGCTTCATCACTGCTTTTACAGGCGCATCAACTTGGAAAATCGCTGTCACGTGATCGCTACGCACATCAATGGGAATGGTATAAGTCATGCCTTCAAATTTGATATTGGCGAAGACTAAACCAGCTTTGAGTGTGTTGTAATACACATCAACTTTCAACTCACACCCGCCACCGTGATGCCAAATCTGTTCTGTCACCACATGCTGCAAACGCACATTTCGCACGAAACGTAAAAATGGCACATGCGTTAATTCGAGCACTTGAGCATTGCCTTTAGGTTGAGTTTCTCCCAATGGGCAAACGGTTTGCTCTGATTCAATCAACCAATCTTCATCAGCTTCGAGGAATAAAATCTCAATTCGATTCTTGCCAATATTTAGATAATCTTTAATGTCTTTTTGATAGCGAAAACGGCTGCCATCACAATCAAAGACAGCAACACCACCGACTCGCACTTCCGCATAATGACTAATGCCTTCAATCACTAAATCAATGCCAGCAAGCCCAAGCATGGCTTCATCAACTTCAATGTCATGCATTAAATGCCATTCTTGTTGTGCAATCTCCGTTTCTGCTAACGAACTCGGTAGCACCGAACTTAACTTAGCCGGAAACGAAATATCCGCTTGCGGAACTGACAAATCCGTCAAGGGTGAAACTTGCCATAATCCATTAAGAGGGAAATGCATAATCATCCTTAATATTCAATTTAAGTTAGGCATAAAAATACCAGCACAAGCGGCTGGCATTTTGCGAAAAAGATTATAAAAACGAAACAGATTCGAAATTAGTCTTCGTAATCGTCGTTTTCTTCATCATAGATAGCATCTTCACCTTCGTAGAAAGTGCCCCAACCATCATAGATGATGTCGTATTTTTCAGCCAAGTGAACCAGTTTTTCTACTTGCTCATCAATCAGATTAGCATCTAATGCCGATTGCATGATCGCATCACAACAAAGCACTTTAGAGCCATCTTCATCTTCAGTTTCTTCAGCTTCTAATACTTCAAAGCCCATTTTAAATGCTTCGATTACCGCTTTTTCTAGGGTTTCGAAATCTTCAGCAAACAAGTGGTGTTCGATGTCATAAAGTGCATCTGGATCACTACCATCTTCAATCAATGCTGCGATGATGTCTCTTGTTTCTTCTTTTTGAAATTCAATCAGTTCTTCTACCGACATGTAATCGTCTTGCATAGATTGATCATTATTAGACATAGTGCGTGCTCCAATCGGGCTAATAGCAAAAATAACAGGCTATATTTTGCCACGAAAGCCCTGCTGAAGTAAGCGTTAAAATAACTCAATTACATAGCTCAACAGTCAATCAAATAAAAATTCACTTTTACCGCATTTTTATGTATAAGTAGGTTACATACACAAGAGATAGAAAAAGGATATTCTTATGGCTTTCAACCTGCGTAATCGTAATTTTTTAAAGTTGCTCGATTTCACCCCAAAAGAGATTAACTTTCTTTTAGAGTTATCTCGCGACTTAAAGCGTGCCAAGTATGCAGGTTGCGAGCAAAAGAAACTTGTTGGGAAAAATATTGCGCTAATTTTCGAAAAATCTTCGACTCGTACCCGCTGTGCTTTTGAAGTTGCAGCCTTTGACCAAGGTGCGCAAGTTTCTTACCTTGGCCCTTCTGGTTCGCAAATTGGCCATAAAGAATCCATGAAAGACACAGCTCGAGTATTAGGCCGCATGTATGATGGCATCGAATACCGTGGTTATGGACAGAAAATTGTTGAAGAATTAGGGCAATATGCCGGCGTGCCTGTTTGGAACGGTTTAACCAATGAATTCCACCCGACGCAAATTTTAGCCGACTTTCTTACTATGCAAGAATATGCACAAGGCAAACAGCTAAACCAGCTCTCTTTTGCTTACCTTGGTGATGCTCGTAACAATATGGGTAATTCACTTATGGTTGGCGCAGCAAAAATGGGTATGGATATTCGCCTTGTCGCTCCAAAAACATTCTGGCCTGAAGAAGAATTAGTTACGACTTGCCAGCAAATCGCTAAAGAAACAGGCGCAAAAATCACGTTAACTGAAGATGTTACTGCTGGCGTAAAAGGTTGTGATTTTCTTTATACCGATGTGTGGGTTTCAATGGGCGAAGCACCTGAGGCTTGGGATGAGCGTGTTGCATTGATGACTCCTTACCAAGTCAATATGGATGTGGTTAAAGCCACGGAAAATCCAAACGTGAAATTTATGCACTGTTTACCTGCTTTCCATAATGATGAAACTACTATCGGCAAAGAAGTAGCGGATAAATATGGTATGAATGGGTTGGAAGTAACAGAAGATGTGTTTGAATCCGACAGTTCTATTGTGTTCGACCAAGCGGAAAACCGTATGCACACCATTAAAGCAGTGATGGTTGCGACTTTAGGTTCTTAGTCACTGATTAAACTCTTAATTGATCGACAACAAATAGCAGCTAAAAATCAAGAAACCGACCTAAGCAATCGCTTGCGCAAAAGACAATTGGGAGTATAATTTTTGCCAATTGTCAAAGGAGTAAGTAATGCACCCAATGAGTCACACAATTCAACTTTACGTTAAGCTGCGTTGCTCTTTAGCTGTTTTTCTTTTTCCTAACTGATTTTAAGCCTCCATTTTAAATGGGGGCTTTTTTGTATCTGATGCCCTCCGTTATTGAAATTTTGCAGCTTCGTTAACTGCAATACATTAACGGCGGAATGTCCTCATTAAATGATTTAGAAGGTAAGGATAAATCATGGCGAACTCGCTCTATCAAAAGCACATCATTTCGATTCCTGAACTCTCTCGTCAAGAGCTTGAGCTTATCATTCAAACGGCTGCGCAAATTAAAGCTGAGCCTCAACCAGAATTGATCAAAGGTAAAGTCGTGGCGAGTTGTTTCTTTGAGCCATCAACTCGTACTCGCCTTTCTTTTGAAACAGCGATTCAACGCATCGGCGGCAGCGTGATCGGTTTTGATAACGCAGGTAACACTTCTCATGCCAACAAAGGTGAAACGCTAGCGGATTCAATTCAAATCATTTCTTCTTATGTGGATGCATTTGTTATGCGTCACCCACAAGAAGGCGCAGCTCGTTTGGCTTCTGAATTCTCTAACGGCACACCAATCATTAATGCAGGCGACGGTTCAAACCAACACCCAAGCCAAACCTTACTCGATCTTTACAGCATTTATGAAACTCAAGGCACGCTAGATAACATCAAGATAGCTTTCGTTGGTGACTTGAAATATGGCCGTACCGTGCACTCTTTGACTCAAGCTTTAGCGAAATTCAACAATGTGCGTTTCTACTTTGTTGCTCCTGAAGCTCTGGCGATGCCGGATTACATTTGCGAAGAATTAGACGATGCAAACATTCAATACAGCTTGCACACGGATATGGAAGAAGTGATCCCTGAGTTGGATATTCTGTACATGACTCGTGTTCAAAAAGAGCGTTTTGATGAGTCAGAATATGCACATATCAAATCAGCTTACATCTTAACGGCTGATTCTCTAAAAACAGCGAAAGACAACTTAAAAGTGCTGCATCCACTTCCTCGTGTTGATGAAATCACGATTGATGTTGATAAAACGCCTTACGCATATTACTTCCAACAAGCGGAAAATGGTGTGTATGCACGTACCGCTTTGTTAGCACTTGTTCTTAACGAAACTTTATAATCACGGAGGCTTATCATGTCGAAACAAAACCAATTACAAGTTGAAGCGATTAAAAATGGCACCGTGATCGATCACATTCCTGCGCACATTGGCATCAAAGTATTGAAGTTATTCCAAATGGATAACTCAAACGAAAAAGTGACCATTGGTCTGAATTTGCCATCTTCTGCTTTAGGCGCAAAAGACTTACTGAAAATTGAAAATACCTTCATCACAGAAGAACAAGCGCAAAAACTGGCTCTATACGCACCGCATGCAACTGTGAATCAAATTGAAGATTACACGGTTGTGAAAAAACTGGCGCTCACTTTGCCAAGTGTTGTTTTAGATGTGTTCAACTGCGCAAACAGCAATTGCATTACACACAACGAACCAGTTGCAACGAGCTTCACAGTGATCGAAAAAGGCAATGACATTCGCTTGAAGTGCAAGTATTGTGAAAAAGCCTTCTCTCGTGAAATCATGACCGAGAAATAATTTTCAAAACTCTATTTGATGGAATGAATAATGACTAAAGTTCTACATACAGATTCAGCACCAGCAGCAATCGGCCCATATGTTCAAGGCGTTGATTTAGGTGGCATGGTGATGACTTCAGGTCAAATCCCAGTGAACCCAGTAACTGGTGAAGTGCCAAGTGATATCAAAGCACAAGCTCGTCAGTCTCTTGAAAACGTGAAAGCAGTTGTTGAGTCATCTGGTTTAACCGTTGGCGATATTGTGAAGATGACGGTTTTCGTGAAAGATTTAACTAACTTTGCTGCGGTAAATGAAGTGTACGGTGCATTTTTCGATGAGCATAAAGTAGCAAACTACCCTGCTCGCTCATGCGTAGAAGTGGCTCGCTTACCAAAAGATGTAAGTATCGAAATCGAAGCAATTGCGGTTCGTAAGTAATCAAGATTCGCAATTCCAAATCAAAGACTAAATAAGAGAAAGGCTCAAGATGAACATCACCTTGAGCCTTTTTTTATTCATCTGTTATAACCATACACAAAGGAATTGGAGTTGCAGCAAGGCGACAAGTTCATGAGGCCCCATGAGTGTAGCTTGCCTACATGATTGGGGCGAATGAACGCAGTCAACAAAGCTGCGGCTTCAAGTACGAAGTGTATTAGTGGCCACCAGCGGCAGCTTCTGTACCTGCTGATTTAATAAATGGCCCTTTAGTAAACCAAACAAACACAATCAAGATTAAGAACAACCATCCCAACATATAGAAATAGTCGATGGTAGAGTTCATATAAGCTTGAGTGGTGATGATCTGATTAACCGCAGCAAAGTTGGTTTGTGTTTCACCGCCCATCTTCTGCAAATAATCGACTGCAGCAGGATGATAGTTGCTCACATGCTCGGTTAAGTTTGCATGATGGAAATCGGCACGACGAGTCCAAATCCAAGTCGTCAATGACGAAGCAAAACTACTGCCTAATACACGCAAGAAAGTGGTTAAACCAGAACCTTCCGCAATATCTGCACCGTGTAAGTTCGATAGGAAAATCGTCGTTAATGGCATAAACATAAACGAGATCCCGATACCCATGAACATCTGAACTTCGGCTACCGATGCGAAATCCACAAAGGTGTTGAAATTCGCACGGATAAAGCACGAAGAACCAATCACGATAAATGAGAACGACGCTAACAATCGCAGATCCGATTTATGTGCGTATTTACCTACAAACGGTGTAAGCAATAACGGTAACACGCCCATTGGTGCTGCAGCTAAACCAGCCCAAACCGAGGTGTAGCCCATGTAAATCTGCAACCACTGCGGCAAGATCAAGTTCACCGCAAAGAAAGCCGAATAACTTAACACCAATGCTAATGTACCAAAGGCGTAGTTACGATCTTTGAATAGGTACAGGTTTACGATTGGATGTTCTTCGGTTAATTCCCAGATGACAAAAGAAATTAACGCAATCACCGCAATCACTGTCATCACAACAATGTGTGTCGCTTCAAACCAGTCTGCATCGTTACCTAAGTCGAGCACCACTTGCAGCAAGCCAACGCCCACTACCAACAAACCAATGCCGATATAATCAATTGGTAGCTTAGCGGTAATATCAACACGGTCTTTCAATTGTTGCCAAACCACAGCACAACAGAAAACACCAATCGGTAAGTTGATGAAAAAGATCCACGGCCACGAATAGTTATCCGTGATCCAACCACCAGTGATCGGGCCAACAATCGGTGCCACAACCGTTACCATCGAGATGATCGCCAATGCGACACCCCGTTTCATTGACGGGAAGATCGACAACAGCAAGGTCTGACACATTGGGAACATCGGGCCAGCAAAGAAACCTTGCAAAGCACGGAACACAATCAGTTCAGACATGCTGGTCGCAATACCACACAAGAATGACGCAACGGTAAATAACGACACCGATAACAAGAACAAGCGCAGTTGCCCTAAGCGACGCGAGAACCAACCCGTTAACGGCAACGCAATCGCATTACAAACTGCAAACGAGGTGATGACCCATGTACTTTGCTCTGAACTTACGCCCAAGTTACCTGCGATAGTCGGCAAGGCTACGTTAGCAATGGTACTGTCGAGCACCTGCATAAAGGTAGCCAATGCCAAAGCGAAGGTCGCTAAGGCAAAGTTAGGCGGCGTATAAGTTTGATCGTTCATGATCGCCTCAATTACTGCGCCGCAGCGGTTACGCCAACATTTTCATGCAAGATTTTGCTAACCAATTTGTCTGCTTCTTCAAGAGAGTGGTTGTACACATCTGTGTTGTAACGTGCTTCTTGTTTTGGTTCTTTTGATAGCAATTTGCCGTCAGTGTCTTTGATGTCCACTTTAGCCACCATAGACAAGCCAATACGTAGCGGGAATTTGTCTTGGTTTTGATCATCTAACTGAATTTTCACAGGCAAACGCTGAACGATCTTGATCCAGTTACCACTTGCGTTTTGTGCTGGTAGTAAAGAGAACGCACTACCTGTACCAATACCTAGACTTTCGATTGTGCCTTTGTATTCAACGTCATCACCGTAAAGATCAGAAGTTAGCGTTACTGTTTGACCAATTCGCATATCACGCATTTGGCTTTCTTTGAAGTTAGCATCAACCCAAACATCATGCAGAGGTACGATTGCCATTAATTGGCTACCCGGCTGGATTTGGCTACCAAGTTGTACAGCACGTTTTGCAACATAACCGCTTACTGGTGCAACGATTTGAGTACGGATGTTGTTTAGGTAAGCTTCACGTAGATTTGCTACCGCTGATTTTACGCCAGGGTGAGAATCAAGCATGGTGTTATCAACCAATGCAATTGTCATTTCTAATGCTTGTTCAGCTGCTTCTAACTGGCTCTTAGTTGATTCAACATTGTCTTGGTAGTGGATCAAATCTTCTTTCGATATCGCGCCACGAGCGACTAAGTTTTTACGGCGGTTGTAATCCGCTACCGCTTGACGATATGCCACACGACTCGCTTCTACTTTCGCTTTCGAGTTATCAGCAGTTGCGTACATACTGCGAACTTCACGAACTTTGCTCGCCAATTTTGCTTCAGCATTTTGAAGTGCAATTTCAGTGTCGCTTGAGTCCAAAGTTACAACGACTTGGCCTTGTTCTACAAAATCACCTTCATCAGGGATAACTTTGGTTACTGTGCCCGCGATTTGAGGAGAAATTGCGACTAGGTTGCCGTTCACATAAGCATCATCCGTTTCTTCAACGTATTTTGCGAAAAGTTCATAGTAGGCAAACCAAGCACCACCAATTACAAGCAACACAATAAAGAAGATTAAAAAAGAGGCTTTGCGTTTACTTTTTGGTTTAGCCGCAGCGGGAATGTTTTGTTCTGTATTTTCCATGATTCAACCATTTGATCATTAATAATTATGGAATAACTAAGCCATTAATCGGATAGAAAATGAAACTTAGCGATCTTGATTTAAATTTGGCATTCGCTTGGGATAAGTCTCTCAAGCAAATGTGTCAATTGTTCTACTTCTTCTGGTGTTAAATCACTCACCAGTAACGGGCTAACATCCCTTTCAATAATTTCAACACACTGATCGAGCAGCACGGAGCCTGAATCGGTTAAGTGAAGCAATACGCCTCGCTTGTCATCAGGATTCGGTGTTTTTTCGACTAAAGACTTTTTAATCAGTCGTTCGATCATGCGAGTCATTGAGCCACAGTCAATTGAGAGCATTTTGCTGATCTCAACAGGCGAACGCATTCTTTCAAATTCAATTACAGCCAATACTTTGAATTGCGCAGGAGTTACATCAAGCGGCAACAAATATTGGTTCAATAGGCGTTCTTTGTGATGGTTCACGAGTCCAATAAGCTTTCCAAGTGGAATGCCGGAACCTTTAATGTGAGAAAGATAGGTCATCTTGCGAGCCTTAAATTCAACTTCTTCAACGTTTTATTTACCGAGTCACATTTAACTGCCTAGGCAAATAGTTGCGGAATTTTAATTGCCTAGGCAACAAAGTGTCAATAAGTATTTCAAGATGTTAATAAAATAAAGTCATGTGAATGTGTCATCTGCTCATATTAACCAACTCGCAAAGCCGCTGTCCTGTCCTAGTCGCTTCGCAAACGACATCCATGTCGTTTGAGACTTTGCGAATCGCTCAATATTAAACCGATCATTTATATCAATCACACAAATGAAAAAGCCAGCAACGGAGAGTCACTGGCTGATGAAATTTGAAATCTGGAGAAAGAGATTATCTTTGTTTATTCAGAACCGCCACTTCGTGATCCAATTCTTCTAACTTCGCTTTCATTTGAGTACGGCATTCTTTTAGCAGTTCGCGCACGTTTTCTTTACCGTAACCTTCAACACTGATTGGCGGTAGCATTTCAACGATAACGTGACCATTGTTCCAACGGTTCAAGCTTAGTTTGTCTGTTGAGCTACATACGATTGGTACGATTGGCACTTGAGCTGCAATAGCTGCGTGGAAAGCACCAGTTTTAAATGGCAATAAACCACGGCCACGAGAACGTGTACCTTCAGGGAACATCCAAACCGATACTTTGCTTTTCTTGATTTGCTCAGCAACTTGGCTAATGGTGTCCATTGCTTTGCTGCGGTTAGCACGGTCGATAAGGATATTACCGGTTAACCAATAAAGTTGACCAAACAATGGCAACCAAACAAGGCTTTTCTTACCCACGGTTACTACGTTTGGTGTTACCGCAGAAGAAATGGTGAATAAATCCCAGTTGTTTTGGTGGTTACCTAAGTAGATATGTTGCCCACGATTGTAAGCATCCTCAGGTAAACGTAATTCTAATTTAATGCCAAATACTTTAGACATACGACTGAACATACGACCAAAAGTAAATACATGACGAGGGTTGCGCGGGCTGAATAAACAGTAGCCACAGCCAAAAATAAACATGAATACAGCAAAAATCGCAACCGCAATAATGCGTAATAAAGCAATCATTCTTTTTCTCCGAAAATTTGCAACTAACAGAAACTCAGACAGGATGAGCTTTTGTCGCAAGCACTATAATACCAATGGCGAAATAAATTGATATAAAAAAGCCGAAACCCTAAGGCTTCAGCTTCTCATTTCTTACTCATATTGAGTGCATCAAGTTCAACATTAAAAGCTAAATTAAGCTTTCATGCGCTCGATGTTTGCACCTAATGCGTTTAGCTTGTCTTCAATGCGATCATAACCACGGTCGATGTGGTAAATACGATCAACAATGGTTTCGCCTTTAGCAATACAGCCAGCGATAACAAGGCTTGCAGATGCGCGAAGGTCAGTTGCCATCACTTGTGCGCCTTTCAAACCTTCAGTATCACCACAAATTACAGTGTTGCCTTCGATTTCAGCTTTTGCGCCCATGCGTAGCAATTCAGGAACGTGCATGAAACGGTTTTCGAAAATCGTTTCTTTAATCACGCCAGTGCCTTTTGCCATCATGTTTAGCAAAGTAAATTGCGCTTGCATGTCAGTTGGGAAACCTGGGTGCGGAGCAGTGCGAATGTTTACCGCTTTCAATTCACGACCAGTCATATCTAGGCTGATCCAATCTTCACCAGTTTCAACCAATGCACCAGCAGCTTCAAGTTTTGCCAATACCGCTTCAAGTAAAGAAGCTTTTGTATTGCGACAAACAATCTTACCGCCAGAAACAGCTGCAGCTACAAGGAAAGTACCAGTTTCGATACGGTCAGCAACAACAGTGTGTTTACCACCGCCTAAACGCTCAACACCTTCGATTGTAATTGTAGTTGAACCTGCACCTGAGATTTTCGCACCAAGTGCGTTTAGGAAGTTCGCTGTATCTTCGATTTCAGGTTCACATGCTGCGTTTTCTAAAACCGTTTTACCTTCAGCTAATGCAGCAGCACACATGATTGTAATAGTTGCGCCAACAGACACTTTATCCATTACGATGTGAGCGCCTTTCAAGCGACCATCAACTTCAGCTTTTACATAGCCTTCATCAAGCGTGATAGTTGCACCTAGTTGCTCTAGACCGCGGATGTGTAGATCCACAGGGCGAGCACCAATCGCACAACCACCTGGTAGAGAAACTTGACCATGACCAAAACGAGCGACCAATGGACCTAATGCCCAGATTGAAGCACGCATGGTTTTTACTAGGTCGTAAGGTGCACAGTATTCGTGGATCGGGCCTGCGTTAACTGTTAGCACTTCACCTTCACGCTCAACTTCTGCGCCAAGGCGTTTAAGTAATTCGATAGAGGTATCAATATCACGTAGTGCTGGAACATTAGAAAGTTCAACCGAACCTTCAGATAGGATTGCAGCAAAAAGAATCGGTAATGCTGCGTTTTTAGCTCCAGAAATATTTACTTCACCTTGAAGTGGGCCTGAGCCGTGTACTTTAAACTTGTCCATTAAAAAACCTTGAGTTAATTGCTTTTTTTACTACTACAGCGACATCAGTTTTTTATCGCGTGCCCAGTCTTCTGGGGTGTATGCCTTAATTGAAACGGCATGAATATCATTTCTTTGGATATATTCCATCAAGGGCGCGTAAATTAATTGTTGTTTCTTCACACGGCTCATTCCATCAAAGACGGAGTCGACAGCGATCACTTCGTAGTGGCTACCTTCACCTTTAACGTGAATCTCTTGTAATGACAGGGCGTCATCTAAAATTTGTTTTACTTGGATAGTGTCCACGTAACCCTCTAATCTTCCGTCTTTTGGATGTGCTCAACAATGAGATCATCAATATTACTTAGTTCGAATAGTGTTTTAAGCTGATTCGGCATAAAGGAAAGCATTATAAGACAATTTTTATTTTTTGCATGCTGTAATAAATGAATCAGCATTGCCATGCCGGCAGAGTCAACTCTTTCTAGTTGCTGCAAGCTCAAATCAAATCGCTCAACACTTGGCTGCCATTGCTTCAGTTTAGTCCATAACATTGGCACAGTATCACGAGTCAAAGGCCCAATGATGGATGCCGATGACTCGTTATCTTGCTGCCAAGTTGCCACTAATGCAGCTTCTGTCATTATTTTTTACCTTCAAAAACGATGTCTTTATCTGCAACTGCTTTTAGTTCTTTAGTTACAGCAGGAATACCGTCTTGACGAATTTTAGTGTTCCACTCAGATTGCTTGCTTGAGATTAAGCTAATGCCTTCAGCAACCATGTCGTATGCTTTCCATTCACCTGTTTTTTTATCTTTCAACAAAGTGAATTCTAGTTTGATGTTTGGACGTGGGCTATCCACGATTTCAACTGGAATAGAAACGATACGTTGTTTGTCATCGATTTTTTTCGCTGGAGCATATTTGATGGTTTGATCAGTGTATTGAGTTAACACTTGCGCATAAGATGAGATTAAGTAAGCACGGAATTCTGTGATAAACGCTTTAACTTCTGCTTTGTCTGCCCCTTTCAAGTTAGGACCTAGCAGTTTCAATGCTGCGTATTGGTAGTTCACATACGGCATCAATTCTTCATCAACGATGGTTTTTAGTGTATTTGGATCTTGTTTGATTTTAGGTTGTTCAGCTTTCAAACGAGCAAATGTTGCATCACCAGCGGTTTGCATCATTTGATAAGGATCGGTGTTAGCCGCCGATGCTGAAAATGCAGTGAATGCCATGCAAAGTGTTGCCGTAAATACCGTTATTTTTTTAAACCATGACATAGTGAACTCCTCTTATCATGCTATGAATTCAACGGATGATAATGCTAAGACTATTCCGTTAAACATTTGTTCAAATTTAAAATTCTTTAATGCGTTATTTAATTATTTATGTTCTTTAATTATTTAACTGTTTCTTCGCTAGACGCTGAATCGCTATCTTTTGACGAGTCATCATCTTTATTGCCATATAAGAACTGGCCGATCAAATCTTCTAAAACAATCGCAGATTTGGTGTCTTGGATGAAATCACCATCGGCTAGCGTTTCGCTCACGCCTTCCATCACAAAGCCCGGAACCAAACTGACATATTGCTCACCAATCAAACCAGCCGTTAAAATTTGAGCACTTGAAGTATCAGGGTATTCACCAAACTTCTTACCTATTTTCATAGTGACAACAGGGATGTAATCGTTGGTATCTAAAGTAATATCTGTTACTTCACCGATAACAACACCACCCACTTTAACCGGAGAGCGAACTTTTAAACTGCCGATATTGTCGAAATGAGCTTTCAACACATAGCTTTCACTTGAACCAAGACTGGTCACGTTTGCCACTTTGAACATCATTACTAAAATAGCAATCACGCCTGCAAGCACAAAACTGCCTACCATTAATTCTAAACGACGATTTGTTTGCATGCTTTTTATTCCATTTTTTAAAACAAAAGTTAACTGACTGACAGGTCCGATTAATTACCGAACATCAAAGCCGTTAAAATAAAATCTAAACCTAGTACCGCAAGAGACGAGTGCACCACAGTTCGAGTCGTGGCTTTACTGATGCCTTCCGAAGTTGGGATACAGTCATAACCATTAAATAGAGCAATCCAGATAATGGTGATGGCGAAAACTAAGCTCTTAATTAAGCTATTACCAATGTCGTAAGTTAGGCTGACTGAAGATTGCATTGCCGACCAGTAACTGCCGCCATCAATGCCTTTCCAATCCACCCCTACGATCTGACCGCCCCAAATACCAACTGCCATAAAGATCATCGCTAATAGCGGCATTGAGATAAAGCCAGCCCAAAAGCGAGGAGAAATCACACGACGCAGTGGATCGACCGCCATCATTTCAAGACTCGATAACTGCTCAGTTGCTTTCATTAAACCGATTTCAGCAGTTAACGCTGAACCAGCACGACCTGCAAATAGCAATGCAGTTACAACAGGCCCAAGCTCACGCAGCAACGACAATGCCACCATTTGACCTAAGCTGCCTTCTGCACCGTAATCGACCAAAATGATGTAGCCTTGCAAGCTCAATACCATGCCGATAAACAAGCCAGAAACAATAATAATGGCAAGCGATTGAACCCCAACGGAGTAAAGCTGTTTGATCAATAAAGGAAAGTTTTTACGAAATTGTGGCTTGCCGATTAGCGCCCCCCACAACATTAAGGACGCTCGTCCCCAAGCTTCACATAAACTTAAAGTTCTTGCGCCAATCTGGCTAACTTTATCGACCAATTTATTCGATGTTTGACCTTGATTATTCACAAGCCAATATATCCTTCTCTATTGGTTGAGCAGGAAAATGGAACGGAACTGGGCCATCTTCTTTTCCTAACAAAAACTGTTGAACACGCTCATCGTCTGATTGGCGTAATTCGTCTGGTGTGCCCTGAGCAATCACCTTACCTTTCGACAGCAAGTAAACGTGATCAGCAATGCTCATCACTTCTGGAACATCGTGTGAAACCACAACCGATGTAATACCCAAAGCGTGATTTAAGTTTTTAATCAGCTCCACCAGCACGCCCATGGTGATCGGGTCTTGTCCAACGAAAGGTTCGTCATACATGATGAGATCAGGGTCAAGTGCGATTGCACGCGCCAAAGCTGCACGACGAGCCATACCACCAGACAACTCATTTGGCATTAATTGAGCTGCACCGCGTAAACCGACCGCTTCTAATTTCAATTTCACCAATGTGGTAATTAAATCTTCAGGAAGGTCGGTGTGTTCACGCAATGGAAAAGCAACGTTGTCGAACACGTTCATATCGGTAAATAAAGCACCCGACTGAAATAACATGCTCATTTTTTTACGCACTTGGTATAAACGCTGGCGACTCAACGCAGGAATATTGTCACCGTCAAACCAAACCTCACCTTTATTAGGTGCAATTTGACCGCCGATTAAACGTAATAATGTGGTTTTACCTATTCCTGAAGGCCCCATGATCGCAGTGATTTTACCTTCAGGGATCGATAAATTGATATCGTCAAAGATAACGCGTTCTTGTCGTTGAAAGGTCAACGATTTAATTGATACCAATTCCTTTGTCATACCATCTCGACTACTTTAATTAACTAAACTTGTAGCGCGCCATAATAAATCAGTTTATGGCTCAAGTTCAAAACAATGTGCAACATACCAGAAAATCCTCACTTTTTACCGCAATTTCAACCGAGCTAACACAAATTATTAATAAATATGTTTCGGATCTTCCATTTTGCTGCACGACAGGTCAGAATTGCGCCCTTTGCTGTGAATATATCTCGCTTTTTATTCATAGTTTATGAATGTTCGGCTCTAAATTTCTTATTTTCTAAACAGGAATCATCATGTTACTTGCGGTTGCATTACTGGTTATTGGACTCATCATACTCGTTTGGAGTGCGGATAAATTGGTGTATGGCTCTGCGGCTATTGCCAAAAACATGGGTATCTCCCCATTGGTTATCGGCATGACTATTTTAGCTATGGGTTCTTCTGCACCTGAAATGATTGTTTCAGCGACTGCAGCATTCGATGGTCGCACCGATACCGCTATCGGTAACGTGTTGGGTTCAAACATCGCTAACATCGCACTGATTTTAGGTATCACAGCAATGGTCAAACCGCTCAGCATTGGCTCAACCATGCTGCGTCGTGAACTACCATTAATGATGATAGTGACCTTAATTGCAGGTGCTTTATTTTGGAATGATTACCTTGGTCGTGGCGAAGGTATTTTACTGGTTGTTCTATTTGTGTCTTTTATTTTGTTTATGGTCAAAATCAGCCGCAGCGAGCAAAAACAAAGCCAAGCTCAAGGAACACCAGACAAAATGCTCGAACAACAAGAGTCTGAAATTCCGAACGACGTAAGCAACCCGAAAGCTATTTTCTGGGTGATTGTCGGTCTTGCTCTTTTATTGTATTCAGCAGATTTATTAGTCGAAAACGCAGTTATCATCGCAAAATATTTCGGTATGAGCGATCTTGTGATCGGTTTAACTATTATCGCAATTGGCACAAGCTTGCCTGAATTAGCGGCCTCTTTGGCTGGCGTGCTAAAAGGTGAAGATGATATGGCGGTTGGCAATATCATCGGTTCGAATATCTTTAATATTTTAGCTGTGATGGGTTTACCTGCGTTAATCAACCCATCGCAACTGAGTGAATATGTGATGCACCGTGATTTCTGGGTCATGCTTGGCGTATCATTAATGCTGGTTGTAATGACATTTGGAAAATCACGCAAAATCAACCGAATAGAAGGTGCAATTCTATTTCTGACTTTCTTAGCTTATCTTGGCTATCTGTTTTACAATGTCAGCGCATAATTGATGCCATAAAGATTTTCTAAAAGATAAAGGATTTGGAAACCATGACCACATCATTCGATTACAGTGCAGCCGCTAATGAAGTATTAGAAATAGAAATGCGTGGCTTGCAACAGTTATCTCAATACTTTGATGCCAATTTCAATCAAGTTTGTGAAACGATTTTGCATAACAAAGGCAAAGTTGTGGTGATGGGCATGGGCAAATCGGGCCATGTGGGTAAAAAGATTGCGGCGACCCTAGCAAGTACTGGTACGTCTGCCTTTTTCGTGCATCCGGGCGAAGCGAGCCACGGTGATTTAGGCATGATCGAAACTGGCGATATTGTTTTAGCGATTTCTAACTCTGGTGAATCCTCTGAAATTCTGGCGCTTTATCCTGTATTGAAGCGTCGCCAAATTCATATCATCAGCATGACGGGTAAGCCTGAATCTAACATGGCGAAACTGGCTGATAATCATTTGCAAATTACCGTTCCAGAAGAAGCTTGCCCGCTTGATTTAGCGCCAACTTCAAGCACAACAGCGACTATCGTTATGGGTGATGCACTTGCCGTTGCTTTAATGAAAGCGCGTGGCTTTACTGCAGAAGACTTTGCTCTATCCCATCCGGGTGGCGCACTAGGCCGTAAGTTATTGTTGAAACTGTCTGATATCATGCATTCAGGCGCAGAACTTCCAAGCGTAAAACAAGATGTACTTATCCGTGATGCTCTACTTGAAGTATCACAGAAAGGCTTAGGCATGACTGCGATTGTCGATGACAACATGGGCTTACTAGGCATCTTTACCGACGGTGATTTACGTCGCCTACTTGACCAACGCATTGATATTCACACGACTCCTATTAGCCAAGTGATGACTAAAAAGCCAACAGTTGCTTCTCCAAACTTACTCGCCGTCGATGGTTTAAACATCATGCAAGAGAAAAGTATCAGTGGTTTAATGCTATGCCAAGATGGTAAATTAGTAGGCGCATTGAATATGCACGACCTACTAAAAGCAGGAGTAATGTAATGAGCCGAATGACACCAACCCCATACGGCCAAGCTCCAACTGCGATCATGAAAATTGCGAAAAACATCAAGCTTTTAATCTGTGATGTTGACGGTGTTTTCTCTGATGGTCTGGTTTATATGGGAAACCAAGGCGAAGAGCTGAAAACATTCCACACTCGTGATGGTTATGGCGTAAAAACCTTGATGCAGGCAGGTATTGAAGTCGCTATTATCACGGGTCGCAAATCGCAGATAGTTGAAAATCGTATGCGTGCGCTTGGTATTAACTTGATTTACCAAGGCCAAGATAACAAAATTCTCGCCTACGAAGATATTTTAGCGAAATTGGATGTCTTACCTGAACAAGTTGGCTATATCGGTGATGATTTAATTGACTGGCCTGTGATGGAAAAAGTTGGCTTAAAAGTCAGCGTAGCCGATGGACACCCATTGTTAGTGCAACGTGCTAACTATGTGACTCACATTAAAGGTGGGCATGGTGCGGTGCGTGAAGTATGTGACCTTATTTTACAAGCACGAGATGAACTCGAAACCTATCAAGGACTTAGTATCTGATGAGCTTTTCTAAACTCATTTATACCTTTTTAATTTTGGTGATCATGGGAACTGGTTATTATCTTTACGATAAATCCGCCGATGAAAACCAACAAGTTGAACCGAGTGAAGAAGCGCCTATGTTCACCGGTCAAAACGTTTATAACATCAGTTATGATGAAACCGGTTTACGTAAATACAAACTGTACTCGGTGCATATTGAATACTATTCACAGGATGGCCGCACTGAATTTACTAAGCCAAAATTAATCGTTTATCAAGAAGGCAATCCTAAGATTGAGGAATGGCATGTCATTTCTGATGACGCCGTCTTGAACGATGAACACGAATTAACCTTGATTGGTAATGTGGTAGCGAAAAACCAAATCCCTGGTTCAACTTTTGATTCTCTAAAAACAGAGCGAATGTTGGTCAACTTGGATACAAAAGATTTTTCAACCAATACCAAGGTCACTATGGTTGGCCCGCAATTTACCAACGTAGGTAATGCGATGAAAGGAAACTTTGGCACGAATGTCGCAACATTATTTAACAAAGCGAAAGGTATCTATGAAACGAACACACCTTAAAAAATTAGCGAACCTTAGCCTATTACTTTGCATGCTTATCCCTGCGGCATCTTGGGCATTAACCTCAGATAAAGAGCAGCCAATTTATATCGATTCAGATCAACAAGATCTGGATATGAACACCAATAAAGTCATCTTTACCGGTAATGTAAAGTTGACGCAAGGCAGTATCTTAGTGACTGCAGATAAGATCATTGCTTTCCGCGATGGCAAAACAGGCAAATTAACTGAAATCCAAGGTTACGGTAAACCAACGCATTTCCAACAAAAAACCGATGACGGAAAGTTGATGAAAGGCCAAGGTAACAAGGCTGTTTATACTGTATCGACTGATTTGCTGGTTTTGACTGATGACGCTGAAGTTCACCAAGATGGCAGCAATGTGAAAGGTAAAGTGATTACTTACCACATGGGTACTCAAAAGCTGACTGCGGATGGCGGTTCAGGCAAACGAGTTTCAACTGTTATTTTACCTGCTGAATTGGATCAAAAATAATTATGGCAACGCTTAAAGCTGAAAAACTGGCTAAAACATACGGCAGCCGTCGTGTAGTAAGTGATGTGGGCTTGGAAGTTAAATCCGGTCAAATCGTTGGTCTTTTAGGCCCAAACGGTGCAGGTAAAACGACTTCTTTCTACATGATCGTTGGCCTAGTGGCGCGTGATGAAGGCAGCATCATGATTGATGATAAAGACATCAGCATCTTACCTATGCACGAGCGTTCTCGTATGGGTATTGGTTACTTGCCACAAGAAGCTTCTATCTTCCGCAAGCTATCGGTTGAAGATAACATCATGGCAGTTTTGGAAACTCGTGATGAAATGACCAAATCGGATAAGCAAGATCGCTTAGAAGAATTGCTAGAAGAATTCCATATTCAGCACATTCGTAAAAGTGCGGGTATGGCACTTTCTGGTGGTGAACGTCGTCGTGTTGAAATTGCACGTGCTCTAGCAGCAAACCCGAAATTCATTCTTTTGGATGAACCTTTTGCCGGTGTTGACCCGATTTCAGTTATCGACATCAAGAAAATCATTGAACACTTACGTGACCGTGGTTTGGGCGTATTAATTACTGACCACAACGTTCGTGAAACCTTAGATGTATGTGAACACGCTTACATCGTGAGCCAAGGTCACCTCATCGCAAATGGTACACCTGAAGAAGTGCTAAACGATGAACAAGTGAAGAAGGTGTACTTGGGTGAGCAATTCCGTTTATAAGGCATATCAGTCTATCGGAACAGCTTAGAACAGCCCATGAGCTTATAAGTGCTGCTTTTATTAGCACTTAAAACTCAAACAAAGCTTCATCGCCCAACTTAGAATGAAATTAGTGATGGATCACAGTAAACTATCATTCTAAGCGATTATGGATAAGGATTTTCCAAACACAAGGCATTGAATATTGCATGAAATCTTCATTACAACTTAAATTTGGCCAGCATCTTTCGATGACTCCTCAGTTGCAGCAAGCTATCCGTTTGCTGCAACTTTCTACATTGGATTTGCAACAAGAAATTCAAGAAGCATTAGATTCCAATCCACTATTGGAAGTAGACGAATCTTTTGACGATGTACCTGAAGCAAGTGCAAACTCATCACAAGAATCCGCAATCACTTCAGACTCTCCGCAAGAGCAAGAATTCCAAGAGCAAAATATCAGTGACAGCTCAGATTTAATCGAGCAATCCAACCTCAGCAACGAACTTGAGATGGATACCACTTGGGAAGATGTCTATAGCGCCAATACCGGCAGCACTGGGATTAGCCTTGATGATGAAATGCCTATCTACCAAGGTGAAACCACACAATCCTTGCAAGATTATCTTGAATGGCAACTTGAACTGACACCTTTTAGCGATACCGACCGCACTATTGCCCACGCTATTTTAGACAGCTTAGACGAATACGGTTATGTCACCGAATCACTTGAAGACATTCAACGCAGCCTTGGCAATGATGAAATCGAGTTAGATGAAATCGAAGCGGTTTTAAAACGTATTCAGCAATTCGATCCTCTCGGTGTCGCATCTCGAAACCTTCAAGAATGCCTACTTCTTCAATTAGCGATTTATCCCAAAGACACCCCTTGGCTTGAAGAAGCAAAACACGTTTTACACCATTTTATCGATCAACTGGGTAATCGTGATTACAAACTCATTTGCAAAGAAACCAAGTTAAAAGAACAAGATTTAAAAGAAGTTTTATCTTTAATTCAACAATTAGATCCACGTCCAGGAAATCAGGTAACAACTGATGATATTGAATACGTTGTGCCGGATGTTTCAGTTTTTAAAGATAAAGGTAAATGGACAGTTGCCATAAACCCAGACAGTGTGCCACGCTTAAAAGTGAATCAACAATATGCGGCATTCAGTAAAGGCAACAGTGCAGACAGCCAATACATTCGAACTCATGTTCAAGAAGCTAAATGGCTGATCAAAAGCTTAGAAAGTCGTAATGAAACCTTACTGAAAGTGGCTCGTTGTATTGTTGAACATCAACAAGACTTTTTTGAGTACGGCGAAGAAGCGATGAAACCTATGGTTCTCAACGATATTGCATTAGATGTTGATATGCATGAGTCCACCATATCTCGTGTCACGACTCAAAAGTACATGCACACACCAAGAGGGATTTTTGAGCTAAAATATTTCTTCTCAAGCCACGTAACAACCGAAGCCGGCGGCGAATGTTCATCTACAGCAATCCGAGCTTTGATCAAAAAATTAGTGGCTGCAGAAGACAGTAAAAAGCCATTAAGCGACAGCAAAATTGCGGCAATATTAGTCGAACAAGGAATCCAAGTTGCAAGACGAACGATTGCCAAATATAGGGAGTCGCTTGGTATTGCACCTTCAAGTCAACGCAAACGCCTGATTTGATCGCATCCCAAAACTGGACAGGGATAAGATCTATACTCAAGTAAAGAGTGTACAGGGAAACAAAGAGGAAAGTTTATGCAAATAAATATTACTGGACATCATGTCGATTTAACGGATTCGTTAACTGAATATGTGAACACCAAGTTTCAAAAGCTAGAACGCTTCTTTGACCATATAAACAACAGTCACGTTGTTTTGAGAGTAGAAAAAATACAACAAATTGCAGAGGCCACCCTTCATATTAATCAAGGTGAGATACATGCCTCTTCACAAAGTGATAACATGTATGCTTCAATTGATGAGCTAGTCGATAAGCTATCTCGACAATTGAACAAACATAAAGAGAAACTAAGTAGTCATTAACATGCAACTAAATGAAGTACTATCACTGGACTGCACGAAAACGGCAGTTCAGTGTACAAGCAAAAAACGCGCTCTAGAAATCATCAGTGAACTTGCAGCCGAACACAGTGGATTGGAAGCCAACCATTTGTTTGAAAGCTTACTCACCCGCGAAAAAATGGGCACAACCGGTATTGGTAACGGAATCGCTATTCCGCATGGCCGTGTATTTGATACCGACCAAGCTATTGCCGTACTGTTAAAATGCGAAGAAGCTGTCGATTTTGATTCCATTGATAGCCGCCCTGTCGATATTCTTTTTGCTCTGCTAGTACCTGATTCTCAATGCGAAACTCATTTGAAAACACTGTCTTTAATCGCTGAGAAGTTAAACGACAAAGCAACTCTAAAACTCCTGCGTCATGCTGAAACCGATCAGCAATTATTCGACATTATCACAGGTCAACATCATTAAGCCGTCATAAAAAACGTCTTAAATACCATAACCTAATGATTCACACGGAAAGTAGTAATGAATAGCCAACAAGATAAAGCTCGAATTATTGTCGTCAGTGGACAATCAGGAGCTGGTAAAAGTATCGGTCTACGAGTATTAGAAGATATCGGCTTCTATTGTGTTGATAATCTTCCTGTCGATTTACTTGAAAACTTTATCACTTCAGTGCAAGCGAATCGCCAGCAATATAATCAGCAAAATGTCGCAGTAAGTATTGATATCCGTAACTTACCAAGAGATCCGGATGCTATTTTTGAAACCTTGATGACACTCAAGCAAACTTACGATGTGAACGTGTTGTTTTTGGATGCAGACAAAGAAACGCTAGTGAAACGTTATAGTGAAACTCGCCGTTTGCACCCACTCTCCATGAGCAAAGAAAATCGCTCATTAGAGCAAGCTATTGAATTAGAGAAAAGGCTTTTGCTTAGTCTAAAAGAAGAAGCTGACTTGGTGATTGATACCAGCCAACTCTCTTTGCATGACTTGAGTGAAACTATTCGTGTCCGTATTCAAGGTCGTGCTGATAAACAATTAGTGATGGTATTTGAGTCCTTTGGTTTTAAATACGGTTTGCCAAAAGATGCCGATTACATTTTCGATGTGCGTTTTTTACCTAACCCGCATTGGGTGCCAGAATTACGCCCTCTTACTGGATTAGATCAACCGATCAAAGATTTTCTCGCCGCAGAAAGTTCGGTAGTGGAATTGCAAAATGACATCGAACAGTTCGTCACCAAATGGTTGCCTTTGCTTGAAAAAAATAACCGCAGTTACTTAACCGTAGCCATAGGTTGTACTGGTGGTAAACACCGCTCGGTTTACTTAACTCAACAACTTGGCGAACACTTCAAAGCTTTAGGCCACCAAGTGCAAATTCGCCATGCAAGCCTTGAGAAAAACACCAGTTATCCTAACTAACCTGAAGTCTGGATAACTGAAATCACTGACTCAAGTGCTAAATCGACATCAAAGAGAAAACAAACTCAAATACGTCAATAACAATAATAGAGATCGAAACGATGACAATGAGCCAATGCCAACAAACTGTTTTAATCCAAAATCGCCTCGGCTTACATGCCAGAGCAGCAATAAAACTGTTTGAATTGGCTCAAAGTTTTGATGCGACTATCACAATTAAAAGCGGTGAAAAAGAAGTCACTGCAGATAGCGTTATGGGGTTGCTGTTATTGGAATCTGCACAAGGTCAATACATCGATATTTCAGCAGAAGGTACGCAAGCCGAACAAGCATTAGCTGCAGTTTGCGCACTTATTGAGCAGAAATTCGATGAAGATGAATGATACCCATCGTACCCACTATCTGCTCATTCTAGCTAGTCAAAAAACTCGATAGATGCGCAATTTATAACCACCCGATGAGTGTGATTGCCATAAAATGCTCTCTCACCTGCCATTCCCCTATAAATTAAGATAATATTCAGATCTAAATATCAAAGGTGCTAACAGGAGGAAAACATGGCTGATCAAGTAGAGTTTGAACTCACCCATCAAACCCTCCAAGAAGTCAGTGAGGCGATCGAAGATGGTCGCTATGTTCATGTCCGTCGCCAATTGCAGGACATGGAACCTGAGGATATTGCACACCTTTTAGAAGCTTCTCCGCATAAAAGCCGTGACGTTCTCTGGCAACTGACTGACCCTGAAGATTATGGTGAAATCCTTGATGAACTTTCCGAAGACATCAAAGATAACATCGTGTCTAAAATGGCACCGGAGAAACTAGCGGAAGCAACCGAAGGCATGGATACCGATGACGTGGCTTACGTCTTGCGTAGCTTGCCGGATGATGTTTCTCGTGAAGTTCTTGACCAAATGGACACAGCTGATCGTCAGCGTGTCGAAATGGCACTGTCATACGATGAGGAAACCGCCGGTGGTTTGATGAACACCGACGTTATTACCATTCGTAGTGACGTTGATGTCGACGTGGTTTTGCGTTACTTGCGCATGAAAGGCGAATTACCAGAAGCCACCGATGCCCTTTATGTCATTGATAAAGAAAGCAAGCTGATCGGTCATCTGTCTTTGACGGCTTTGATTACTTCTCAAACCGATACGCCAATCGAAGAATTAATGGAAGACGCAGACGAAGCGATTTCTGTTGATACCAGCGATACCGAAGTCGCTAACCTGTTCGAACGTCGTAACTGGGTATCTGCACCTGTCGTCAATGCTGAAGGCCAACTGGTTGGTCGTATCACCATCGATGACGTGGTTGACGTTATCCGTGAAGACGCAGAACACTCAATGATGAGTATGGCGGGTTTGGACGATGACGAAGATACCTTTGCACCTGTCGTGAAATCCGTGCGCCGCCGTAGTATTTGGCTTGGTGCAAACGTACTTGCTGCTTTAGCTGCCGCCTCCGTTTCTAACATGTTTGAAGGCACTTTAGCGCAAATGGCATCGGTTGCCGTACTAATGACAATCGTTCCATCCATGGGCGGTGTAGCGGGTAACCAAACCGTTGCTCTGGTTATTCGTGGTTTAGCACTTGGTCATATCGGTAACACTAACCAACGCTCTTTATTACTCAAAGAAGCGGCAATTGGATTTTTAAACGGCTTGCTTTGGGCGTGTATTATTGGCGGCATCGTGGTTGTCTGGAAAGGCAGTTTCATCCTCGGCAGCATTATGGCAGCAGCGATGCTTGCGAACTTGTTGGCAGCAGGTATTGCAGGTGTAACCATTCCGATTTTATTGAAGAAGATGAATATCGACCCCGCACTGGCAGGCGGTATGGCATTAACCACCGTCACCGATATGGTCGGTTTATCAGCCTTCTTAGGTTTAGCGACCTTGATGATCAATTTAAATTTGATTGGCGGGTAAACCCTTTATCCAAATCTAATAATATTAGGCCTGTTCAGAGTTAATGAATATGAGCAGATATTTACTGGATTAGATATTGCTCTTCTGAGGTTGAGGTGTTTATTTCTGCCTAAATTTTGCTTTGTGAAGCGCCAGTATTTTGGTGTAAACCATCATGGATGATGGTTAGGCTTCTCGAGGACAAGGATGTCCTCTTGAAGCCGTTAACAAAAATACCAAGTGAAACAAAGGTTACAAAATTTCCAGCAGCGGCCTTTTTGCCTACTAATTATATGGTCCGCCTCACTCTCAGGCTCTACGCTTAGAGTAGGCATTCAGAAATGAGGTGAACCATATGTCTTCTATTCATATCTTAGGAATCGATTTAGGTAAGCATACT
>JBKEDP010000036.1:0-185981 GCA_047975485.1 Vibrio sp. | reverse complement strand
CCTGCCGATCTGAGCAGGCTTTTTTATAACGAATATAATACCAATCGTACTAATTATCTGCTCATCCTTGCTTGTTAAAAGCCTCGATAACTGCGTTAAAAAATTTGATTGTAGAATAACTACTTATCGAAATTTTTTGCCTTGTTCTCAAGCCTTTTTCCTACGCAATTTCTGACCATTTAATTAGTGTGATTGGTATAATGGCAAGTTCTTTCTGTTATATGGAAGCTTTCTCACCTAAGACTATCATCTCTAACGGCATATAGATTTGCTCACATGTATCCGATAACACTTGGTCATAAATAGTGAAAATCAAATAAGAGGCTTGTAAAGATAATTGATACAAAGCCTTTTGTGATTCTTGAACTTCTTCTGTTCGCTCCCAGTTTTTAAGCGTTTGAATAAAACCATGTTGATCGTTGTCTGCCATGGTTAATGGGCAAATCAAAGACAGCTGGTTCATTCGTTTAGCCAACAAAATTGCATTTTTTCGTAAGCGTTGTTTGCCGACTTCATTATCAATATCTTGAATACTGATACGAAATCGAGTCAGTGTTTCTAAGGTGTCGAGAATTTTTTGCCATTGTTGGTGGTATTCAGTAGCAATACGATCATTATGCGTATCGATGAGCCATGTGATCATGACTTCATCGGTTAGAAACATCATTTGCCGAATAAGTTTCCCATGTTCAAATTGGTTCTTTGCCACATTAAAATCTGGCCAATTTAGCAATACAGACTGTGCTTTATCATGTAAAACCCTTACTTCTCGCCCTGTATCCACGCCTGCACTCAAACGTAAATTATTGAGAATTTCAGCAATCGCTTCACCCTCACGTTTCAAGGCTGAAATTGAATAAGGCTCAGCTGTTAAATGGGCATGAGTAATACCGCGATGCTGACGAACATGATAGATAAGCTGGCGCAGTTGATTGACCAATTGGTAGCGATACTGGTGACTTTTTTCCCGCATATGATTGGAATAGAACAGACTACCAATAATCAGCACTAACATGATTAAGCTAATCGTAATAAACATACCTGCCTCCTCAATACCTTGCTCGAATATACACACTAGAATCAGTTCACACTTTTGTGTCTGACTTTTGTGCCTAAATTAAGAAATGCAAAATTTATTCCAGGCGAATAAACGATGACAAGATAGGGATTATTACGAATATGAGATGAATAGTGGTGTAGACGTCGGTCTAAAACGCATCCATTTTAAGCGTACTGCCTCTTTTTACTGCATTTATGACGATTAAAGGAGTTGTTAATGTTAGGTCAAAAAAATGCCGAAAATATAGCTCTGTGAAATAACTAATGATCCTTGCCTTGTCTTATTTATAGTCATTTGTTTTTCCTTACAAATTACCATTGAACAAGTGTTCACTCTCGTTGACTTGATTGTATTTCCTTATAAAACTAGTGGTTATGTATCCAAGTAATAATGGAACTCAAGGATGAGCTAATTATGACGGTGAAAAGGAAAGTATATTTATCGGGAGTTACTTGGTTTTTATATAGCGCCTCATCTTTTGGCGCAGGCTATGAATTCGCCAAGTTTAACTACACCCATTTATACTCAAAAGAGAATAAAATCACCTTAGCTTATACCCGCTTTCATTATAATGTTGATGGTCGTAGTCCAGATGGTAAATCAACCGGCAATGTGATGGATGATTTGGATTATCTACAAGGAGGTTTTAACTATCATTTCAACGATAAATTTTCTGCTAATTTACAGTTCTACCGTGCGCACAATTTAGATACTGAACATACCAAGGGAATGTATCAAGGTTCAGGTGCTTACCTTAAAACTCAAGTGATCGCTTTAACTGGCTTGTATCACTTCACTCCAAATGTTTCTTTTTTTGCTGGCCCAACTTTTAATAAAACTGAAATTATTGTGAATTTTGATAATGCGTTAACTCGCTATAACGGCCGAGTGCGTAGTGATTTTGGTACAGACTGGGGCTACGGTTATACCATGGGGGCTTCGTATGAAATTCCTGAAATGGGATTGCGGGCGACGTTAGGTTACCAATCGGAAGTGAAGTTTCATTTCGACAATATGAAAGAAACAGGGCCAATCGTAAACCGAAGGTATCATGCCGACTCAGTAACAAGTAGCACTGAAATCACCATGCCACGTTCAATCACTTTTGATTTTCAAACCGCAATTGCTCCCAAAACCTTCCTGTTAGCCAATGTTCACTGGCGAGATTGGTCGTCGCATCAAATGGAAACAAAAGTCACAAAAGATCTCACCAAGGAATCTTTTGTGACTTTTGCCCATGACACCTTTGATTATGGTTTAGGTTTTGCCCATCAATTAACACCAAAACTGATCTTATTTACTGAAGGCGTTTATGGAGAAGGTGCAGGTGATAGTGGCGTTGTGAATCCACTTGCGCCGGGAAATGGTTCAACGACGGTTAAATTAGGTGGCCGTTATGCAATAGGGGATTTTTCACTATTTTTAGTCGGCGGTTATATATGGCTAAAAGATGGTACTGCAAAAGTGGGTGGCACTAAGTTTAAAGACAATACCGTGACGACACTTTCGACCGGTTTTGAATATCGCTTTTGATATAGCCTTAAAATTCAAATCAAAAAAAGCGTCTAGCCGTTAAGCCAGACGCTTTTTTTAAATCAAGCGTAATGCAATTACATTACACGCATACCCGGTTGAGCGCCTTCGTGTGGTTCTAAGATCCAAAGATCTTTACCACCAGGGCCAGCTGCTAGGATCATGCCTTCTGACATACCAAACTTCATCTTACGAGGTTTAAGGTTTGCCACAACGACAGTCAACTTACCAACCAATTCTTCAGGGCTGTATGCTGCTTTGATGCCAGAGAATACTTGACGAGTTTCGCCACCGATATCCAATTGGAATTTCAATAGCTTGTTCGCTTTAGGCACTTCTTCACAAGAAATGATTTTCGCGATACGCAGGTCAATTTTCGCAAAATCATCAAATTCGATTTCAGCTTCAATTGGCTCTTTATCTAATTCAGATTGTGCTGCTTGTTCCGCTTGTTCTTTCGCTGCCATTTCTGCCGCTGCATCTTCTTTAGATGTTTCGATCATCGCTTCAACATGCTTAGGATCGATACGGTTAAATAGCGCTTTAAACTTAGTGATCTCGTGATCAGTTAGCGGTGCAGCAATGCCTTCCCAAGTTAGAGTTTCATTTAGGAATGCTTCAGTGCGAGCCGCTAGTTCAGGCATAACTGGTTTCAAGTAAGTCATAAGTACACGGAACAAGTTGATGCCCACAGTACAAATGTCTTGAAGTTCTTGGTCTTTGCCTTCTTCTTTTGCCACAACCCAAGGTGCTTTTTCATCGACATATTGGTTTGCTTTGTCAGCAAGAGCAGTGATTTCACGAATTGCACGACCGAATTCACGAGTTTCAAATAGCTCGCCGATGCGTTCTGCTGCATCAACAAACTCTTGGTAAAGTGCTGGTTCTGCGAATTGTGCAGAAAGTTTGCCTTCAAAACGTTTAGTGATGAAACCAGCGTTACGAGAAGCCAAGTTCACGATCTTGTTTACTACGTCAGCGTTTACACGTTGCGTGAAGTCTTCAAGGTTCAAGTCTAAATCGTCGATACGGTTGTTTAGTTTTGCAGCGTAGTAGTAGCGTAGGCACTCAGGGTCAAGGTGTTTCAAGTAAGTGCTTGCTTTCACGAACGTGCCTTTAGATTTAGACATCTTCGCGCCATTTACTGTTACATAGCCGTGTACGAATACGTTGTTTGGTTTACGGAAACCAGAACCGTCTAGCATTGCAGGCCAGAATAGGCTGTGGAAGTAAACAATGTCTTTACCGATGAAGTGGTAAAGTTCAGCTGTGCTGTCTTGTTTCCAATATTCGTCGAAACATAGGTCATCACGCTTGTTACATAGGTTTTTGAATGAGCCCATGTAGCCAATTGGTGCGTCTAGCCAAACGTAGAAGAATTTGTTTTGCTCACCCGGAATTTCAAAACCGAAGTAAGGTGCATCGCGAGAGATGTCCCATTGTTGCAAGCCAGATTCAAACCATTCTTGCATCTTGTTCGCTGTTTCAGCTTGAAGTGACCCAGAACGAGTCCACTCTTTCAACATGCTTTCAAATTGTGGCAAGTCGAAGAAGAAGTGCTCTGAATCTTTCATTACTGGAGTTGCGCCAGAAACAGCAGATTTAGGATTGATCAAATCGGTTGGGCTGTAAGTCTCGCCACATGCGTCACAGTTGTCGCCGTATTGGTCTTCAGCTCTACATTTCGGACAAGTACCTTTTACGAAGCGGTCTGGTAGGAACATTTCTTTTTCAGGGTCGAAAAGCTGAGAAATAGTGCGGCTAGTGATAAAACCATTTTCTTTCAAGCGTAGGTAAATCATCGACGCTAATTCACGGTTCTCATCGCTGTGTGTGCTGTGGTAGTTATCAAAACTGATGTTGAAGCCAGCGAAATCTTGTTGGTGTTCTTTTTGAACTTCCGCGATCATTTCTTCCGGCTTAATACCCAATTGCTGTGCTTTCAGCATGATTGGTGTGCCGTGTGCATCGTCAGCACAAATGAAGTTAACAGTGTTGCCGCGTAAGCGTTGGTAACGAACCCAAACGTCTGCTTGAATGTGCTCAAGCATGTGGCCAAGGTGGATTGAGCCATTAGCGTAAGGAAGTGCGCAGGTTACCAAAATTTTTCTTGGGTCGGTTGCCATAGTGTATTTTCGCTTCTTCTGGAATCTTAATTCAGGAGGGATAATCGCTTGTCTCGAACATCGGATAGGGATGGTGAGAGCATGAAATCCATTATCATTAAAAAATTTGTGTTTGATTCTACCCGATACCCAACTAACTGCAAGGTGGCGGCATAAAATCAAACGAAATTGACTTGTTTTTATTATGGATGTTTCAAAGAGAAGCAGTTTTGTGAACATCCAAGCGTCTATCTGCACCTTGTTTGATTCTGATTAAATTCCACCGTAGAAACAGGGTTTTTATTCAAAGATCAGAGTGCTAGCATGACAAACTATTCTCCCTCTTTAAATCTATATAAAGGCTAGAGGCTCTCACCAATGTTATCTCAAGACGAATTCAAACAAATACTTAATCAATTTGACCACGATTTGTTGGTCGAACACTGGGCGGATACACCGAATCTTGCTTATTTCCAAAAAGATGGCACAGCGTGTATTCGACTGCCTTTTTATGCTCAAGGTTTACAAGCTGAATTACAAACATGGTGCGACGAACAGAACCAAGCGAATTCAGCATTTCCAAAAACCAAAGTCGAAGTGAATGTCACTGCTTTAGAACCAGCACATAGCCAAGCGTTACGCGGTGTGAAAAATATTATTGCGGTGAGCTCAGCTAAAGGTGGCGTAGGTAAATCAACAACAGCCGTTAACTTTGCTTTGGCACTGCATGCTTTAGGCGCAAAAGTAGGCTTATTAGATGCGGATGTTTATGGCCCCTCTGTTCCGTTGATGCTTGGCACACAAGGACACAAACCTGTAGTTGTCGATGATCGCTTTATGCAACCAATTGAAGCACACGGCTTGTTTACTAACTCGATTGGCTATTTGATTGATGACCAAGATGCAGCGATTTGGCGTGGCCCAATGGCATCAAAAGCATTAGCCCAAATTCTAAATGATACTGCTTGGCCAGATTTGGATTATTTAGTGATCGATATGCCACCGGGTACAGGTGACATTCAATTAACTCTTTCTCAGCAAATCCCAGTGAATGCCGCTGTGGTTATTACTACGCCACAAGATCTTGCTTTAGCAGATGCACGTAAAGGTGTGACCATGTTTGAGCAAGTGGGTGTGCCGGTTTTAGGTGTGGTGGAAAACATGAGCTATCACATTTGTTCTAACTGCGGCCATCACGAAGCGATTTTCGGTCAAGGTGGCGCAGAAAAAATGGCGCAAGAATTTGGTCTATCGCTATTGGCGCAAATTCCTTTGCATATTGATTTACGCACCGATATTGATAACGGCTGCCCAACAGTCGCAGCAAAACCTGAAAGCGAACACACTCTGCAATATGTGCAACTGGCATCTAATGTGGCAGCAAGCCTATTCTGGCATGGCAAACCACGTGATGAATCGATTTCGTTTGTCAGTGTGTAATTGATTAATTATTAATGAAGATTAGTTACAAAGCATAATCTCTCGCCATATTTCATTTATCGGATGCTGTTTTTTTCATCAGACAGACCGTTTAGTGAAGTATGGCGGGTTAAAACTTCCAATATTTCCCCATCTCGCTCACACTTTTTCAATAAATCAGTATATAATCTGACGGTTTAAATCCGTTATTCAACTTGTCCTTTATTCTCAATGTTATTGAATAACGGTAATTTTTATTCTTTTTTCGTTTAATCAAGCTAGCTGGGTGCTTACATGTCAGAACAATCAAACATGCCTGAGAAAAATAAATGCGTCATTGTTGGAATCGCCGGCGCATCGGCTTCAGGGAAGAGCTTAATTGCGAGCACCATTTATAAAGAATTACGCGCAAAAGTGGGTGACAGCCAAATCGGTGTGATCACTGAAGATTGCTATTACCGCGATCAAAGTCATCTTGAAATGTCAGAGCGTATTAAAACCAACTACGACCATCCAAGCGCATTGGATCACGATCTACTTTGTGATCATTTAGAGCAACTTATCCAAGGTAATGCGGTTGAGATCCCTGAGTATAGCTATTCAGAACATACTCGTACTAATAACACCACGACGATGACACCTAAAAAAGTGATCATTCTTGAAGGTATTTTGTTGCTGACTGAACCACGTTTGCGTGATTTGATGTCTGCTTCCATTTTCATGGACACACCACTTGATATTTGTTTACT
The DNA here is from genome assembly GCA_047975485.1 of Vibrio sp. Taxonomy (GTDB): domain Bacteria; phylum Pseudomonadota; class Gammaproteobacteria; order Enterobacterales; family Vibrionaceae; genus Vibrio. Next base: position 179,115 of record JBKEDP010000036.1, on the reverse strand, counting down.
TCGTCGTGTAAAACGTGACGTAGAAGAGCGTGGTCGTACAATGGAATCGGTATTAACTCAATATCAAAAAACCGTGCGTCCAATGTTCTTGCAATTTATCGAGCCATCAAAACAACATGCCGATATTATCGTACCTCGTGGCGGTAAAAACCGTATTGCGATTGACGTATTGAAAGCGCATATTGCTCGATTGCTAAAAGCTTAATTTATAAAAAAGCCAATTTATAAAAAAGCCAACTTATAAAAAGCTTAATTAATAAAAGCCTAGATTACTGAAAACAACCCAAGGAGAATTGTTCGTGAGATTGTGTGATAGGGACATAAAGAAATATTTAGCGGAAGGCAAAATTGCTATTTCACCAGCACCTGCGGAAGACAGCATTAGTGGCTTAACCGTTGACGTTCGCCTTGGGCATCAATTTCGAGTTTTCAGTGATCACAGCGCTCCTTATATCGACCTTTCAGGTAAGAAAGAGGAAGTGGCAGCTCAGCTTGAAAAAGTGATGAGTGACGAAATTCAAATTGCTGATGATGAGGAGTTTTATCTTCATCCGGGGCAACTTGCTTTAGCGGTAACTTATGAGTCAGTCGATTTACCGCCAAACATTGTAGGCTGGTTAGATGGACGTTCTTCTCTTGCTCGTCTAGGCTTAATGGTACACGTTACAGCACATCGAATTGATCCAGGTTGGTCTGGTCGTATCGTGTTGGAATTTTATAATTCGGGTCGTTTGCCTCTTGCGCTTAAACCAATGATGCCAATTGGTGCCTTGAGTTTTGAAGTTTTATCGGGCGATGCGGAAAAACCGTATAACAAACGAGACAATGCCAAGTATAAAAATCAACAAGGTGCTGTCGCCAGTCGCATAAATGAAGATTAACATCTAGTAACATCTTCACAACAACCTAATAAGCAGTTATAAAAGTGGTTTAAATCTTCAAACTTGAAGTCGCCACTTTTTGTTTTTTAAGGGATCTTCATGAAAAAACTACTCTTAATTATTTCAGTGCCCATTGTCGCAATTCTGATTGCGGTGCTTGGCCTTTTCTTTTTTGTTAATCCAAACCAATTCAAACCACTGATCGTTGAGCAGGCTAAGGCTCAAACAGGATTTGACCTCGTTATTGAAGGTGATATTGCGTGGAGCTTTTTCCCTCATTTAGGTTTTACCATTGGCCAAACTCAGGTTCTTAATCCTCATGGTTTTAAACAAGACCAAGTCGCTAAATTTGACGAAGCTGGCTTAGAGGTTTCGGTTATTCCTTTACTCGAAAAGCAGTTAGATATCGGCAATGTGACTTTAAACGGTGCGGATATTTTTGTTCAGAAGTTAAAGGATGGGCGTAGTAACCTAGATATCGTTAAGCAATCTGCAGAAGTTAAAGCAGTTGAAACTCAAGCCAAAGAAAACGAACCTGTGACCACGGAAACTGCAGTGAATGCGGCAACCGATGAAATCACTACTGGCTCACAATGGAAAGTGAACCTGGAAGGGATTACCATCAACAATGCCAAATTGACGCTTCTGGATGAAACGACCAATACAAATTTGGTGCTTTCTGATGCAAATTTCACGCTCGCCCAATTTAGTTTTGATGAGTGGAGTAAAGCCGATTTCAACGTAACCGGTAAACGCGATCAACAAAGTTTCTCTGCTGCGGGTAAAACGGAATTGAAAGTGTCGCAAGATCTTTCTGATTACGAATTGCGTGGTTTAGAGTTAGAAGCAAGATACAAAGATCCCTCGGTGGATTTGAAAAAGCTTTCTCTGACTTTAGATGCTTTTCAATTTGATCAAGCAAACAATATGAAACTTGATTTGCAAGGTTCGGCGTCTGGAATGAACTTCGATATTAACCAAGCTGCTGCGGTTACGATTAATAAGGCGATTGATAAAGTTCAACTTACCGATATGACGGTAACGGGTAATTTAGATGGTAAAGATTTGCCGCTAAGTCCGCTTAAGCTAGATTTGTATTCTAATCTGAGCTACGACCTAGCTAAGCAACACCTCGATATCTCGCTGAAAAAATTGACGGCAAACGATCTGGCTTTCGATGGTTCTGCTCAAGTGGGTTTAGCGCAAGATATTCCGAAAATCGTGTTTGATTTGCATAGCCCTGAAATCAATTTAGATGCCTTGTTGAAGCAACTAGAAAAAGGTTCAACTGCATCAGCTTCATCATCTAAATCCACGGCGAAAACTTCGGATGCCAAAGCTACTGAGACTAAAGCTACTGAAACTAAAGCTTCTGATAGCAAGGCGACGGCTTCAAAAACTGCTTCAAGCAAAACAGCAAAAGCAGCACCTTCTTCAGGCGAACCTGATCTTAGTGCCACTCGTACTCTTGATGTGACTGGTGAAATCTCGATTGATAAATTCACTGCAAGTAACGCCAAACTACAAAATGTAGAATCATCATTTAAAGTGAATCGTGGTGTGATTGATTTGCAAAAATTTGCAGCAAATCTATACCAAGGTTCTGTGCTTGCTAACGGTAAAATAGATGCGAGAAAAGATGTGGCAACTTATACCATTCACAAAGAAGTGAAAGGTGTGCAGATCTTACCTTTGCTAAAAGATGTAGCAGACATGGATAAGCTATCGGGCACGGGTAACATTGTGGCTGATATTAACGGTCGTAGCTTAAATGTCGACAAAGCCAAGCAAAACATTGCCGGTACAGTAAAACTCAACTTTGCTGATGGTGCGATTCATGGCTTCAACATTGCTAACGAGATCCGTAAAGGCAAGGCTTTATTCAGTGGTAAGAAATACACTGAATCTGGTGACCAAAAAACCGATTTCAGTGCGTTAACTGCAACCATGAAATTGGCTAACGGTGTGATGAACACTAATGACTTGCGTCTGCAATCGCCATTATTGCGCGTTAATGGCTCTGGTGATGTCGCTTATGTGAAAGAGACGCTGAACTTGCTATTTAAGACGTCTATCGTTGGCACATTAAAAGGACAGGGCGGTGAAGATCTAAAAGATCTGAAAAACATCACTATTCCAGTTCGCATCAAAGGCTCGTGGAATGATCCTAAGGTGACACCTGATTTATCGGCTGTTGATGAAGCAACCAAGAAAAAAGTAAAAGATAAAGCGCAGAAAGAAATTGATCGCGGCATCGACAAACTACTTGGTGGTAAAGGCACAGATAAAAATGACGATGTGAAGAAAGCCGTCGGTGGTTTATTGGATGGCTTACTCAAGTAACGTCTTTAGATAAGAATGAACTCTGAAAATCAAACCCTCAGCTTGAGCAATCAGGCTGAGGGTTTTTCTTTATAATCTTAATTAAAGGTAAAGAGGAGAAATCACCAATCAATTCCGCGGCGAGCTTTAATTCCTGCTTCAAAAGCATGTTTGACACTGCGCACTTCTGATACTGTATCAGCCAATTCAATTAAACTGCGGTGTGCCGCGCGCCCAGTAATGATCACTGATTGCTCTTTAGGGCGATTTTCTAGTGCCTGAATCACTTCTTCTAGCTCAATATAACCATAAGTGACCATGTAAGTGAGTTCGTCTAATAACACCACATCAATGCTGTCATCTTGCAGAGCTGCTAAGCAATGTTGCCAAACCTCTTGAGCTGCAATGGTGTCTTTTTCTTTGTCTTGCGTTTCCCAAGTAAAGCCTGTCGCCATGACATGAAAAGGGACACCTAATTTTTCAAGAACGTTCTTCTCGCCATTATCCCAAGTGCCTTTGATGAATTGAGCCACAGCGCATTTTTGACCGTGCCCAACTGCACGAGTGATCATGCCAAAGCCTGAAGTGGATTTACCTTTGCCATTGCCGGTAATGATTAACAGCAGACCTTTTTCGATTTGAGCAGCTTCGATATGTTTATCCACTTGCTCTTTGAGCTTTTGCTGGCGTTGTTTATGGTTATCGGTTTTTTTATTTTCTAGATCAGACATTTCTAGTTCCCTGAAATTGGATTAGATAGAGAAATATTACAGGTTTGAGGAAATAAAAAAAACGCCCATTAATTACAAAGTGTTTAATGGACGTTTCTAGGGTAGATGGCGGAAGTAAAATTAGTCCGCTAGTAAATCCGTTACCACTTTATAGGTTGGATCTTCTTTCACATTAATCTCAATTAAGCTGCCAGCTTTGATTAATAAGGTACGGCAATCTTGGCTTAAATGACGCAAGTGTAGGGTTTTACCTTGTTTCGCATAACGTTCAGCCACGGTTTCAATTGCTTCAATTGCAGAATGATCAACAACGCGTGATTGAGCAAAGTCGATGATGACATCTTCAGGATCATCGTGCGCATTGAATAGTTCGCTAAAGCCTGCAGCCGAACCAAAGAAAATAGGGCCATTGATTTGGTAAACTTTTGAGCCTTCTTCATTAATGCTAGTGACAGCGTTAATGTGTTTCGCATGTTGCCAAGCAAACATAAGAGCAGAAACGATAACGCCAACACCAACGGCAATCGCAAGGTCAGTTAGAACAGTGACAACCGTTACTAAAATGATGATGAAGAAATCTTGCTTAGGTACACGACGAGCCAGTTTAAAGGTTGCCCATTCAAACGTACCGATAACGACCATAAACATTACGCCAACAAGCGCAGCAAGCGGGATCATTTCAATCCATTTTGCGGTAAACAGAATAAAGCAAAGCAACATGATTGCCGCAGTGATACCTGAAAGACGACCACGGCCACCAGAGTTAATGTTGATCATTGACTGACCAATCATGGCACAACCGCCCATCGCACCGAATACGGAACAAGTTAGGTTACCCAAGCCTTGGCCGATACATTCACGGTTACCTTTACCACGAGAGTTGGTCATTTCATCAACTACGGTTAGCGTTAGTAACGACTCAATCAAACCAACAGCGGCAATAATTAGCGCATAAGGGAAGATGATTTTTAGTGTTTCAAAGTTAACCGGTACGTCAGGTAGAGCAAATGTTGGCAATTCACCAGCAAGGGTAGAGCTCATATCGCCAGACATGGTACGTAAATAATCAACTACAGTACGAGTATCTAAATCGAAAAATTGAGTGATTGCGGTAATCGTAACAATGGCGACAAGAGAAGAAGGCACAGCGGTGGTGATTTTTGGCAAGAAGTAAATGATAGCCATAGTTAAAGCCACCAAGCCAAGCATTAATAACATTGGTTGTTGTGGCAGCCAAGTTAACACACCGTTGGCATCTGGTGCTTTAAATTGACCAAGCTGTGCCATGAAAATCACAATCGCCAAACCGTTTACAAAACCAATCATTACAGGGTGAGGCACGATGCGAATAAATTTACCTAGTTTGAAAATGCCTGCCGTAATTTGCAGAACACCAACCAGCATTGCAGTAGCAAAAAGATATTGAACGCCATGAACAGCAACTAAGCTAACCATTACAACCGCAGTTGCACCGGTAGCACCTGAAATCATGCCAGGACGACCGCCAAAGATAGAAGTCATTAGACCCATAATGAAAGCAGCATAAAGCCCGATCATAGGATCAACACCTGCCACAAAGGCGAATGCAACTGCTTCAGGAACTAAGGCTAGAGCTACCGTTAGACCTGAAAGCACATCATTTTTTACAGATTGACCAGAAATTTGTGGAAATTCGAACATGTATTCTCAGTTTGCAATAAAGTGAGTTAGCTCTAATTAAAAAATGGGGATTAAGCAAAAGAATTAATTAGAGGGCGAAAAATGTGATGCATGTTACATAATGGTTGAATTTCATGCAAGTTTATATCCCCTTCGTACTTGAAGCTGTAGCTTTGTTGACTGCACTAATTCGCCTTGTCTTGTTTAAAAATAAGTGAGTAGGCAAGCTACACTCATGGGGCCTCACTCGTTTGTCGCCTCACTACAACTCCAATTACTTTGGGTATATTTCTAAATACAAAAAGGCCGCAACATGTGCGGCCTTTGTTTTTCAGGATGATTTGCTATTCGATTAGTCTAGAGTTTTAGACATTTGCGAGCTAGCTTGACCTGTTGCTGCTTGGCTACCAGCTACTTTTCCTGCGAAGGTTGATTCACGGAAAGGTGCTGCCACAACAGTAATGTCATTTAGGATGCCAGTACCAGATGCTTTAGCCATTGGTGCGCTAACATGTGATTTAGCTTTCGCTGCTTTCACTTTAACGGATTTTGGCGTTTTCGCAGTTTGTGCTTTTGGCTCAACGATGACTTGAGGTTCAGCTTGAACTTGTGGCGCAGTTGTTTCAGCCACAGTAGCTTCATTCTCAGTAGTTGCTTCAACTTTAGGTTCAGCAGTTTGTACATCAGCCGCTGGTTTAGTTTCAACCACTGGTGCAACAGCTTTTTCCGCTACAACAGGTTTTACTGGTGCAGTTTCTGTTACCACTGGAGCAACAACAGGTTGAGTTACTACTGGTTCAACAACTGGTGCTTCAATTGGAGCAACTGGTTTATCAGCAACAGTTTGTGCTGCTTTCATCACAATCACTTTACCCATCGACATTTCAGGACAAGCAAAACCACCTAACGTTGATACTGTTGCTTTTGGTGCATATTTATCATTACGTTTTGCTGGTTTTTCTGGCATGTATTTCGGCCATACTTTACCCATTGCCATTTCAGGTGATGCAACACCGCCTGCACGTAGACGATACGGGTTAGGGCGACGATCACGAGTGCGACGACGACGTTGACCACTTGCACGTAAGTGACGAGGTGAACGACGGTTGCGACGTTGTGGTTGCTGACCTTCTTCTTTGTCTTCTGAAACGTTCGCTTTTGGTTCTGCTTTCGCTTGAACATTTGCTTCAGCCGTTTCTTGAACAGGCATTTCTGGCAGTTTGATGTCAGATTTAGCGGTTGCTGCCACAATTTCATCAGCTGTTAGTTCTTGAACTACAACATCTTCATTGATTTGTTGGCTAACACGCACTTTCTTCTTCATTTGACGACGTTGACGACGCTGTTTCACTTGCGTGGTCTTTTCATCTTGAGAAGGTTTAGTTTGTGCTTCCGCAGCAATTTGCTGACCTTGTTCAACAACTTTCGAGTTTGCCTTAGGCTGTTGTTTCTTCTCTTGTTTCGGCTTACGTTTTCTATCGTTACGTGCTTCAACTTGAGTATTGTCTAAGTTGTTGTTTTCAGCTGTATCTTCGTTGTTACGAGGCTTACGACGCTGATTGTTACGTTGATTACGGTCGCGGTTGTTGTTACGACGACGGTTATCACGTTGATCATTGCGTTGACGTTTTTGCTCTGGTTTCGCTTCTTCAACCACTTCTTCTTTCTTCTCAGAAGAACCGAATAGGAAGTTGAAAATAGAACTGAAGAAACCACCTGATTTTTTCGGAGCTTCAGGTGCTTTTGCTTCTACAACTGGCGCAGCAGGAGTCGGAGCAGGGGCACTTGATGGTGCAAAGCCTTTAAGAACAGGTTCTTCGATACGACGAGGCTTCAATTCTGCAGGAGAAAGTTCAGCTTCTTCTTTAAACGTTTCTAATTTCTTAGGCATCAAGTAAGAAAGAATTTGATGTTCTTCGCCATCACGTAAACGCACAACTTCAAAGTGTGGCGTTTCCATATCTGCATTAGGAACAACAATAATGTTCACTTCTTGATGTTTTTCGATGTGTTGAATCGACTTACGCTTTTCGTTCAATAGGTAAGAAGCGATTGGCACAGGAACTACAGCTAATACTTGAGAGCTGTTGTCTTTCAGTGCTTCTTCTTCGATTAAACGTAGAACCGAAAGTGCTAGAGATTCATTATCACGAATCACACCTGTACCCGTACAACGAGGACAAATGTGGTGGCTCGCTTCAGCAAGAGACGGGCTCAAACGCTGACGAGACATTTCCAATAGACCAAAGCGAGAAATACGACCAATTTGTACGCGAGCACGATCCATACGAACCGCTTCACGCATGCGAGTTTCAACTTCACGCTGGTGGCGAACAGGAGTCATGTCGATAAAGTCGATAACAACCAAACCACCTAAGTCACGCAAACGTAATTGACGTGCAATTTCATCTGCTGCTTCTAGGTTGGTGTTTAGCGCGGTTTCTTCAATATCGCCGCCTTTAGTTGCACGAGCGGAGTTGATATCAATTGAAGTTAACGCTTCAGTTGGATCGATTACGATTGAACCACCAGAAGGCAAACGCACTTCACGTTGGAAAGCAGATTCAATTTGGCTTTCGATTTGGTAATGGCTAAATAGCGGCACATCACCATCGTATTTTTTCACACGAGATACAAAGTCTGGGCGCACAAGTTGAATGTGTGCTTTTGCTCGTTCGTAAATCGTGTTGCTATCAATTAGGATTTCGCCAATATCACGACGCAAGTAATCGCGGATTGCACGAACAATCACGTTACTTTCTTGGTGAATTAGGAAAGGTGCAGCTTCTGTATCGGCAGCTTCTTTAATTGCTGTCCAATGTTTTAGAAGGATGTTTAAATCCCACTCTAATTCTTCAGCGCTTTTACCAACACCTGCTGTACGAACGATTAGACCCATGCCTTGAGGCAGTTCAAGCGTGCTTAGAGCGGCTTTTAGTTGAGTACGTTCGTCACCTTCGATACGGCGAGAAATACCACCGGCACGAGGGTTGTTTGGCATTAGAACTAAGTAGCTACCAGCCAAAGAGATAAAGGTCGTTAACGCTGCGCCTTTTTGACCGCGTTCTTCCTTTTCTACTTGAACAATAACTTCTTGGCCTTCTTTCAGAACTTCTTTAATGCTTGGACGACCTTGGTAGGTGTAACCGGCAGGGAAGTAATCTTTAGCGATTTCTTTTAGAGGGAGGAAACCGTGTCTTTCAGCACCATAGTCTACGAATGCAGCTTCTAAACTAGGTTCTACGCGAGTGATACGGCCTTTATAAATATTTGCTTTTTTAGATTCATGTCCAGGACTTTCGATATCTAAATCAAACAGTCGCTGACCATCAACTAATGCGACGCGCAACTCTTCTTTTTGAGTTGCGTTGATCAACATTCTTTTCATTTTTAAAATTCTCGTTGTTTTTCTTTGTGATAATCGCTTATCGCTGTTTGTCGCATCAAAGGTGCCGGATCCCATGGCTTTCGTTTCAACCTCACGGCTGTATAGGGGATGCTCTGGGGCACATATAGTTACCAAGCACTTAGTTACCTTCTTGTTGATAAACCAAGCTGATAAATGATTCAGCGGCTTCAACCAAAGTGGGGCAAAAATGGGTGCTTGGTCCGAATTCGAGTCGGTATTACTTCTACAATAATGCGTGAGTAGGCGATAAGTTGGTCTTCGTGGGTGAGTGTCTTACGCCTAATGCTGCACCGACTTTCGAAGTGTCTACTCATTCTAAACGCAAAGTTGAAATTAAATTTGAATGAAAAATGTTCAATTCAATCTTTGCAGTTGTGAACTATAGCAGTGACAAGAAATATCAGCAATCAGCTTTGTGTTAAACGAGATAAATAAATAGGAAAACCTGTGGTTAACTATGGTGTTTCTTGCTGATAACTCTGACTTGGTTAAGATTTCATCTATTTTAAATCAATGAGTTAATGTTTGAATTGTTAGTTTTTTAATCTGTTGCGATTGGATACATTCTATAGAGGATAAAATGTTGAAAATAATAATCTCGATTCTTGTGCCACATCAGTAACTTTGAGTGTTAGAATACCGCCCATGACAGAGATTAAAACAGAAGTGAAATTTGTCGATATTGATGCCGATATGGCAGGTCAACGAATCGACAACTTTTTGCGCAATCAACTAAAGCAAATCCCGAAAAGCATGGTTTACCGAATCTTGCGCAAGGGAGAAGTGCGTGTAAATAAAAAGCGCGTAAAAGCAGAATATAAATTGCAGGCAGGCGACTTAGTTCGCATTCCGCCAGTCAAAATTTCTGCGGATGAAAATGAACAGCCAGCGGTGAGCACTAAACTCAATAAAGTGTCCGAGCTTGAAAACTGCATTTTATTCGAAGATGACAGCATGTTGATCTTGAATAAACCATCGGGAACTGCAGTTCATGGTGGCAGTGGTTTGAAATTCGGTGCTATTGAAGCATTACGAGCATTAAGACCAAGCGCACGCTTTTTAGAATTAGTTCACCGTATTGACAGAGATACTTCCGGCATTTTATTGGTGGCGAAAAAGCGTTCAGCATTGCGTCACTTGCAAGCGCAATTTCGTGAGAAAACCGTTCAAAAATATTACTTTGCTCTAGTAATGGGTGAGTGGAAAGCGAGCTGTAAGAAAGTCAATGCACCTTTGTTGAAGAATGAAGTGAACAGCATTGTGCGTGTTAATCCAAATGGTAAGCCATCGGAAACTCGCTATAAAATTTTGGAAAAGTTTGCTCAAGCGACATTAGTTCAAGCTAGCCCAATTACAGGCCGAACTCACCAAATTCGTGTGCATTGCCAGTATACCGGCCATCCGATTGCTTGGGATGACCGCTATGGCGACCGTCGATTTGATGCTTACACCGGCCAAGTAGGTTTAGACCGCTTATTTTTACATGCGGCAAATATCAAGTTTATTCACCCAGCAACAGAGAAACCAATGGATATTTCAGCCCCAATGGAGCCGAAGTTGGAAAGGGTTCTTGCTGGTTTGAGAAAGGCTTAACAAAGAACATCAACGCCTTGCTGATTGAGCATGTTAATGAGAGTGATGAGCGGCAATCCGATTAATGAATTTGGATCGTCGCCTTCTAATCGCTCAAATAAGGCAATACCTAAACCTTCACTTTTAAAACTGCCAGCGCAATAAAAAGGTTGCTCGGTATCAACATAGAACTCGATTTGAGATTGAGTCAGGGTGCGAAAGTGAACGGTAAAGGTATCAAGTTCGACATCACATTGCTGAGTTTGAGTATTGAATAAAGCCAAACCAGTATAAAAGGTAATCGCTTTGCCTGAAGCTTGTGTTAGTTGTTTGATAGCGTTGTCACGATTATGCGGTTTACCCATGATTTTATTATCAATGACGCAAACTTGGTCTGAACCGATAATCAGTTGATTTGGATTAACAGGGTTAGCACAAGACTGTTTTGCACAAGATTGGGCTTTCAATTGAGCGAGACGTAGAACCAACTGTTGGGCGGTTTCGCCATCAAGTGGAGTTTCATCACAAGTGGGATTTTGAGTTTCAAATGGAATCGCAAGTTTATCGAGTAGTTGTTTGCGATAAGGCGAAGTTGAAGCTAAAACAATGTGTGGAATATTGTGAGATGGCATAAGTCGCTCAATATAAAAATTAATTAAATAATGCTTGTCACCTTAAACGAAAAACGGTCAGACGTCATGTTTCAAGGTTTCGAGCAAAATGAAAAAGGAAACGACAAGTTTTTTGCCTTTTTCTTTGACTAAATTCATTTTGGAGGATAATATTCGCGCCCTATGCAAAAGGTAAAAATACCGCGTACAGTCGACCCAGCAAAATCGGCACAGAAACGCTTAGATTATCAAGGTATAATCCAAGTTAGTTTATTGAAGCGATTAACTGAGTTAACTGAAGGCGTCAAACGCGACGCAGAAGTATCATTGTCCTTTGAGTTGGATGAACAACGATTAGTCGTTATCTCTGGTAAAGCTAACGTCGAAGTCGATTTAGAATGTCAACGCTGTAATGAGATATTCGCGCATTTGTGCGAAGTTGAATTCACTTGTACTCCGTATTACAACGAGAAAAGTGAACAAGACGCACCGGAAGAGTACGATTTGGTAGATCTGAACGAGTACGGTGAGTTGGATCTGATTAAGTTAGTTGAAGATGAGTTCATTCTAGAATTACCTCAAATTGCAATGCATGACGAGTCTGAATGTGGCGTTCAATCAGAAAATATGGTGTTTGGAGAACTTCCAGAAGAAATTCTAGAAGATAAACCGAATCCATTTGACGTTTTAAAAAATTTGAAGCGTTAATGCTTAATAAGTGTTAAGGCTCATCAATTAGGAGTAGGGTCATGGCCGTACAAAAGAGCAAGAAATCACGTTCAATGCGTGGCATGCGTCGTTCACACGATGCACTAACTACAGCTGCATTGTCTGTAGATGCAACTTCAGGTGAAACTCACCTACGTCACAACGTGACTGCTGACGGTTACTACCGTGGCAAAAAGGTTATCAACAAGTAAGGTTAACCTTTGCAAACTATTACCGTTGCACTTGATGCAATGGGCGGGGATTTCGGTCCTCGCGTAACAGTGCCTGCCGCCGTGCAGGCATTGTCACATTTCCCAGAGCTGAAAGTAATCTTAGTTGGTGATCGTGAAATTCTCACGAAAGAACTGACACATCTCGGATTTAGTCCGAATGAACGTCTCTCCATTCAACATAGTGAGAGATGCATTTCTAATGATGAAAAACCCTCTTTAGCACTTCGCAATAGTTCAGGCACGTCGATGCGTATTGCGTTGGATTTAGTCGCAGATAATCAAGCAGATGCATGTGTCAGCGGTGGTAACACTGGTGCGTTGATGGCATTGTCGAAATTTCGACTAAAATTATTGCCAGGTGTTGATCGTCCAGCTTTAGTGACAGCACTACCAACTGTGTCTGGTAAAAAGACTTGGATGCTGGATCTCGGCGCAAATGTTTCCGTTGATGCCGATACACTTTTTCAATTTGCGGTGATGGGCAGCGCATTAGCCCAAGTTCATCTAACTCATTCCCCAAAAGTTGCGATTCTCAATATTGGCGAAGAAGAAATAAAAGGCAATGATTTGGTTAAACGTTGTGCAGAATTGCTCAATCAAACCAAAGAAATTGATTATTCAGGCTATATTGAAGGAAATCAGCTTTTTTATGATGTCGCAGATGTGATAGTTTGTGATGGTTTTGTCGGGAATGTGTGTTTGAAAACCTGTGAAGGTGTTGCACATCTCTTTCATCAAAAACTAAAAAGTCACTTTACATCATCGACAATAAAAGCATGGTTGGCGAAAAAACTGTTTTCCTCTTTGTTTAATGAGTTGAAAGCATTGAACCCCGACCAGTATAACGGCGCAATTTTGCTAGGATTGCGTGGTATTGTTATTAAAAGCCATGGACAAGCTGATGTCGCCGCCATTGTGAACGCAATTGGCGAGGCAGTGTATGAAGTCAAACAGCAAGTTCCCAGCCGCATAAGCGATCGTTTAGAAGCGGTATTACTCGAGAGGCATTATTAGTCTTCATGAATAGCAAAATTTTAGGTACTGGCAGCTATTTGCCAGCTCAAATCCGTTCGAATGCGGATCTCGAAAAAATGGTTGATACCAGTGACGAATGGATCGTTGCTCGTACTGGTATTCGTGAACGTCGCATTGCTGCCGAAAATGAAACTGTGGCAGATATGGCATATCACGCTTCAGTTAATGCTATCGAAATGGCTGGCATCGATAAAAACGATATCGATTTAATCATTTGTGCAACCACAACCAGCAGCTATAAATTTCCATCATCAGCTTGCCAAGTTCAAGCCGCTTTAGGCATTGCGGGTTGTCCTGCATTTGATGTGGCGGCAGCTTGTTCTGGTTTTGTGTATGCGTTGTCTATTGCGGATCAGCATATTAAATCAGGAATTGCGAAAAACGTGCTTGTGATCGGTGCCGATGCGCTATCGAAAGTATGTGATCCAGAAGATCGCTCAACTGTGATTTTATTTGGTGATGCAGCGGGTGCAGTGGTACTAGGTGCAACTGAAGAACAAGGCATTATTTCTACTCACTTACATGCTGATGGCAAATTTGGTGAGCTACTATGTTTAGAAGAAGCTAAGCGTGGTGAATATATTGATACTTGGTTACACATGGCGGGTAACGAAGTATTTAAAGTGGCGGTTACCCAGCTTTCAAGATTGGTAAAAGATACACTTGATGCAAACGGTATGGATAAATCCGAACTGGATTGGTTAGTACCGCACCAAGCAAACTTACGTATTATCTCGGCAACGGCTAAGAAATTGACGATGTCGCTTGATCAAGTTGTTGTGACGCTTGATCGTCATGGTAATACGTCGGCAGCGACTGTACCGACAGCATTAGATGAAGCGGTGCGTGATGGTCGAATCAAGCGTGGTCAATTATTGCTTCTTGAAGCGTTTGGCGGCGGCTTTACATGGGGTTCGGCGCTAGTACGTTTCTAATACTCTTTGCATTGGGTATAAACTATTTAATTTATGAGCTTTCAATTTGATGTGCTTTTTTAAACCTTGTGAACCAAGTGTGTCATGAATGGTTTGAATTTTTTGCAACACAATTGAGAGCTTTCTTTTTTATTTTAAGCTATTTATTTCAAGGAACTGGCTATGAGTAAATTTGCAATTGTATTTCCTGGTCAAGGTTCGCAAACCGTTGGTATGTTGGCGGAACTGGGTGAGCAATACGATGTTGTGAAAAACACATTCGCAGAAGCATCGGAAGCATTAGGCTACGATCTTTGGGCTTTGGTTCAAAACGGTCCAGCAGAAGATCTTAACGAAACATTCCGCACTCAACCTGCGCTATTGGCATCTTCTGTTGCTATCTGGCGTGTATGGCAAGAAATCGGTGGTGAGCAACCAGAAGTTGTTGCTGGTCACAGTTTAGGTGAATATTCTGCATTAGTTTGTGCTGGCGTAATCGATTTCAAACAAGCTATCAAACTTGTGGCACTACGCGGTGAATTAATGCAACAAGCAGTTCCAGCAGGCGTTGGTGCTATGTTTGCAATCATTGGCTTAGACGACGAATCAATCGCGAAAGCATGTGAAGAAGCAGCGCAAGGTGAAGTGGTTTCTCCAGTAAACTTTAACTCTCCTGGTCAAGTTGTGATTGCAGGTAATAAAGCAGCCGTTGAGCGTGCAGGTGAGCTATGTAAAGCTGCTGGCGCAAAACGTGCGTTGCCGCTACCAGTTTCTGTTCCTTCACACTGTGCGCTAATGAAGCCTGCAGCAGATAAGCTAGCGGTTGCACTAGAAGAAATCGAATTCAATCAACCTGCGCTTCCTGTGATCAATAACGTAGATGTGATTGCAGAAACGGATCCTGCGAAGATCAAAGATGCACTAGTGCGTCAACTTTACAGCCCAGTTCGTTGGACTGAAGGTGTGACAAGCATGCACGAACAAGGTATTGAAAACTTGCTAGAATTTGGTCCAGGTAAAGTATTAACTGGCCTAACTAAGCGCATCGTAAAAGAATTAACTGCTCAAGCGGTTAATGATGTAGCTTCACTAGAAGCAGCGCGCGGTTAATCTTTCTCAATTCATTGAGAAGAATGCGAGATAGAATTAATTTTCATTCATTAAAGAGGATTTCTGATGAATCTTGAAGGTAAAATTGCACTGGTTACGGGTGCAAGCCGAGGCATTGGTCGTTCAATTGCTGAATTGCTTGTTGAACGTGGTGCAACGGTTGTGGGTACTGCGACAACGGAATCAGGCGCACAAGCAATCAGTGAATACCTTGGCTCAAACGGTAAAGGTTTAGCATTAAATGTGACCGATGCCGATTCTGTTAGCGAAACTATCAAAACCATTACTGATGAATTTGGCACAATTGACATTTTGGTTAATAATGCTGGCATCACTCGTGATAATCTACTTATGCGTATGAAAGACGATGAGTGGCAAGATATCATGGATACGAACTTAACTTCGATTTTCCGATTGTCTAAAGCGGTACTTCGAGGCATGATGAAGAAACGTCAAGGTCGTATCATTAATGTCGGCTCTGTCGTCGGTACAATGGGTAATGCAGGTCAAGCAAACTACGCTGCAGCGAAAGCGGGTGTAATTGGTTTTACCAAGTCTATGGCTCGTGAAGTTGCTTCTCGTGGTGTGACTGTGAACACAGTTGCTCCAGGTTTTATCGAAACCGATATGACAAAAGCACTGAATGATGACCAACGTGCTGCTACACTGTCTCAAGTGCCAGCAGGTCGTTTAGGTGATCCGCGTGAAATTGCATCAGCAGTAGCATTCTTAGCTTCTGATGACGCAGCTTACATTACTGGCGAAACACTGCATGTGAACGGTGGCATGTACATGGTTTAAGAAATCGGTTTGAGTGTTTTTTGCACAAAACTGTATGACTTAAGTCAAATATGTACCAAATTTCAGTATAAAATCTGAATTTTGTGGTTTGACCACTAAGGTCAGCCTTGCAACTTTTTAAAGTTTGAATAAACTACGGACATCATCGCATTAAGGCGAACTCTCTGTAATAGGAAAAGAAAAATGAGCAACATCGAAGAACGCGTAAAAAAAATCATTGTTGAACAACTAGGTGTAGACGAAGCAGAAGTTAAAAACGAAGCTTCTTTCGTTGACGATCTAGGTGCTGATTCTCTAGATACAGTAGAGCTAGTAATGGCTTTAGAAGAGGAATTCGACACTGAAATCCCTGATGAAGAAGCTGAAAAAATTACTACTGTTCAAGCTGCAATCGACTACGTAAACAGCGCACAGTAATACACATCCAGGCGGTCTCCTTGACCGCCTGAGTTTTTTCTTTCGTTATTATCTCTCAAAAATAACCTCACTAAAATCTCCGGAGAAAAAATCGTGTCCAAGCGTCGTGTAGTTGTTACAGGCATGGGGATGTTGTCACCGGTAGGCAACACTGTTCAATCCTCTTGGCAAGCCCTTTTAGAAGGTCAAAGTGGTATCGAAAATATCGAGCATTTTGACACTACCAATTTCCCAACTCGTTTTGCAGGCTTAGTTAAAGACTTTAACTGCGAAGAGTATATGCCTAAGAAAGAAGCCCGCAAAATGGATCTATTTATCCAATATGGTATTGCAGCGGGTATCCAAGCCTTTAACGATTCTGGTATCGAAATCACCGAAGAAAATGCAAACCGTGTAGGTGTTGCAATTGGTTCTGGTATTGGCGGTATTGGTATTATCGAAGAAGCTGCACTTACTCTGAATGAGCGTGGCCCTCGTCGCATGAGCCCATTCTTCGTGCCTTCAACAATTGTTAATATGATTGCCGGTCACCTTTCTATTATGAAAGGCTTACGTGGCCCGAATATCGCAATTTCAACAGCTTGTACAACAGGCTTGCACAACATCGGTCATGCTGCACGTATGATTGCTTATGGTGATGCAGATGCAATGTTGGCAGGTGGTGCAGAAAAAGCATCAACGCCTCTTGCTATGTCTGGTTTTGCTGCTGCTAAAGCACTTTCAAGCCGTAACGACGACCCTAAAAAAGCGTCTCGTCCTTGGGATAAAGACCGTGATGGTTTCGTTCTAGGTGACGGTGCTGGCATGATGATGGTAGAAGAATACGAACATGCAAAAGCGCGTGGTGCGAAAATCTACTGTGAAATCGTTGGTTTCGGTATGAGTGGCGATGCTTACCACATGACTTCACCAAGTTCTGATGGTTCAGGCGGTGCGTTAGCGATGGAAGCAGCGATGCGTGATGCAGGTGTTACTGGCGAACAAATCGGTTATGTGAATGCACACGGTACTTCAACACCTGCGGGTGACGTGGCTGAAACTCTAGGCATCAAACGTGCACTAGGTGAAGAAGCGGCGAAGAAAGTATTGGTTTCTTCAACTAAATCTATGACTGGTCACTTATTAGGTGCAGCAGGTTCAGTTGAAACCATCATCACAGCGATGGCTCTAGTTGATCAAATCGTTCCACCAACGATCAACCTAGATAACCCAGATGAAGGTTGTGATTTAGATTACGTACCAAACAAAGCTCGTAAAGTAGAAAACATGGAATACGCTCTATGTAACTCTTTTGGTTTTGGTGGCACTAACGGTTCTATCATTTTGAAGCGAATCTAATCTGAAACGCATTTAATCTGTTCACTTAACGTGAAATAACAGTTTCAAACGTTTTATAAAGCGGCTTAATGTTATAGCATTAAGCCGCTTTTTTAGTTGAATAAGCTTTATTTACGCTGATATTTAAAGTTGGGATGGTAAACGCAAGGTGAGCAATGTGATTTTTGTTAATGGTCAACCGCAAAATCATGTATCGATTGCTGATCGCTCATTTCAGTATGGCGACGGTTGCTTTACGACTATATTAGTTAAGCAAGGCCAGCCTCAATCATTGAGTTTACATCAACAACGTATTGAAGAAACATGCCAACGTTTAGCGATTGCATTGCCAAGTTGGGAGCAGATCGAAAAATGGATACAACAGACTATTCAACAAAATAACCATCAGCATACTTCGTTATCGGGTGTGAAAGTGCATATTAGCCGAGGTGAGGGAGGCCGTGGTTACAGTCCACTTGGTGTCACGCAAACTTTGGTGACAACAACGGCTTTTGCTTATCCTCAACATTATGATGCTTGGCAACAAGATGGCATCAAGGTGGATTTTAGCTCGGTGCAACTTGGGTATAATCCTTTGCTTGCAGGCTTAAAGCATAATAATCGCTTAGAGCAAGTGCTGATAAAAAAGGCTTTAGAAAACCAAAGCTTAGCCATTCACGACAATGACACAATTCCAGTGGATGATGTGATTGTTTGTGATTATCACGGCAATCTTGTTGAAATGTGCGCTTCGAATCTTTTTTGGTTTAAAGGAAATGAACTTTTTACGCCAAACTTAGATCAAAGTGGCGTTCGTGGAACAAAACGGCAGGAAGTTTTACAGTACGCCGAGCAACAAAATATAAAAATAAATGTTGGCAGTTTTCAGCCACAAACCTTATTCGAGAGTGATGAAATTTTCATTACCAACGCCTTACATGGCATCGTTCCGGTGATTAAAATCGCCAATACAGAATTTAAAATCGGAACAAAAACACGAGTGATTCAGGAGAAACTTAACCCGTGATAAAAAAATTAGTTGTCTTATTTACCCTTGTTTTGGTTGTGTTACTTGGTGTTGGCTTTTACGCCAAATCACAAGTAGCGGAATTTTTAGCGCAGCCCGTGCAAGTTTCTTCAAATCAATTATTCAAAGTTGGCGCAGGAAAAACACTAACCAGTGTTGTCGCTCAAATGGAAAAAAATGGTTGGATCAAAGCATCGCCATTTCCGCGTTTACTGCCGCACCTTCACCCTGAACTGGCACACCTAAAAGTGGGGACTTACCAAGTCGGCCCAAATACTGTGCTTGAAAATGTATTGAAAACCATGGTGGCAGGAACCGAATTCCAATACAGCATCACTTTTGTTGAAGGAAGCCGTTTTACCGAATGGCGTGATTTATTAAATAAAGCGGAAGGGTTAGAGCATAAAACCCAAGGCATGTCAGAAGCTGATATCGCAAAAGAACTCGGTATAGATCATGACAAATTGGAAGGGTTATTTTTAGCTGAGACTTACAATTACACTGAAGGCATGACAGATCTGGATATTCTTAAACGTGCGAATTTGTCTCTGCAGACTGAACTGGATAAAGCGTGGGAAAACAAACAAGCTAACTTGCCATTAAAATCTCCATATGAAGCTTTGATCTTGGCATCGATTATCGAAAAAGAAACAGGCATCGAGAACGAACGCAACACGATTTCTTCGGTCTTTATCAACCGTTTAAACAAGGGCATTCGCTTGCAAACTGATCCAACTGTGATTTACGGTATGGGTGATAAATACGATGGTAATATTCGCAAAAGTGATCTGAACCGAAAGACCGCTTATAACACATATACGATCGATGGCTTGCCACCTACACCGATTGCGATGCCGGGCACTAAATCGATTAATGCGGCTGTGAATCCTGAGAAAACGTCGTACCTGTTCTTCGTTGCAAGCGGTGACGGTGGCCATGTATTTAGCAAAACCTTAGCCGAACATAATCGCGCGGTGCGTAGTTATCTTCATAAATTAAGAAGTCAGTAAGAGTAAAACATGAGTAAAGGTAAATTCATTGTTGTAGAAGGTTTGGAAGGCGCAGGTAAAAGCACAGCGATTGCCACCATTTTGAACACCCTTAAACAACATGTTGAAAGCGATATTGTGCAGACTCGTGAACCGGGCGGTACGGCTTTAGCAGAAAAGCTGCGTGCGCTAGTGAAAGAAGAGCATGAAGGTGAGCATTTACACGATATCAGTGAATTGCTGATGATTTATGCTGCTCGTGTTCAATTAGTTGAGAATGTGATCAAGCCAGCTTTGAATCAAGGAAACTGGGTATTGGGCGATCGCCACGATCTTTCATCTCAAGCTTATCAAGGTGCAGGTCGTCAAATTGATCCGACGGTAATGTCGAATTTAAAACACACCGCATTGGGTGATTTCAAACCTGATCTGACTTTGTATTTAGATATCGATCCGAAAGTAGGTTTAGAGCGTGCTCGTGGCCGTGGTGAGTTAGATCGTATCGAAAAAATGGATCTAAGTTTCTTTGAGCGTGCGCGTGTTCGTTATCTTCAAGAAGTAGGAAATGACGAATCTGTGATTTTAATTGATGCCAACCAAACTATTGAGAAAGTGGCGGCGGATTTAGTCGATGCACTTACCAACTGGTTTGCAAAAGCGTAGGACATACACATGACCTTGTATCCTTGGCTTAATCCTCTTTGGCAAAATTGGCAAACCATGCTGATGCAAAACACGGTTCCTAATGCCATGTTGCTAAATGCAGCAGAAGGAACTGGTGTGGAAACATTGGTGAAACGCTTTGTTGCAGCTTTGGTTTGTTCTAACTCTGATGATGAAGCTTGTGGATTTTGTCATTCGTGCGGATTAAGCAAAACCGATCACCATCCTGATATTCACTGGATCGTTCCTGAAAAAGAGGGCAAAGCGATCAGTGTTGATCAGATCCGTGAAGCGAATCGCTATGCGTTGGAATCTTCACAGTTGGGCGGCAAGCGTGTGATCATTGTTCACCCAGCTGAAAGTATGAATGAATCCGCTTCAAATGCGCTTTTGAAAACGTTAGAAACTCCGCCTGAGAAATGCGTGTTTATTCTTCTTTCCAATGATAAGCACAAACTGTTGCCGACGATTATCAGCCGCTGTCAAACTTGGCAGTTGCCTGTGATGTCAAAAGAAGTGTTGGAAAACTGGCTGCAAACGTCAATCTCTAAACCCGTTCAATTAGATTGGTTTAGCTTAAACATGTACGCTCAGTCGCCATTGAAAGCGTTGGCATTTATAGAGAATAAAAAGCAAGCTGAATGGGAAAAGTTACTGAATTTACTTTTAGTGGGTGTGCAAAATCATTCTTATTCTTTGGTTGAAGTACAAACCTTCTTTAAAGAAGAACCGCTAGAAAAGGTAATTTGGTTACTTTATTTATTCAGCGAATTACAAAAAGCATCTTTTGGCGTTTGTGATTACCCAACATCGAACGCATTTCAGCAATTAGCTACACATATCAACTATAATCAAGCCTATGCGCATTACCAGAGTTTGCAGAAAGTCTATCGTTCTCTGCATTCTTCACCAGGATTAAATGCCGAATTACTGATCATGGATTGGTATTTATCGTTCGTTTAACCAATAATTGAAAAATATGAAAACCATGGGCTGCAAAGATAATTGAATTTGCAGCTTTTTTATTATCTGAAGCTTTTTTATTATTTGAATTAGCGCTTTACAGGAAACCTATCATGTTCATTGATTCCCACTGCCACCTAGATAAATTGAACTATCAAGACCTTCATACAGATGTGGCAGATGTGATTGCTAAAGCCAAACAAGCTGGTGTGAGTGAGATGCTGACAGTGGGCGTGACCCTTGAAGCATTTCCAAACATGCTGACCATGATCGAGGGATTTGACAATATTCATGCTTCTTGTGGCGTTCATCCATTGGACAGCGAAAGCGATTTTGATTTAGCTCGTTTTAAGCAATATGCGGAGCATCAAAAAGTGGTGGCGATTGGTGAAACTGGGTTAGATTTTTTCTATCAACCAGAAACCGCACAACTGCAAACGGAACTGTTTGAACAGCACGTTGAAGTGGCAAATGAACTCAATAAGCCTTTGATTATTCATACTCGCCAAGCACGAGAAGAAACTTTGGCTATTTTACGTAATGGTCATGCAGAAAAGTGCGGTGGGGTGATCCACTGTTTTACTGAAGATTTGGCTTTTGCTGAAGCAGTGATGGATCTTGGTTTTTATATCTCAATTTCAGGAATCGTTACATTTAAGCAAGCGACAGAGTTGCAAGATGTTGTAAAACAACTACCTTTAGAGCGGCTATTAATTGAGACGGATTCACCATTTTTAGCGCCAATTCCGCATCGTGGTAAAGAGAATCAACCAGCCTATGTAGCAGACGTGGCGCATTATTTAGCAAACTTAAAGAATTGTGATTTAAATACAATTGCTGAAATTACCACCAGAAATTTTAATAAATTGTTCATCAAAGGTTAATTGCCTTAGTGTTTGTTTACCTTTGTAAATATTGAAAAAAAATGAATATTTCACTTGTTTTTTTTAGTTAATGAAATATATGCAGCAAAAATCTTTCGTAAGATCAAATTTTTTTAATTAAGTTGCCGTTAATTCCGTTATCACGTTGACAAGAAAATGCCTCGGGGATAATGTGCGCCCATAATAATTATAATTGTAAAATTTAGTAAACTAGAATCTAAATCAAAGGAGTAGGGGTTATGAAAGCCTTCTTTAGTCAACTATCGCAAGCATTAATGCTTCCGATAGCGCTGCTTCCGGCTGCAGGTATCATGCTTGGTATCGGGGGTAGTTTCACCAACCAAGGTATGATCGATGCATACAACATCACCATTTTACAAGACGGTACTGTCTTAAACAGTTTCTTGCAGGTTATGACTGCGACCGGTGATATCGTATTCGGTAACTTACCATTGCTATTTGCTCTTGCAGTAGCTGTTGGTTTCGCAAAAGCGGAAAAAGGTTCTGCTGCACTAGCATCAGCTATCGCTTTCCTAGTAATGAACGTTGCAATCGCTAAAACACTTGTTGTTGCGGGCATGGTTGATGACGGTCAAGTACTACTTATGGGTTCACACTACGCTGGTATTTTGGGTGATACATTAGGTATCCACAATACTATGAGCATGGGTGTATTCGGCGGTATGATTGCTGGTGGTATCACTGTTGTTCTTCACAACAAATACCATGACGTTGTGCTTCCTGACTACCTAGGTTTCTTTGCGGGCGCTCGTTTCGTACCAATCATCAGTGCATTCGCTGCATTGTTCTACGGTATCGCATTAACTTTCATCTGGCCTTACTTCGGTGCACTATTCGGTTCTATCGGTGCTGGTCTTGGTTCTCTTAAAGATGCAGGTTACGGCTTTGTGGCTTCTTTGATCTTCGGTCTAATCGAACGTTCTTTGATCCCTGTAGGTCTACACCACGTATTCTACTTGCCACTATGGCAAACAGAGATCGGTGGCACAGCTAACTTCGCTGGTGAGCTAGTTAAAGGTACTCAAAACATCTTCTTCGCATCTCTTGCGAACGGTGATTACTCTCAGTTCTCTGCAACTAACTTCATGACTGGTAAATTCCCATTCATGATGTTTGGTCTTCCTGCAGCTGCGTACGCTATGTACACACTTGCTGATGCAGAAAACAAAAAAGTTGCTGGTGGTCTATTATTCTCTATCGCACTAACAGCATTCTTAACTGGTATCACTGAACCAATCGAGTTCACATTCCTATTCTTGTCTGCTCCTCTTTACTACATGATCCACGTGCCACTAGCTGGTCTATCGTTCATGATCATGGATATCCTAAACGTTAAAGTAGGTATGACATTCAGTGGCGGTTTCATTGACTTCGCACTATTCGGTATGCTTCCAGGTCTAACTGGTACTAAGAACAACTGGTACTACATCGTACTACTTGGTCTAATCTACATGCCAATCTACTTCTTCTTGTTCCGTTGGTACATCGTTAAGTTCGACATCAAAACTCCTGGCCGTAAAGGTAGTGCAGTTGCTGTTGTTTCTAAGAAAGATTACCACGCAGCAAAAGCAGCAGGTAAAACTGGTGGCGACGATCCAATGATCGAGCAAATGATTGAAGCACTTGGTGGCCGTGACAACATCGTAAACGTTGATGCATGTATCACTCGTCTACGTATCTCTGTTAAAGATGGCGATCTAGTTAAAGACAACGCTTACTGGACTCAAGAGCTTGGCGCTAAAGGTCTAGTAAAAGTTGGCGGTACTGGTATCCAAGCTATCTACGGTGCTCAAGCTGCTGGCTACAAAACTGCAATTAACGCTAAACTTGGTCGTTAATTAAAATGAGCTTTGGGCTGAAATATAAACGAGTTGGCACTTTTGTTATCGATATGGCGGTCGTACAGATGTTCGCCATGATAGCAAGAGACATCTACCTAGGAGTCATCGCATATGTCTCCCAA
This sequence comes from Vibrio sp., assembly GCA_047975485.1. GTDB lineage: Bacteria > Pseudomonadota > Gammaproteobacteria > Enterobacterales > Vibrionaceae > Vibrio. Next base: position 154,885 of record JBKEDP010000036.1, on the reverse strand, counting down.
GGTACAGGTGTTGCCTTCTCGTTTAACGATGCGATAGCGTTGCCAATCTTATTACTGATTATTATTGGCGTTATGTTTGTAACTATCGGTGTGTATATGGGATACCACTGGCTTTGCTATCGCTTACTGAAGAATTCATTTTCTCGGTACTTTTTACGTCTTTCGGTGGAATCGGTTAACGGTGAACCAATGACGCAAGCTCGTTACTTAAAACGCGAGTTTCAAAAGATCTATCTTTGTGTCGCAACATTAGGCTTATATGTTTTTTATAACGGAGCTCAATTTTTGGCACACGGTCATCCACCTTGGCATGACAAAAAGTTTTCAACGCAAGTTGTAGAATATTAAACCTGCTTGATGACAACATTTCATTCCATTGCAGTTTAATTTTTAAAGCCAATTGATCATTCAGTTGGCTTTTTTTTCGTCTGTATCAATTCAAGTTCCTCAATTGATTTGTCCTTATACCAATTTCAATATCTACCAAAGCAAGTTTAATTTTAGATAATGAGCCTTTGGCGACCCCGAGAATCATCTTTTGTCGTATCCCTTAGATTCGCTTTAACCAGCTTAATTAGTTTGGATTAGATGGTTTCGTCGGAGTGAATTGATGAGTTGAAATTAAAGAATAGAGCAGATACGAAAAAGCCCGCTACGAATATGATATACGAATAGCGGGCTTTAAGGTTTAGAGTAGCTTTTTAACGTTAGTTTTTACTCTATTGAATCAGTTCTTATTGGATTTCATTGCTTGACGAATGCAAAGGGTTGCACCGCCCCAAGTAATGCCAAGACCAATAATCATCATAATAATTGCGCCTGTGGTCATATTAAGCCTCCTTTGCTTGTTTAGCGTTAATTGAAATTGCCACGATAAGCATAAGAGCCAATAAGCCCCAACCAAGAGTCAGTAGATCAGACATTGCATAGCCGCCATAACCTTCGCTTAAGGTCGTGATGATTTTGTTTACCAAGATGATGGCAATCATGATAGGGCTGATAAAACGGATACATAACTCGAACCAAATACCGATGCTAAAATCTGAAATATCGTTCGCATGTTTGCGAATATCTGCAATTTTAAATAACCAACCAACAAGCACTAGCTCAATCAAACAACTTGCTAAAAGTGCAATGTTGTTGATGAAGTAATCGACTAGATCAAGCAGTAGTAGGCCACCATTGGTTGCAAACGCCAGTGAAACAACAAGACCAACACCACAAACTAGGGTTGCGGCTTTACGACGAGACCAGTTTAGTTTGTCGATAAAGGCAGAGGTTACCGCTTCCATAATAGAAATATGCGAACTTAAACCAGCAACCACTAAAGCTAGGAAGAATAGTGGGCCAAGAATATATGGCGCAGGTAATAAGTTAATTGCCGTTGGGATAGTAACAAACGCCAAGCCCACACCGGCAGAAACCACATCCGTCAGCGCTTTACCTTGTGAGTCCGCCATATAACCTAGAACCGAGAAAATCATCACACCAGCAAGCATTGAGAAACCACAGTTAATTAAAACTGTCATCATTGCGTTATTGTTGATGTCTGATTTTTCAGGCAGGTAGCTTGAATAAGCCAACATGATGGCGAAACCAACTGATAGGGTGAAGAACATCTGCCCATAAGCTGCTGACCAAACTGATGGATCGGTTAAGCGTGAGAAGTCAGGTTTAAATAAGTAGTTCAAACCATCAACCGCACCCGGCAAGAAAATCATGCGTGCAATTAATGCTAACACCATGATGAACAAAATTGGCATCATGATCTTACCTGCACGTTCGATACCCCCTTTAACACCACCGAAAAGAGCAGAGTAGGTGATAACCCAAGCGATTATCATTGGTATAGCAATATGCCATTGAACGCCGCCCAATTTACTTGGAGAGTTATCATCGCCTAAAGCAAGATATGAACCGAAGAAGTAGGCGTTTGGATCTGCCCCCCAACCTTGAGTGAAAGCGAGACCTGTGTACGAAATCGCCCAACCGATAATTGCAATGTAGTAAACACCGATAACGGCTGCGATCATCACTTGGAACCAGCCAAGCCATTCAAATTTACTGCTGATTTTCTTTAAAGTAATCGGCGCAGAACCACGGAATTTGTGTCCCATGGTGAATTCTAAAATCATAAAAGGTATGCCTGCCGTTAACATGGCAAAAAGGTAAGGGATAAAGAACGCACCACCACCATTTTCATAAGCCATATAAGGGAAGCGCCAAATGTTGCCTAATCCTATCGCCGATCCTACGGCTGCTAGAACAAACCCCGCACGGGAGCCCCACTGTTCTCGTTTCATGTACAAATCCTCTGTAACTACAACATAGGTTATTTAACAACAAAGCATTTACAATTTTACTAGGTTGAAATGCTATTAAGGTTGCTAAATTCCAGTTTATTATTCTGATGTTATGAAGCTGTGTTTGCATAAAGTGGTATGATCACCTATGCATTGAAATTGAGATTACATATTTGTTATAAAAAAGACAATAGATGAAACCAAATGTTAACAACGGATGCTTTAATGGATTTTAATCAAGAAAGTCTAAAAAATAAGATTTTTAACTAAGAAATGAATTATTAATAGTCGGATTTTCTGCTAGATATAAATAATGTTTAATATTTATCCGAATTTAATCTGAGTTTGAGTTGCTTGATAAATGTTCATTTTTATGAGGTGAAACAATATTTTGTTCTATTTTGGTACGAACATAAGCCCATTTGTTCCTAAATATCGAATATAGTTAATTGATTGTTATTAAATTACTCAATAATTCAGTGGTGAGCCAGCATGAACGTGTTAAGATACTTTCATTATTTAATAACGGAGGTTTACCATGAGTTCTGATCTGAAAATCGCTGCGATGATCATCTGCGGTATTGTTGTTGTGCTTGCAACTTATGTGACAATTGTTGTCGCTAACTAAGTTGTTATCATTGGCTACGGTTTGTAGTGAACAGAGTTAGGGAATAACATTATTTCGTTAATCAAGGATGGTTAACAGAAAAACGAAAACAGGGAGTGAGTGAGTGAAAAACTGTGGCTTAATTACTAATGTTGACGCTTTAGTCGATCTCACCACTCTTAATAAATATGTACAAGGTAAACATGCGCTTGTCACGCAAGGTGGTGGGCAAAAAGGGGTTTTTACCGCAGGTGTTCTCGATAGCTTTTTAGAAATATCTGCTGATCCTTTTGATGCTTTTTATGGCACGTCTGCTGGCGCCTTAAACATCACTTCTTTCCTTTGTCGCCAAAAAGGGTATGGAAAAGCTTTTATTAGCGAATTGACCACTCGTCCAGAATTTTTCCGTTTATTCAAACATATTCGTCGTAAGCAGCGACTCGATCTTGATTGGGCTTTTGAGCAACTAATCACACCACCGTATTGTTTAGATATTGATGCTGGTCGTTTTGCTCTAGGCCAAAGACAAGCCTTTGCGGCAGTAACAAATATTGAAAATCTGCATGATGAATACCTACCTATTTTTAGTGAATATTGGGCGGATGCTTTAAAGGCAAGCTGTGCGATTCCAGCCTTATATCGTCACGAAATCCCAATTGGCAACAAATGTTATGTGGATGGTGGTGTTTCAGCCGCTATTCCTGCGCAAGAAGCATGGCGTAATGGGGCGAGATTGATCACAGTGATCCGCACCGAACCAGTTGATTTAGATGAAAAACAAATCGAAGAAGAAGAAACCCGAACTGCCATTAATACCTTCTTGAGTAATGTTGGGCTCGACCAGCGTATAGAGTCATTTCAAACTCGTCTTGCTGAAACGGCAGCAGGCTGGCGGATGAATATTGACGGTTTTCTTAAACAGCGCATTGCACAATCAAAGTTAATTGAAAAACCTATCACAAAGCCGCTTTTGAATGGTGGACGTTGGTTATTTGGAAGTGGGGATGTGTACCGTCTTTGCCATTTACTCGGTGATCAATTTGATGCGGGTTTAATGGATATGATCATGGTTCATCATCAAACCTTTGCATTAACTCATAACTTTATGCTCAAGCCACCAGATGATTGTTTTGTCCTACAAATAGCTCCTAAAGAGCCGTTGCGTTCTTCTCCTTTATTGAGTAAAGCAGAAGATCTCGAATTTGATTATCAGCTCGGACTTGAAGCTGGGCGCAACTATATGCAGCAATTCTGTGCACTAACAAGTAAGCCTGATGTGTTGAACTTTGATGCTTATTGTCCAATTGATTCAGACTAAGACTAAAGCTCATTAAAAAGGGCTGCCTGTTATTTAGCAGCCCTTATTATGTGTTTAATCTATTTTATTCAACATCAATAATTCGCATGCAGTTAGTTGAACCCACTAAATCCATCACATCACCTTGAGTAATGATCACCTTATCACCTGAGTGTAGTAGACCTTTTTGCTTCAAGGTATCTACTGCAGCTAATGCACATGGCAAACCTGAAGATGCGTCACTTGCGAAGTAAACCGGCGTTACACCACGGTAAAGAGCGGCACGGTTCAATGTCACTTCATTACGAGACAGTGCGAAAATAGGTAAACCAGAACTTAGGCGAGACATCATCAACGGTGTACGACCAGATTCTGTCATTGAAATCATAGCTGTAATGCCTTCCATGTGGTTTGCTGAGTACATGGTTGCCATTGCAATGGTTTCTTCCGCTGATTCAAATTTACGATCTAAGCGGTAGTTTGAAACGTTAATGGATGGCATTTTTTCTGCACCCATACATACTTCAGCCATTGAACGAACGGTTTCAACAGGGAAGCTACCAGCAGCAGTTTCAGCAGAAAGCATTACTGCATCCGTACCATCAAGAACTGCGTTGGCTACGTCCATAACTTCTGCACGAGTTGGCATTGGGCTAGAAATCATTGATTCCATCATTTGCGTTGCAGTAATTACGTTACGGTCTAGGCTACGAGCTCGACGGATCAATTGCTTCTGAACGCCGACCAATTCTGCATCACCAATTTCCACACCTAAGTCACCACGAGCAACCATTACTACATCTGACGCCATAATAATGTCATCCATGCTTTCAATGTTTGCCACGGTTTCAGCTCGTTCTACTTTAGCCACTAATTTCGCTTCTAGACCAGCTTCACGTGCAAGGCTGCGAGCGTAATTCATATCTTCGCCATTACGAGGGAATGAAATCGCCAAGTAATCCACTTTGATTTGTGCAGCAGTGATGATGTCTTTTTTATCTTTTTCGGTTAGAGCATCAGCTGACAGACCACCGCCTTTTTTGTTGATGCCTTTGTTGTTAGAAAGAGGGCCAGCAACCGTTACTTCAGTGTGAACTTTATTGCCATCAACACCAGTTACTTTTAGTTGAACACGACCATCATCAAGAAGAAGAATATCGCCAGCACCAACATCTTTTGGTAGTTCTTTGTAGTCTAAACCGACAGAATATTGGTCACCTTCACCTTTTGGAAGATCGCTATCAAGGGTAAATTTATCACCAATGTTTAGGTGAATTTTGCCATCTTTAAAAGTAGAAACGCGGATTTTTGGACCTTGTAGATCGCCCAGGATCGCCACATGAATTCCTAGTTTTGCAGCAATTGTGCGTACTTTTTCAGCGCGTAAGATGTGATCTTCTGGCGAACCATGTGAGAAGTTCATACGAACGACGTTAGCGCCCGCTTTAATAATTTCTTCTAAAACATTGTCTTTGTCCGTAGCTGGACCAAGTGTGGTAACAATTTTAGTACGACGTAAACGCTTAGACATGCATAACTCCATCTATGATAAAAATTAAAACGATTCATTCTTGCTGAAGCCTCGTTTCGTGGATTAGGCTTCAAATATTTTCCTATTCAAGGATTGTTGCTATTCAAGTACGTTAGCATTATTTGATCTTAGGTTTTATGATTTTTTAAAATTCTATTTCATTTTAGTGATAATGAGACAAGTTTGTTGGACAAATAAACAAATTCACTTGTCTTTTTGACCAGATTTTATGCAAAAAAATGTTTGAAAAAACATCATTAAAGTAGCGTGATTGTTGCAATCTGCCCTTATATATTGGGGTGAATTCAACAAAAGACAGATTGTTTAAATTAATTCGTGATGAGTGTCACGCTATGTGCTCACTAGGCTTCACAATTACTTCGACCTATAAAAAAATTAAAACCTGATTTTGAGTAGGGGCACGTTATGTACATGGCACAACCTGGTCATATTGATCAAATCAAGCAAATCAATACAGGACGTGTATATAAGCTTATCGATCAATTTGGGCCAATTTCTAGAATCGATCTTTCTAAGCTGAGTGGCTTAGCTCCAGCAAGTATCACTAAGATTTCCCGAGAATTAATGGAAGGGCACTTAATCCACGAAGCTGTGGTGCAAGAGTCTTTGGCTCGTGGTCGTCCGGCTGTCGGTTTACAAACTAATAATGTCGGTTGGCAATTTTTGTCCATTCGTCTTGGAAAAGGCTATCTCATTATTGCGTTGCATGAACTTGGTGGCGAAATGCTGGTGGATCATAAAATTGATATTGAAGCCGCCAATCAAGAAGAATTGCAACAGAAGATCCTTGACGAAATTGAACACTTTTTTATTACTTATACCTCTTACGTCGAAAGGATCACCAGTATTGCGCTAACTTTGCCTGCTTTGGTGAATTATAAAGAAGGTGTGGTGATCCGCATGCCTTATTTCAATATTGAAAACTTGCCACTTGGTCCTGCAATTTATGAAAAAACAGGTGTGCCAGTGTTTATTGCCCATGACACTTGTGCTTGGGTCTTGGCTGAGCAACTTTTTGGTCAGGCACAAGAAGTGAGTAATGCTTTGTTATTGAGTAATCATCAAGGTGTCACAGCAGGCGTCATTTTAAATAATCGTTTGGTGTATAACCGTAATGGAACCATAGGTAACTTGGGACATTTACAAGTTGATCCTAATGGTAAACAGTGTGTGTGCGGTCAACGTGGCTGTTTAGATACCATTGCTTCTTCACAGGCCGTGTGTGAAAAAGTGAAATACGAAATTGAACAAGGTCAAGAAACCACTCTTTCGCTTGAAAATGTCACCATGGAGCGCATTTGTGCTGCCGCAATGGGAGGGGACGATTTTTCTCGCCAAACAATAGAACAACTTGGTAAAGACTTAGCGAAAGGGATTGTTACCATGGTGAATATCTTTGGCCCAGAAAAAATCTTGATCGGTGGAGCCTTGACCAAGGCAAAACCAATTCTATTTCCAGCCATTACCGAAGCGTTGAATCAATGTGGTAACCGTATTTTTGGGCAAGATCTTCCTTTGGTGGAATGTAAATTTTACACTCAAACCACAGTGCCTGGTGCTGCGTTAATCAAGCAAGCTTTGTATGACGGTTCACTCTTGATGAAAGTGGTGGAAGGGTAATATTCCTAATTTTTAATCATCTTATCTCTAATACAACAAAGCCAGCATGACCGCTGGCTTTGTTGTTTTTGTTTGATTTGAAACGATTATTTTGTTGGCTGACGTTTTGGCTGTGCATCAATGCATTCGCCATGAACGCCTTTACCTTCTGGTGCCATTAAATATACATACAGAGGAATAATATCTTCCGGCGTTTTTAACAGGTTTGAATCTTCCGCTGGGTAAGCTGAAGCGCGCATTTTGGTGCGAGTCGCACCTGGATTAATCGCATTCACGCGAATTGGAGTATCACTTAGTTCGTCGGCTAAAATCTGCATCATGCCTTCGGTAGCAAATTTTGAAATCGCATAGCTTCCCCAATAAGCACGACCAATGTGTCCGACAGTTGAAGAAGTAAACACAATGCGTCCATCTTCTGATTTCTTTAGAAGTGGCAATAAAGCTTGTGTCATATGAAGCTGCGCACGAACGTTAACTTGCATCACATCATCAAATTCTTCTTCACCAATTTGCTCAAAAGGAGTTATAGAGCCTAATAAACCCGCATTGTGTAAAAGTCCATCCAGTTTACCGAATTGATCGCCAATGGTATCGGCCATATCAAGGTAATTCTGCTTAGTTGCGCCTTTCATATCTAAAGGAATAATTGCTGCTTGAGGGTATCCTTGCGCTGCAATTTCATCGTAAACCGCTTCCAGTTTTGAAACGGTACGCCCAAGTAGAATCACTGTTGCACCATGTTTGGCGAAATATAAAGCTGCGGTTTTACCAATGCCGTCACCAGCACCCGTGACCAAAATTGTTTTTCCATTTAAAGCAGTAGGGGAAACAGAATAATTCACCGTATTGAATCCTTATCAAACTTTATGTCAGTCGTGTGTTTATGCAATAATGGCACGACTTTAAGTAACAAATGGTTAGCATAAACAATGATGCTAACCATACACTAAACCACGAGTTTTGAGGGAATCATATTGGAATTTTTGTTGGATTACGGGCTATTTCTAGCCAAAGTCGTGACCTTTGTCGTTGCTGTGATTGCATTAGTGATTGGCATTAAGGTGTTAGGTGGTAAATCTGGCCATGATAAAGGCGAATTACACATCACGGATTTATCAGAAAAGCATCAAGATACAGTACATCATTTAGAAGCACATTTATTTGACGAAGCTGATATAAAAGCGCGCCATAAAGCAGAAGAAAAAGAACAAAAAGAGAAGAATAAGAAAAAAGCAAAAGAAGCGAAGAAAGCCGCTAAAGCTGGAAACTTAGTTAGTGAACGCAAGCCTCACTTATTCGTTTTAGATTTCAAAGGCAGCATTGATGCGAAAGAAGTGGCGTCATTGCGAGAAGAAATTACAGCCATTCTCGCAGTCGCAAAACCAGAAGATGAAGTGCTAGTTCGCTTGGAATCTGGCGGTGGCATGGTTCATGGTTATGGTTTAGCTTCATCTCAACTTGATCGTTTGAAAAATGCCAATATTCCTCTCACGATTGCGGTTGATAAAGTTGCAGCTAGTGGCGGTTATATGATGGCGTGTGTGGCCGATAAAATTGTATCAGCACCGTTTGCTATCGTAGGTTCAATTGGTGTTATCGCTCAAATTCCTAACTTCAATAAACTACTGAAAAAACATGATATTGAGTTTGAGCAAATGACTGCGGGCGAATACAAACGCACCTTGACCATGTTTGGTGAAAATACTGATAAAGCACGTGAGAAATTCAAACTAGAATTGGAAGAAACTCATGGCTTATTTAAAGATTTTATCCGCGAACATCGTGCGGAATTAGATCTAGATAAAGTTGCAACTGGCGAGCACTGGTTTGGTACTCAAGCCTTAGAGTTAGGCTTAGTAGATGAAATCAAAACCTCTGATGATTTAATCGTTGAAGCGACTAAAGAAAAATCGGTTTTGGCTTTGCATTATGTGAAAAAGAAAAAGCTATCAGACAAGATTTCTGGCAGTGCAGCAAAGACAGTCGATAGCGTGCTACTTAAGCTGATCTCAAGAGGCCAGCGCCCAATTGTTTAGCACGTGTTAATTAGTAACAAATAAGGTGCTAATGAAAACTAGTTGCGTTTGAATGCTTATCTGTATAAAATCTTGATTTGAATCAAACTTCACTTAGAAAGCCTACAATTTGTGGGCTTTCTTTTTGTCTGAATGAAGAATAAACAGAGAGTTTGTGTGGATTTTTACGATGCACACAATTTCTTCTGGATATTTGTTTTCAGAAATATAACAACTAGTCACAGACATTAAATTTTTAAAGTGAATCTTGAATTTTGTCACTTTAGCTCACCATACTTTGATGACCTTGACCTAGTTTGTAATTCAATTTTACGAGTGAATAAAAATGAACAGTAACCAATTTGAATCTTTGTTACCGCCAGATATGGCTAAAAAAGCCGCTGAAGCTGGTGTGTATAAAGTTAACAAACCTTTATTTAATACACTTTTACTGGCGATTACTGCTGGTATGCAAATCGGTATTGCATTTATTTTTTATACAACCGTAACCAGTGGCACGGAAAATATTGCACCGGGTTTGTCGCATTTTGTTGGTGGTATCGCATTTAGCTTAGGTTTAATTCTTGTTGTGGTAACAGGTAGTGAGCTTTTCACTAGTTCAACCTTGATTGTAGTTGCGAAAGCGACAGGCTTAGTGACATGGGCGCAGTTAATTAAAAACTGGGCACTGGTATATGTTGGTAACTTTATTGGTTGTATGGTGCTAGTTGGTATTATGCTGGTGGCTCAACAATACATGAGTGACAACGGCGAAATCGGTATCAACGCAATGCACATTGCTCAACATAAAATGCATCACTCATTTGCTTCTGCTGTTGCTCTGGGCGTTATGGCTAACTTGTTGGTTTGTATTGCAGTTTGGATGACTTACGCAGGTCGTACGCTAACAGATAAAATGCTGATTTTGATCTTACCTGTGGCTATGTTTGTATCTTCTGGTTTTGAACACAGCATCGCAAACATGTTCCAAATTCCATTTGCAATTGGTATCCGTGACTTCGCTCCAGCAGAGTTCTGGCAAATGACAGGTACAACAGCGGCACAATTTGCTGATCTAAATATGATGGATTTTGTGATGCACAACCTAATTCCAGTTACTATCGGTAACATTATTGGTGGTGCGGTATTCGTTGGTATCGGTTTCTGGTCAATTTACCTACGTAAATAAGTATGTAAAGAATTTACATAAATAAGTAAAACCAATTTAAAAACAAAGCCCTAGCGAGATAAACGTTAGGGCTTTTTTGTTGGATACGTTTTAAGAAATTAATGTACTGTGTGCTCTAAGGTAAACTCTTTAGATAAATGCAGAGCTAAGTACTTGAACATATTGAATACCGCAGTGGTCTTTTCTGTAGGCAAACCTTGTTCATCAAAGAAGTAGTCACCTTTAAAAATCAACACATCGTCTTTCTCAGTGACAGACGTGGCTCGCATTCCTTCAATATAATTCTCATGATCTTGGATGATTTGATTCGCAATAAGAAGCAGTTCAAATTCAGAAATGGCTTTTTTGTCAGTCATAATAATCACTTTTGTTTTTAGGTTGATAGTTTAGGTCGAAAGTAAATGTGCGGTTGAATCTAATGCAATAAGATTGTATCGTCCGCAACAGCTAATATTTTGCTCGATGTGATGAAGTTCAAGTTTACACCTTAGCGAATTTGAAAAAAACGAAATAAATCTGCTAATTATTTTTTCATTGAATACCACGGCAAAAGGCAAAAATCTCAACTGTAAAATTGACGATATGTCACCCAGTTAGTTTGAAAAGTAAAAAAACAGGTTGATCTTCTTTAAAACTCACTCGATAGTAAAAAAAGAAATCAAAATTATAACGGCGTGCGAAATACTAATCCCAATGCAAAGGGAAGGTCGCAACGGATGAGGATGTTTAGAATCTGTTATGGGTAAATCTCTAGTTATCGTCGAGTCACCCGCTAAAGCAAAAACTATCAATAAATATCTAGGTAAGGATTTTGTTGTTAAGTCGAGCGTTGGCCATGTTCGTGACTTACCTACTGCGGGTCAAAGCAGTGGTAAAAAGGCAACTCCAATTTCAACAAAAGGTATGAGCCCTGAAGAAAAGGCTCGTATCAAGAAAGAAAAAGACAAAGCGGCACTGATCAAAAAGATGGGGATCAACCCATACAACGGTTGGGAAGCGAATTACCAAATCCTACCGGGTAAAGAAAAAGTCGTTTCTGAATTACAAAAACTCGCTAAAGATGCAGATTGCGTTTATCTCGCAACCGATTTGGACCGCGAAGGGGAAGCTATCGCGTGGCACCTTCGTGAGATCATCGGTGGCGATGAATCGCGTTATAAACGAGTGGTATTTAACGAAATCACTAAAAATGCTATTCAACAAGCATTTGAAACTCCGGGTGAGCTAAACCTTGATGGTGTGAATGCGCAACAAACTCGTCGTTTCTTAGACCGCGTTGTAGGCTTTATGGCTTCACCGTTACTTTGGAAAAAAGTGGCGCGTGGTTTATCAGCTGGCCGTGTTCAATCGGTAGCGGTAAAACTGCTTGTTGAACGTGAGCGTGAAATCAATGCCTTTATTCCTGAAGAATTCTGGGATATTAACGCTGACACCTTAACCGGTGAAGACGTTGATTTCCGTTTGTTGGTTGCACAAAAAGATGGTGTAGCGTTCAAACCTGTAAATGAAGCAGAAACCAAAGCGGCATTAGCAGTATTAGAAAAGGCAAAATACGAAGTTTGTAAGCGTGAAGACCGCCCAACTTCAAGTAAGCCATCTGCACCGTTTATTACCTCAACATTGCAGCAAGCAGCAAGTACACGTCTAGGCTATGGCGTGAAAAAGACCATGATGCTCGCTCAGCGCTTGTATGAGGCGGGTTACATCACTTACATGCGTACTGACTCAACTAACTTGAGTAAAGAGGCTGTAGAGGCTTGTCGTGAGCTTATTCAATCTGAATTCGGTGATGCTTACCTTCCAGAAAAACCATTGGTTTATGGTAGCAAGCAAGGCGCACAAGAAGCGCACGAAGCGATCCGTCCATCAAGCGTTGACGTGAAAGCTGACGATCTTGTAGGTATGGAAGCAGATGCACACAAACTTTACGCTCTGATTTGGAATCAATTTGTAGCTTGTCAAATGACACCTGCAAAATACGATTCAACCACAGTTAGCGTTAAGGCTGATGAATTTACCCTGAAAGCAAAAGGCCGCATTCTGAAATTTGATGGTTGGACTCGCGTTCAACGTCCAATGGGTAAAAACGAAGATCAAATTCTACCAGCAGTGAAAGTGGGCGATACCTTGGCACTTAAAGCTTTGGAGCCAAAACAACACTTCACTAAGCCACCTGCACGTTACACTGAAGCTGCATTGGTTAAAGAGCTTGAAAAACGTGGTATCGGTCGACCATCGACTTATGCTTCAATCATTTCGACGATTCAAGATCGTGGTTATGTGAAAGTGGATCAACGTCGTTTCTACGCTGAGAAAATGGGCGAAATCGTGACTGACCGTTTAGACGGCAGCTTCACTGATTTAATGAACTACGACTTCACTGCTCGTATGGAAGAAAAACTGGATAAAATCGCTGAAGGTGATCTGGTTTGGTCTGATGTACTTGATGAATTCTTTGATGCGTTCTCAACTGATTTAGAAAAAGCGGAATTAGACGAATCTGAAGGCGGTATGATGCCGAACAAGATCGTTGAAACCAGCATTGAGTGTCCAACGTGTTCTCGTCCAATGGGGATCCGTACTGCATCGACAGGCGTATTCTTAGGCTGTTCTGGTTATGCATTGCCGCCAAAAGAGCGTTGTAAAACCACAATCAACCTTGGCGATGAAGAAGGCGTGATCAACGTTTTAGAAGAAGACGTTGAAACAGCAGCACTTCGCGCTAAGAAACGTTGTCCGATTTGTGAAACGGCAATGGACGCATACCTAATCGACGATAAACGTAAAATGCACGTTTGTGGTAATAACCCGAACTGTGAAGGTTACATCGTTGAGTTTGGCGAATTTAAGCCAAAAGGTTACGACGGCCCATTAGTAGAGTGTGACAAATGTGGTTCAGACATGGTGCTGAAAAACGGTCGCTTCGGTAAATACATGGGTTGTACTAACGAAGATTGTAAGAACACACGTAAGATTTTACGTAACGGCGAAGTTGCGCCACCGAAAGAAGATCCTGTGCATTTCCCTGAATTGCCATGTTCAAATTCGGATGCTTACTTTGTACTACGTGATGGTGCTTCTGGCCTATTTATGGCGGCAAGTAACTTCCCTAAATCTCGTGAAACTCGTGCACCGTTAGTTGCTGAAATGGCGGAATACAAAGATCGTATTTCAGAAAAATTCCAATACCTAGCGTCTGCACCAGTTGCTGACCCTGATGGTGTTCCTACCGTAGTTCGCTTTAGCCGCAAATCAAAAGAGCATTATGTTCGCTCTGAAGAAGATGGCAAACCGACGGGTTACACTGCATTGTATATCGACGGTAAGTGGGAAATCACGGATAAGCGTAAGAAAGCCAAGAAGTAAGATTTAGACTTTAACGTTTAGATAAACACAAAGAACCCGATGTGTAATGCATCGGGTTCTTTTTCATTAGGACTTAGATATTAATATAACGACTGGCATACCAGAGTTGTTCCTACCTGAGTTTTGCAAATGATTCATGCGTAGAAAAATGTAAAATGACAGGGATGTCATTTTTCAAGCAACCATTTTTCAAGCAACCATGGATGGCTTGGCGTTTTTTCGGAGTATGAACATTTTTAAAATGTAATATGAAAAGTGATTATGCGATCACTTTATCCATCACTGGCACACCACTATGAAAACGGAATTCCGCTTCTTCTCGTAACATCAATTCCGCTTCAGTTTTGCCAATAAAACGCACACGTTCACTAATATCTTCACCAGCAATCGCTTCTGCTAACACTAAGTAATCTTGATAATGACGAGCTTCTGAACGTAACAGAGAAACATAAAACTTATTCAATTCGTCATCTAAAAATGGAGCAAGCTTAGCAAAACGCTCACAGGAACGAGCTTCGATATAGGCACCAATAATTAGCTTATCAATTAAGGCCTGTGGTTCATAAGTGCGAACCACCTTCATCAAACCTTTGGCATAAGTCCCAGCCGTTAAATTTTGATAAGGAATGCCGCGATTTTCCATTATTTCCAGCACTTGCTCAAAGTGGTGAAATTCTTCTTTAATCAAACGCACCATTTTATCGATCAAATCTTTGCCATGCTCGAAGCCATTTTTAGGCGTTAAACTGCTCGCCTGCATTATGCTTTTTTCTGGGAATTTCACATCACGAATGCACTTATAAACGTAATCTTCATACGGTTTAGCCCAATCCATCAATGTTTGGCTACTTTCTGCATCAACAGCATACTTACGCACCATAAACATAGCCGTTTGGGCCGCTTTCAACTCACAGTTGCAATGGTCGATAAGTAGGATTCGAAGTTGTTCAGGCTGCTTGGCTTTTTCAATCCAAGCATCAGGCGTTTCACATTGAAGAAATTGGTGAATAGGTTTTAATAATTCTTGGTACATAAGGCATATAACTGAAATTTAAAATGATGAAAATAATACCACAATTGAAAGTGTAAAAGCTGTGCAATTGGGAACAGAATTCGAGGATTAAGCTAGGAAAATTTAGCTAGCTGCGTTATAACTATTTTTCATAAGTGTTAAATATAAAAATAGTTTTGCTGATGGAGAAGGACGCCAGATGAAATTACAGCAGCTTAGATACATAGTGGAAGTGGTAAATAATAATCTCAATGTTTCTGCCACTGCGGAAAACCTTTACACCTCACAACCGGGGATCAGCAAACAAGTTCGATTACTGGAAGACGAGCTGGGTATTCAAATTTTTGAACGTAGCGGTAAGCATCTTACTAAGGTGACGCCAGCAGGGCAGGAGATTGTGAACATTTCGCAGCAAATCTTGTCTCGTGTTGAAAGTATTAAAGCGGTTGCAGGGGAATACACTAACCCTGAATGTGGCTCGTTGAATATTTCAACCACGCATACGCAAGCCCGTTATGCGTTGCCAGATGTAATCAAAGGCTTCACCAAACGTTATCCGAAAGTGTCGCTGCATATGCATCAGGGCACGCCAACGCAAATGTCGGAAGCAGTTTCAAAAGGAACGGCAAACTTTGCGATTGCCACCGAAGCGCTGCACCTATACCAAGATGCGATCATGCTCCCTTGTTATCATTGGAATCGCTCTATCGTGGTGAAAAAAGATCATCCGTTGGTGCAGCTTGAACAAGTCACGATTGAAGATCTAGCTCAGTATTCATTAGTGACTTATGTGTTTGGTTTTACTGGCCGTTCTGAATTAGATACCGCATTTAACCAAGCTGGCTTGCAGCCTAAGATTGTCTTTACTGCGACGGACGCCGATGTCATCAAAACATATGTTCGTTTAGGTGTTGGAGTTGGGGTGTTTGCAAGCATGGCAATTGATAAAGAAAAAGATACCGATTTGGTCGCCATTGATGCGAGCCATATTTTTGGTGCAAGTACCACTAGTATTGGTTTTAAACGTGGCACATTCCTAAAAAGCTATATGTTTGATTTTATGGAACGATTTGCACCGCACTTAACTCGTCCGGTTGTCGAGCAGGCAATGAGTTTAAAAAACAACCAAGAAATCGAAATGATGTTTAAAGATATTGAATTGCCAATACGTTAAGCATACATTCGCAGACGTTATTTTATTTAAACCGTTATCTTACTATAGCTTTGGTTGATACTCTGTGGCGTCACTTTCTCTTGCTCAAACCTTCAGTGAATTAGATCAGCTCTTATCGTCGAATCAAGATTTTTGGCGATTTGAGCCATTTCAAGCTAGTCGTTCAAGCTTTGAACTTCCACCAAGTTGGCAAGTTTTAAATCCATTTCTTGATAGTTTACAGCCCCACGATATTGCTGAATTGAAAGAAGATCAGCAGAAGTTGTTAGCTGTTATTGCCGATAAAATCTCCGATTTGTCTAAGTTATGGGACTACTGTCATTTAAATGAATTTGCGACAGAGGCGAGTTCCAAATCCGATCATCATAATGTCGGTATTCCCGGGCGTAAGTGGCAACAAATTAATGCTATGGGGAAAGTCGCATTACAAGTTCATCAGCCAGATCAATCTTGGTTAGAATGGTGTTCAGGGAAAGGTTATTTAGGACAATGGCTGGCGCGTGAATCAAATTTGCCTGTTGTTAGTTTTGAATGGCAAGAGCAATTGTGTGAAGCGGGGCAGGCAATGGCAGATAAACAACAACTGCCGATGCAATTTGTACAAGGTGATGCTTTATCGGAAAGCTGTATTTCTGTATTTAAGCCGAATCAACACGCAGTAGCATTGCATGCCTGTGGTGATTTGCACGCTCATCTAATTGAGCATGTTTGTCAGCAAGAACTTCCTGCTGTTACTTTGTCACCTTGTTGCTATCACTTGATCCAAACCGATAAATATCAGCCTTTGTCTCAACTTGGGCAACAAGCTCAGCTGCAATTATCGAAATCAGATCTTCGAATTCCATTGCAAGAAACCGTGACAGGTGGAGAGCGAGTGACGCGTCATCGTGAGCAAGAAATGTCATTCCGCTTGGGATTAGATTTATTGCTACAACAAGAATTTGCGCAACAAACTTATATTCCCGTGCCAAGCATTAAGAAATCGCAACTGAGTTTAGGTTTTGCTGCATTTTGTGAGTGGGCCAAACAGCAGAAGCAATGGCAGTTTGATTTTTCTGGTGTGGATTTTGACTTCTGGCTGCGGCAGGGGCAAAAACGTTTTTGGCAGATGGAAAAGTTGAGTTTGATGCAGCAAGTTTTCCGTCGTCCGCTAGAAATGTGGCTAGTGTGCGATAAAGCACTAAGGCTAGAAGAAGCGGGATATAAAGTGCAACTTGGAACATTTTGTCAGCGAGATATCACGCCAAGAAATATCATTATTCAGGCTGTTTACAAATAAAGTGACATATAGAAAATAGATAAATAAGAAAGCGGTGGAATAAATCTCACCGCTTACTGTTCATCGAATCTGTCATCTCATCAGCTTTTTGGCATCAGTTTTTTGACATCAGCTTTTACATCAGTGCTGCTTTTGCATCGATATAAGGTAAATCGAATTCTTCAGCCACTTCTTTGATCGTTAATTGACCATTGATGACATTCAGACCTTTCAATAAACCCTTATCATCTAATAATGCTTGCTTATAACCTTTGTCAGCCAGTTTTAGAATGTATGACAAGGTAGCGTTATTCAATGCAAATGTTGAAGTACGAGCGACAGCACCCGGCATGTTAGCCACACAATAGTGAACCACGTCATCAACAATGTAAGTTGGGTCGGCGTGAGTCGTTGCATGAGAAGTTTCGAAGCAACCACCTTGGTCAATGGCTACATCTACCAGAGCAGAGCCCGGTTTCATCGTTTTTAGATGTTCCTTGGTGATAAGCTTCGGAGCCGCAGCACCTGGGATTAAAACAGCACCAATAATCAGGTCCGCTTCAGCCACAAGTTGATCGAGTAATTCCTTCGTTGAATAAACGACTTTAGCTGAACCTTGGAATTCCTCATCCAGTCTGCGAAGTGTGTCGATATTTTTATCTAAAATCGTCACGTCAGCACGCATACCTACAGCCATACGAGCAGCATTCGAACCCACAACCCCACCACCTAAAATCAACACTTTAGCTGGCATTACACCCGGAACACCAGAGAGCAATAAACCACTTCCGCCATGAGATTTTTCAAGAGTTTGTGCACCAGCTTGAATAGACATGCGACCAGCCACTTCAGACATTGGCGCTAATAGTGGCAAACGACCTGCATTATCTGTTACAGTCTCATATGCGATACAAATAGCTTTACTCTTGATAAGGTCTTCCGTTTGTGGAAAATCAGGTGCGAGATGTAAATAAGTAAATAAAATTTGCTCCGGCTTTAATAAAGCACGTTCAGAAGCTTGAGGTTCTTTGACCTTAACAATCATATCTGCAATGGAAAATATTTCTTCAGCAGAGGGAAGAATGGAAGCGCCAGCAGCGATATAGTCATCATCACTGAAACCAATAGCGGAACCCGCTTGAGTTTCAATGAACACCTGATGACCGTGAGAAGTCACTTCTCTCACGCTTGCAGGGATCATACCAACACGATACTCGTGATTCTTGATTTCTTTAGGTACGCCAATTTTCATACTAGACCTTCTTTCATTATTGGTTGTTATGACTGTTCTTGTTTTTATTTGGTAGAGCAATATTTAGTTTAACTTTGATTTAGTAAAATTTGATTCTAAATATCAAGAGAATGTAGAATAAATTTTTGCAGGGAAGTATTTTAAGGAATATCAATGACAGATAATTATAAAAAGCCGTCTAAGGACTTAGACCGGATTGACCGCAACATTTTAAACGAACTTCAAAAAGACGGTCGCATTTCAAATGTCGAACTTTCAAAACGCGTCGGTTTATCGCCAACACCATGTTTAGAACGTGTCCGTCGTCTTGAGCGCCAAGGTTACATCACAGGTTATACCGCTCTTCTTAATCCTCAATATCTCGATGCTTCGCTACTTGTATTCGTAGAGATTACATTAAACCGTGGTGCACCAGATGTCTTTGAGCAATTTAACACTGCAGTACAAAAATTAGATGATATTCAAGAGTGTCATCTCGTTTCTGGTGATTTTGACTACTTATTAAAAACTCGCGTATCGGATATGGGCGCATATCGTCGTTTACTTGGTGATACGTTACTGCGTCTTCCTGGGGTAAATGACACCCGCACTTACGTAGTGATGGAAGAAGTAAAACAGTCAAACCATCTAGTGATCCAAACCCGTTAATCAAAATCTGTTCGAATCGTGTCAGGAAGCACTGAAATCTGTTTCTTGTCGTACTTTTGGTATAGGTTTTTTCGTCTATTTCGGGTATTGTTACCACGTGTTGTCTATCGAGCGGCTTAGGTCGCTCGATGTATTTTATACCGCCGAGTAAAATTTCTTATTTTGTTGCCAATGTCTTAATCACAGAGATGAATTTCTCACAAAAATAAAACATTTTGACATGACGACTAAACTAAGAAAAACGCCCAAAACACTCGGAATAGGGGAACGTTTTGTTTACGTACAGTAAGAATCTTTTTAAGCAAGCTAAGTCGAAAAATATCACCATAGTTAAAGCCAAAGAAACCAAGACACGATCTCGTCTTAATGGTTCTCAACGTCTAAGAGAATGTGGCTTAATTCTTGGTCTTTTGGTTGCCATTCTAATGATGGTGGCCTTATTCTCGTTTAATCCAGCCGATCCTTCTTGGTCACAAACCTCATGGGGTGGCACGGTGCATAATGCGGGTGGCTATATTGGTTCATGGCTTGCTGACACCTTGTTTTTCACTTTCGGCGTGTTTGCGTATCCACTTCCTTTTATTATTCTTGGCGCAAGTTGGGCATTCTTCCGTTCTCGTGATGAAGATGAAAGCATCGATTTAATGTTGTGGGGCACTCGTCTGTTGGGCGTAGTGATCATGCTTTTAACTAGCTGTGGTCTGGCTGACATTAACTTTGATGATATTTGGTATTTCTCATCAGGCGGCGTTGTGGGCGACGTACTGACTTCAATTGCAACTCCAGCTTTAAATGTATTAGGTTCAACCTTGGCATTTATGTTTGTTTGGGGCGCAGGCTTTACGCTATTTACTGGTATTTCTTGGCTGACGATTGTTGAAAATATCGGCCAGTTCTTCTTACGCTGCATTCATCGTTTATTTGGCCGTGGTAGTTCAGATGCTGAAACCTTATCTGCAAACCATTTCCAACAAACCGAACTTAATCATCTGCAATTTGATGATATGGATGAGTCTTCACTGCAACTGAAAGAAAAATCACGCCCTGTTGCAACTCCAGCGCCGAAGCAGGCACAGGCAGAATCGACATTTAACTCTGCTGCATTTGAGAAAAACACATTCGACAATGATGCTTCGGAAAATGAACCTAAGATTTCTTCCTTTAATGCGGTCGATGAAATGGAAGAAGTAGCAACAACAAAATCAGCAGCAGAAATTGAACAAGACGAAGCGCCGAAGAAGAAGCGTTTCAGCATTCATTTCCCTCGTCGCAAAGAGCGTAAAAAGAAAAATGCCTCTGCGTTTGATGAGGAAGAAGATTTCGATCCACTATTTTCTGCACCTTCAGCGTCTTCGGTTCCTGATGCGAATAAGCCGTCCGCTTTCGCTCAAGCTGGTTTAAAACAAGCTGAAGAACAGCAAGATGAAGAAGATTTCGATCCACTATTTGCTGCGCCAAAACAAAATGAAGTACAAGCTGCTCCGAACCTGACTGAAACTACACAGGCTCAACAAGCAGCGCAGCTAGATCCACAACAGCAGTCTCAACAACAACAGCAAGCACAGCAACAGCACTCCGTTGCCGCACAGCAAATTCCTGTTGAGCAAACACCTGCACAGTCGGATCTTGCACAACCAGAACAAGCGCAACCTGCACAGCAACAACCAGTGCAGCCGCAAGAACAAACAGCACAAACAACATCAGAATTTTTAGCGACCCAAGATCGTTACCAAAATCCGAATGCAACCATTGCTGAGCTCGATCAACACGCGGTTTCTGAAAACGATTTTGTAGCAAATGAACAAGCGGAAAGTGCGTTTATTCAGCCGCAAGCAACTGCGAACCCACAAGTTCAGCAGCCGTCGGTTTCACAAGAACCTGTTTCTCAGCCATCTGTTTCTCAACAAGCTGCACATCAAGGTTCAGAGCCTACAACGCCTGTAGCAAGTGTTGCACAAGCAGTGAGTCAAGCGGTACATCCAACAGAAACAGAGATGGCACCACAAACAGTTGTACAAGCTGAGCCAGTTCAACAAGCTCAGGCAGAAGTACAAAAAGTTGAGCCGCAACAACCTGAAGTTCAGCAGCCTGTAACTCAACAAGAACAGCAACCTCAATCATTTGCTGCTCCACAGCCTGCGCCAACTTCCTCATTTGATGATTTATCAGATAATGACGATGATATTTATGCGCTGCTAGGTGAAACGCCACCGCAAGCATCGCAATCTCAAGCAATGCAACCGTCTGTGCAAGCAACGCAAAGTCAAGCAGTGCAAGCTCCTGTCAACTCTGCACCACAAGTTCAACAGCCGAGCGTGAATCAAACTGCTCAGCAACCGACTTCTGCTTTTGCTCCAGTAGAAGCTTCACAAACTATGACGTCACAAGCTATAACGCCACAAGATCAAGATTCTGAAGCGTTCCAAAAAATGGTGGCGGCTGCACAGGCAAATAAATTGGCATCACAAAACCCGTTCTTGATCCAAAATGATCATAACTTGCCAGTGCCAACAACGCCGATGCCAACGGAAGATTTATTGTTCCATCCTGAAAAACGTCAAAATCAGGTAGATCAAGAAACGCTAGAAGAAACAGCTCGCATGGTTGAAGCTATTCTGGCGGATTACAAAATCGAAGCCAAAGTAGTCGGCATTTACCCTGGTCCAGTGATCACTCGTTATGAATTGGATCTTGCTCCAGGTGTGAAAGTAAGCCGTATCTCTGGTCTAGCAACGGATTTAGCTCGTTCACTGTCTGCAATGGCTGTACGTGTGGTTGAAGTGATTCCGGGTAAACCATACGTTGGTCTGGAACTGCCAAACCCAGTGCGTGAAACGGTTTATCTATCGGATGTGATCACTAGCGAAGAATTCCAAAATGCGAAATCGCCAACTTCAGTAGTACTTGGTCAAGATATTTCAGGTGAAGCGGTTGTTGCGGATTTAGCTAAAATGCCACACGTGCTTGTGGCTGGTACAACTGGTTCAGGTAAATCGGTTGGCGTGAACGTGATGATCCTAAGTATTTTGTATAAGGCTAAGCCTGAAGATGTACGCTTCATCATGATCGACCCGAAAATGTTGGAATTGTCGATTTACGAAGGTATTCCGCACCTATTATCTGAAGTCGTTACAGACATGAAAGACGCATCAAACGCATTGCGTTGGTGTGTGGGTGAAATGGAACGTCGTTACCGCTTAATGTCTGCGGTAGGCGTGCGTAACCTTAAAGGCTATAACGAAAAACTCAAAATGGCAGCCGAAGCTGGGCATCCAATTCACGATCCATTATGGCAACCGGGCGACAGCATGGACGAATTCCCACCAATGCTTGAAAAATTGCCTTACATTGTTGTTATTGTGGATGAATTTGCTGACCTTATTATGGTTGTGGGTAAGAAAGTTGAAGAACTGATTGCTCGTTTGGCGCAAAAAGCTCGTGCAGCTGGTATCCACTTAGTATTGGCAACCCAACGTCCGTCTGTGGATGTGATCACTGGTTTGATTAAAGCGAACATTCCAACTCGTGTGGCGTTTACCGTTTCAACTAAGACGGATTCACGGACCATTCTTGACCAAGGTGGCGCAGAGTCGCTATTGGGTATGGGTGACATGCTTTATCTTCCACCGGGTTCAAGCCATACCACTCGTGTTCACGGTGCATTTGCATCGGATGATGATGTGCATGCTGTGGTTAACGATTGGAAAGCACGTGGCAAGCCAAATTACATTGGTGAAATTATCAGTGGCGAACAAACTGCCGATAATTTATTACCGGGTGAGCAATTAGAAAGTGACGAAGACGTCGATCCGCTTTATGATCAAGTGGTTGAATTCGTAACAGAATCACGCCGAGGATCGGTTTCTGGTGTTCAACGTCGTTTCAAAATTGGTTACAACCGTGCCGCTCGCATTGTTGAGCAATTAGAAGCTCAAGGTGTGGTAAGTGCGCCGGGTCACAATGGCAACCGTGAAGTGATTGCCCCACCGCCAATTAAACAGTTTGATTAATGTTTGATTTGCTGTGGTCATGAGTGTTTTTACATCGAGGATGAGTATGAAAAAGTGGCTTCTAGTTTTGTTGTTTGCAAGTGCTAGTGTATTTGCTGGTCCGAAAGAAGAACTGAACGCACGTTTAAGTAAAAATGAAGGCTTTAGTGCTGACTTCACTCAAAAAGTGACAAGCCCTGATGGCGAAGTATTGTTAGATGGTAAAGGCAAGGCGGATATTTCTCGTCCAAGCCTTTTCCGTTGGGAAACCACAGAGCCTGATGAAACGTTATTGGTTTCAGACGGTAAAACAGTATGGTATTACAGCCCATTCGTGGAGCAAGTGACCATTATGAATCAAGCGGATGCAACGGCTCAAACACCATTCGTGTTGTTGACTCGTAACCGTGCAAGCGATTGGGCAAACTACAATGTGACGCAATCTTTAGATACTTTCACATTGAAACCAACCGCAGCAGATGCAAATGTTGGTACGTTCCAAATTAAGATCAGTGCTGCAGGTGTGGTGCAAGCGTTTAACGTGATTGAACAAGATGGCCAACGCAGTCAGTTCAATTTCTCAAGTTTTAAAACTGCTAAGCCAATGAACTCATTGTTTAACTTCAGTGTACCTAAAGGCGTAGAAGTGGATGACCAACGCTAATCCTATTCATACATTTCTTTGGGGAAAAATTTAGAGAATTATGACTAACTTCACTTTAGATTTTTCATCTGATGAAGATTTTCGCCCACTGGCCGCTCGTATGCGGCCAGTTTCAATTGAGCACTATTGTGGTCAGAAACATATTCTTGGCGAAAACAAACCTCTGCGTCGAGCTTTAGAGGCAGGGCATTTACACTCTATGATTTTGTGGGGGCCTCCAGGAACAGGTAAAACTACCTTAGCCGAAGTGGCTGCCAATTATGCCAATGCCGAAGTCGAACGCATTTCAGCGGTGACTTCGGGCGTTAAAGATATTCGTTTAGCAATTGAAAAAGCTAAAGAACACAAACTATCTGGCCGTAAAACCATTTTGTTTGTGGATGAGGTGCATCGCTTTAACAAAAGTCAGCAGGATGCATTTCTTCCTCATATTGAAGATGGCACGGTAACTTTCATTGGCGCAACGACCGAAAACCCATCTTTTGAGCTAAATAACGCATTGTTATCACGTGCTCGTGTCTACAAACTCACGTCATTAAATCACGCTGATATTATGGATGTGCTGCAACAAGCCATTCAAGATCCTGAACGTGGTCTAGGCAAAATCAAAGCCAGTTTTGAGCCAGAAGTTCTCGACCGTTTAGTTGACTTGGTTAACGGTGATGCTCGCATGTCACTGAATTACCTTGAACTCTTGTACGACATGGCGGACGAAAATGAGCAAGGTGATAAAGTCATTACCCTTGAATTGCTGGCAGAAGTGGCAGGTGAAAAAGTTGCACGTTTCGATAACAAAGGCGACATGTGGTACGACTTAATTTCTGCGGTGCATAAGTCAATCCGTGGTTCAAATCCAGATGCGGCTTTGTATTGGTCGGCAAGAATGATGGCGGCAGGTTGCGATCCTTTATATATCGTGCGCCGTTTATTAGCGATTGCATCAGAAGACATTGGCAATGCTGATCCAAGAGCAATGCAAGTGGCGATTTCAGCTTGGGATTGTTTTACTCGTATCGGCCCTGCTGAAGGTGAAAGAGCAATTGCACAAGCAGTTGTTTATCTAGCTTGTGCGCCAAAAAGTAATGCGGTTTATACTGCGTGGAAACAAGCCTTAACGGATGCGCATAATCAGCCAGAATATGAAGTGCCTCTGCATTTAAGAAACGCACCAACCAGTTTGATGAAAGATATGGGCTATGGTCAAGAGTATCGCTACGCCCATGATGAGCCGGGTGCGTATGCCGCAGGCGAGAACTATTTCCCACCAGAAATGCAAGATACTCGTTACTATTTTCCAACAAATCGCGGCTTAGAAACCAAAATTAATGACAAGCTGAATTATTTAGCCGAATTAGATGAAAAAAGCCCACAAAAGCGCTATCAAAAGTAGTGCTTTTTGGGTATCTTTTTAGACATTCATTTTGTTGATGTTTTACTGATCTCGTAATTGCAAAATTAGCTATGTACATCAGCATGAATAAACCAATTTCTTAGAGAGCATAATCTGTGCTCCATCACTTTTAGACCAACAGGATTAGCAATGCTTGATTCTAAATTATTTCGAACAGAGCTGGATGAAACAGCTGAAAATCTCGCCCGTCGTGGCTTTAAGCTAGATGTGGAAACCATTCGTAGCCTTGAAGAACAACGTAAGTCGTTACAAGTAAAAACAGAAGACTTACAGGCACTGCGTAACTCCCGTTCGAAATCCATCGGTCAAGCGAAAGCAAAAGGCGATCACGAAGAAGCTGAACGCATTATGGCGGAAGTGGGTTCTCTTGGCGCAGAATTAGATGAAGCTAAAGCAGCATTGAATGACCTTCAAGCTAAGCTAGATGTGATCACTCACTCTGTTCCAAACATGCCAGGCGCATCAGTGCCAAATGGTAAAGATGAAGAAGACAACGTAGAAATTTCTCGTTGGGGCGAGCCAAAAACTTACGATTTTGAATTAAAAGATCACGTTGATCTTGGCGAAATGGGCGACGGTTTAGACTTCGCTAGCGCAGTAAAAATCACTGGTTCTCGTTTCATCGTAATGAAAGGTCAATTTGCGCGTCTACACCGTGCGATTGCTCAATTCATGCTAGATCTTCACACTGACAAGCACGGTTATACAGAAATGTATGTGCCTTACTTGGTGAACTCTGACAGTCTATTCGGTACAGGTCAGCTTCCTAAGTTTGCCGAAGATCTATTTCACACTCGTCCGTTAACAGAGCAAGTAAGTGATGAGCCACTAAAAACTTTGTCTTTGATCCCAACGGCAGAAGTTCCAGTGACTAACCTTGTTCGTGACACCATTACGGATGAAGCTGATCTACCAATTAAGATGACGGCACATACACCATGTTTCCGTTCTGAAGCAGGTTCTTACGGTCGTGATACTCGTGGTTTGATCCGTATGCACCAGTTCGACAAAGTTGAATTAGTTCAAATCGTTAAGCCAGAAGATTCAATGGCAGCACTT
This sequence comes from Vibrio sp., assembly GCA_047975485.1. Lineage (GTDB taxonomy): Bacteria > Pseudomonadota > Gammaproteobacteria > Enterobacterales > Vibrionaceae > Vibrio. The sequence goes on along the minus strand of JBKEDP010000036.1, from coordinate 128,469 downwards.
GAAGAACTAACTGGTCACGCAGAGAAAGTTCTACAACTATTAGAATTGCCTTACCGTAAGGTGGTTCTATGTACTGGTGACATGGGCTTCGGCGCAGTGAAAACTTACGACTTAGAAGTTTGGGTTCCAGCTCAAAACACTTACCGTGAGATTTCTTCTTGTTCTAACTGTGGTGACTTCCAAGCTCGTCGTATGCAAGCGCGTTTCCGTCGTAAAGGCGAGAAAAAACCTGAGCTTGTTCATACACTAAACGGTTCTGGTTTGGCAGTTGGTCGTACAATGGTTGCGATTCTTGAAAACAATCAAGAAGCGGATGGCCGCATCGCTATCCCAACAGTGCTTCAACCATACATGAATGGTCTGACTCACATCGGTGGCTAATTATACCCTTCGTACTTAAAGTTGCAGCTTTGTTGACTGCAACTTTAGCTACTTTGGCTATAACCGAGTGAATTTTAGATAACAAAAAACCGAAGTGATGAGCTTCGGTTTTTTTATACTTTCAATTTTTGATTTTTCTGATTAGAGAAATTAAATCAAAATTTCTTGTCCGCTATTATTTATCAGATTTTGCGTCGTCTGTTTTATTAGCGTCAGCTTTTGCTGTATCTTTTGCTTTATCAGCATCAGTAGCTTTAGCATCATCTTCTTTTACTTCAGGCTTTGGAATATCAAAGCGTGGTTGAACGTATTTGTGTGATACATCAACTACAGCAACTTTATCAATAAAAGTACGACCTAGAAGAACTGGGAACTCTAAGTGGTTACGATCTGTTAGGGTAAAATCAGTTGTGGTTTTTAAGTCACCAAGTTGCACTTCTAATTGAACAACAGGACGAGACTCAGAAGGTGAATCAGTTGATGACTGAACTACTTCTACCCAACGAGTAACAGGGTAGGTCAATACATCTGTGTGCCACTTTTTATGACCTAGTTTGAAATCAACAAAATCTTTGCCATCTTTCTTATATAGTTTGATGTCGGTGGCACTGATTGAAGAAGTCGTTGCACCAGTATCAACACGAGAGCGTACATTACGGTTCGCTTCTTTCACATAAATCCATTCTTCTTCACCTAAAATTAGGCTGCCTGTTTTAGTATGTGTATCGACACTAATTTCTTGCGGTGTGACCTGATCGTCAGGTTGAGTTACTTGAGCTGATTCTGCAGCAATTGCAGAACAAGAATAAGAAAATAAAGCGATAAGTAGCCATTTGAACATATTCGTAAAACCTTAAACGTAAGTAGCCGGCTGTCTTGTATCTGCCATTTTAAATGTGCTATGCCATCCACAAGCAATAACGTAACCGGGGTTTCAATCTTGAGAGATCATTGGATTAAAAAATTTAGCCAATCTTAGCATAAACTTATTCAAGCTTGGCAGTTTTTTAAGTGATGACAAAGTTATCAAAAAAATAACAACTAAATAGATATTAAGGTTTTTATTGATATTATCTTGAATTAAAATTAGTGGGATAAATAGCGACCGTCGAACTAGTCACAATGTGTTGTGTTGGTTATAAATCCGTAATCCATGTTATTTTGATGATAAATTAATGGTTCGGTTGACAACTTAATGGAAGAGCATGAATAAAACCGTCGATGAAAATAAGTTGGAATGTGAGCATCACCACCAACCCCATTTACATGCATGTGAAGAGTGCGGCTTGGTCGTAGAGCTACCACAGCTAAAGGATGGTTTTAAGGATGGTTTTAAAGTTCAATGTCCTCGTTGTGATCACACTTTAATTTCGCAACCTAAAATGATTTATCACACAGTGCAGGCTTATGGCATCAGTTTATTAATCATGCTGGCATTAAGTTGCAGCTTTCCATTTATGTCATTTAGCGTAAAAGGTTTATCACAACAAGTCACCTTACTCGATGCCGCTATTAGTATGCATCATTATAAAAATACTTTACTGACGCTTATTCTGATCCTTTGTGTATTAATTTTGCCAATGCTATACACCATTGCGCAGATGTATATTCACGCCCAGCTTGCTCGATTAAAAAAAGGTCACTCAGTTAGTAAATCCCATTTAATTACATTATCTCGTTGGGTTTTTCGCTTTAAACCTTGGATGATGGCGGATGTTTTTCTTGTCGGTATTTTAGTGGCAATGGTGAAAATTGTGTCACTTGCCGATGTGTGGTTAGGGCCATCGTTTTGGGCATTTTGTGGTTACTCTATGCTGGTGGTCAAAGTCACTTCCTTGGTAAATGCGCCGTGGATATGGGAACAATTAGTTGAGACCAAGCCGGTTGCGGGTGTGAAGGCGGGGGATTCTCATTTAGACAAAAACCATATAGCTTGCCATCATTGCCACCACCTCAATCCTTATGAGCAACATGGTCAACACTGTGTACGTTGTCATTCAAAATTACATAAGTTTGATCATAAATCGAATGTTCAAAAAGCATGGGCATTATTAATCGCCGCAGCAATTTTATACATTCCTGCCAATTTATACCCAATGATGCTGACAACCAGTGTCGGGCAGACAGAAGTTTCCACCGTGATGGGAGGGGTTATCTTATTGTGGCATTTGAAATCATACCCTGTGGCTATGGTGATTTTCTTTGCCAGTATAATGATCCCAATTACCAAAATTTTTATGTTGATGTATTTATATCGTAATACAGAACATGCCGATACGACTGAGCCGGAAAGAGCGCGTAAAAACATTACCATATACCGTATAACCGAATTTATAGGCCGTTGGTCGATGATTGATATTTTTGTGGTGGCTTTACTGACTGCATTAGTACAACTCAATAAACTGATGACAATCGAACCGGGTCAGGCCGCACTATCATTTGCTGCTGTGGTGGTTTTGACCATGTTATCCGCATTAACTTTTGATTCTCGAAGCTTATGGCAACGCCCATTTACCGATACAAATTCAACGAATAAACAAAATTCAATTATCGATCCGAATTCAACTTTAGAAAAAGTGAGAAATCAGTATGACTCCTGAACCAAAACAGGCGAAAGTGAGCCCGATTAAACAGTTATCCATTATTTGGTTGATTCCAATAATTACTGTCTTGATTGGTGCATGGATGATTTACGATTACGTCAGCCATCAAGGGCCTGAAATCACCTTGCATCTAAAAAGTGCCGATGGCATTGAAGCGGGTAAAACTCAGATTAAATCTCGTAACGTGAAATTGGGTACGATTACTCATATCACCTTGAGCGATGATTTTCAGTCGATCATTGCTAAAGCGCAGATGACGCCAGAAGCGGATGATATGTTGAAAACCGATACACGCTTTTGGATGGTGAAACCGCGTATTGGTCGTGGTGGCGTTTCAGGTTTAGAAACCTTGCTTTCAGGCGCATACATTTCTTTGGAACCAGGTACTGAAGAAGAACCGGCTTATACCTTTGATATTTTGGATACGCCACCGGTCGCACCTCAATCCGCGAAAGGTTTACGTTTAGTGCTAACGCGTAAAAGTTCAGGGAATTTAGAAGTTGGTGATCCGGTTCTTTATGAAGGTTTCACAGTAGGCCGAATTGAGAAAGTTTCGTTTGAACCTGAAGATAAAATGGCGCATTACCAACTGTTTATCATGGAACCGTTTGATAAATTAGTTCGTACGGAATCGAAATTTTGGATTAATTCTGGTATGAAAATGCAACTTAATACCAAAGGCTTTAATTTGGAAATCGGTTCGGTTGAATCCCTATTAAGTGGCGGTATCAGTTTTCATATTCCTAAAGATCAGGATGAAGGCGCTCCAGTTACCCAAGAGTTAGCCAAGTTTGAGTTGTTTGATTCAGAAGAGTTGGCAGATCAAAGTGTTTTCAGTCATTACTCTGAATTTGTGATGCTGTTTGATGAATCGGTTCGTGGCTTAGATGTTGGTGCACCAGTAGAATACCGTGGTATCCCAATTGGTTATGTAGCAAAAGTACCATTGCGTTTAGGCTCAATGTCGGATCAGCTTTCACAACGTAAAATTCCAGTGTTAATTCGTATTGTTCCTGCTCGTATTTTCGAAGGCGAGAAGAATATTCCAAACTCGGAATTTATTGAGCAATTTAAACAGCAATTTGCAGCCGGTTTACGTGGCACTCTCAAAACAGGTAGTTTGTTAACCGGTGCATTGTTTATTGATTTAGAGCGTTTCCCAGATGAATCAAAATACCAGGATGATGCGTTCCTCGGCTACCCTGTGTTCCCAACTCGCATTGCCGGTGTTGCTGAACTACAGAAGAAAATGGGTCAATTTGTAGAGAAGATCAATGCTTTACCGATGGAAGATACATTGAATTCGATCACTAAAACCATGGAATCTTCTAATCAAGCAATGACTGCGTTTAATAAAACTAACGAGGAATTGTCGAGTATTTTGGCGCAATCTTCAACGCATCAATTGCCAGACGAATTGAAGAAATCTCTGCAAGAATTACAACAAACCATTAGTGGTTATGGCCCGAATAGTCAGGCATATCAAGATCTTCAATCAGCGGTGGGTAACTTGAACCAAACGATTGAACAATTGAACCCGTTAATCAAACAATTAAATCAGAAGCCGAATTCTGTTGTCTTTGGTAAAGATAGCCTATCGGATCCAATCCCTGTTGGAGGAAAACAATAATGCGTCGTTATCTTGCTATTATCGCTTTGGGGCTACTCAGTGCTTGTAGTTCTCAAGGCTTACGCTCTTACCAATTGATGGATTCAGTGAGTTCTCAAGTTGCTTCTAAACCGAGTCAAACATCTTTGTATGTGGCTCCTGTTCAGATGTCACAAGCAGTGTCTGGCTTAGGCTTAGTTTATCAAGTTTCGGATACGGAATTAGTGCAAGCGAATAATAATGTTTGGGCGGAAAGCATCACTCAGCAAGTTCGCCGCCGTTTAACTTTTGATTTACGTGGTTTGCAGGGTGAGTATTGGACTCAGCAGCGCGAAATTGCTGAAAACCAGTTGAAAGTAAGCTTTGATAAATTCCAAGGTGTTTATACAGGGAATGCGGTCATTTCAGGGCAGTGGACCTTGATACAAGAAGGAAAACCGGCACGAGATTATCCATTCAGTATTTCCGTTCCTTTGCATGAAGATGGTGGTTATCAAGCTCAGGTGGAAGCACTTTCTCAAGCAATGAGCCAACTTGCTCAACAAATTGCCATGAAGTTATAGTGACCAAGTTATTACAAGCCACAAAATGAACGAAAGCCCATTGATGATTCTTTGGGCTTTCTCGTTTTTAGTGAATTGTTTATGCGTACTTATACCAATCGTACTAATTATCTGCTCATCCTTGCTTGCTAAAATCCTCGATAACTGCGTTAAAAAATTTAATTGTAGAATAACTACTTATCGAAATTTTTTGCCTTGTTCTCAAGTCTTTTTCCTACGCAATTTCTGACCATCTAATTAGTGTGATTGGTATTATTGATATTAGATTTCTGGTAATAAGTTTAGTGTGCCTGAGGCGCAGATGTTTCCGGATAAGTTGTATCTTCGTTATTATGCTTATCTATTAACCCCAAATGTTGTTCCGCTTCTTCTTTGGATAAGCCTAGATGATAAGAGAGTAAATCAATTGCCATTTGGTAGTTTTCTTTATCAGCCATATTGAATTCCTTTTAACGTTAATTTAAACCCTAGAGCAAAAATTCTTGCTTAAAGGCTTTGGGTAAGAGCATGAATAACTTATAGTTACATATCGTAAGTTACACAATAAGACTAAAGTCGGATTTGTTGAATTTTGTGCGATTGATATCAACTAAGCCGATACATCTTGAACGATAATTTAGACATTAAATGTTTCAATTTATCGCTTAACCTTGAAACTAAAATGAATAACTATATCTAACAAGTAAACCCATAATAAATAAACCTAGTCTGTTGATCTTTCGTCATTGTTTACAATTTCAGTAAAGTTGTAGTACAGGATCTGAAGGTTTACAGAAGGTGAAATAGCTTCTTAATTGGAGAAATGATAATGAAGCGAGTCATGTTATTTTTAGCAACCAACCTAGCTGTAGTGCTAGTACTCAGCGTTGTTTTAAATATTGTTTATGCTGTAACAGGGATGCAACCGGGTAGTTTGTCGGGCTTATTAGTCATGGCGGCACTATTTGGTTTCGGTGGTTCATTTATCTCATTGCTAATGTCGAAAAAAATGGCATTGCGTTCAGTTGGTGGGCAAGTGATCGAATCACCACGCAATGAAATCGAACATTGGCTGATGCAAACGGTAAGCCGTCAAGCAGAGCAAGCGGGCATTGGTATGCCAACTGTTGCGATTTATGATTCGCCTGACATCAACGCATTTGCGACCGGTGCTAAACGTGATGATTCATTAGTTGCGGTTTCTACAGGCTTGCTGCATAACATGACTCGTGATGAAGCAGAAGCGGTACTTGCACACGAAGTTAGCCACATTTCAAATGGCGATATGGTCACCATGACATTGATGCAAGGTGTAGTGAATACCTTCGTGATCTTCCTATCGCGTACCATTGCTAACGTAATGAGTTCTCGCAATAGCGATGAAGGTGGTGGTACAAACATGATGATGTACTTCCTGATCTCAACCGTATTGGAAGTGGTGTTTGGATTCCTAGCGAGCTTTATTACCATGTGGTACAGCCGTCGTCGCGAATTCTATGCAGATGCTGGCTCGGCAAGCTTGGTTGGTAAGGAAAAGATGATTGCTGCGCTGGAGCGTTTGAAAGTCAGCCATGAACCGCAGTTAGAAGGTTCAATGATGGCGTTTGGCATCAATGGTAAAAAAACATTAACGCAATTACTGATGAGCCACCCACCGCTAGATAAACGTATTGAAGCATTACGTAATCTATAGTGCTGCAATAACAAAATACAGATAAACGAAAGGCTTGGTCTTATATAAGATTCCAAGCCTTTTTTATTGAACTGAGATTTAATTGATCCGTTTTTCTAAATCACTCATTACAGTTCTTGATCGTGACCACCAGCTTCATTAAACCAAGTGGTTAAATAGGTTTTCAGATCTTTTAGCTCATCTGGGCCAATCAATGCCAAACCAAGATCTTGCGCACGAGAAATATCATTGTGACGCAAAGGGCGGAAACTCACGAGCATGGCACGCGCTTGCAGGCCACCAAGTAAATCACGTAATGATTCCAGCTTGTACAGCGTATCATCACCGTCGTCACGCATACCTTTGGTTTTACACTCAATAATATGCAGCTTGTTGTTCACCACAGTTGCAACATCCAATTCATTACGCACTTCACGGCCACCGCTTTCACGATAAACCTGAACATTTAATGAGTGATCTTGAATAGTAGGTAATTCGTCTTGGATTTGACGAACCGTGCTGTGAACAAGGTTTTCAAGCCATTCACCATTGGAGAAACGTCTCGCATCTTCATTGAAGAAAGTCAGCACGCCATTTTCATAAGTTGCCAATTTGATGTCGACCAAGTCTGAAATCAACATATCCAACTCTTTATAGCCTTGTTGCTTTTCAGTCAGTTCGACATCAAGTTTTTGCTCTTTACGACAAGTGGTCGCTAAGTAGTTTAACGTCGCTAAGCCAGGACCTAATTCCAACGCATTACTTGCCCAACGCTTGCCAAGTTCGTGCAGTTTTGCATCTAATTGCGGTGGGATTTCAAATGTTGGAAATTCACTACGAGCGCCAAAAATCGTTAAGTAATCACTGATGCGAATATGGTCTTGAACTTGTTGCTCTGGTTTGTCTTCAGGGTAAAGCCAACACAAGTTATCACTGAAAGGTTCGACGACAAAAATGGGCCAGTTATAACTACGGATGATTTCATAAACAGACAATAAACGGTGTCTTAAACCACAACTTGCGTTTAAGTAGATATCTTTATTATGAGATTTTAGTTGTTCAGCAAGTTGCTTAACGTGTTGTTTAATGACAGACGGTTTAACCGAATTTGGAATTTCGAAAAACTCAGAAGTGATACCTCGTAAATCAAGAACCGTTTTTAGTCTCTGGTACATTTCTTCTTGAAGATCGATACCAATAAATGCCATGTGAGAACATTGTGAACGTTTATCTAAAAGCGGCGTGACCAATCGAATCGGGTCTTGATCTATGATTCCTATATGAATCGCCATGTTGATTCCTTTGCTAGCAATAGCGGTAATGAATAAAAATTTAGCTAATGTTTTTTCTAAGGTTTTGTTTTCTTTCTTAGATATGAGGATGGAGTAATTAAATAACAAGCGTAAATGAGACATCGGTCTGATTTTATTCGTTATCTTCATATTTTCTCATTAAAATGCTAGACACTAAAAAGTGTGACAAGTTCCACAAAATTTCATCTTATTGAATTTAAATCGACAAACAGAAACCGTTGTTATATCGCAAGGCATAGCGCATACTTGTTACCACTTCAATCGACCACCTTTAGGGAGCTGTTATGGCAGAGGAAACCATCTTTAGTAAAATCATTCGTAAAGAAATTCCATCAGATATGGTATATCAAGATGAATTAGTGACTGCCTTTCGTGACATCAGCCCAAGAGCACCTGTTCATATTCTTATTATTCCGAATAAATTGATCCCAACAGTGAACGATGTGGAAGAAGATGATGAATTGGTTATGGGACGTTTATTTACAGTTGCTAAGAAACTGGCTAAACAAGAAGGCATTGATGAAAAAGGTTACCGTTTGATCATGAACTGTAATGCGCATGGTGGACAAGAAGTTTATCACATTCACATGCATTTATTGGGTGGTGAGCCTCTAGGTCCAATGATCGTGAGTTAATCTGCTGGTTGGCGGAATTCTTTATCTTTAAGTTGTAGCTGGACTTATTTTTAGTGAATGCTGCAACTTTTGCTTTATTTAAACATTTTGCTTTATAAAAAATAAGAACAATGCGAATCAATAAAATTTCAACATCTTGGCGGAACCTATCTTTGCAAAACCTTTCTTTGCAAAACCTAAAGGCGAGCAGTTCAACGCTATTGCTTGCGATGTTGGCTGCAAGTTTGTTAAGTGCTTGTTCTAACTTATCAGCCGGTAATCTGTTCAGTACGTATTCTTCCCAAGTTAGTGATGCTCACAGTGATGTGACAGCTGGTGATTATTCCAGTGCCGAATCAGAGTTAGAAGATACCGAATATGGTGGTCCAGTTCTAAGTAATATGGAAAAAGGCCGTGTTTCTTTCTTAGCGAAAAATTATCCCACCAGTTTTGAATCTTTCCAGTTAAGTGACGAGGCGTATGCTGAACTTGCAGATAGAGCAACAATCTCCCTTTCTGCTGAAGCGGACAAAACCGGATCTTTAGCCACCAATGATAATCTGATCACTTATGAGCCAGCAGATTACGAGCTAGGTTATTTGCATTTGTATCTTGGTTTGAACTATCTACAAAAGAATGATTTAGAAGGGGCGCTGGTGGAAATGCGCCGCGCTAACCAAGTCCAAGAAAAAGCACAAAAACGTCGCCAAGCTGACCTACTAAGTGCACAGCAAGAAATGAGCAAAAATGGGATTAAACCAAATTTAGGTAGTGTTCTTTCTCAATATCCCGATGCAGGTAAAACGTTGCAAGCGGTACAAAACGGTTACTTGTATTTCTTATCAGGCACCTTGTTTGAAGCTGATAAGCAGTTAAACGATGCCTATATTGATTACAAGCGCGCACTGGCAATTAATCCTAAAAACCAACAAATCATTGATGCTACACTTCGTTTAGCCAAGCGTTTAGGTATGGGGCAGGATTTACGTGCATTAACCAGACAATATGGCAATCCAACTCAGGTACCGAGTGGAAAAGGTCAAGTGGTTATTGTTGATGAACAGGGGGTTGTTGCTCAACGTGGTAGCTGGCGTTTATCTTTGCCTATTGTAAACAGTTCTGGCTATATCAAGTTATATAATGTGGCGCTGCCGGTTTATCAAAATGTACGAGTGCAAAATTTCTCACCACTACAAATCGATCAACAATCACTGAAATCAAGCCTATTAGCTGATACAAACTTGATGGCGCAACGGGATCTTAAAGAGCGAATTCCTTCAATGGTGTTAAGACAAGGTTTGCGTTTATATGTTAAAGATGTCATTCGTCACCAAGCCGTACGCAATGACGATACAGGAATTGCAAACTTAGTGGTGAATATTTGGAATATTACAACTGAGCAACCAGATACTCGCAGTTGGCAAACCTTACCAGCTAGAGTGTATAGTAGCAGTGTGAATTTATCGGCTGGTGATCATACAATTCAAGTCGGTGGACAAGCGTTCCCAGTAAAAGTACAAGCGAATAAACGCACCTTTGTTTGGTTATCTCGCCAAGGTGACTCTGTCACAATATGGTCGAAGCAATTAGGTAGTCTGTGAAATAAGTAACAGTTCGAATCTATTACTACAAAGTGTTTAGTACAAACCTATTTGGAAAAGAACTAGGAAAGAGAATTAGGAGTAGAGCAATGAAAAATATTCGTTTAAAAAGTGGTTTACTTAAAACCAGTCTCATTGCCATTTTAGGTGTGACGGCACTTGCAGGCTGCGCCGATAACAGCACAGGGCTAAGAATTGATAGTGCGAGCCAACAAGTGCTTTATAGTGACACTAAATTAGATGATCAATTGAGTATTGACCGAATTGATGCTCTTGAAAATAACGGTAATACCCGTGGTGTTGTAAAAATTACCAACCAAGAAGATGGTACGCTGAACTTACAATACCGTTTTTATTGGTACGATGCTGAAGGCCTTGAAGTGAATGCAAAACAAGGTAACTGGCGTCAATTTATTTTGCGTGGCCGAGAATCCATCACATTAAATGAAGTTTCGGTGAATCCGAATGCGACCGATTTCCGCATTCAAATTCGCGCACTAGATAATTAAACAAAGGAAGTAACTGATGAAGAAAAGTCTTATTGCGCTAGTTGGTTTAGCGGTAATTTTAGGTGGTTGTTCAAACCGAGTTGAATACGGTGATGCCAATGCGGTTGAAACGACAACTGTCGATTTCGGTTCAACGGATCTACAAAAAATTGCCGGTGAAATGGTCGATAGCATGTTAGCTTCTGGTTCCGTTGCTGCGATTGAAGGTCGTCCAATTGCTTACGTGGATACTGTTCGTAATAAAACGAGCGAGCATATTGATACTGAATCCATCACAGATACCATCAGCACTAAGCTATTGAACTCAGGCAAATTCCGTTTTGTTGATATGACTAAAGTAGATCAAGTTCGTGATCAACTTAACTTCCAAAACAACGATGAGCTAGTTGATCAAAGCAGTGCGATCAAATTTGGTCAAATGATGGGTGCGCAATACATGCTTTACGGCAACTTATCTAGCATCTACAAAGATACTGGCAGCGACAAAGACGTGTACTACAAAATGACTATGCGTTTGATGGATCTGAAAACTGGCCTAATCGAATGGGCTGATGAAAGCGAAATCCGTAAGCAAGAATCAAAACGTTTCTTTGGTCTATAACAACGAACTGCTAAACGTTTGTAATGACCACTTTTATCCAAAATGCCTTTGAGCAAGAACCTACGCTAAAGGCATTACATCAGTGGTCATTGCAGCACCAAGCAGATGATCCAATCATTTATGCTAAGCCAATAAACGGTGGGTTAACCAATCGGTGCTGGCAAGTCTCAGCTCAGTGTGGTCGCCAATATATTTGGCGGCCACATTCTCCCTTTATTACCGCTTTGTCGGTATCCCGCTCCAATGAATTTTGTGTTCTAAAAGCACTTCAGCCGTATGAAATTGCGCCTGATCCAGAAACCTTAATTGTCGAGAACGGACAAGAAATAGGCTTGCTGGTGGAATGGCTTAGTGGTTGCGTTTTATCGGAAACGGACAGTTCGCAAACTCAGATACAAGACAATGTCATAGCTTGTCTTGCGCAGTTACATCAAATTCAAATTAAACAAGAAAACCCAATTCGCACTTTTGAATATGCCAAGCTGATTGAACATTATTGGCAAGCGTTGCCCGCAGAATTACACACCGCAGATGCAGCGAAACGCTTTGAATGGTTTGCTTCTTCTAGCCAACAACTCGATTTAGTTACAAGCCAAATTGCCGCTCCATGTTTATGCCACTTTGATTTGGGCGACTATAATATTATTCAAACCAAAGAAAAAAATTTGAAGGTAATCGATTGGGAATACGCAGCAATAGCTAATCCTATTCTTGATGTCGCAATAAGTGCATTAGCAGGGGAGTTTGATTTGGATACCTGCATTCAAACTTATGCAAGTCACTTTACAGCTGAAAATATAGATATTCAGGTTTGGCAGACAATTGCACTACAATGGATTCCATATTTACATTACATGATGTTGCTTTGGTATCAGTTAAGTTTTGCTGAGTATGGACGAGCTAGTGATCAAGCTGCCATCGAGTTGCTCAATAAACAATCAAGCACATATGCAGATCACTTTTCCTAATTTTTTCGTCTATTTTTTGTAAAACAAAGGTTTAAAACCACAGCAATCATGTTAGATTAAAATCTCAATCAAGAACTGAGGATGGTTCAATGATCATTTATCTACATGGCTTTGATAGCACAAGCCCGGGCAATCACGAAAAAGTGCTACAACTGCAATTTATAGACGAAGATGTACGTTTTATAAACTACAGTACTTTGCATCCCAAACATGATATGCAGCATCTGATAAAGGAAGTGTCAAAAGTGGTGGACCAAAGCAAGGATCCTTCACCGCTTATTTGTGGCGTTGGTTTAGGCGGTTACTGGTCTGAACGTATTGGTTTCTTATGTGGTATCAAGCAAGCGATTTTTAATCCGAATTTGCACCCAGAAGATAATATGCAAGGCCGTATTGATCGCCCTGAAGAATACAAAGATATTGCGACGAAATGCGTCAGTGAATACCGCGAAAAGAACAAAGACAATTGCATAGTCTTCTTATCTCGCAATGATGAAATTCGTGATAATCAAGAAGCTTATGACACTTTATCACCATTCTACAAAGTGGTTTGGGATGAAAAAGAAACCCATAAGTTTAAGAAAATCTCGCAACACCTACAGGCAATTAAAGCGTTCAAGCAAGCCTGATATCCCCGTCTTATCAAATCTATTCATTCACATTAAGAGTCTTTACGGCTCTTTTTGTTTGTCTATTCATCAGAATTTGTCTATTCGATGAACACTCAATGATGTTAATCATTTTTTATTGTTTCTTTCTGTTGATCCTATTCTTTGTAGGGATATAATGAGCTAGATCAAATTATTTTGTGATCTAAATCAAATAAGAAGAAAAGCGCATACACATTGATAACAAAACAACATCAAACAAACTACCTTTTTTCATCTCTCAAAGATGCTCATTTTGTATTGAAGTTTTGTATTTGAAAGTGTGAAACAGCAGAAATCTCTGTATTGCAGAGAAGCAGAAAGAATTCATTGGTTCAGCCTTACTTTTGTTTATATGAAAAAGCATTCGTATAAAAAAACAGGCTGAACATACCCCAAGTACGAAGGGGGAAATAATTTGATTTTTAATTGGGAGTGTCTCAGATGATGCGAATCGTTGTTGTGGGTGGCGGTGCAGGTGGTTTAGAACTTGCGACAAAATTAGGTAATAGCTTAGGCCGTAAAAAGCGTGCGCAGATTACATTGGTAGATCGCAATAACAGTCATTTATGGAAGCCACTATTGCATGAAGTTGCAACCGGTTCTTTAGATGAAGGTGTTGATGCCTTGAGTTATCGCGCTCATGCAAAACACCATCATTTTGATTTCCAAATGGGTAGCTTAGATGGCTTAGATCGTGAGCGTAAAGTCATTTCATTAAGCGAAATTCGTGATGAGGAAAATGGCGAGTTGCTTATCCCTAGTCGTGAAATCGAATATGACTTTTTAGTGTTAGCGATTGGTTCTAAATCCAACGACTTCAATACTCCTGGGGTAAAAGAGAATTGCATTTTCCTCGATAGCCCAGAGCAAGCACACCGTTTCCGTAACGAAATGAATAAACTGTTCTTAAAGTTGCACGCTAAACACGGTGAAGGCTCTGTGGATATTGCGATTGTGGGTGGTGGTGCGACAGGTGTTGAGCTTTCTGCTGAACTGCATAATGCAATTAAAGAGCTGCATACTTACGGGTTTGAAGATCTGGATTCAAGCAAGTTGAACATCAACCTTGTAGAAGCCGGTGAGCGAATTCTTCCTGCACTACCACCAAGAATTTCATCATCAGCACATAACGAATTAACGAAACTTGGTGTAAATGTTCGTACTTCAACCATGGTGACACAAGCTGATTCAGAAGGTTTGTTAACCAAAGAAGGTGAGCGAATTCCAGCTCAATTAATGGTGTGGGCTGCAGGTATTAAAGCGCCTGATTTTATGAAAGGCATTGCCGGTCTTGAAACCAACCGCATTAATCAGTTGGTGGTAAAAGAAACGCTACAAACTACCCAAGATGATCATATTTATGTGATTGGTGACTTAGCTTCTTGTCCGCAAAAAGACGGTAAATTTGTTCCACCTCGTGCGCAAGCGGCTCACCAAATGGCAAGCCAAGCGTATAAAAATATCGTCGCACAAATGAATAATCATGATCTCAAACCATATGTCTATAAAGACCACGGTTCGCTTGTGTCACTAAGCCGTTTCTCAACTGTTGGTAGCTTGATGGGGAACTTAACCAAAGGCTCAATGATGATTGAAGGTCGACTAGCTCGTGTTGTGTACATTTCACTGTACCGCATGCATTTGGTTGCGTTACACGGCTGCTTTAAAACCGGTTTGATGATGCTGGTGGGCAGTATCAACCGTGTACTACGTCCGAACTTGAAACTGCACTAATTTCTAGTTCACTGGTTTAAATTCTAAAACGCAAATCTTAACGGGTTTGCGTTTCTTTTTTTAAAAACAGAGCGTTCTCAAAATCCGAGCGGACAATCTCAAGCGCTTTTAAAACCGTTTCAGGATCGACTTCATTACTTTCCAGTAAATAAATAAGATCCACTGCTAATTTGATTTCATCAGGTGCGGAATCCAATCCAGAAGGGGATTGCTCTGTTTGTTCTGTTGGTATTTCTTTAGTAGTCATTGCTTGGATTATGCCTTTCTCTAAATGTAATTTGCTTTTCGATTTTTAGTTTTGCTTCTTGGCAACGTTCTAAGCGTTTTTCTGTCGCAATTAAATCTTGCTGCGCTTGGGTGCGTTGATAACTAGAACAATGATCGAGCGTATGTTGTTTTTGTAAAACTAAATCTTTAAGGCGAATTTCCCATTCTTGGTGCTGTGATAAATCCTGATATAACTCACTAATAGCCTTGCGGTAATGGCTACTGTGCTTGATTTCATTATTTCGAATTGAGGAAGTTGCCAGTTCACGCTGTATCGCTTCAAGTTGTGCAATCAATTGTTGTGAAAGATGTTGCGCACGCATTGGTGTTAATCGTTGAGCTTCTTGTTCACGAATTATTTGCTGAAAAGTATTTTGCGTCTCTTGCACACAAGGTACTAATAAACGGGCTTTACATTTGAATAGGTGATCATCAAATAGAGGCTGATGGTGTTCGCCTTTATAGCGATCTCGTGTTGCCGCTTGTTTCGCTAAGGATTCAAGTTTTTCAGCAATGTCATTAAATTGAGCCATCAGTACCTCTAAAACCTTTCAAATTAAAACTGTGCAAATTTAAAACTAAGCTATAGCTAACCAAGAGCTAGTTAAAACCAAGCTTGATAAGCCAGCTTAACCGCCATAATACATACAACAGTAACAAATACGGGACGAATAAATTTCGCACCAAATCGAATAGCAGAATGAGCACCAACGAATGCACCCGCCATCAAGCATAACCCCATGACAAAACCGAGCGCCCAATTGATGTGCCCTAAAATGGCAAAAGTAATCAAGGATGTAAAGTTACTGGTGAAATTCATTGCTTTGGCAACACCGGAGGATAGCAAAATATTCATTCGGTATAACGCCATATTACTGACAGTCCAAAATGCGCCAGTTCCCGGCCCGATAGCACCATCATAAAACCCTAAGCTGTAGCCTTGAATGATCTGCTTTTTATGAGTTTGGGCATCAAACGTTGGCATTGCGTTGCTTTTTTCTTGTGGGGATTTATGGAAAATCGTGTAGATTGCCGTGGCTAAGATGATCAAAGGCAGAAGTTTTTCTAGCCAATCGGTGCTGATCACGTTTACTGCAAGCGTGCCACTAATTGCACCAATAAAAGTGGCGATAAAAGAACGCAGCCAAAATTTTGGAGTAAATAGATTCTTTTTGTAATAAGTGAAAGCTGCCGTGGATGAAGCAAAACTCGCGGACAGCTTATTTGTCCCTAAAGCCAAGTGAGGCGGTAAACCAAGTGACAATAAGGCCGGAACCGTCAACATGCCACCACCACCAGCTACTGCATCAATAAATCCCGCCGCAAAAGCTACGATGCCTAAAACTACCATCATTGTTGGGTCGAGATATTCCATAAAGCTCTTCTAATTATAGGGATATAGTTAACCTGAACTCTGGATAATTTAAGCCTCACAGCACATCTCTTTTCGCGTCTAACGTCGTTAAAATCAACGCAATAGGCTAGCTATTGACTTATGATTTTGCCTAGTTAGCCATCAAAAATAGATGCACTGTGACATGTGGCTATCTAACTTATTGATAATTTAGCTGTAATGACTTTCTTATCCAGAGTTCAGGTTAGTTAGTATTCTACGTTGCGAGCAAACGGAGGCAAAGCATCTAATAGCGATTTGCCATAGCGTTTAGTTATAATGCGGCGATCTAAAATCACCACTCGACCAGAATCTTGCTCTTTGCGTAATAAGCGGCCAACGGACTGAATAAGCTTTTTGCTCGCTTCAGGCACGGAGATTTGCATAAATGGATTGCCACCTTTCAGCACAATATATTCTGAATGTGCTTCTTCAACAGGGGAAGTCGGCACGCCAAATGGAATTTTAGTGATGATTAAATTTTCCAGTAACTTACCCGGTAAATCTAAACCTTCTGAAAAACTGCCTGTTCCAAAAATCACGCTCATTTGTCCAAATTGGCAATAGGCTTTGTGTTTATTCAAAATTTCAGTGCGGCCTTTTTTGCCTTGGATCTGTAAATTCCATTTTTCTTTGGTCGCTAACTTTTCTAACTTTTCAGCGACTTGATTCATTTGCCAATAAGATGAAAACAGCACCAGATTCGCTTTTCCTTTTTCAAGATAGCTCGGCAAAATATCACATAAATAAGAGGTGAAATCAGGATGCTGAGGTTCCATCTTGAGATTTGGAATTAACAATTCTCCATTTTGTGCGTAATCAAACGGAGAAGATAGGGCGAGAAATTGAGTCGCATCTTCTGGCTTTTGGCTGATCCCTGCTTGAATAGCAAAATATTGGAATGAATTTAATGCACGCATGGTCGCAGAAACCAAAACAGCACCAGAGCAACGGCTCCAGATTTGACGATCTAGCTGCCAACCAACTTCAAGGGGAGACACGCTGACGATAAAGTCTTGCTCGCGATCTTTACTGACTTCAATCCAACGAGCTAGAGGTGCACCTTTATCGTGATTCGGTTCCGCCATCAGCGTCCAAACTTTGTTGAGGTTTTCTAGGCGTTGTAAATAGAATCCACATTCGGTTAAAGCAGGTTCAGCTAATCGTGCGGCAATTTCACCTTCTTTGACTCGATCTGAAATTAAGTCCGCAATTTTCCCCATCGCTTGCAGAGCTTTTTTCGATAAAATCTTGAGGTTTTTTGATTCTTCTTCCAACCATTCAGGCAATTCACCATGTTCAAAGCGATACGTATTTTCTTTGAACTCGTTAACGTTAAATTGTTTGCTTAACTGATTGAGTGAGGGAATAAGTTGTTGAATCGCATCTTGTAATTCATTGCGAAATCGACTGCTGCGTTTGGCATCGGTTAAATTAGAAATTTTAACAATCGCTTTATTTAACGTTTCTAGCCATGCTGATGCACCTTTTAAACTCGCAGCAGCAGACGCATGTTCACGGGCAACATTTGGCAAGTGATGCGCTTCATCAAAAATATATATGCTTTGTTCAGGTTCAGGCAAAATTACACCGCCGCCTAAGTCAGCATCGGCCATCACCAAACTGTGGTTAGCAATAATCACATCGACTTTATCGAGATCGGCACGGGCTTTTTGAAAAGGGCAGTGTCGGTGCGATGGCATACTGTTATTACAGCTGTGTTTGTCGCTTACGATGATTTTCCAGATTTCATCAGGAATGGTTTCAGGCCAACTGTCGCGGTCACCATCCCATTTATTGTCGGAAAGTGCGCTAAATAAATCTTTGAGTAATTGAATATCTTTCTTTTGCGGTTTGCTTTCAAACATCGCCATTTGTTGGCCGCCACCTTGCTCAGAACCACTAGCAAGCATCAATTTTTCAGCACAACAATAACGTTGACGGCCTTTAGCTAATAAAAAGCTGAAAGGTGTGTCGACTAAGCGGCGATATAAGGGCATATCTTTATGAATGAGCTGCTCTTGCAAGGCAACCGTTGCGGTCGAAATGATGATTTTCTTTTGGCTAAATTGTGCAAAAGGCACTGTTGCCATTAAGTAAGCCAGTGATTTACCAATACCTGTACCAGCTTCCGCTACAATCACGCGATTTGATTTGTGATAAGTCCCCGCCAAAGTTTTGGCAATTTCAGCCACCAGATAGTTTTGTGCTCGTCGAGGAATAAATCCATCAAGTTGGGCGGAAAGGTTTTGGTAACTGTGTTTAATCGCTTTTTGTATTTGGCTCGATAGCATGGGGAAGTTCTCATCAAAAGACGACTGGATATTAACACAGTGGTTATTCGTTGTAACTAATTGGGTATGAATAGAACCGTTTTGGTCTGCGATTTTGTAATAAGGGAAAATTTCAGGAAAAGAGAGATTATCTTCACATATCTATGTCGGAAAAAAATTGCACCAATATGACGTCAATTTTTGAAACCAAGAGAAAAATCACAAAATAGGTGATTGATTTTTTCCAAATCATGTCCAAGTAAGACCTTTCATCGTTTCTTGCTGTTTATACTGTATGTTTTGTATATGCAGGATATTATCCTTATTGGTTTAGAGTTTGGTTTTGTTTTTGGGGTTTTATTCTTTTAATGTTCTATTTATCAATATGATTAGCATCTGACAAGACTTTCCATTCAATGCATTAAAAATATATTTAAAGGATTGAATATATTTTAATTTAATACTTTTTTGCATTTTATTTTCATTTCATTTTCAAGTTTGACACTTATTCTCAGCCTATTGCATGCTTCATCTTGCGAATCAGAAGCACCGCTTATTAATTGATAAATGGACATAGAACCAATCAAAAAATAGGCATTAAAACACAAAAAGAGAATGGAATCCCAAAGGGAATTCAAATTAAGAAAAGGCAGTGGATTATTATGAAAAAACAACTATTAGCACTAGCTGTTCTCGCTGGTATGTCTACCGGTGCGAACGCTACGATAACCCTTTATAGCCAAGATGGTATTAGTTTAGAAACTAAAGGTGCGGCAGAAGTTCAATTTACCAAATATTTTGCTAATCGTGACAATGATGGTGAAATTCGTATTGATGATGCGGATTTAGCATTTAATTTTACTTCGGAAATTGATGAGCAATTTGCTGCAATCGGTGGATTGGCTTTCGAATTTGAAGACAGTGATGTACGTGCTGATGAAACTTGGGCAGGGGTTAAATCAAAAGATTACGGTACGTTGACATTTGGCCGTCAGACCTTGATTTTTGATGATGCAGGTATTGGTAAAGATATTGAATTAGGTGCCGCAGGAATCGACTTTGTTACAACTGAAGGTACTAAAACTTATAAATATAACTATGATAATGGCACGTTTTATTTTGGAACATCTGGCTTCCAAAAAGAAGATGATGAGATTGAATTAGGAAACACAAATACTATTATCGAAGTTGATAACGGTAATGTTTATGATGCTCGAATTGGTTTCCGTCAAGGTGATTTTGATGTTCGAGTGTATGGTTACAAAGGCGATCGTGTTGTTACATCGATTTTTGGCGATAATGCGATTGATATTAAAGCTGGACAACTTGAACTTGAATATCAAATTACAGACGCACTTAGCTTTGGCGCATCGTATGGTTTCTTCGACTATGAGTCATCTGATGGTAAATATGAAACAGAATTTGAAATTATCCAAACAGCTTTAGGCTATTCATTTGGTAAAACATCTATCAATGGTGGCTTTAACTTTAAGCATGGAGATGATTCAGAAGGAGCTGATGCAGATATCAATAAAACAAATGATTCAGATGTTCAAGCTTATTACTTAAATGTTCAACATCGCTTAAACGCTTTCACGCGCATTTATGCTGAAATTGGTGTACGCCAAGTAAGTGGCTTCAATGATGGATTTGATCACTTTGGATACACTGCTGGTTGGGAAGTAACTTTCTAATAACGTTTAATAAATTAGAAAGCATTAAAACCGCTCGTGAAAGCGGGCGGTTTCATCATACAAAATATAATTATAAAAGGATTCATGATGAAAATGATTAAATTATTGCCAGTGGCTTTGCTGGCTTCAGTATCTTTAAATACTAATGCCGCGGAACTTACCAGTAAGTTAGGTATCCATATTCTTACGGTTAACGGAAAAACTGTTGCTCTAAGCGACAAAGTTCAATTAGAAGAAGGCACGCAACAAATTGTTGTTCGCTATAATAACTTTTTGCGTATGGGGTCGAATGTTCGTTCTTATCACAGCGAACCTTTTGTATTTAACTTGGATGTCAAAAAAGACTCCAATTATCAAATTTATCTTCCAACCATGAATAACTATAACCAAGTACAAAGTTATTTTGAAAACGATAAGCCTTGGTACGTGGTTGAAAATAAAGGTAAGCCTGTTGCAATTTCGGGTGAATACATTACGCCTGAAGGATTTTTAGGTGATATTAACGCTGAAAAAATGGTCGCCAAATATAATCAACAAAAAGGCTTCGTTTTTGAAAGCGGAAAAATGGAAGAGCTGACTACTATTACCACTAAAGGTGCAGCAAAAACAGCTGCTGTTAGTGAGTTAGGGCAACTAAAACTTTGGTACTTGAAAGCGACAAAAGAAGATCAAAAGGCCTTTCAAAAATGGATAATTGATCAAAATTGAAATTATCTTCTTACCGTAACCGTTTGCTATTTGTCGTCGTGTTGAAGCCCTTAACACGGCGGTATACAATTTATTTCATTGTCCATTGATTAAGCAAAATTACGATGAAATTCCCCGGCCAACGTAAATCTAAACATTACTTTCCTGTTGATGCGCGCGATCCCCTTGTCAGCCAAGCGCAAGAAAGTAAAAAAATGTCTCGCACTCATATTATCGGTATCGACCAAACTCTAGTGGATATTGAAGCGAAGGTGAGCGATGAATTTATTGAGAAATACGAACTGAGTAAAGGTCATTCATTGGTTATCGATGATGAAAAAGCCGAAGCTCTATATAACGAATTAAAAGAGCACAATTTGATCACTGGCGAATTTGCTGGTGGTACTATTGGTAACACGCTGCACAACTATTCTGTTCTGGCTGATGATAAATCGACGTTGCTTGGTGTGATGAGTAACAACATCAAAATCGGCAGTTATGGTTATCGTTATTTGTGTAATACCTCTAGCCGCATGGATTTGAATTATCTACAAGGTGTGGAAGGTGCGATCGGTCGTTGCTTTGCTTTGATCAGTGATAATGGTGAGCGTACTTTTGCCATTAACGCAGGCAAGATGAATCAGCTTCAACCATCAAGTATTCCTGAATCTATTTTTGAAAATGCTTCTGCTTTAGTGCTAACCGCTTATTTAGTTCGTTGTAATCCGGGCGATCCAATGCCAGATGCAACCATGAAAGCGATTGAATACGCCAAAAAATATGATGTACCAGTTGTGCTTACTTTGGGGACTAAGTTTGTTATTCAAGATGACCCTGAATTCTGGCGTGATTTCATTGAGCAAAACGTTTCTGTGCTTGCTATGAATGAAGAAGAAGGGGAAGCGTTAACTGGTGAGCATGATCCTCTACTAGCTGCAGATAAAGCGTTAGATTGGGTTGACCTTGTTCTTTGTACTGCTGGGCCTGTCGGGCTATATATGGCGGGCTACACCGAAGAACAAGCGAAGCGTCAAACGACCTTGCCGTTACTACCAGGTTCGATTGCTGAATTTAATATGTACGAATTCAGTCGTCCAACCATTCGTTCTCAATGTGAAAATCCAATTAAAGTGTATTCTCATATTGCACCTTATATGGGCGGACCAGAGAAAATTAAAAATACCAATGGGGCGGGTGATGCAGCTTTATCCGCAGTTTTGCATGATATGGCCGCAAATAAATATCATAAAGAAAACATCCCGAACTCGAGAAAGCATGAATTCCCATTTTTAACTTATTCATCTTTTTCTCAAGTTTGTAAATATGCAAACCGTGCGAGTTACGAAGTTCTAGCACAACATTCACCACGCTTATCTCGTGGTTTACCTGAAAAAGAAGACAGCCTAGAAGAAGCATACTGGGAAAGATAATGCTGGTATAAGTCTACAATACTAAAGGCAAAAAATCGGTAACAAAAAGGGAGCACATAGGCTCCCTTTTTTAATTGACGTCTTTTTTATTGATAAAACTTATTTGATTAAGAAAGTATCAATTGATTTGCCAGCATCCAACGCTTCTTGAATTACAGAAGGAGTACGGCCTTGGCCAGTCCAAGTTTTACGCTCACCGTTTAGAGTGTATTCGTATTTTGCTGGACGTGGTTCACGTTTTTTACGAGTTGTTGTTCTGACTTCTGAACCGCCCATTGCTGCGATAAGGTCTTGTAAATCAATACCATCTTTAGCAATCATTTGTGCGTATTCAGCAAGTTTTGCATCGCGTTCTGCTTGCTCTTCTTGCTCTTTAGCTTCAACTTCTCTTCTTTCTTCAACAACAGTTGTTAGTTTTTCAAGAAACTCTTCTACTTCTGCTAGAGTGAATTCATCACGAGTAAAAGCACGAAGACTGCGAATATTTAACAATGCTGATTTTTTGATTTCTGACATACATTAGCCCTATTTAAATTAAGTGCTGAAAAAATCTTACCCTACATTTAACTTAGATGCTGGATAGGTGATCTAAATAAAAGTTAATCTAATTTTATATATGATGACTAGGATAGTCAAAACTATATTTGTATATTAATTATAATAAATCACACTTTTTTTGCTATCGTCTAATTGTTGAGCTTGGCCGAAAAATAAACTTTAGATATAAATTTTTTTGAGAAATGGGGAAGTGGCCCGTGTTTTTTTGCCAATAAATCTCAACTATGGAATTCCATTCATTCTTTTATTTCAATATAGCCAGGTAACTTCTAGCTACTGATGATATACCTGAGTAATTTCAAAATGCTGAAACTAGCATCATGAAGTTACTTGGTTATATATGCACAAATTATTTTCAAATATTTGGTGCTATCGTTTCGAGTCTCTGGAGCTGCATTTTATTCATTAGAGACATGTTTTACTTAAGATTAAGAAACAAAACATTTATCTTGCTATTTGGTTTTTGATCATTACAATGCACCGAATCTTGCTAGAACCCCTTGCTAAATGTCTTGCAAAAAACGCATTTATAAGGTGATTGTTTTAGTCTGATGTAGAGGCGCAATATTTATCAGTCGCATGTTTTAGGGTGATGCCAGTGAGAACATGTAAAAGGAAATATTGCCGAAGTAAGAGTCATTCAGTGCGTATTGAGTACCAATTGAATTGATAGGCTGATCAAGGCCACTTGCTGGGGTTGCATTGAATAAGTGTAACACTGCCATAGTTTACATAGCGATTTGTTGATGGATTCATCCAATCGGCTATGTGGTTGTTTAGCTATGGAGCGCTACTGTGGACAAATGAAAGCCAACACTTTCAATTTTTACCTTCAAGATTTTGTATCGTCTATCATTAGATGCATGGCATCTGTTGAGAGCGGTATCCTTTCTACAGTAGATCTCTAACCAATTTGGTTTTTTAGATCATGAATTTAATTGATTTTACTTCTTCTGCAGCATCTTTGTTGCCACCTGCTTTAGCATTGACGATGGCGATTTTAACGCGTCGTGTGTTGCTATCTCTTGGCCTAGGTATTGTTCTTGGTGCGGTTTTATTGACTGACTATTCAGTAATGAACTCATTGAGCTATATCGCTTCAACCGTTTTGGGCGTGTTTTACAGTGACAATGCGTTGAATTGGGACAGCATTTTTATCATCTTTTTCCTAATTCTTCTTGGCATGATGACGGCATTACTAACGCTTTCTGGCGGTACTTATGCTTTCGCTGAATGGGCACAAAAACGCATTAAAACTAAACGTGGCGCACAATTATTAGCGGCATGGTTAGGTGTGTTTATCTTTATTGATGATTACTTTAACAGCTTGGCAGTAGGTGCGATTTCTCGTCCTGTTACTGATCGTTATTATGTTTCTCGTTCTAAATTAGCTTATTTATTAGATTCAACTGCTGCACCAATGTGTGTGATTATGCCTGCTTCAAGCTGGGGCGCATATATTATGACAGTAGTAAGTGGCATTTTAGTTTCTCACGGTATTACGGAATACACAGCTCTAGGCGCTTACATGCGTTTAGTGCCAATGAACTACTACGCTATTTTTGCTTTATTAATGGTGTTTGCCATGATTTGGTTTGATCTGAATATTGGTCCAATGCGTCGCCATGAAATTTCAGCGAGCCAAGGTAAAGCGGATGATAAAGATGAAAACGCTGTTGATTTAACCGAAGAATCAGAAATTAAAGAATGCAAAGATGGCAAAGTATCTAACTTAATTTTGCCTATTGTTGTGCTTATCATTGCGACGGTTTACTTCATGATCAGTACAGGTGCTGATGCGCTTTCTGCTGATGGTCAACCATTTAGCATTCTTAAAGCTTTCGAGAACACTAACGTAGGTCAATCACTATTCTTTGGTGCATTAATTGGTCTAGCTTGTGCACTTGTCACTGTGTTTATGCAAAAAATCCCAACCAAAGATACTGTAGTGACTTTGTGGATTGGTGCTAAGTCTATGTTTGGTGCAATTTTGATCCTTGCATTTGCATGGACCATTGGTGCGGTGATCAAAGACATGGGTACTGGCGCATACCTTTCTACCTTGGTGGAAGGCAACATTAACGATCATTGGTTACCTGTATTGTTATTCTTGTTGTCAGGCATCATGGCGTTCTCAACCGGTACTTCATGGGGTACGTTCGGTATCATGTTACCAATCGCTGGTGACTTAGCTGGCGCAACAGATTTGGCACTTATGCTACCAATGTTAAGTGCGGTACTTGCAGGTGCGGTATTCGGTGACCACTGTTCGCCAATTTCAGATACCACGATTCTGTCATCAACTGGTGCACGTTGTAACCACATTGACCACGTTTCAACTCAGCTACCTTACGCATTGGCAACCGCAGGCGTGTCAGCAGTAGGTTTTGTGGTGCTAGGTTTGACTGATTCTTCACTAATGGGCTTTGCAGCAGCAAGTGCAGCCTTTGTGGTTTGCTGTTTTGCGATGTCGGTTGTGTCTAAATCGAAGATGAAGCAAGCGGGTCTTTAATCTAATTTAGAGAAAGCGCTTATAAAATACTAAAGGTCAATTCTGAATAGGATTGGCCTTTTTTCTTAATAAGGTGCTTGGTAGATAAAGCACTTTGGTAAGATTAATCACTTTGCATATTTATTCGAAAATATTTGCAATTAGGGCTTGAAAAAACTTGGGAGCTTGGTTAGTGTAAAACTCACTTAGCGAATAAACGAACTGATTGAATAAGTAACCTTATGTACACATTGAATACCAACATTCATCACCATCATCATCCTGTAATATCTTGCGGGTGAGTGTGTGCATCCGGAAGATATTCGCTCTTCCGGCACTGAGTCAGTAAAAGATTCAAACCCTCGGAAGAGTTATCTCTCCGGGGGTTTTTTCGTTTTAGACGTTTGGATTAATACAGAAAACACAACATTAAAAATAGAAGTTAAAAAATTAAAATTAGAACAGGGACAGAAACTATATGAAAAATTCACGTTTAAGAATCGCCATTCAGAAAAAAGGCCGTTTAAGTTCAGAGTGCCAAGATTTGCTTAAAACTTGTGGGGTTAAGTTCAATATTGCTGGCGAACGCTTAGTGGTTCACAGTGAAAATATGCCGATTGATTTGCTGTTAGTTCGTGATGATGACATTCCAGGTTTGATCATGGATGGCGTGGTTGATTTAGGTTTTATCGGCGAAAACGAATTGGAAGAAGTTCGCCTAGACCGTAAAACAGAAGGCGCACCATGTGAGTTTAAAGCATTACGTCGTTTAGATTTTGGTGGCTGTCGTTTATCTATCGCAATCAATAAAGACGAAACTTACAACGGTCCGCAAGATTTAGCAGGCAAACGTATTGCAACCACTTATCCGCACCTATTAAAAAGCTACATGGACGAGCAGGGCATTAACTTCAGCACATGTATGCTAACGGGCTCGGTTGAAGTTGCTCCTCGTGCAGGTTTAGCGGATGCGATTGCTGATCTAGTTTCAACTGGCGCAACGCTGGAAGCGAATGGCTTAAAAGAAGTGGAAGTGATTTTCCGTTCGAAAGCGACACTGATCCAACGTACTGGCGAATTCTCATCAGAACACTCACTTCTTATTGATAAACTACTGACTCGCATGCAAGGTGTGATTCAGGCAAAAGAATCGAAATACATCATGCTTCATGCACCCGCTGATAAATTGGAAGCTGTGAAAAAACTGCTTCCGGGTGCAGAAGATCCAACTGTATTGCCACTTTCACAAGAAAAAAATCGTGTCGCTGTTCACCTTGTTAGCACAGAAAATTTATTCTGGGAAACCATGGAAGGCTTAAAAGCATTGGGTGCAAGTTCTATTCTTGTGCTACCAATTGAAAAAATGATGGAGTAAACCGAAATGAAAACCGTTGTTTGGCAATCACTAAGTGAAGAACAGCAAAATGCCGTGTTAGAGCGTCCTGCGATTTCTGATGGTGCGAACATTACTTCCATCGTCACAGATGTTTTAGAACAGGTAAGAAAAGAGGGCGATGCGGCACTAAAAGCCTTAACCGCTAAGTTTGATAAAGCGACACCAGAATCGATTCGTGTTTCTGAGCAAGAGATTGAAGATGCGGCAGCTCGTTTGTCAGATGAAATGAAGCAAGCTTTACAACAAGCGCACAAAAACATTTCGACTTTCCACAAAGCACAAAAAGCGCAACCATTAACCGTTGAAACTCAACCGGGTGTGGTGTGTGAATTAGTGACTCGTGCGATTAACAAGGTTGGCTTATACATTCCAGGTGGCAGCGCACCATTGCCATCAACGGTTTTAATGCTTGGCGTTCCCGCTCAAATCGCAGGTTGTCGCAAGGTTGTGCTGTGTTCTCCTCCACCGATTGCAGATGAAATCTTATACGTAGCCAAGCTTTGTAATATTGATGAAGTGTACAACGTTGGCGGCGCACAAGCGGTTGCTGCTATGGCTTACGGCACAGAAACTGTCACAAAAGTAGATAAAATCTTTGGTCCGGGTAATGCCTTTGTAACTGAAGCAAAACGCCAAGTGAGTAATGATTTCCGTGGCGCAGCGATTGATATGCCAGCGGGCCCTTCAGAAGTGCTAGTGATTGCCGATGAAACCGCAGATGCCGACTTCATCGCAGCAGATTTACTTTCTCAAGCAGAGCACGGCCCTGATTCTCAAGTGGTTTTGCTTACACCATCTCCAGCGATTGCAGATCAAGTTGCCGAAGCATTGCAAAAACAACTGAAGCTGCTTTCTCGTAGCGACATTGCTGAAAAGGCACTTGGTTCAAGCTTAATCGTGATCACGGAATCCTTAACCCAATGTGTGTCGATTTCCAACTTCTACGGCCCTGAACACTTGATTGTGCAAACTAAAAATCCTCGTGAATTATTGCCATTATTAGATAACGCAGGTTCGATCTTCTTAGGTCAATGGTCTCCAGAATCAGTGGGCGATTACGCATCGGGCACTAACCACGTTCTACCAACTTACGGTTACACGCGCACTTATTCTAGCCTTGGTTTAGCGGATTTTTCTAAACGCATGACGGTGCAAGAACTAACTAAAGAAGGTTTACAAGGTTTAGCACCAACGGTTGTCACTATGGCAGAAGCGGAAGGTTTAGATGCCCACAAACGTGCGGTGACTATTCGTATAGATAAGCTAAATCAGCAAAAATTGAATCAGCAAGAACTGAATCAGAAAAACTAAGGAAGCAGATAAACATGGAAAAGTTAGCCCGTAAACAAGTTCAAGCATTAACGCCTTACTTATCTGCTCGTCGAATTGGTGGAACAGGGGATGTATGGCTGAACGCCAATGAATCACCATTTGATAACGAATACAAAACCTCGTACACAAGGTTGAACCGTTATAGCGAGTGTCAGCCAAAAGCCTTAATTGAAAGCTACGCAGCTTATGCAGGCTTGCAGCCAGAGCAAGTACTAACTTCTCGTGGGGCAGACGAAGGTATTGAATTACTTATTCGTGCTTTTTGTGAGCCAAACGAAGACGCGATTTTATACTGCCCGCCAACTTACGGCATGTATGCGATCAGCGCAGAAACCATTGGTGTTGAGCGCAAAGTTGTACCGCTGACTGCTGAATGGCAACTGGATTTAGATTCGATTCAAGCCAATTTAGATTCCGTTAAATTAGTTTTTGTTTGCAGCCCAAATAACCCAACCGGTAACTTGGTTAAGCGCGAAGACATTATTACTTTGCTCGAAATGACCAAAGACAAAGCAATTGTAGTGATGGATGAAGCTTATATTGATTTCTGTCCCGAAGCTTCAACGGTGGATCTATTAGCGCAATATCCTAATCTCGCTATTCTTCGCACCTTATCAAAAGCGTTTGCTCTAGCAGGTTTGCGTTGTGGTTTTACTTTGGCAAATAAAGAACTGATTGATGTTTTGCTGAAAGTAATTGCGCCATACCCTGTGCCAATTCCTGTGGCGGATATTGCGGTTCAAGCTTTATCAGAATCTGGCTTAGCTCGCATGAAATATCAAACGCTCGACATTCAAGCCAACCGTTCTTATTTGCAAGCTGGACTCTCTATGCTTAAAGGCGTGACGGTATTTGAAGGTTGGGGTAACTATTTATTAGTCAAATTTGAAGATGGTGATGCGGTATTTAAAGCCGCGTGGAATAACGGCATTATTTTGCGTAACTCACCAATTCAAGATTGCGTGCGCATTAGTATTGGTAACCGTGAAGAATGCGAAAAAACATTAAGCTTTATTCGTAACACCTTGCAGTAGCCATACTTTGCTGCAGTTATACCTTGCTTTAGTTATACATGGCATTAACCATAAAATTAAAAACGACAAAACATAGCAAACACAACATTATTATTACCGCTGATTGATGATTTTTTTAACGCAATTCAGCGGTAACTTTGAAAAGGAAAGCACAAGTGAGCCAAAAAATTCTTTTTATCGACCGTGACGGAACCTTAATTGTCGAACCGCCAGAAGATTTTCAAGTCGACCGTTTAGATAAGCTTAAATTCGAGCCAAACGTCATTCCTGTTCTACTAAAACTTCAAGCCGCAGGTTACCGTTTAGTGATGGTAACCAACCAAGACGGACTAGGAACAGACAGTTATCCTCAAGCAGATTTCGATGCGCCACATAATATGATGATGAACATCTTTACTTCGCAAGGCGTGAAGTTTGATGATGTGCTGATTTGTCCTCACTTCGACCACGAAAACTGCTCTTGCCGTAAGCCGAAATTAGGTTTGGTCAAAGATTATCTACAACAAGGCAAAGTCGATTTCAAAACTTCTGCGGTAATCGGTGACCGTGCCACTGATTTGCAATTAGCGGAAAACATGGCGATTCGTGGAATTCAATATAATCCTGAAACCATGAACTGGTTAGATATTCTTAAAGATCTCACCATTCAAGCTCGCACTGCGACAGTCGTTCGTACTACCAAAGAAACCGATATTCGTATTGCAGTTAATTTGGATGAACAAGGTGGAAATCAAATCGCAACTGGTTTGGGTTTCTTCGATCACATGCTAGATCAAATTGCGACTCACGGTGGATTCCAGTTGAAAGTCGCAGTGGAAGGCGATCTACATATTGATGATCACCACACTATTGAAGATACCGCACTAGCACTTGGTCAAGCACTGAAAGAAGCATTAGGCGACAAACGAGGCATTGGTCGTTTTGGCTTTAGTTTGCCAATGGACGAATGCTTAGCTCAATGTGCGCTGGATTTATCAGGCCGTCCATACCTGAAATTTGATGCGGAATTTAGCCGTGAGCAAGTTGGTGATTTTTCCACTGAAATGGTGATCCACTTCTTCCGCTCATTAACCGATACATTAGCTTGTACGCTGCACCTTTCTTCTACAGGCGAGAACGATCACCACATCATTGAAAGCCTGTTTAAAGCCTTTGGCCGCACATTGCGTCAAGCGATCAAAGTTGAAGGCAATGAACTACCGAGCAGCAAAGGGGTGTTGTAATGACAGAGTCGGTTTCACAAAGTCAAAAAGTCGTCATTATTGATACCGGTTGCGCCAATGTGTCTTCGGTTCGTTTTGCGATTGAACGCTTAGGTTATGACGTCACGATTTCAAAAGATCCTGCGGTAGTTTTAGCGGCGGATAAATTATTTCTTCCCGGCGTTGGCACTGCAAGCGAGGCAATGAAAAATCTCGCTGAACGTAATTTGATCGAACTCGTTAAGCAAGTTGAAAAACCGCTACTAGGTATTTGCTTAGGGATGCAGCTTCTTGGCAAATTGTCAGAAGAAAAAGGTCAGCAAGGCAATGAGCAAGTGGAATGTCTTGGTTTGTGTGATGGTGAAGTGCGCTTAATGCAAACTGGTGAATTCCCACTACCGCACATGGGCTGGAATACTATTCAACCAAAAGATGGACACCCGTTATTTAAGGATATTCCAAGCGATAGCTATTTTTACTTTGTTCATAGCTATGCCATGCCAGTCGGTGAATACACAATTGCAAGTTGCGATTACGGCAATCCATTTACCGCAGCGGTACAAAGTGGCAATTATTATGGTGTTCAGTTCCACCCAGAACGATCATCAAAAGCTGGTTCGAAGTTGATTCAGAACTTCTTAGAGCTTTAAAAACATTTGGAATTATAAGAATAAAAAGGAATGGAATGTGATTATTCCCGCATTAGATTTAATTGATGGCCAAGTGGTGCGCTTATTTCAGGGCGACTACGGGCAAAAAACAGAATACAAAGTTGATCCTGCTGAGCAATTTAATTTGTATCACCAAGCGGGCGCAAACTGGCTGCATTTGGTGGATTTAACAGGCGCAAAAGACACATCGGCTCGCCAACTGGATTTGATTGCAAAATTGCTAGCAAGTACACCTGCTAATATTCAAATCGGTGGTGGCGTGCGTAATGAACAAGATGTGATTGATTTATTAGAAGCGGGCGCACAGCGTGTGGTTGTAGGCTCAACAGCGGTGAAACAACCTGAATTAGTCAAAGGTTGGATGAAAAAATATGGCGCAGAAAAAATCGTTCTTGCACTGGATATCAATATTGATGAGCAAGGCGTGCGTCGAGTAGCGATTTCAGGTTGGCAAGAAGATTCAGGCGTAACTATTGAAGCTTTGATTGATGATTACCTAACCGTTGGCCTTAAACACGTTTTATGTACTGACATTTCTCGTGATGGCACCTTGGCAGGTTCGAATGTCGAGCTTTATGTCGACTTGTGCAAACAGTATCAACAAGTGCAATTCCAATCTTCAGGCGGCATTGGTAGCTTAGATGATATTGCAGCACTCAAAGGAACTGGTGTAGCAGGTGTGATTGTTGGTCGTGCTTTATTGGACGGTAAATTCACTGCAGAGGAGGCATTCTCATGTTGGCAAAGCGAATAATTCCATGTCTTGATGTGCGTGACGGGCAAGTAGTAAAAGGCGTTCAATTCCGTAATCACGAAATCATCGGTGACATCGTGCCTCTTGCGCAGCGTTATGCAGAAGAAGGCGCAGATGAATTGGTGTTTTATGATATTACCGCTTCAAGCGACGGACGTGTGGTCGACAAAAGCTGGGTTGCTCGAGTCGCAGAAGTAATCGATATTCCATTTTGTGTCGCTGGTGGCATTAAATCGGCAGAAGACGCAGCACGCATTTTAGAGTTTGGTGCAGACAAAGTTTCGATTAACTCTCCTGCACTGGCGAACCCGCAGCTTATTACCGATTTAGCTGATAAATTTGGCGTGCAATGTATCGTCGTGGGGATCGATTCTTACTACGACAAAGAAACCGGCACATATCAGGTTTACCAGTTCACGGGCGATGAAGAACGCACCAAAGCGACGAAATGGGAAACTCGTGATTGGGTTCAAGAAGTCCAAAAACGTGGCGCTGGGGAAATTGTGTTAAACATGATGAACCAAGATGGCGTACGTAATGGCTACGATATTGAACAACTGAATATGGTGCGTGAAGTTTGTCATGTGCCGCTGATTGCATCGGGTGGTGCTGGCGCAATGGAACACTTTGCGGAAGCATACCATAAAGCCAATGTGGACGGTGCGCTGGCAGCATCAGTATTCCACAAGCAAGTAATTAACATTGGTGAATTAAAACAATACTTAAAACAACAAGGCGTGGAGATACGTTTATGACACAAGCAGCAACACAAACCACGTTTGAATCGTTAGATGCACAAACTCTTTCAAGCCGAATTGATTGGGAAAAAGTGGATGGTTTAGTACCTGTTATCGTGCAAGATTTTCAATCAAGCCAAGTGCTGATGATGGGCTACATGAACCAAGATGCATTGCAAAAGACCGGCGATACTGGCTTGGTGACATTTTATTCTCGCACTAAGCAACGTTTATGGACCAAAGGTGAAGAATCTGGCAATAGCTTAAATGTGGTGAATGTTTCACTCGATTGCGATAACGATACTTTACTTGCAAAGGTGAACCCAATTGGTCCCACTTGTCATACCGGAACCACAACTTGCTTTGATGGCGATAAACAAGACGAGACTCAATTGGTGTGGCTTCATCAACTTGAGCAGTTATTGGCTGCCCGCAAGAGTGCCGATCCAGAATCCTCCTACACTGCAAGTCTTTACGCTCGTGGCACGAAACGCATTTCGCAAAAAGTGGGCGAAGAGGGCGTTGAAGTCGCGCTTGCGGCAACGTCGGGTGACAAGGCGGAGTTGATCTGTGAATCAGCGGATTTGATGTACCACTTGTTTGTCCTACTGCAAGATCAAGGTTTGTCTTTCAATGATGTGATTAATAAA
The DNA here is from genome assembly GCA_047975485.1 of Vibrio sp. GTDB lineage: Bacteria > Pseudomonadota > Gammaproteobacteria > Enterobacterales > Vibrionaceae > Vibrio. The sequence goes on along the minus strand of JBKEDP010000036.1, from coordinate 95,103 downwards.
CTGAAAGAACGTCATAAATAACTTTAGCCTGCGTATTTGAAGCTGCAGCTTTGTTGACTGCGTTCATTCGCCCCAATCGAGTAGGCAAGCTACACTCATGGGGCCTCATGAACTTGTCGCCTCACTGCAACATCAACTACTTTGGCTAAAGGTTTCTCAGAGGTCGAGTTCACGCTCGGCCTTTTTTATTATCTTTAATTTCTAATTTATCAGTACGTTATCTTGAACACAGAAATAAATTCAACTCTATGATTGCCAAAGTAATAAGTAAAGCTTACTATGTCGCGAAATATAATAAGGTTTGCTTACTATATCCTACGCATTTACATATAAAACAAGGTTAAAGGTCACGCATGGCTAAGCCCGTTATTGGTTACTTACTCTCGGATGTGCTTCGATTAGTTCGAAAACAATTTCAAGCCGATCCTGAAATTGAAAACATCACGCTTGCTCAAGCCAAAGCTTTGAGTTTGATTGCTCGAAATGAAGGTATGAAGCAAGTGGAATTGGCAGAGTTACTTGAAATCAAACCGATGACAGTAGCAAGAGTAATCGACCAATTAGTCGCTGAAGGTTTAGTTAAACGTTGCCCAAGCCCAACCGATAAGCGAGCTCACTTGCTGCACTTATTACCTGCTGCAAAACCGCAATTAGATGTGGTCGATAAAGTAGGGCATAAAGTGTGGGATTCTGGATTGAAAGGATTAAGCCAAGCTGAGCGAGACCAATTTATCCAAACCCTTGAACACATTCACCGTAATTTAACGGAATCCAAATAGCAGAAAGACAAACATTTATTCCTGATTTTTCCTTTTGTTTTAACCATTTTAGTTAGGTCGTATATGTCCCAAGAATCAACACCAACTGCACCTGAAAAGTTGAATGCAGTGTCTAGAAAATCGAAATTAAAATCTAAGCGTTTCATTCTGCTTTTTGTTCTTCCTATCCTTTTGATTGTCGGAAGTTTAGTGGTTTATCTAAACAGCGGCCGTTATGTTGAAACCGATAACGCTTATGTTAAAGCGGATAAAACACCAATCAGTTCAGAAGTTGCTGGCCGTGTGATTAACGTGCCTGTGATTGAAAACCAGCAAGTGAAAAAAGGCGATTTATTAGTTCAAATCGATCCAAAACCATTTGAAATTGCGCTTGCTCGTGCGACGGCAAATTTGGACGATGTTCGTACTGAATTGCATACGCTAAAAGCGGAATACCAAAACAAATTGGCGAACATCGACGTTGCACAAAGCCAGTTAGATTACGCTCGCATTGAAGAACGTCGCCAAGCGAATTTGCGTAAGAAAAACTTTTCTTCAGAAGCAGAATACGATTCAGCGCATCAAAAAACCTTGCTATTTGAATTGCAAATTAACGCCTTAAACAAAGGACTAAAACAAGTTGCAGAAAGCTTGGGCGGTGATCCAACTGCGCCTGTTGAAAATCACCCAAAATACAAATTGGCTGAAGCGGAACTTGCGAACGCACAAAACGATCTAGACCATGTGAATGTGTACGCACCAAACGATGGTGTAGTTTCTAAAGTATTAGAAAATGGCCAGTTCATTACTTCAAACAGCACCACTATGTTGCTAGTAACAGACAAAGATTTGTGGATTGAAGCTAACTTGACTGAAAAAGAAATGACTAACGTTCGTGTTGGTCAGGATGTTGAAATTGAAGTGGATTATGCGCCAGATTTCCAATGGAAAGGTCATGTGAAAAGCATTAGCCCTGCGACTGGTTCTGAGTTTTCCGTTATTCCTGCGCAAAACGCAACAGGTAACTGGGTAAAAGTAACTCAACGTTTACCAGTTCGTATTGCGATTGAGCCACAAGATGATATGCCGACGTTACGTTCAGGTTTGAGTGCCATTGTGACTATTGATACTAAACATGCTCGCCACTTATTTTAATGTTGGGCAGTTCTAAGGCAGACATGTTATGAGTAATCCTTCAATAGCGACTGAAGTCACGACGGAAGAAGATAGCACCAAACGCTTGCTGATCACTTTTTCGGTGATGTTAGCCACCATCATGCAGGCGTTGGATACCACCATCGCCAACGTAGCTTTGCCACACATGCAAGGCTCGATGGGGGCGACGCAAGATCAGATTTCTTGGGTGCTGACTTCTTACATTGTAGCTTCTGCTATCGTGATGCCAATGACGGGCTTTATCGCCGCTAAGATTGGCCGTAAACGCTTATTCATCTATTCGGTGATTGGCTTTACCATCGCATCGATTTTATGTGGTGCAGCGCAATCGCTCGATCAGATCATTCTGTTCCGTTTGCTACAAGGTGTTTTTGGCGCAAGTTTAGTACCTTTGTCACAATCGGTATTGCTTGATACTTACCCTCGTGAACAACACGGTTCGGCAATGGCATTGTGGGGCGTGGGTGTAATGGTTGGTCCGATTCTGGGTCCATCACTCGGTGGGTGGTTAACTGAATACTACAACTGGCGTTGGGTGTTCTATATCAACATTCCATTCGGTGCTTTAGCTTGGTTTGGTATTGCCGCTTATGTAAAAGAAACAGCGATAGAAGCTGATCGTAAATTCGATATGTTTGGCTTTGCTTTACTGGCATTAGCGATTGGATCTTTGCAGTTATTCCTTGACCGTGGTGAATCGCAAAACTGGTATTCGAGCATGGAAATTGTTATCGAAACCGCCATTGCCGCCATCACCATGTACATGTTTATCGTGCACATGTTTACTGCGAAAAAGCCGTTCCTTGAACCCAAAATGTTTACCGATAGGAACTTTGTCGTCGGTATCACCATTGGCTTTATGATGGGTGTGGTCTTGCTCGCAACAATGGCTTTGCTGCCACCATTTTTGCAAAACCTTATGGGCTATCCGGTATTGGATGTCGGTTTCCTACTGACCCCGCGTGGTTTCGGTACTATGTTTGGCATGATGTTTGTTGGTCGTGTTGCTCGTCGTATTGATCTGCGTTATTTGATGGTGGCCGGCAGTTTATTAATGGCGCTTTCGTTATGGGAAATGACGCAATTTAATACTGATGTGAGTGAGTGGGATGTTGTTCGAACCGGTGTGATCCAAGGCTTAGGTTTAGGTCTGTTGTTCGTACCACTTTCTACCATGATGTTTGGCTCGCTAGAACCACGCTACCGTACAGAAGGTACTGCGCTTTACAGTTTGATCCGTAATATCGGTAGTAGTATCGGCATTTCGGTGTGTACGACTTATCTGGCTCACCGCACACAGATTAACCACGAAGTGTTTAGTCAATACATTACGCCTTTTAGCCATCCGCTGCACATGGCGGCAGAAAAGGGCATGTATGACATCAGCACTCAAGCAGGTTTGTATGCGATTGACGCAGAAGTAAACCGACAAGCAGCAATTCTCGGTTACTTACAAGATTACCGTATGATGATGTTTGTTTGTCTGATCATTTTGCCGATGATTTTCTTATTCAAAAAAGGCAGATGATCTATATATTGCGTTTCAGAGGTTGAGATATTTATTTTCTGCCTAAATTTTGCTTTGTGAAACGCCAGTATTTTCGTGTAAACCGTCATGGATGACGGTTAGGCTTCTCGAGGACAGGGACGTCCTCTTGAAGCCGTTAACTAAAAGACCAAGTGAAACAAAGATAACAAAATTTCCAGCAGCGGCCTTTTTGCCTACTTTTGGGGCTGTTGCCAAAAGTAGGTCGCCGAAGGCATATCACCTGAAGCTAAAGTTGACCATGCAATTATTGGTATAAGTTTTTACATTACCCACAACACTTTTTGAATTTCTTACCACTTCCACATAAGCAAGGATCGTTACGACCGACCTTGGTTTGGGCAATGGTTTGATTTAAACGTGGATCGATTTCGACTGCATTTTCAGGCTCAGGCATCACACCATCAATATAACGCCACTCGCCATTTTCCTTTAAAAAACGTGAGCGTTCGTGCATGCAATATTGTGCGTCATCTTCTTCAAAATACGCTTTAAATTCGACAAAACCTTCATCAGTATCTGTCGATGGCGCATCTAACACTTCCAATTTCACCCAATGGCTTTCCACTGATTCTGCAATCGCTTCAGCTTCTTGCTCTGCATGACATGATGAATGGTAAGTTTGAATCACAAAATCCACCAGTTTTAATGCATGAGCAGCATAACGAGCACGCATTAATTGTACGGGCTGTATAGCATTGGCTGTATTTTCGTGAATAGGTTGACAGCATTTTTCGTAGCTTAATTGGCTACAGCAAGGACAAAGCATAAGGTTCTCTTTGAGCGGGAATTAGTTGAATAAAGTTTATCAGATATAGTGCAGAATTAGGCGAGCTTAAATTGGTCAGATTAGTTCTTAGTTGAAAAAGGACGGTTCTGCAATTCACAACCATTTTCAGTACAGACAAGAATCGAACCTTGTTCATACCAATCACCGAGTACAGTACGTGTAGCTACACCAAGTTTGGTTTGATGCTGGTGGATGTTAGGACGGTGAGTGTGGCCGTGGATCATCTGCTGAACTTGGTTGTTCTCTAATTCAGAAACCACTTCTTCAGGCGTCACATCCATAATATCCATTTGCTTTTGATGTTTCTGCAATCGAATTTTATTTTGTACTCGCTGCACAATCTTTTTGCGAATAAACAAAGGGATAAGGTTGAACAGTGTTTGCAGCCAAGGTTGATGAACCGTTTTACGGAATTCTTGGTATTTTTCGTCTTTAGTGCAAAGCGTGTCGCCATGCAGAATCAGGGTTGGCGTGCCATATAAATCAATGACGGCGGTATCTGGTAGCAGTGTGATCCCCGTTTCTTTGCAAAAACGTTTACCGAGTAGAAAGTCACGATTGCCCTGAATGAAAAAGCACTTAACACCAGATTGCGTGAGTTGTTGAAAGGCATTTTTGATTGTGACAATAAACGGGCTATCGTCATCATCTCCAATCCAAAATTCAAATAGATCACCTAATACATACAGTGCTTGTGCTTGCGTCGCTTCTTCTTGCATAAAACGCAGAAAACAATCTGTGATATCTGGGCGCAAGGGAGAAAGGTGCAAGTCAGCAATAAATAAGGTGGTCATAAGTTAGTAGAGATCAATACATTTTAATAAAGAAGAAGGGAGAGTAAAATTCTCCCCTTCGAAATCGTCAATACTCAAAGTAATTGGAGTTGCAGCGAGGCGACAAGTTTATGAGGCCCCATGAGCATAGCTTGTCTATGTGATTGGGGCGAATAAACGCAGTCAACAAAGCTGCAGCTTCAAGGACGAAGAGTATTATGCTTCGATAGTTGTACCTGTGATAACAACATCTTCAAGTGGTACGTCTTGGTGCATGCCGTATGAACCAGTGCTTACCGCTTTGATTTTGTCTACCACGTCCATGCCTTCAACCACTTCAGCGAATACACAGTAACCCCAACCATTCATAGATTCTGCTTTAAAATCTAGGAAAGTGTTGTCGTTTACGTTGATGAAGAATTGAGAGCTAGCTGAATGTGGTTCCATTGTGCGAGCCATTGCTAACGTACCTACTTTGTTGCTTAGGCCGTTGTTCGCTTCGTTTTTGATTGTTGCGCGAGTTGGTTTCTCTTTAAGACCAGAAGTCATGCCGCCACCTTGGATCATAAATCCATCGATTACGCGGTGGAAAAGAGTATTGTCGTAGAATCCGTCTTGGCAGTATTGTAGGAAGTTAGCAGACGTTAGCGGTGCTTTTTCTTCGTTTAGTTGTACTTTGATATCGCCAAAATTGGTGTGAAGAATGATCATGGTTTGGTCCTTTATCACTTCTGTGCTCAATTTAAACAGAGCATTAAATTGAGTTAGTTGGATGTTAATTAGAAAGGGGATTTTATAGCAAGTTGAGGCTATACCCAAGGCTTAATAATAGTTCAAAGGTTGAAGGCTGGTTATGAATCATACAATCTATCGATTAATCACAGCTTAAAAGCCCGTTGCATGTCGACTTAACACCTTGTTTGGGTATAATCGGAAACTATTCATTCCACAAGATATAGATAGAGATCATGTTAAAGATTTATAACACCCTTACTCGTCAAAAAGAGGAATTTAAACCCATCCATGCAGGCAAAATCGGCATGTATGTTTGTGGTGTGACCATTTACGATCTCTGTCACATTGGGCACGGACGTACTTTTGTGTCTTTTGATGTGGTTTCTCGTTACTTGCGTTTTTTAGGTTACGACCTAACGTTTGTGCGCAACATCACCGATATCGATGACAAAATCATTAAACGTGCTGCGGAAAACAATGAAAGTTGTGAAGCATTAACCGAACGTTTGATTGAAGAAATGTACGCAGATTTCGATGCGCTAAACATTAAGCGTCCAGATGTTGAGCCGCGTGCAACTCACTATATTCAAGAAATCATTGAATTGGTTGAGCGTTTAATTGAGCGTGGTTACGCTTACGTAGCTGACAATGGTGACGTAATGTTTGAAGTGAAGAAATTCGAGCAATACGGCAAGCTTTCTGGCCAAGATTTAGAACAACTGCAAGCGGGCGCTCGTGTTGATGTTGAAAGCGCAAAACGCAGTCCTATGGATTTCGTGGTTTGGAAAATGTCTAAACCAGGTGAACCAACTTGGGAATCGCCTTGGGGCCCAGGTCGTCCGGGCTGGCACATTGAATGTTCAGCAATGAACTCGTCTATTTTAGGCAACCATTTTGATATTCACGGTGGTGGTTCGGATCTTCAATTCCCACACCATGAAAATGAAATCGCGCAATCTTGCTGCGCACACGATACCCAATATGTGAATACTTGGATGCACAGCGGTATGGTGATGGTTGACCGTGAGAAAATGTCTAAATCTCTAGGTAACTTCTTCACAATCCGTGATGTATTAAATCACTACGATGCTGAAACCATTCGTTATTTCTTAATGTCTGGTCATTACCGTAGCCAGTTAAACTACAGCGAAGAAAACCTAAACCAAGCGCGTGCTTCACTTGAGCGTTTATACACTTCATTACGTGGTTTAGACCGTACAGCGACACCTGCTGGTGGCGAAGAATTTGTTGCACGTTTCAGCACTGCAATGAATGACGATTTCAACACACCAGAAGCATACTCTGTGTTGTTCGATATGGCGCGTGAAGTAAACCGTCTGAAAACAGTGGAAATGGGTAAAGCTTCAGCATTAGGCGCATTAATGCGTGAATTGGCTGAAGTGATTGGTATTCTTTACCAAGATCCAGAAACCTTCCTTCAAGGTGGTGCAGGTGCAGGCAACGATGATGAAGTCGCTGAAATTGAAGCCTTAATCAAACTTCGTAATGAATCTCGTGCTAATAAAGATTGGGCGAATGCCGATCTTGCGCGTGATAAGTTGAACGAACTTGGTATTGAGCTTGAAGACGGTGCTGAAGGCACTACATGGCGTCGTAAGTAATACTTAAATTGATATTTTTAGGCTGGTGAGCAACCGGCCTTTTTTTCGTCTAAAACATGAAACAGGTAACTTCTTGTGGCTCAGATGTATTTTTATTACTCAGCAATGAATGCGGGTAAATCCACAACACTACTTCAATCTTCTTTTAACTACCGCGAGCGTGGTATGAATCCGGTGATTTTTACGGCTGAGATTGATGATCGTGCAGGTGTGGGGAAAGTGAGTTCTCGTATTGGCTTAGAATCCGATGCACATTTATATAACTCTTCAACCGATATTTTTGAAGCGGTAAAAGCATTAAATGTGAACGAAAAAATTCACTGCATCATGATTGATGAATGCCAGTTCTTAAATAAAACACAAGTGTATCAACTGACTGAAGTGGTGGATAAGTTGAATATTCCTGTTTTATGTTACGGTTTACGCAGTGACTTTTTAGGTGAATTGTTTGAAGGCAGCCAATATTTATTAGCTTGGGCGGATAAATTGATTGAGCTGAAAACGATTTGCCATTGTGGTCGTAAAGCCAACATGGTTATACGTATGGATGAAAATGGTAATGCAATTGCAGAAGGTGACCAAGTAGCGATTGGTGGTAATGACCGTTATGAATCTGTATGTCGTTTGCATTATAAAGAGGCGCTAGGAAAGTAGATTCGGTGCTAACGGTTTGTATTAACCAATTCACAAAGACGCTATTCTGTCCTAGGCGCTTCGCAAACGACATCCATGTCGTTTGAGACTTTGCGAATAGCCCAATATCAAACCGTTTCAGAAATTAATCTGAATTCTCTAAATACAAAAAAACACGTTGGTTTGCGCCAACGTGTTTTTGTTTGAGTTGTCTGCTATCTCAATTAAAACTGAGATTTAGCGGCAAAGTGTTTCGCTGCGTATGCTACGCGTTCTTCTGGGGTTGGGTAAACCATAGGAACTTCTAGGCGTTCAATATTCTTCAAGCGAGGCAATAAACCTGCGCCGTTAGCAATTTGAATCGCTAAGCCCGGACGAGCATTCAGTTCCAGTACCATAGGGCCTTCTTCTTTATCCAGCACCATGTCTGTACCCATGTAACCTAGGCCAGTCATTTCCCATGCGCTTGACGCAAGCACCAACAACTTCTCCCAGTTTGGAACAACTAAACCACTAAGCGGCTTGCCTGTATCTGGGTGATGAGTGATAGGGCGGTCGAATTGCACACCACGCACTGCGCGACCGGTTGCAATATCTAATCCAACACCTACCGCACCTTGGTGGAGATTCGCTTTACCATCAGAAGCAGCAGTCGAACAACGCATCATTGCCATAACAGGGTAGCCTTTAAACACGATAACGCGAATATCAGGAACACCTTCATAGCTGTAGCCATCGAAAGAAACATCATCAAACTTGATTAGGTTTTCTACTACGGCAACGTCGTTTTTACCACCAAGCGAGAACAAGCCTGCAAGCGCATTACTTAGGTGACGTTCAACATCTTCTTCATTGATCGTTTGACCAGAAGGTTTCACGTAAACACCATCTTTATGCGAAATGATAACCAGAATCCCTTTACCACCAGAGCCACGAGCTGGCTTGATAACAAAACCCGGCCAGTCTTTGACCATAGCGTGGATGCTTTTCACTTCCGCTTGTTGAGAGATCACACCAATCAGTTTTGGAACCGTTGCACCGTGTTTTTCAGCGATGATTTTGGTTTTTAACTTGTCATCAACCAAAGGGTAGCGAGAACGTTCGTTATAGCGCGAAATATACGCGCCATTACGTTTGTTCATTCCCATGATGCCTTTTTCTTTTAGCTTCCAAGGAGTCGTATATTTCGAAAAGATCGAAAACATCTATTAGTCCTCCGTTAGCGGCTTAAAGCGTTTTAGTTCCATCAAACGGTAACCTGTGTAGTTACCAAGCATTAGGATACAAGCAAGAACGATGAACTGAGTACCAATGAAGTTAAAGGTAATGTGTTGGATGTATGGGTTAGTCATTGCAAGGTAAATCAATACCGCTGTTAGCAATGAACCACCGCCTTGCATAAACACTTGTTTCGCACCTTCTTCTTCCCAAAGAATCGACATACGTTCGATTGTCCAAGAAAGGATAATCATAGGGAAGAAAGTAATGGTTAAGCCTTGAGTCAGACCAATATTGAACGCCACTATGGTGAACATTGAAATGATCAAAATAACGGTAATGATCACGGCGGAAATCCGCGCCACGAGCAACAAGTTGAGCTTGGATAGATAACCACGAATGATTAAGCCCGTCCCCACGATCAATAAGAAACCAATGATACCCGGTAGTAATTGAGTTTGAACGAAAGCAACAGCAATCAAAACTGGCATGAAAGTACCAGAGGTTTTCAAACCAATTAATACACGTAAGAACACAACGATTAATGCACCGATAGGGATTAACATAATGGTCTTAAACATAGCTTGCTCTTCAAGCGGTAGGCTATGAATTGAGAAGTTTAGTAGGTTGTCAGCGGTTACTTTCTCTTTTGTTGCGTTGCTAGGAGAAATATCTTGAGCAAGCATAGAGAAGAAAACTTTACTGTGTTTACCACCAATCACATCTAGCAGAGAAACGTTTGATTCATCCCAAATTAGCATGTTGTCTTTTTTGCCTTGTACAACGCTATCTGGGTTAAATAGTTGCCATGCATCACCATCCCAAACTTCAATCATTGGCAGGATAGATTGACGACGACGACCATCTTCAAGCTGAATTACACCAACCATTTTGCTATGAATGTTCGCAGTTGCTAGCAATTTACCAATCGCTTCAACTTTGCTGAAATCATCCAAAAGTAGTGAAGCATTTTGGTTATCTGGATCGTTGAATTGCTTAACGATTTCACGAGCGAAAGTGATGTCGTCAGCAGAACGTTCAGAAGCTTGAGTGGTAATCGCATTCACAGCCGCTTGTTGTGGGCCAGTGAAAGTAGGTGCGACTAGATCTTCTTCAACCGGTGGCACAACCGTAGTTGTAGATTGAGGATCAACTAAGAATTGGGTTTTGTAGTAAATAGTTTGCGGACCTTTTGCATCACGGATAGACCACTCTGCACGACGACCGGTTTCTGTATTCACATAAGATAGGCCGTAACCCGGTGAAGACGCACTTTCGTCAATTAGGGTAAAGCCATTTTGAGTATGAGGTGCAGCAAGAGACACTTTTGCTGGACCACCAGAAGCATCAAATTCGATGCGAGATTCAACATCCCATATTTGACGAGATTCACCTGGACCCCATGGCACACCATAATCCTGATGACGCATGACGCTCAATGATATCCCCGTAACAATCAATACGGCGATGAGAAAGTAAAAAGGCACTCTAGACGTCATAACGTTTCCTTAAAGCAGTCTAAAATTGTTTTAAAATTATTTTTCGGATTTCTTCTGTTTTTTTGGTGCTTTTGATTCAACAAATTCACGGCTGACATCGACAAAAGCTACATCTTGAATGAATTCACGACCTAGTAGGATAGGATAATCCATTTGTGAGCGATCAGCTAAGGTAAACTGCGCTTTTTCATGGAGTTGCCCGATTTTTATCCATAAATCAACCACAGGACGGCGTTCTAGTTCTTCATTAGTTGATTGGCGAATTTTTACATGACGAACGATAGGCGCTTCAATCCAAACTCGGTCTTCTGGTGCGGTTTCATCAGAAATATGGAATTTCACCCATTTTTTACCGTTGCGCTCGAATTCTTGCATGTCGACTGCATTAATTGAAGACGTCGTTGCGCCTGTATCAACACGAGCGACGAAAGACGATTCAGCAGCATCAAGATTAACGTTTTCCAAAGAACCTAGAGTCACCATACCAGAGCGAACTTGAGGCTCAGCGTTAGTCATAGAAACCGTTGATTGAATAGCAGCGGTTGCTGTCGCGACTTGTTGCTTACGAAGAACCGCTTCATTTCGTTGTTGCTGTTGCAGCACTTCAACTTGATCGTTTAGAGAAATAACCTCTTTCTCTAAACTCGCAATATATTCATTTTGTTTCGCTAAATTGGCGTCCAATTCTGCCATTTTTGACGAAATAGTCTGTTCAGATTGTTTAACCGCATCAATTGTTTGTTGAGAGTAATGCTCACCATTCATATAAGCACAACCTGACAACGATGTTATGGTAAAGACGGCAATGGCTAGTGATTTTTTATCCATAAATTTACTCTCATTGTCGATAACTTATTGTTGGTTAAAGTTTATCGTATCTGGATTTGTGCGAAAAGCGGTTTAGCCTTTCGGTTGTGTATTTGTTAAGCACTTAATCTTTTTGTATAAGAAATCTAATTCAAATGTAAAAAATTGTTACTCACTGCGTCTTTTTTAAACAAGGGCTTAGAGTGAATTCATGACTTATGGGTTCGTCGCAATTAAAATCGCACGGCGTGGAGCAGGGTAACCTTCCACAGTTTTGGTTGGATCATTCGGATCCAAATAATCTGGTAGAGAATTGTGAGTCATCCAATTGGTAGTGCGCTGCTCTTCAGTTGAAGTCACGTTTTCATCAACGATTTTCACATCAATAAAGCCGCATTTTTCTAGCCATACTTTTAATGCTTTTGCAGATGGGAAGAAGTACACATTACGCATTTGAGCATAGCGATCCACTGGTACTAAAACCGCATTTTCATCGCCTTCAATTACCAAAGTTTCTAGCACTAATTCGCCACCAGAAACCAGCTGGTTTTTTAGCTGATAAAGATGATCAAGCGGAGAGCGGCGGTGATAAAGCACGCCCATGCTAAATACCGTATCAAAGGCTTTTAATTCAGGAAGTTGTTCAATGCCAAGTGGCAAAAGATGTGCACGTTGGTCATTACCCATTAATTTACGAATGGCTTCAAATTGAATTAAGAACAGATGAGAAGGGTCAATACCGACACAAAGGCGCGCACCTGCACCCAACATGCGCCACATGTGATAACCGTTACCACAACCAACATCTAAAACAGAGCGATGTTTTAAATCAGAAATATGAGGCAGAACGCGATCCCATTTCCAGTCAGAACGCCATTCAGTTTCGATATCCAAACCATGAACGTGGTAAGGGCCTTTACGCCAAGGGTGGAATGTACGCAGCAGGCTTTCTAGTTTCTTCTGTTCACCAATCGGAAATTCTTCATTGTTGGTAATACGAACTTCAGACGCAATTTCAACGTTATCTGGCTGTTGGTCACTGATTTTATTTAATGCACGTAACCAACGTTCAAAATCGCCATGTTCTGCATTTTGCCAATCTGTTAATTGTTGCGGCAAAGTATTTAACCAAGGTTGTAAGCGTTGGTCTTGAGCAATAAGTTGGTAAAAGTTGGCAAAATTAAACATGCTGAATTTCTTATAATTAATGAATTTAAAATGGTATTACTTTTGTGTTTTTATTCGGTCTTATTTAATAGCAAACATAGAACCGAAGTTAAAACACTGGAACCAAACTTCGTAGCTGCTAAAGCCGATTTTCGCAAAGCGTTGTTTGTGGCTTTCAATTGAATCAGGCTTCATCACGTTTTCAATCGCACTGCGCTTTTGGCTGATTTCTAATTCACTGTAACCGTTAGCACGTTTGAAATCGTGGTGCAGGTCGATTAGTAATTCGTGTGCTGGTTGATTATCGAAAATGTACTTTTCCGACAAAATCAAAATACCGCCCGGACGCAATCCCGCATAGATTTTTTCTAATAGAGTGAAACGATCTTCAGGCTTTAAGAATTGCAAAGTAAAGTTCAACACCACCACTGAAGCATTTTCGATTTCAATATCACGAATATCAGCTTCAATCACTTTAACCGGCGTATCTGAACGGTAAGCATTAATGTGCAATTTACAGCGTTCAACCATGGCAGAAGAATTATCGACCGCAATGATTTGACAATTTTCTTGTTGAATATGACGACGCATTGAAAGGGTCGCCGCACCAAGCGAACAACCAAGGTCATATACATTTGAATTAGGTTTAGCAAAACGCTCGGCAAGCATACCAATGGCAGAGATGATGTTGCTGTAACCCGGAACAGAACGTTGGATCATATCAGGGAAGACTTCAGCTACTCTTTCATCAAAAGTAAAATCGCCCATTTTTTCGATTGGGGCGGAGAAGATCACATCACGTTGGCTCATTACTGCTTACCTTAGATTTTTGAAGACGATTCGTAAAAACCGCATTATTTTAAGTGAACTTACGGTTGAGCGCTATTGCGATTATGGGTTATTTCAATTTATTGCATTTCACTGACTTAATTGAGGGTATTTTAACCATTCGCAAGCTTTGTTGATCAAAATAGGATAAATCCAGCTGAAAAAGCCAGAAAACCTTGCTTAGGAGGTCGATTTTTATCTGGATTCCAAGTATAAAGAGGGAAGTTTTTTATAGGGTGGAACTGCAGTACTTTGCTTCCGCCTAGGATTATTTATTTTAAGAGAAATTGGGAAATTCATTATGCGCACCCAGTATTGTGGTCACCTGAACAAGTCCCTTGTTGGACAAACTGTTGAATTATGCGGTTGGGTTAATCGTCGCCGTGATCTTGGCGGGCTTATCTTCATTGATATGCGCGACCGTGAAGGTATTGTTCAAGTCGTGGTTGATCCTGATATGGCAGAAACGTTCGCCGAAGCGAATAAATTGCGTAATGAGTTTTGCATCAAGTTAACGGGTGAAGTTCGCGCACGTCCTGACAGCCAAATCAACAAAGATATGGCAACAGGTGAAGTAGAAGTATTGGCGAGCGGTCTTGAAATCATCAACCGTTCAGAAGCTCTTCCATTAGACTTCAACCAAACAAACTCAGAAGAACAACGCTTAAAATACCGTTACATTGACTTACGTCGCCCAGAAATGAGTGACCGCATCAAGTTACGTGCTAAAGCATCAAGCTTTGTGCGTCGTTTCTTAGATGAAAACGGCTTCCTAGACATCGAAACACCGGTACTAACTAAAGCGACTCCAGAAGGTGCACGCGATTACCTAGTACCAAGCCGTGTTCATAAAGGCAGCTTCTACGCATTGCCTCAATCACCTCAGTTGTTCAAACAATTGTTGATGATGTCTGGTTTTGATCGTTACTACCAAATCGTTAAATGTTTCCGTGATGAAGATTTACGTGCTGACCGTCAGCCTGAATTTACTCAAATCGATATCGAAACTTCTTTCATGACTGCTGACCAAGTTCGTGCAGTAACTGAAAAAATGGTTCGTGATATGTGGCAAGAGCTTCTAAACGTTGATTTAGGCGATTTCCCAATCATGCCATTCTCTGAAGCGATTCGTCGTTTCGGTTCAGACAAACCTGACCTACGTAACCCACTAGAATTGGTTGACGTTGCTGATCTTGTTAAAGACGTTGAGTTCAAAGTGTTCTCTGGTCCAGCTAACGATGAAAAAGGTCGTGTAGCAGTTATCCGTGTACCGGGTGGCGCAGCGCTTTCTCGTAAGCAAATTGATGAATACGGTAGCTTCGTTGGTATTTACGGCGCGAAAGGTCTAGCTTGGATGAAAGTGAACGACCTTGCTGCAGGCGTTGAAGGTATTCAATCTCCAGTAGCTAAGTTCCTAAATGAAGAAGTGATCAACGGCATTTTAGAACGTACTGGCGCACAAACTGGCGATATCATTCTATTTGGTGCGGATAAAGCTAACATCGTTTCTGAAGCAATGGGCGCACTTCGTATCAAGCTTGGTTTAGATCTTGAACTAACAGACCTAAACGCTTGGGCTCCACTTTGGGTTGTTGATTTCCCAATGTTCGAGCAAGACGACGAAGGCAACCTACATGCAATGCACCACCCATTCACATCGCCTCTAGGTGTGACTGCGGAAGAACTAAAAGTGAACCCAGCGGCAGCGAACTCTAACGCATACGATATGGTTCTTAACGGTTATGAAGTGGGTGGTGGTTCTGTTCGTATTCATAACGCAGAAATGCAATCAGCGGTATTTGATATTCTAGGCATCGACGAGAAAGAGCAAAACTTGAAGTTTGGTTTCTTACTTGAAGCACTAAAATACGGTACGCCACCACACGCTGGTCTAGCATTCGGTCTTGACCGTTTAGTAATGCTACTTTGCGGTACTGAAAACATTCGTGACGTAATTGCATTCCCTAAAACAACAGCGGCTGCTTGTCCATTAACCAATGCGCCAAGCCTTGCAAACCCTGCTGCTTTAGAAGAATTAGCGATTGCAGTAACGGTAGCACAAGAAACTGCTGCGAAAGAACAAGAGTAATTCTTCTTTCGTTAGGTTTGAAAACACCCGCATTCAGTAATGATGTGGGTGTTTTTGTTTATATACCCGTTTTTGTTTATATACCCTTTTTTGTTCATATAGCTAAAGCACTTGAATATGTAACTCCAATTACTTTGGATGTAGTTAATAAATAGAGATAGCAGAATTTAATGTCTATTATTTTAGGAATCGATCCCGGTTCTCGTATCACTGGCTACGGCGTGATTCGTCAAGAAGGGCGCCACTTACATTACTTAGGTAGTGGTTGTATTCGTACGTCTGAAAAAGCTTTGCCCGGTCGATTAAAACAAATTTACGCTGGCGTTTCGGAAATCATCACACAATTTCAGCCAGATGTGTTTGCTATCGAGCAAGTGTTTATGGCAAAAAATGCCGATTCTGCTTTAAAGCTAGGCCAAGCTCGCGGCAGTGCGATTGTGGCTGCGGTGAATGCAGACTTACCAGTTTATGAATACGCGGCTAGGCTTATTAAGCAAGCAGTTGTTGGCACAGGTGGGGCAGATAAACTGCAAGTACAGCATATGGTTATGAATATGCTGAAACTACCGGCACGCCCACAAGCGGATGCTGCCGATGCTTTAGGTGTTGCGATCTGTCATGCCAACACCAATAAAACCTTGATTGCGCTCGCAGGAAAAGCTTCTGGCGCAAAACGTGGACGTTATCGTTAATTCTTTTGTGTGAATTGCTTAATGCTAATTATGATTGGTATCAGATCTGATTAACGTTAATTTTTACTGGATGTTTATCCAGTTCGACATTATTATTTAGCCTTATTTGTTTTTGAAAGGAAAAAGCCGTGATTGGTCGTTTACGTGGAATTTTAATAGAAAAGCAGCCGCCGCAAGTATTAATTGAAGTTGCTGGTGTGGGTTATGAAGTACAAATGCCGATGAGTTGTTTTTATGAATTGCCGAACGTAAATGAAGAAGCCATCATCTACACTCATTTTGTGGTGCGTGAAGATGCGCAATTATTGTATGGCTTCAATACAGTAAAAGAGCGTGCTTTATTCCGTGAAGTTATTAAAGCCAATGGAGTTGGGCCGAAATTAGGTCTAGCGATCCTTTCTGGTATGACGGCACAGCAATTTGTGACTTGTGTTGAACATGAAGATGTCACTACGTTAGTGAAATTACCGGGTGTGGGTAAGAAAACCGCAGAACGTCTTGTAGTTGAAATGAAAGACCGCCTGAAAGGTTGGGTTTCACACGATTTATTTACGCCTGCTACCGATGCAGCACCAATGGATTCAGCAACGTCATCTTCTCATCAAGCATTAGATGAAGCGGTGAGCGCATTAATTGCGTTAGGTTACAAACCACAAGTCGCTTCTAAAGTGGTTTCTCAAGTCGCAAGCGAAGATATGCCAAGCGAAACCATTATTCGTGAAGCGCTTAAGTCAATGGTGTAAAAGGTATAGCTTTAAAATACCGGTTTTAACTCTTAATAAATAACAGGTTCAAATAATGATAGAAGCGGATCGCCTCGTTCCAACAGATCGCTTAATTGCAGCTGATAATCCAACTTTTCGTGAAGAAGAATTGATCGATCGTGCAATTCGTCCTAAGCGTTTAGCGGATTATCAGGGACAAGATCATGTGCGAGACCAAATGGAAATTTTCATTAAGGCTGCACAGTTGCGTAATGAACCGCTTGATCATTTATTAGTCTTTGGTCCTCCGGGTTTGGGTAAAACGACACTGGCAAATATTGTCGCAAACGAAATGGAAGTGAACATTCGCACTACTTCTGGCCCTGTATTAGAAAAAGCAGGGGACTTAGCAGCATTGCTAACTAACCTTGAAGAAAACGACATCTTATTTATTGATGAAATCCACCGTTTAAGCCCAGTAGTTGAAGAAATCCTTTATCCTGCGATGGAAGATTATCAGCTCGATATTATGATCGGTGAAGGCCCAGCAGCTCGTTCAATCAAAATTGATTTGCCTCCGTTTACCTTAATTGGTGCCACCACTCGTGCCGGTTCCTTAACTTCACCGTTACGTGACCGTTTCGGGATTGTGCAACGCCTTGAATATTACAAAGTCAAAGATCTTCAGCATATCGTGAAACGCAGCGCAGATTGCCTTGGTCTTTCAATGGAAGATGAAGGTGCTCTGGAAGTGGCAAGACGCTCTCGTGGTACGCCACGTATTGCTAACCGATTATTGCGTCGTGTTCGTGATTATGCAGAAGTAAAAGGCAATGGTCATATTTGTCCAGATACTGCTGATAAAGCCCTGAATATGTTAGATGTTGATAATCAAGGCTTTGACTATATGGATAGAAAGCTGTTGTTAGCCATTATCGAAAAATTCTCAGGTGGGCCAGTGGGATTAGACAACTTAGCGGCTGCAATTGGTGAAGAAAAAGACACCATAGAAGATGTAATCGAACCGTATTTGATTCAACAAGGTTATTTGCAAAGAACGCCACGAGGCCGTATCGCCAGTGATCGTGCTTACTTACATTTTGGATTTGATAAGTCCGAATAGATAACCAATAATGCGCTTGCCCTTGGTTTTGATATCAATTACCCAAAAAAAGATAACATGCGCTTATCTTTTTTTTTGCGTGTAATTTACACGCGGACTAAGCTCAAAATCAGATGTGGCACACAAAGTGAATACTACAAAATAGGTGTATTGGTGTTTTTTTGATTTAAAACAAACTACAGGGCGATAATTAGGCCGGATAATACGTTTGCAAGATAAATTTGATGAAAATCAAAGAAAAAACAGACAGAAAACTTTTGAAACAACTAATGCTAATAGGGTAATATTAGCACCAGCTACATTAGCTATCTCTTAACGAGAGATTAACTAAATTAACACAAAATTACAACAAAATAACTTTGTTTAAATTCTAACCATCCTGATCGTTAAAGTAGTTTGGTCACAGACACGGATAACGGCATAAAAAGGAGTTACCATGATTGATGTTGTTGATCTATCGCGGTTGCAATTTGCAATGACAGCGATGTATCACTTCCTATTTGTTCCTCTGACTCTCGGTATGGCATTTTTACTTGCCATTATGGAATCAGTTTACGTAATGACTGGGAAGCAAATCTACAAGGACATGACTAAGTTCTGGGGTAAGCTTTTCGGTATCAACTTCGCCCTTGGTGTTGCAACGGGCTTAACAATGGAATTCCAGTTCGGTACTAACTGGTCTTACTATTCTCATTATGTAGGTGACATCTTCGGTGCTCCACTTGCTGTTGAAGCGCTAATCGCCTTCTTCCTTGAATCCACCATGGTTGGTCTATTCTTCTTCGGTTGGGATCGTCTATCTAAACGTCAACACCTTACTGTAACTTGGTTAGTTGCAATCGGTTCAAACTTCTCGGCGTTATGGATTCTGATCGCAAACGGCTGGATGCAAAACCCAGTGGGTGCAGAATTCAACTTCGAAACAATGCGTATGGAAATGGTGAGCTTTGCTGAAATCATTTTCAACCCAGTTGCTCAAGTTAAATTCGTTCACACAGTAGCGTCTGGTTACACAACGGGTGCAATGTTCATCCTTGGTGTTAGCTCTTACTACCTACTTAAAGGTCGTGATATAGCATTTGCACGTCGCTCTTTTGCGATTGCTGCATCATTCGGTATGGCTGCGGTGCTTTCAGTAATGGTTCTTGGTGACGAATCTGGTTATGAACTAGGTGACGTTCAACAAACAAAACTTGCTGCAATTGAAGCGGAATGGCACACAGAGCCAGCACCAGCATCATTCACAGCAATTGCTTTCCCAAGCCAAGATGAAATGACCAACAAGTTCGATATTCAGATCCCTTACCTAATGGGTATCATCGCAACACGTTCTCTTGATACTCAAGTTAAAGGTATCTCTGATCTAGAGCGTGAACACGAAGTGCGTATCCGTAATGGTATGGTGGCTTACGATCTTCTACAAAAGCTACGTTCTGGTGATAAATCAGAAGCAAACGTAACAGCATTTGATGAAGTGAAGCGTGACCTTGGTTACGGCTTATTGCTGAAAAAATACCGTGATGATATTGGTCAAGCATCAGAAGAAGAAATCCAAAAAGCGGTTAAGGATTCTATTCCTGAAGTATGGCCTCTATTCTGGTCGTTCCGCCTAATGGTTGGTTGTGGTATTGCAATGTTCCTTGTGTTTGGTTTGTCATTTATTCAAACATGCCGCCAACGCATCGAGAAACACCCATTACTACTTAAAGCTGCGCTATTTAGTATTCCACTTCCTTGGATTGCTGTTGAAGCAGGTTGGTTTGTTGCAGAATATGGTCGTCAACCTTGGGCCGTGGGTGAAATCTTACCTGTAAACGTTGCTGCATCTGCATTATCTCGTGGTGAAATTCTAACTTCGATTGCTGCTATTATTGCGTTCTACTCAGCGCTATTAGTTGCAGAAGTTTACCTAATGGTTAAATTCGCACGTAAAGGTCCTAGTAGCTTAAAAACAGGACGTTATCACTTTGAGAAACACGACACTTCTTTAGAAGGTAAAGTTTCTCGTGAAGTTGAAGCATAAGCAGGGGATAATTTATGTTTGATTACGAAGCATTACGATTTATTTGGTGGGTACTGATCGGCGTATTATTCGTTGGTTTTGCTATCGCCGATGGTTTTGATATGGGTGTAGGTGCGCTTGTGCCTATCATTGGTAAAACCGACAACCAACGTCGAGTGATGATTAACTCCATCGCTCCTCACTGGGATGGTAACCAAGTTTGGTTGATTACTGCAGGTGGTGCGCTATTTGCTGCATGGCCAATGGTATACGCAACTTCATTCTCTGGTTTCTACCTAGCGATGATCGTGACTCTAGCTGCATTATGGCTTCGCCCTGTTGCGCTTGATTACCGTTCAAAAATTGAAACGCAAAAATGGCGTAACAACTGGGATATCTGTATCTCAATCAGCGGCTTTGTTCCACCACTAATCTTTGGTGTGGCATTCGGTAACTTGCTTCAAGGTGTACCGTTTGAGCTAAACGAATTGATGATGTCTCAATACCACGGCAACTTCTTTGGTCTACTAAACCCATTTGCATTAGTGTGTGGTTTAGTGAGTGTATTCATGTTCCTTCTTCAAGGTTCAGCATGGCTACAACTTAAAACCTCTGGTGAAGTTTACGACCGTGCTCGCACAGTATCAGTAATTTCTGGTCTACTGGTTGCTGTATTATTTGTTGCTGCTGGTTTCTGGGTACAACACATCGACGGTTACGTTGTGAAAAGTGTTATTGATACCAATGGCCCTTCAAACCCACTACTAAAAGAAGTAGCGCGTGAGCCGGGTGCTTGGATGAATAACTTTGCAACTTACCCGTTAATGTGGATTGCTCCAGCACTAGGTGTAGCAATGGCATTAATCGCAGTGATTGCAACTAAAGCAAAAGTAGGTTGGTTAGCTTTCCTTGCATCAAGCTTGACTTGTGCAGGTGTTATCCTAACTTCTGGTTTTGCTATGTTCCCATTTATTATGCCTTCAAGCCTTCAACCGAATGCTAGCTTTACATTGTGGGATTCAACTTCAAGCCTATTAACTCTTGAAATCATGACTGGCGTTGCAGTGGTAATGGTGCCAATCATTCTTGGTTACACAGCTTGGTGTTACTACAAAATGTTCGGTCGCTTGGATGACAAGTTCATCGAAGAAAACAAACACTCACTATACTAAGGAGCATAAACTATGTGGTATTTTGCTTGGATTCTAGGCGTATTATTAGCCTGTTCATTCGGTATCATTAATGCTCTTTGGTTAGAGCACTCGGAAATGATGGACGAGGATCGTGAATAACATTAGTCAAAAAATGACTGATATACATTCACCAATGGATAGGGCTCTATTGAGAGCCCTATTTTTTTTGGTGACGGTATTTCATATAGCAATGTTTATGTGGGAACCAAGAGACTATGCAGCACAAATCGGTGGTTTAAATTTGATCACCACATTGCTGTTTATTTGGTGTCTTTGCAGTGGTTTGATTTATAGCGTTGGCTTCAAACCAATCCACTGGGTTTGGCAGACATTGTTCAGTCCATATATATGTGGTTGCTTGTTACTTTACTTTTCTTGGCTTTATTTTTGACAAAGATAGGCTTTGTCAAATATGCAAAAGTAAAATTTTAATTCGTAACCTATTGCTATTTATTTTTTTTGAATCCACTATACGCGCAAACGCAGTAGTGGATTTTTTTGCGTTTAGGATGTAACGTTTTTTAACAATTCTCCAAATCTTAGACACTCAAAAAATCCAATAAGAACAGACAGTTTACAAAGATTGTGTCATTCTAACTTTACAGATGTTATGTGATTGATAAATGTTCAATTAACAAAGATTTAAACAAAAAATCGTTAAATGATATTATTCAAGCCAAGATCTTGTTGTATAGTGGATTACAAGTTTTGATAACAAATGTGAACTGGTAGTAAAGGATACGACAGTGACAAAGCAAACAGATGCAGTATTTAAGTGGCCTATTACCATTTATTACGAAGATACCGATGCGGGTGGTGTGGTATATCACGCAAATTACTTAAAGTTTTTTGAGCGTGCACGAACCGAGTTATTAAAATCGCTAGGTATCATTCAACAAAAGTTGTTGGAACAAGAAATTGGCTTTGTCGTCCGTCACATGGATATAGATTACATTCAAGGCGCAAAATTAGATGAACAGCTCGAAGTTCATACGCGTATTGATAATTTGAAGAAAGCTTCTATCTCTTTTTGTCAGGAGTTAGTTAATCCTGAAGGTAGAATCTTGTGTAAAGCAACGGTTAAGGTAGCCTGTGTTAACATTACTCACATGAAACCACAAGCCATCCCAAGCAATATTATTTCGGAGTTCAACAGTGTCTGCTGATATTTCAATTTTTGATCTTTTTTTACAAGCGAGCTTACTGGTTAAGATCGTAATGTTAATTTTGCTCGGTATGTCAGTGATGTCATGGGCAGTGATTATCAAAAGAAGCAAAGTATTAAACAAAGCGTCAAAAGATGCTGAACAGTTTGAAGATAAATTCTGGTCAGGCATCGATCTGTCGCAGCTTTATCACGAAGTAAAAGCACGTAAGAACAGCATCCTTGGTACAGAACAGATTTTCTATGCTGGTTTTACCGAATTTGCTCGTTTGAGAAGAACAGCGGGTGCATCTGCGGAATATGTTATGGAAGGTGCGGGTCGTTCAATGCGTGTGACTTTATCAAAAGAAGTCGACGAATTAGAAAACCAGCTGCCATTCTTAGCAACCGTTGGTTCAATCAGCCCATACATTGGTTTGTTCGGTACGGTTTGGGGCATCATGACGGCATTTATTGCACTGGGCCAAGTAAAACAAGCAACGTTAGCAATGGTTGCACCAGGTATTGCAGAAGCATTGGTTGCAACGGCAATGGGTCTGTTTGCTGCGATTCCAGCTGTAATGGCATACAACCGTTTAAGCAACCAAGTATCAAAACTTGAGCACAATTATGCGACGTTTGCAGAAGAATTCCACAGCATCTTGCATCGTCAAGTTATGGCTGATCTAAAGGATTAATTATGGCGGGTTATGTTCGTAAAAAACGCCAGTTAAAAGCCGAGATTAACGTTGTTCCCTATATCGACGTTATGTTGGTATTGCTGATCATCTTTATGGTGACATCGCCTTTCGTGACTCAAGGTGTAGAAGTTGAGTTACCTAAGACAGAAACAGCAAAACCAGCATCGGACATTGCCGGAGATTCAGATGCTAGCTTTATCATCGTTGAAATTGATAAAGAGGGTAATTTGGGCTTGAGCGTGAATGATGAAGATATGGAACGTGGTTTGTCGATGGAAGATGTGATCGCTCGTGTTCAAGCTGAGCGTAAACTGTCTCCAAATTCACCGGTTGCGGTAGGTGGCGACCAACAAACTGCTTATGCCGACATTGTTTTAGTGCTTGATCAATTGAATAAAGCAGGGATAGAAAAAGTCGGTTTGTTAACGGATATTAAAGAGAATCGCTAATTTGTTGATGCTTAATAAAGAATACAAATCAGCTGTATTGATCTCAGTCGCACTGCATATCATATTGTTTGTGCTGATTTTAGGCGGATCATGGTTTTCTGATGATCATAAACCGCAGCATGCCATGATTGATGCTGTGGTGATTGATCCTAAAGCAATTGAGAAACAAGCGAAAAGTATTCGAGAACAACGTGATGCCGCTAAAAAAGCAGAGCAAGAACGTGTAGAAAGGCAGCGTAAACAAGCGCAGCTAGAAGAACAAAATCGTAAAAAAGAACAAGACCGTTTGCGTCAAGAGCAAGAACGAAAAGTTCAGCAAGAGAAGCAAGCACGTGAACAAGAAAAACAGCAGCAGCTCGCAGAGAAACAGCGTAAAGAAGCGGAAGAAAAAGCGCGTATAGCTAAAGAGCAAGCGGCGAAAGATGAAGCGGAACGCAAAAAACAAGAAGCAGTAGCAGCCAAAGCCGCAGCCGAGAAGAAAGCGGCGGATGAAGCAAAAGCGAAAGCCGCAGCAGAGAAAAAAGCGGCAGCTGATGCGAAAGCAAAAGCGGATGCTCAAGCTAAGGCTGCAGCCGACGCCAAAGCAAAAGCTGAAGCAGAGAAAAAAGCCAAAGCCGATGCTGAGAAGAAGGCAGCACAGCAAGCTCAGTTAGCACGTGAAAAAGAAGCACAAGAGGCGGCATTAAACGATATCTTCTCTGGTATGGAATCGGAAACGGAACAGATTTCATCGGCGAAGCAGCAATATAATGCGACCGAGTTAGATAGATATGCGTCTATCTACAAGCAGATGATTCAAGATCGATTAAGAACCGATGATTCATTCTCCGGTAAATCTTGTAAACTGAACATAAAGTTAATACAAACTGGTACAGATGCTGTTGTAAGTAGTGTGTCACCACTTGCAGGTGAATCAGCGGTTTGTGCTGCAGCTAAACGAGCCGTGACGCAGGTAGGTAATTTCCCTATTTCGAAAGATGCTGCGGTGAATGACCAGTTGAAGAACATTAACTTAACGGTTGATTTATAATACCGACCTGCTCTTGGGAAATGCTGTCTTGAGTAATCTTCCCTTGAGTAGTGTTGGAAAAGCACCAAAATAAGGAATATTCAGTGATTAAACGTTTTTTATTTGGATTATTTTGCATCGCAATGGTGGCAAGCCAAACGGCTAACGCTGCTTTGGAACTGGTGATCACAGAAGGTCAGAATACCGCACGTCCAATTGGTGTTGTGCCATTTAAATGGACTGGAACCAATAAACTGCCACAAGACGTATCGGCAGTGATTGCTTCCGACTTACAACGTAGCGGTAAATTTAATCCGGTTGCAACATCGAGAATGCCTCAAACACCAGCAAGCAATGAAGAAATTAACTTCTCAGCTTGGAACAGCATGGGTGTGGATTCTTTGGTGACTGGCACGATCACACCAAACGGTGACGGTCAGTATGTGATTGAATATGAATTGAGTGACATCATTCGTGGTCAATTAGCTAAAAGCCAGGGCAGTGCGTCAACGGATTACTTGCTCTTTAAAAAGCGTGCAGTTGTGCCAGAAAATCGCTTACGTGAATATGCACACCGTATCTCAGACTTAGTGTATGAGAAATTAACCGGTGAAAAAGGTGCGTTCTTAACTCGTATTGCGTATGTAGTGGTAAATAGCTCAAGCACTTATCCATACGAAATGCGCATTGCGGATTACGATGGTTACAACGAGCGTTTAGTTCTACGTTCAAAACAACCACTGATGTCACCAGCATGGTCACCAGATGGTCGTAAGTTAGCGTATGTGAGCTTCCAAACTGGTCGCTCTGAACTGTACATGATGGATATTTACACAGGTAAAACGGAAGTATTAACGGCGTTCCCTCGTCATAATGGTGCGCCAGAGTTTTCGCCTGATGGTAAAAAACTAGCCTTGGTTTTATCAAAGACCGGCTCGTTACAAGTGAATGTTTTAGATCTGCAATCGCGTAAGTTAACGCAAGTGACTAGCGGTGGAGCGAACAATACTGAACCGTTCTGGATGCCAGATAATTCAGGTTTGATTTTCACTTCTGACCGTGGTGGTTCACCGCAGATTTATAAAGTGAATTTGTCTGATCAATCAACAACACGATTGACTTGGCAAGGAAGCCAGAACCTTGGTGGGCAAATAACTCCTGATGGCCGATTCTTAGTTATGGTGAATCGCAACCAAAATGGATTTAATATTGCTAAACAAGATCTGGAAACGGGAGCTGTTCAGGTGCTAACACAAACGCAATTGGATGAATCTCCGAGCATTGCGCCTAATGGCAGTATGGTAATTTATAGTTCTATGTACAATAGAGAAAACGTTCTAACAATGGTTTCTATTGATGGTCGTTTTAAAGCTAGATTACCGGCGACAAACGGGAGAGTAAAAGCTCCAGCTTGGTCACCGTTCTTATAATAAAAGATAGTTTGACAATATAAGGAAGAAAAAATGAAACTAAATAACGTTCTTAAAGGGCTATTAATTTCTCTACCTCTACTAACAGTAGCGGCATGTAGCTCAACTGACGATGCAGCAAACTCTGATGCAGCAACAACAGATGCAATGACTTCTGGCATGGATCAAAGTTCAGCACTAACGGAGCAAGAGCAGCTAATGCAACAGCTTCGTGAAAACTCAACTGTATTCTTTAAATACGATAACTCAGAAATTTCTGCTGAGTACCAAGATCTTCTTGCACAACACGCTAAATACCTAAGCGGTGCACCAGACGCAAAAGTAACTATCGAAGGTTATGCGGATGAGCGTGGTACTCCTGAGTACAACATCGCACTTGGCGAGCGTCGTGCGGAAGCGGTTTCTAAATACCTACAAGCACTAGGTGTTCAAGCGAACCAAATCTCAATCGTAAGCTACGGTGAAGAGAAGCCTCTAGTATTCGGTCAAACTGAAGATGCTTACTCTCAAAACCGTCGTGCAGTTATCGTTTACTAATTTTTGCTAATTACAGGCGATAATTATGAACAGTAACTTAAAGCGCATTATTACGCTTACGTTACTTGTAAGTGCAGCAAGCTCCGTGCTTGCTGCCACTTCTGAAACAGCAGAACAGCGTTTACAGCGCCTACTTGATAATAGCAATCGCATACAAGCGAATTTGCAGCAGCAAGTAGATAGTCAAAAAGCTGATATCAGTGATTTGCGTGGCACTCTTGAGAGAAATACTTATGAGATGAAGCAAATGACAGAGCGTCAGCGTCAGTTGTATATCGAGTTAGATAATCTTCGCAATGAAGTTGCCGAGCTAAAAAAATCGGGTGGGGCTGCAGCAGCAACAACCGGAGCAGCAGCAAGTTCAGCACCAAAAGCAAGCACTGCATCAACAACAGCCAGCGTTTCACCGAAAGTAGCCGAAGCTCCAGCCGATGAAGCTGAAGCCTATAAAGCTGCAGTAGATCTTGTTTTAAAAGACAAAAACTACGATGGTGCGATCACTGCGCTTAAAGATTTTCAAACCAAATATCCTAATTCTGCCTATTCAGCGAATTCACATTACTGGCTGGGACAGCTGTATTTTGCGAAAAAGCAAGATGTTGATTCTGCGAAAAGTTTCGCAGCGGTTGCAAGTTACAAAGATACGCCAAAGCGTCCAGATGCTTTAGTGAAACTAGGTGATATTGCTAAGCGTAATAACAATCCAACTGCAGCTAAGAAATATTATGAGCAGGTAGTTTCAGAATACCCGAATTCTTCTGCCGCCCAACTGGCAAAAAGTAATCTGTAGCTGGAATTCTAAAACTCTCTTTTTCGACCTGATAAGCCATCCAAACGGGTGGTTTATTTTTGTCTGTAGAATGGTTTTTTTCTAACGACATTACTTATTTGTACTAGAATCAAGCAACCGATTGGCTATAAGCGCTATCAAGGTTTGCTTACCTTGGCTTAGGTTATTTAGAATCTTTTTCAATCGGTGTACAATGCCCGGATTATTATAACCGCGTAGAGTAAGAGCAATGGCGCATATCACTGACACAATCGACACTGTATATCCATTTCCGCCTAAACCCGTTCCACTTACAGAGCAGCAACGTGCTGATTATGTAGCGAAAATCAAACAACTTCTGATTGAAAAAGATGCGGTGTTAATTGCCCACTATTATACCGATCCTGAAATCCAAGCCCTTGCTGAAGAAACCGGCGGCTTTGTTGGTGATTCGTTAGAAATGGCGAAGTTCGGTAATAAACATTCTGCGACTACCTTAATTATTGCTGGCGTGCGTTTTATGGGTGAATCAGCGAAAATTTTGACTCCAGAAAAACGCATTTTAATGCCAACTCTTGAAGCTGAATGTTCACTCGATCTTGGTTGCCCAGTCGATACTTTCACAGAATTCTGCGATGCGCATCCAGATCACACGGTTGTGGTTTATGCCAATACCTCTGCGGGTGTTAAAGCACGTGCTGATTGGGTAGTTACATCAAGCATTGCACTAGAAATCGTTGAGCATTTGGATTCAGAAGGTAAGAAAATCATTTGGGGTCCAGACCGTCATCTAGGTTCTTACATCGCCAAGAAAACCGGCGCAGACATGTTGTTATGGCAAGGCGAATGTGTGGTGCATGACGAGTTCTCCGCTAAAGCATTAAAAGACATGAAAGCGCTTTACCCTGATGCAGCCGTACTAGTTCATCCAGAATCTCCAGCAAGCGTTGTAGAACTTGCCGATGCAGTTGGTTCAACCAGTCAACTGATTAAAGCAGCTAAATCTCTGCCACAACAAAAAATGATTGTTGCGACAGACAAAGGCATCTTCTTCAAAATGCAGCAACTTGTGCCTGAGAAAGAGCTAATGGAAGCACCAACAGCAGGCAACGGTGCAACATGCCGTAGCTGTGCACATTGTCCTTGGATGGCAATGAACGGCCTACAAGCGATTCATAACGCACTAGAAAACGGTGGAGCAGAGCATGAAATCTTTGTCGATGAAGCTGTTCGCGTGAAATCACTGATCCCACTAAATCGTATGTTAGATTTTGCTGAATCTTTGAATATGAAAGTGAAAGGTAATGCTTAAGCTGATTTTGGCTTATAGAAACCCAATAAACTTTGGCTTCAGGTGATTTGCCTTCGGCGACCTACTTTTGGCAACAGCCCCAAAAGTAGGCAAAAAGGCCGCTGCTGGAAATTTTGTAATCTTTGTTCCACTTGCCTTTTTGTTAACGGCTTCAAGAGGACATCCCTGTCCTCGAGAAGCCTAACCGTCATCCATGACGGTTTACACAAAATGACTGGCGTTTCACAAAGCAAAATTTAGGCAGGAGAGAATTTCCTCAACCCTTTCAATGAAATATTCTTCACGGAAAGTAAAAAGGTCGATAACTTTATCTGTAAAATGACAAAGTTATCGACCTTTTATTTTTAAGAATAGAGATTTTTAGTGGTTGGATTTGTGCGCCAACAAATTGCCACGTTGCGTCAAACCACAAAGCATCACAGGCATTGCATTATAGATTTCTTCAAACTCATCCAAACCTGTTAAGCCTTGTTCAGAAAGGGTCATGATCGCAGTTTCTGGGTCGTAAAGCATGCTCACTGAAAGTAAAACGCCACCCAGCAAAGCATTATCTTCACTGTCTTCTGGCATCAAGGTTTCCCAATCATCACGGCTTAATTGCCAACCTTGCAGTAAACCTTCTGCAAAATCACGCACCGATTCAGTCACAATTTCTTCTTCATCTAGAGTGTAACCTTCAGGCCAAGCCCAAGTTCCTTCTAGCAATGAAGCGTGGATGTTATTCCACATTGCCACAACCAATTCAGCGTATTGCTCGAACTGTTCTGCAGATTCAAAAGGTGCTGTTTCTTCACCGCCCCATAGGAATGGCAGCCATTCAGAAGGATCAAGCGTATGAGGCGCTGCCGCCATCGCAGTAATAAAGCCTTGAGTTTGTTCTGCGTTTAATAAACGGTTTTCCAGTTCAGGTTGGTTTAATAAATCTTGTAAAGTCATAGAACTACCTTTGAATATAGTTTCTATGCGTGGATATTTTCCACGTGGCCGGTTACATAGAGAAAGGAAAATGTGGCAGATAGAAAAAAACCGCAGACTTAATAAAAATCTGCGGCTTAAAATCTGGCGGTGAGTGAGAGATTCGAACTCTCGATACGTTTCCGTATACACACTTTCCAGGCGTGCTCCTTCGGCCACTCGGACAACTCACCATATTGTTGGTTAAGGCTTGTTTAACGGGGGCTAATGTAATGATTCTCGTATGTGAGGTCAAGTTATTTACGTGATTTTTCTAGGGAATGTGGCTAAGTGGCGAATATTTGTTATTTATGAGGCTTTAATGAGCAGAACCATTTATTTATCAATGCAGTTTGATATTAAAACTGTTTATAAATATGTAGGAAAATAGCTGAGCAGATTGACTGAATTCAGAATATACAGCATTAATAGCAAGGTTTTTAGCATCAAACTGTGATCTGATTAACCCTAGCCAGTAGATATGTTTCAATTTGGATTCATAATATTAATCAAATGATTATTTATAGTCTAAACTGGCATTTATATTAATGTTTTTAATTGTTTATCAATTGAGTAATTAATTTATAATAGACCTAATATTCGACAAATCAGTAACAGAACAGATAGATAGGTTAAGTTTTATTTTTGTTTCACCATTTGAGCTTAACCAGATTGAAGGCTTAGCCATTTCATAGAATATGAAGGGAAGATAGAATGAAAAAAGTACTTTTAGCTCTAGTGGTAGCGGGTGTAATGGCTGGATGCGCATCTAACTCAGATCAAGCACCAGTGAACACCACACCAGTTCCAGCAATGGGCAAAGTGGCCGATGGAGCATTCACTCGATTTGCTTACAACGATAATAGCAGTGAAGCTTGGATCGTGCATGAAAACGCAGACCTTGGTTTAGGCGATGTTTCTCCTAGCCCATTAACCGCTTCTGGTGATGCTGGTTCGCTACGTTTGTCTTTCCCTGTTGTTAATGAAAATACAACAGAAGATCTTGGCCCAGCAGTTAGCCAAATTATTCCGAATATTTCTCCAGATACCGATTACGTGCTAACGGTTTACTACCGTGACGATAAAGGTGATAACTCAGCTAATACGCTTGAGCTAGGCGTAAAAGATGCCGGTGTTGAATCATTAACGGGTAACCTAATCCGCAGTAAGCTATTCACTAACAAAGACATTGGTGGTGATAACGATAAGAATGATGAAACTGGTGGCTTCCGTAAAGTAACAATGGCATTCAACTCTGGTAGCAACACCACACTAGAAGTGTATGTTATGAGCCACTTGACTGGTAAAGACGATTTAGCTGCTAGTGAAGACATGACTGAACAAACTCAAGTGTTCATCGATGATATCTCTCTAGAAATCGATTAATCATCTGAAGTTAAACTTCTCAAAATTAAAGCCAGTGAGTTTAATAATTCACTGGCTTTTTTTGATCTTAGTTCTTTTGAACTTAGCTGCTTTGTAATACCAACTTCAATAATTTTTAGAGTGGTTTGAGAGGCGATAGATGATATGTGTACTTGAGAGGTTGAGGCTTTTTCTTTCTGCCTAAATTTTGCTTTGTGAAGCGCCAGGCTTTTGGTGTAAACCGTCATGGATAGTTATACCCAAGTAACCTCAATATGCGAGTTTCAGCAAGAATAAAACAAGCTTTAGGCAAGGCAAATTGGGTACGATTATAGCCATCTATATCTATTCAATTTAACGCAGAATAAAGCTTGTTTTAACTTGCCCTTCGGGAGCTTCATCCAATTCTTTATACTGCGGCAGATTTATTTGAAAGGTGCCTCATTCCGCATAAATCTTTCTTGTCTAAAGACTTGGATGATAGCTCTGAATTCTGCATCTTGAAGTCACTTGGGTATATAAGCTAATGGTTTTAATACCGACTTTATGTGCTCTTTACCAAGACAATTAAGCGAATCTTTAATTAACAAGCTCACAAACACATTAGGAAGCAGAGGAAGTCTTGGATCAACAACTTCTATCAGATCATCACTTTTATTGGTGTGCCCTAGAGCAACAACTGCTTGGCCACTTTTCGCTAATTTGAGTAAAGCCGGTGTATCGGAAGTCGTTGCCACTAAGTGTAACTCAGGGTTCAATCGGATACTTGATATCACGGCGTTATGGAAAATACATGAATCATCATACAGAGCCACTTTTAATCTCTCAGAATGATGATTCTTAAAAAGAGCATGACTTTGACTCGTCAACCACGTGCCCTGTACCATCATAATCACATCATCTTCTGAATCGACCTTAAGTTGACTCACAATGGCTAAATCAAGCTCTCCCTTTTGCCAGCGTTCGATTAAGCATTTTGAGTTTTCAACCACAAGTTCAATGTGAACCAACGGGCTTGAATCTGATAATGCATCCAGCAAACCTAAGAAATATTGATTGATATAATCCGTTGGTATGCCAAATTTAAAAGAGAGTATTTCTTCTGTAGGAATCGCTTTCAGAGAGTCGGTTAGTTGTACTATATCCCTTGCGACTACTGCAAAACGCTCGCCTTCTTCCGTTAATTGAATATTCCTGCCATCTTTTTTAAATAAGACGACATCATAATATAACTCTAATTTTTTCATCTGAGCACTGATTGCTGCATGCGTCCTATTTTGTATTCTGGCAATTTTTATCAGTGATGGGTGCTCAAGAAATAACGCTATTGACTTCAAAGAGTTAATATCCATATTTGTCTAACCTTCCTATTTCTAATTTCTATCCCCCAAGTAACAACGAACCCCCAATGTTGACAATTCAACTATTGAGGGTCCGTTCATTTACTTCAAGGTAGGTGTTACCGGGACATTACCCTCACTCCAACACCATCAAACCAGCTCCAGTATTAGAAATTGGAATATGATAGTTTTGATGTTTTAGAGTTAGAGTTGGGTTCAAAACCCCACGCATTCCTAGCCACATAATAAATTCAGCACCTTGAGCTCCGCCTTGTTCGACCAAATCACGAATGGTTAATTTGGTCAGTTCTTCTGGTTCATTGACGAGTTTTTCCATGCAGTACAAATCAAACTCTTTATTGATAAAACCTGCGCGTTCACCATCTAATTGATGCGATAAACCGCCAGTACCAAATACGACGACATTCAAATCTTCGCCATAACTTCTGACTGCATCGCCAATCGCTTTACCAAAGTCATAGCAACGCTTTGGTGATGGCATAGGGTGTTGCTCAACGTTAATACAAACCGGGATCACTTTTACGTGACCATAATTATTACCTGGATACATCAATTGCAAAGGAACGGTTAAACCGTGATCAACTTTCATCTCTTGGCATATGGTTATATCAAATTCTTTATCTACCACTTCATTACAGATATGCCATGCTAAATCCACTTCACCTTTAACTGGTGGGATCGTTTTGATACCCCAACCTTCATCAGCATTGTGATATTCAGGCGCAACTCCAATGGCGAAAGTTGGTTTTTTATCGATAAAGAACTCAAGCCCGTGATCGTTATAGAAAATGATAACCACATCTGGATTCTTCTCATTTAGCCACTCACGAGCCGGTGGATAACCATCAAAAAATGGCTTCCAATAAGGTGTTTGCTCTGTACCTTCTGCAATTGCTTTTCCGATTGCAGGAATATGTGATGTGGTTAGCCCACCAATTACTTTAGCCATAATTATTTCCCCGCATCGACAAGCTTTTGTTTAAATTCTTCGGTCGTCATTCCAGTTTGAATGCCACCGATATCTTGCATGTTCATTCCTAAAATCCCGACAAATTTAGCAAGGTAGTAAATG
Source organism: Vibrio sp. (assembly GCA_047975485.1). Taxonomy (GTDB): domain Bacteria; phylum Pseudomonadota; class Gammaproteobacteria; order Enterobacterales; family Vibrionaceae; genus Vibrio. Next base: position 61,645 of record JBKEDP010000036.1, on the reverse strand, counting down.
CTGCCACCCTCATTTAATAACCCTAAAACATCACGGTTTCGGATAGCTTCTTTTTGCTCTTCCGTAAGACCGTATTTATCGCAATATGCCATTTCGTCTTTTAGAAATTCATCACGAGCGGATTTTTCATTAAAAGAAAAGCACATTTTATTTAACCCATAGCCTTTTTTAGCCATTTGGTTATCGAAAAATGTGGTCCCTTCCAATGGCTTATCATTTTTGTAGTAGGCCATATTCCCTCTCCTTCTGGCTATTTTTATGTGCTTCCGTTTTTTAACTACTGCACTGAGCCAGTGTTCACGTTGAATTTAATTGATATTTCTAACCCCAATACAATTTCATTGGGTTATCGATTAATAGTTTTTGTTGTAATTCTTCGGTTGGCGCAATCAGTGGGATCACATCCACCAAGGCACCATCATCAGGCACGTGGGATTTCATGTTTGGATGCGGCCAGTCTGTTCCCCACAACACTTGATTAGGAAAACGTTCGACAATCGCTTTTGCAAAAGGAACCACATCACTGTAATCCGGCGCAGTTTGAGTCAAACGTTCAGGACAACTTACTTTGGTCCAAATTTGAGGGTTATCCGCCAGAAGCTTGATGAATTTTTGGAATTCAGGACTATCGACGCCTTTTTCAACATCTGGTCGGCCCATGTGATCAATCACGACTTGGCAATCGAGTTCTAATAGGAAAGGAGCAATATCATCAAAATCTTGCGCTTCGAAATAAACCACAATATGCCAACCTAGCGCTTTCACTTTTTGAGCGATACCTAGGAACACTTCTTTAGGGGTTGCATCAACCAGACGTTTTACAAAATTAAAGCGAACGGCACGTACACCCAGTGCATCCATTTTTTGTAATTCATCACTGGTAATATCAGGCGAAACCACCGCCACCCCTCGAGCTAAATCACCAGCGGTTTCTAGTGCATCAAGGAGCGCTGCGTTATCGGTGCCATGACATGACGCTTGAACGATAACATTACGGCTAAAACCAAGATAATCTCTTAATTCGAACAGTTTCTCTTTTGGGGCATCGCATGGAGTGTATTTACGTTTTGGTGAATATGGAAATTTATTTGCAGGTCCAAACACATGACAATGAGCATCAACTGCGCCTGCTGGTGCAATAAATGTTGGCTTGCTTGGTGCTGGGTGAAACGGTAAGTAATCTTTATCCATAATTGACGTCCTATTCTTCTAATTTAATTAAATGGCGGTTCTGCCAAACACAACACCATCAAATAACTTTCTAGCCGTGCGCAAAATTGCAGAGCTTTTCATGTTTTGTTGTTCATCCAATTGCACTACTACACTTAATTCACCGGTTGGGTGCTCAACGCTCAAGGTTTTAGTTTGCCCTTCCGGAATATTAGCAAGCGCATAAGCTGGCGATTTGGTTAAAAGACAAGCAGTTGCAACACTGACAGCACCTAATACACCAATCGAAGCATGGCAACGGTGCGGTATGAAAGTACGAGTTTGAATGGTTCCATTGTTCGGTGAACGGCTGACAATGCTCAATTTCGGTACAGAAAGTTCTGTCACATCGCCTAGATTCATCATGGGCCCAACTTTCAAACGCAAGGCTTCAAGCTGTTGGCGCAGTTCCGGATTTGCTTCCAGATCTTTTGGTGATTCATCACCTTTTAAACCCAGTTCATCCGCTCGCAAAATCACGACCGGCATACCGTTATCAATCAGAGTTACATTAAGTCCATTAACCTCATCAACTTGATTTCCAGTTGGCAGCAGAGCACCACAAGTTGAACCTGCCGTGTCTTTAAATTCGATAGGAATTGGACTAGCACCGTTTGGCACGCCATCTATATGTGCATCACCAAAGTAATTGACTTGGCCGTTCGGTGTTTGCACGACGCAAGTGGCATATTGCCCAGTATTTTCCATATAGATTCGAACAGAAGTTTCCTCACCCTCAATTGGCACTAAACCACGTTCAATCGCAAATGGTCCAACGCCCGCAAGAATATTGCCGCAATTTTGTTTGTCGGTAATACGAGGTTCATCTACGAATGCTTGAAGAAATAGATAATCCACATCAGCATCATCACGATCAGAAGGCTTCACAATGGCAATTTTGGAACTGAGTGGCGTAGTGCCACCCATTCCATCAATTTGATTTACGTCTGGCGAACCCATCACTTCAAGTAAAAATGCATCTCGTTTTTCTGTCTCCTGCGGCAAATCTTGAGCCAGAAAATACCCACCTTTTGATGTGCCACCTCGCATCCACATACAAGGTGCAGAAAACGGAGACGCATGAGTTGAGCTAGACATACTTCAACCCTTCTTTTTCTAAGCGGCCTCGCATGTCGTAAATGTCTAAACCTAGTTCACCATTAGCAAAGCGAACACGTTTTGCTTCTTCACGGGCTTCACGAGCTCGTGCTTCTGCTAATACTTTTTCCGCTTCTTCACGTCGAACTACACAAACGCAATCATCATCTGCGACAATCACATCTCCCGGATTGATCAGTTCATCAGCACAAACGATTGGAATATTGACTGAACCTAATGTCGCTTTAATCGTGCCTTGAGCAAAAATATGCTTAGACCAAACAGGGAAATTCATTTGCTTTAACGTACGAATATCACGCACACCGCCATCAATGATTAACCCTTTCACACCTCGTGATTGAGCTGATGTAGCAAGCAGATCACCGAAGAAGCCGTGGTTTGAAGGCGAGGTTGGTGCAAAAACCAGAATATCCCCCGGTTTCGCTTGTTCCATCGCAACATGCATCATCCAGTTATCACCCGCAGCACCAGAAATAGTCAGTGCTGAACCGGCAACTGAAACATCGCTATAAATCGGGCGCATATAATCAGCGAGTAGCCCTTTGCGACCTTGTGCCTCATGCACGGTAGCGACACCGCATTCGGCTAAACCTTGAATAATTTCAGGATCAACTCGTTCGATATGTTGAACAACAATATTTTCCGACATTTCGATCACCTTATTTGGTATTTAAAATAGAATCTAAACGGCTAAACACGCGTCGAGCATTACCTGAGAAAATTTGATCTTTTTCGGCTTGGCTCAGCTTAGCGTTATTGTCGATATAACGTTTTGTATCATCAAAATAGTGGCCGGTTGTTGGGTCAATTCCGCGTACCGCACCAATCATTTCTGACGCAAAAAGAATATTTTCAACCGGCAAGATATCGAGTAATAAATCAATGCCTTCTTGATGATAAACACAGGTATCAAAGTAAATATTTTTCAATACGGTTTCTTCAAGTGGTGGTAAGCCCATATCTTGCGCAATGCCACGGAAACGTCCCCAATGGTAAGGCACAGCACCGCCGCCATGAGGAATGATGAGTTTTAATTCTGGGAAATCTTTAAATACATCCGACATCATCAATTGACAGAAAGCGGTGGTATCCGCACCAAGATAATGTGAACTGGTGGTATGGAAACAGCTGTTACAAGCCGCACTCACATGGATCATGGCTGGTACATCTAACTCGACAAGTTTTTCGTAGAGTGGGTAGAAACTTTTATCTGCAAGAGAGGCATCTTTCCAAAAACCGCCAGTTGTATCAGGGTTTAGGTTACAACCAATAAAACCCATTTCTTCAACACAGCGTACTAATTCAGGGATGGACTTACTTGGCGTAACACCTGGAGATTGCGGCAGTTGTGCAACTGGAGCAAAGTTTTCAGGGAATAAGTCACACACACGGCGAATGAGTTCATTTTGATGCTCGGTCCAAAAACGGCTGGTGTGTTCATTGCCAATATGATGTCCCATCCAACTTGCACGAGGGGAAAAGATGGTTAAGTCTGTGCCACGTTCTTGTTGTAAGCGCAGTTGGTTTTTTTCAATGCTCTGGCGGATCTCATCATCACTGATGTGCATAACACCTTTTTCACCTTGAAAAGTAGGATCCTGTGCTAAAGCGGCTTTTTGAGATTCACGATAATCACCTACTTGTGGTGGTGTCGTTGTGTAATGTCCATGACAATCAATAATCATTGTGCATAACTCCCTAAAATTTTTAACCCATATCTCCATGAAAGCGATCACATTATTTACCTTGATATTACATTTGACCATTTCAATTTAAGGCAATGCTATTGATTTTTGATATAGTGGTTAAATAACGAACATCACAAAAGGACGCATGATGAACGATATACCTAATTTACGGCACTTAATCGCATTCACCTCCGTTGTGGAAAATCACAGTATTAGCAAGGCATCTGAAAAGATTTATTTATCTCAACCTGCTATTACTCAAGCTTTATCTAAGATTGAAAAAAATATTAAAACGGCACTTTTTGAAAGAAAAACTGATGGCATGTCATTAACAAAAGAAGGGGATATTTTTTATTTTCGCGTAAAAAGAGCGATTGAGTTAATCAATGCTGGGATAAAAAAAACCGGCCAAGTAGATAAAAATAGCCGCAATACAACACCTAAAATATTTGCTATTACAACCACACAGCTTAAAGCCTTAATCGCCGTTTCTGAATCTAAAAACTATTCTGCGGCAGGTAGAAATATTGGTGTATCTCAATCTTCGTTATATCGTGCTTGCAAAGATTTAGAATCTTATTTAAATGTTATTTTATTTGAGAAAACCAGCATTGGCGTTAGCCCAACCAAAGCCGCTCAGGGACTAGCACAGGCGGTCAAATTAGCCTTTTATGAAATCCATCAAGGCCTCTCTGAGATCGATAGCCTCAATAACATACGTTCCGGTAACATTACAGTGGGCAGTTTACCGCTTGCCCGCTCTTGCATTCTTCCTCAAGTAATCAATGAGATAACTCAAGAACATAAGGATTTTAACGTATCGGTGATTGATGGAATTTATGAAGATTTACTCAACCATCTTCGTTATGGTGAGTTGGACGTCATCATTGGTGCATTACGGTTCCCTAGCCCGTCTTATGATGTCCACCAAGAAACATTATTTTTTTCGGCTAATGTGATCCTGGCTCGTGCGCAACACCCTTTATTTAACAAAGAACAAATTACTATCAATGATCTTGCGAAATATGGATGGGTAACTTCTCGGGAAAACTCACCTGGAAGAATATTATTTGAAAAACTTTTCCGTGACCACAATCACAATTTACCAAAACAATTAATCGAAGCTAGCTCTCAAATATTAGTCAAAGAGTTATTAGTTGGAAGCGATAAATTAACTATGCTTCCTGAACACCAAGTAAATTTGGAGTTGAAATCAGGCTTATTTAAAGTTATTCCATTCGATAATGAACAACAGAAAAGAGCAATCGGATTAACGATAAGAAAGAGTTGGCAAGGAACAAGTATACAAGAGCAGTTTCTCACCAGAATAAGAGAGGTCGGCTTATCCCTAAATTAGCTTTGGTCAAAGATGAACTAAAAGATGACCTATAAAGAAAATGAATAGCAGTGCATTAATCATCTATTCATTTTTTGAATATCCCCTCACAAATATCAATTTTCACTATGTAAAAGACTCTGTTAGGTTGACGGTGACATCCTAAAAACGACCAAGAATAAATGGGAAGCCTATGCAGAGAATTTCACGACTCGCCTTGATTGGATTCGGTCAAGATGCCAAGACAATGTTAGAGATGGGGCTAAACCGTCACAACCGTGTCATTACCGCTTTTGATTTCAACACTTTAGAGCCAACAATGCGTCGTGATCTACTTGCCGACTACATACATCACAATGTGCAAGGCTGTATATCACTACAGGATGCGATTAGAGGGACGCACCTCATTTTTTTATTAGATAACGAAAAACACATTAGTGATAAGCATAAAAAAGATGAGATTGCGCTGATAAAAAACCTCATTAAGCATATAAAAAATGAACAAATTGTGCTGGATCTTACCTCACGAAATTTAGATGAAAAAACAGCGATTGAAGCGGAAATAAAGACCAAAGATGCAACCTATTTAATTGGTCAATTGATGCCATCCGCTCAGCAGGACACACACTTAATCATCAGCCATCAAGCAGCTGAGATACGGAAATACTTTGAGTCATTGAATCTGAGAGTCGATATCATAAAAAATGACCCTCTGACTGAAAACAATGAAATTTAAACGACGAATAGAATCGATAACTATTTGAAAGGACTAAAATATGAGAATTTGTGTTGTGGGCGCAACAGGCGCATTTGGAACCAAACATTTAGAAGCGTTAAAAGAAATTGATGATATTTCTATCACAGCTTTAGTGGGTACTGAAGCCGATAAAATGAGTCAATTATCCAAAGATTATCCAAGTGCAGCCATCACCGACAAGCTAAAAGAAGCCTTAGCACTTGATACTGTCGACGCCGTTATTCTTGCCACACCAACTCAACTCCATGCAAGCCAAGCCATTGCCTGTTTAGAAGCTGGCAAACATGTTTTAGTTGAGATCCCAATGGCTGACAATATTGAAGATGCCCGCCGTTTAGTGGAAACCCAGAAACGTACCGGTTTAGTCGCAATGGCTGGTCATACTCGCCGCTTTAACCCAAGCCATCAATGGATCCATAACAAAATTCAAGCTGGAGAGCTGCATATCCAACAAATGGATGTGCAAACTTACTTCTTCCGCCGCACCAATACCAATGCCAAAGGTGAGCCGAGAACATGGACAGATCATCTTCTATGGCATCACGCTTGTCATACGGTCGATCTGTTCCAATATCAAACCGGACAAACGGCAAGTCAACTCCAAGCAATGCAAGGCCCTATTCATCCTGAACTGAAGATTGCGATGGACATGAGTATTGGTCTTAAAGTACCAAATGGTGCAATTTGTACCCTTTCACTTTCCTTTAATAACGATGGTCCATTCGGTACTTTCTTCCGTTATATCTGTGAAGAAGGTACTTATCTTGCTCGCTACGATGACCTATATGACGGCCACGAAAACAAGATCGATCTTTCAGGCGTCACTGTTTCTGACAACGGTATTGAGTTAATTGACCGTGAATTTATCGATGCGATTCGTAAGCAACGTGAACCAAATTCAAGTGTTGGACAATGTTTAAGTGCAATGGAAACACTGCACAAGCTAGAACAGTTACTTGAGCAATAACTTTGTATTGAAGCAGGAAAAACAAGAAGGGAATCCGACATGATCAAAATTGGACAATTAAGCAGTCAACGTATTGGCCTCGGGTGTATGAACCTTTCACACGCCTACGGTACACCTACCAGTGAAAAAGATGCGATGGCTTTGCTTAACCGTGCACTTGATTTAGGTTATGACCATTTTGATACCGCAACACTATACGGTGGCGGCAACAATGAAAAATTACTTGCTAAAGCGATTATGCATCGCAGAGGTGAGTTCTTGCTTGCCAGTAAATGCGGCATGTATTTAGATGAAAACAAGATCAAGCACATCAATGGTTCCCCTTCTTTAATTCGCACCCAATGTGAACAAAGTTTGCAGCGTTTAAAAACCGATGTAATCGACCTTTATTACCTACACCGTTGGGATAAAACCACACCAATTGAAGATACCGTTGGCGAACTTTCTCGTTTGGTTGAAGAAGGAAAAATCCGTGAAATTGGATTGTCAGAAGTATCCGCCCAAACCCTAAGAAAGGCGCATGCGATTCACCCTATCGCTGCGGTTCAATCTGAATATTCTCTATGGACGCGTAATCCTGAAATTAAATTAAAAGAAACATGCGAAGAATTAGGTACAACTCTTGTGGCATTCAGCCCTCTCGGTCGCGGGATCTTAACGGGCACTATCAACGCAGAGACCAAGTTTGTTGAAAAAGACATTCGATTAAATATGCCGCGATTTCAAGCGAATAATTTAACCGACAATCTCGGTCTAATTCATCAACTAAAACAACTTCTTACTCAACATACGACCAATGGTGAATTAGAAGGGCAACAGGTAAATCTAGCCCAATTATCACTTGCATGGATAAACAGCCAAAATGCGGAGAACATTATTTCCATACCAGGCACGACTTCTATTGAACATTTAACGGAAAACTTTGCCGCTAAAGATTTGCTATTAAGTGAGAGCCTAATCAAGCAAATGAGCAAAATCATAAACCAGACCAGTGTTTCTGGCCCTCGTTACAATGCCAAAAGTCAGGAGGAAATTGATACCGAAGAATTCTGATTTAAGGACAAGGAAATCATCGCAATAACAAACAATTAGAGTGAATTTCAATTCATCAAGAATAGATTCAAATGATGCGATTTAAACCAATAACGATATCTACAACTTGAAAAGCAAAGACACACCTTGCATGAAAGTAAGTAGATAAAAAGAAAGGACGCTTTGTATGAAACATATTAAGAAAACTCTTACTGCCTCGACACTTGCATCACTAGTGCTAGTGTCTACCAACACTTTTGCTGCTGACGTTACTCTACGTTTTGGTCATTTTTGGCCTGCGGTTTCAAGTGCACAAAAAGACATATTCCAAAAATGGGCTGATGCGGTAAAAGCAGACTCAGACGGAAAAATTAATGTGCAGTTATACGCTAGTTCAATGCTGGCTAAAGCACCTGCGCAATATGATGCCGTCACTCACCAAATTTTAGATATCACGGCAACCGTACAAGGTTATAGTGCGAACCGTTTCCCTCTTACGCAAGTTGTAGAACTACCTGGAGTGGTGAAAAACGCCATTCAAGGTTCCTGTGTGATTGAATCACTCTATACCGAAGGCTTAATTGCTTCCGAGTACAAAGACACTAAACCTCTTTTCCTCTTTACTCACGGACCAGGCCTATTACATACCAAAGGCAAAAAAGTTGAGAAACCAGAAGATCTCGCCAATTTACGCATTCGTCGTCCAACCTCTGTTGTGGCTAGCTTACTCGAAAAATTAAATGCCCTACCTGTTGGTATGCCAGCACCAGACACCTATGAATCACTACAACGTGGAGTTATTGATGGTGTTGCAATCCCGTGGGAAGGTGCAACGGTATTTAAACTCAATGAACTAGCAGACAACCACACCGATCTCGGCGGTTTATATTCACTGTCTTTCATCGTGACAATGAATAAGAACGTGTACAACGACTTATCTCCTGAGCTGAAAGCCGTCATCGATAAAAACTCAGGCATGGATTGGTCTATCACCGCAGGCAAAGCTTTCAATCAACTCGATCTAAAAGGATTAGAAGAAGCAAAAGCCAAAGGCGATGAGATTGTGACAATTAATGCGACTGCAGCCGATTCACCATGGAAGCCGGTACTAGATGGTGTCACTCAAGATTATATTAAATCTTTAGAAGACAAAGGATTACCAGCACAAAAAGTATATGACCGCGCTATGGCGCTGTCTAAGACAACCTGTGCTAACCCAGCTTAATAGTCCGACTTAACCTTGAAGCCAAACTATTAATAAAGGCTTCAAGGTTATCACTCGGTTTTAATTTCTTTGAAATGTTTTCTTTTTCAAAGATATATCAGTAAGAAGGGAATTCTTATGGCTGCAGTCAAGCGATTAATCAACCTCATATCGCAATATATGCAAATGCTCAGTGGCGTATTCTTAGTGGGTATCATGCTGGTCACTTTATGCGATGTGGTAACACGCACTATCTTTGGTTTAACCGATGGCAGCGTCGACCTCACCTTTGTTGGTGGTGTCGAACTGGTCAAATATGGTTTGTTATACACCATTCTATTTACCTTGCCCCAATCTATTGGCAGCTCTCAAGTGATTGTTGACCTTTTTACTGAACAGATGCCTGACATGGTAAAACGTTATTTAGAAGGGTTCTATTTAATTGGCTTTGCTTTATTGGGCGCAGGCATGAGTTACCGCTTTTTCTTATCCATTGAAGGGGCGCAAATGACGGGAGAAACCACTCAAGATCTCCTGATCCCTATGACTTGGATTTATTGCATTGTGGTATTTGCAACATCAATGCTCACACTGCGTTGTTTCGTCACCACTTGCGAAGTTATTCATGGCGAAGTTGACCTAAATAGTAGCCCGAGCTCTATGGATGATGATGAATCAGCGACAATATCCAATAATCAAACGCTAAGTGACGCTGAACAAAATCAGAATAACCAAGCTAACAGAAAAGAGGTGGCGTAATGGATGCTTCAATGATTGGTGCAATATGTATTGCAATCATGTTGATCATGATTGCCTTTCGCGCCCCGATTGCTTTATCAATGGCAGCAACGGGTTTTGTTGGCTTTGCGTCGATTGTCGCTTTCCAACCCGCTATAGCTATTTTGGATAGCGCCCCATTCGATGCCCTTTCCAACTACAGTTTTAGCCCTATTCCTATGTTCATACTGATGGGGGTCTTTGCTTCTAAAGCGAAAATGTCACAAGAACTATTTAATGGGGCGAAAACCTTATTTGGCGCATGGCGAGGTGGTATGGCACTCGCAGCAGTTGCTTCTTGTGGTATTTTTTCGGCTATTTCAGGTTCGTCATTGGCAACCGCTGCCAGTATGTCTCGTGTTGCTTTGCCTGAAATGAAAAAAGGCGGCTATTCGATGTCGCTTGCTACTGGCACGCTCGCAGCAGGTGGTACTTTAGGTATCATGATCCCACCTTCAATTGCATTGCTTCTTTATGCATTAATCACAGAACAGTCAGTGGGAGACATGTTCATCGCAGGGATTATTCCCGGTATTCTGGGATTAGTGCTGTATTTCGTCACTATTGCGATTACGGTTTGGATTTTCCCAAGCCTTGCCACTCCGGGTGATAAAACCACATTAATGGAAAAAATTATTGGGTTAAAAGGACTCTTACCATTCACTGGTGTTTTCGTTCTGATTATCACCGGTATCTATGCAGGATTCTTTACGCCTACAGAAGCGGCTTCCATTGGTGCAACTGCAACCATGCTTATTGCCTTTATCCGTGGGATGTCATGGCATGGATTCATTGATGCTATCAAAGAAACACTGGCTATCTCTTCCATGATTTTCTTTATGATCATTGGTGCTGAAATTTTCGGTTATTTCTTATCAGTTTCTCGTATCAGTTATTCATTAGTTGATTTTGTACAAAGCATGAATCTATCACCTTACATGGTGTTGTTCGCCGTACTGCTATTGTTCATTTTACTTGGTTGTGTGATGGATAGTATTGCGATGCTATTGCTGACTGTTCCAGTTGTATTCCCACTCATTCAAGCAGCAGGATTTGACCCTATTTGGTTTGGGATTGTTGCCGTTATTACCGTTGAAGTCGGGCTAATCACACCACCTGTAGGAATGAATGTGTTTGTGATCAAGTCACTCGATAAGACCGTCAATATAACAGAAATCTTTAAAGGGGTTATCCCATTTGTCCTATCCGATGTCGTGCGATTAGCCTTATTAATTGGCTTCCCATCATTGGCGTTAGGTCTGCTTAGTCGTTAGTTATGAATCTGTCATAAGATTTAAAACAAGGAATAATATCGATGAAAACATTAAAAACGAAAGTTGCGATCATTGGCTCTGGCCCATCAGGATTATTACTCGGGCAATTGCTGCATAAACAAGGCATCGACAATATCATTATTGAACGTTCCTCTTCTGAACACGTTTTGTCACGCATTCGTGCTGGGATCTTAGAACAAGGTTTTGTTGATTTAGTGAAACAAGCGGGTTGCCACCAGCGCATGGAAAAAGAAGGTCTCATACATCACGGTTTTGACATCAGTGTTAATGGTGAAAAACATAATGTAAACCTAAAAGCATTAACTGGAGGTAAAGTCGTTACTTGCTACGGTCAAACAGAAATCACTCAAGATATTATGATTGCCCGCCAAGCCTCGGAGCAAGTTAGTTTTTATTCATCGCCAGTGACAAAAATTGACAACCCAGATAACGGCAAACCCTCTGTTTATTTTGAACATAACGGGGAAGCTCACCAAATTGAATGTGATTTTATTGCTGGTTGCGATGGTTTTCATGGAGTGTCTCGCCCGAGTATTCCTGATGAACTACGCAACGAATTTGAACGAATCTATCCATTTGGTTGGTTAGGTTTGCTTTCCGACACCCCACCGGTTAGCGATGAACTTATTTATTGCAAACATGACCGAGGTTTTGCACTAGCAAGTCAACGTTCAGCGACCCGTTCTCGTTATTACTTACAAGTTCCAAATACGGAAAAAGTGGAAGATTGGAGTGATGAACGCTTTTGGGAAGAGCTTAAATTACGTCTACCGAAAGAAGATGCTGCAAAATTACAAACAGGCCCTAGCATAGAAAAAAGTATTGCCCCATTACGTTCATTTGTTTGTGAACCCATGCAATACCGCAATCTATTTTTAGTTGGCGATTCAGCCCATATTGTTCCACCAACAGGAGCAAAAGGGCTTAATCTTGCCGCTTCGGATGTTGATGCCCTATTCCAAGTACTTTCAGCTTATTACCAAAATAATGATCCTGAGGTTCTACCTCAATATTCACAAATTTGTTTACGCCGAGTGTGGAATGCAGAACGCTTTTCATGGTGGATGACCAGCATGTTGCATCACTTTGATAGTAAAGCCGATGAGCATCAATCATTCCTAGAAAAAATCACCGATTCTGAATTGGGTTTTTATTTGGACAACGAGGCAGGTATGCGCATCATCGCAGAGCAATACGTCGGCCTGCCTTATGAAAAACTCAAACCAACCCGCTTAACAAATTCCGAGGTGACACCAAAAAAGATCCAAATGGATAGTTTTAATTAGGAAGAAATAACACCATAAATAAGGGGGGAGATAACTCCCCTCTTACTGATGTTTTAAATAAACCGACGATTTAAAGCTATTCAAGCAACGACAACAAACCCAACTTATACCCTTTGGTTCCCAACCCAATGATGGTTCCGCTTGCGACGGGTGAAATATAAGAATGATGACGGAAAGATTCACGAGCATGAACGTTAGAAATATGCACTTCAACAACAGGAACTTGAGTCCCTTTGATTGCATCATGTAAAGCTATTGACGTGTGAGTGTAAGCACCGGGATTAAAAACTATTCCTGAACATTTGCCATCAATAAAATCATAATGAGCTTGATGAATCGCATCCACCAAAGCACCCTCATGGTTACTCTGCAAAGCTTGAAGTTCAAAACCTTTACTGGCGACAAGTTCACGACATTGCATCTCAACATCCGCTAAGGTTTCAGAACCATATTTATCCGGTTCACGTGTCCCCAATAAATTTAAGTTGGGTCCATTAAGCAATAAAATGTAAGGCATTCCTTTATCCTCTGTTCTATTTTTCGAATACGTTATCAAACTATGCTTTTCTTGTGATGATAGATTTTTGAATAACCTATTCGTTATCTGCATAGCTATTACAATTGTCACTTTCACTAACCTTTATCATTTTTGAATACGATAGGCGTTTTTTGAATTGGCGCTCATTTAACCACTTCATAATAATAGACATCATGAAAAGTAGTTTCTCAAGGATGATAAATGCAGGTTGAATGTGACTTTTTGGTGATCGGCTCTGGCGCAGCTGGACTTTCAGCAGCCACGACAGCGGCATTTCATGGTTTAGATGTCATAGTGGCTGAAAAGGCGGACGTGATTGGAGGCACAACAGCTTGGTCTGGTGGGTGGATTTGGGCACCTTGTAATCCGATTGCTTATCAAAACAATATCAAAGAATCCCCAGAGTTTGTTGCTGAGTATTTGAAAGCTGTGATTGGTGAGCAATACAACGAACAGCGTGTCATGTCATTTCTTAATCATGCACCGCATATGGTGTCTTTCTTCCATGAAAAAACTCAACTGCAATTTGATGGTGGACTCACTATTCCCGACACTTATAGCCACCAACCCAATGCAGGTACAGGTGGCCGTTCTGTTATTGCCAAACCCTTTGATGGCCGCAAATTAGGTAAATCTGTTTCTTTATTACGTAAGCCTGCGAAAGAGACAACGTTTCACGGAATGACAATTCAAGCAGGTCCAGATCTCAAAGCCTTTATGAATATGACTCGTAGTGCATCTAATTTCATCTATGCAACGAAACGAGTACTTAAACATGCGGTAGATTTAGCCTTGTATCAACGAGGTATGTCAATGCGTAATGGTTTGGCTTTGGCTGGCCGACTATTCGCTTCTGCAAATCAGCTTGGTGTGGATTTTAAAACCCAATACAACCTGATCTCTTTAATTGAACAAGATGGAAAAGTGCTTGGTGCAATATTCGATACTCCGAAAGGTAGAAAAACCATCTTCGCTAAAAAAGGCGTTTTGCTTGCAACTGGCGGATTTGCCCATGATGAAGCCCGACGGAAAACCATGTTCCGAGATCAAGAAAATCATTTAACGTTAGCGGTACCAGAAGCGACGGGTGGTGGTCTTACTGCTGCGGAGTCCATTGGTGCTCAAGTTGAAACTCAATATCCTCACGCAGGCGCATGGTGCCCTGTTTCTTTCGTACCTTACAAAAATAAAAAAGACGGCCATTTTCCTCATATTATCGAACGAGGAAAACCGGGGATCATTGGTGTGTTAGCTAATGGAAAACGCTTTTGTAATGAAGGACTCGGCTACCATGATTATGTCACTAGCATGTATCAAGCTATTCCTGAAAAAACAAATACGTCAGAAGGTACAAAATTAGAATCATGGCTGATTTGTGATCACACATTCCAACGTCGCTATGGTCTTGGTATTGCTCGCCCTACACCAGTACCAACTTGGGAATACACTCAATCAGGCTATTTAACCAAAGCCAATAACATTGAAGAACTTGCCTCTAAAACAGGAATTGATGCTCAAGGCTTAAAAGAGACCATCAATAACTGGAATCTTCATGCTGAGAGTGGAGAGGATCCTGAATTTAACCGTGGCACAACGGCTTATACCAGCTATCAAGGCGATCCTAATCGTGGACTAAAAAATCCATGTGTTGCCCCAATCAACAAACCACCTTTCTATGCGGTTCGAGTTCAAGCTGGCAGCTTTGGCACTTTTGCTGGGCTTAAAACAGACGAATATGGACAGGTTCTCAATGCACATAACCAGACGATCCAAGGCCTATATGCTGCCGGTTGTGATTTAGCCAGCATCATGGGCGGACAATATCCAGCGGGAGGCATCAATCTAGGGCCTGCTCTGACCTTTGGCTATATTGCTGCTCGTCATGCAGCAAATGTACAAGCGTGGGAAACCGACTGGAACTTTAATCAATAACAACTCAAAACATTTAAAGGATTAAGTATGACTATTTCACTTGCGCACTTAACCGCTGTGGATCTTACTCCACCCGAGTTAATCCATGCCGCAGCCAAGGCTGGTTATGATTCTGTAGGGGTTCGTCTCGTCCAAGTCACTGATACCTCTCCCGGTTATCCTTTACCTCAAGGTAGCCTTGAACTAAAGCAAACTCTACAAGCGATGAAAGACACAGGTGTTACCGTCAATGACATTGAGTTTTTCAAAATTACGCCTGATTTTAACGTTAACGATATCAAGCCCTACTTAGAAATGGGTCAACTGCTGGGCGCAAAACAACTAATCACCGCACCGTACGATGACAACCTTGCACGCCTAAAAACAAACTTAGCAGCGATTGCAGAAGTGGCTCAACAATATCAACTTGAAACCTTAATCGAGTTTTTCCCATGGACATGCTTACCAGATCTGCCTTCTAGCTTAGATCTGATTAAAGGCACACAAGCCAAAATATTGCTCGATGTACTTCACTTTGACCGTTCCAATTCCAGTTTAAAAGACATTGAAAATGCGCCGAAAGATGCAATTGGCATGATCCATTTATGTGATGCCAATGTGCTGGCCAGTTATACCACGGAGCAGTTACTTCACACCGCACGAGAAGATCGTTGTATTCCCGGCAAAGGCGAAATTGATTTACTCAATATTTTAAACCGAATTGATCCTGCTGTAGGCATAGGCATTGAAGTTCCTTCTGCTCCTTGTGGAAAGCTAACAAAAGCACAAATGGAAGCTTGGATTGCAGAATGCTACCAAGGGGCAAAGGCTGTTTGCGCCCAACGTTTGTCATAAATAACAAGATTAGGAAACTAAATAATGACAATTCAAAAGTTAAACATTGCCGTTGTCGGGGCTGGTGCGATTGGAAAAACACATATTGAACTAATTCATAGTCACCCTGATTGCCAACTTTTTGCGATCGTCGATCCAAGCCCTCAAGCAAAACAGGTTGCTGAACAATATCGAGTTCCACTTTATACGCAACTAGCAGATGTACTTTCACTATCAGATTTAGATGGCGTCATTTTGGCCTCGCCTAACTTTCTTCATGCAGAACAAGCAACCGAATGCATTAAGGCCAATGTCCCTGTTATTGTTGAAAAACCAGTTACGGATTCAATTCAATCGGCAATTGAGCTTTATAGATTAAGTAGTGAAAAGCAGGCAAAAGTTTTAGTTGGTCATCACCGAGCCTATAGCCCTATTCTAAGCCAATCAAAAGCTCTGATAGAAAGCGGCAAACTCGGTAAGCTGGTATCCATTCAAGGGTCGGCTCAATTTTATAAGCCTGATACTTACTTTGAAGAAGGTGAATGGCGCACTAAAAAAGGCGGTGGCCCCATTCTGATTAATTTAATCCATGAAATTGGTAACATGCGTTATTTAATGGGAGACATTGAATCTGTGCAGGCTATTTCAACCAATCACACTCGAGGTTTTGAGGTTGAAGATACGGCAGTCATCAACCTTAAATTTAAAAATGGCGCTTTAGGAAGTTTTATCATTTCTGATGCAAGTTGTAGCCCTAAAAGTTGGGAACAAACATCACAAGAAAACCCAAGCTACACAAGCTATTCAGATGAAGATTGCTACCATGTTTCGGGAACCAACGGCAGCTTATCCATTCCAACCATGCGACTTAAATTCTTTGATAAAAACATTAAACCCTCATGGTGGAATCCAACTATTAATGAACAACATGATATGCCAAGAAAAGATCCGCTATTTCTTCAGCTCAGCCATTTTTGTGAGCTAATAAGAAGTGGCGTTGACCCAATGGTAAGTGTGCATGATGGCTTGCAAAATCTGTTGGTTGTTGATGCAATTCAAAGGGCATGCGAGAGCCAGAAAATCGAAAACATCATGAATTTAAAAGATTAATTTCACGATTTGTGCGAACCCAAGCTAATGTAAAAAAAGTTACTGTAATTTTTATTACAGTAACTTTTTTTACACTAATGGTATCGTGGTTTTTCATTGGATAAGTTAATTGAAACAATGAAAGAGTATCAAGCCTAATTAACAGCTAGGTACTTGGCATCACGATTAATGATTTCACCTATATCGTGATGCTTGGAGTTAAATGATTTTCTATAAGTGAAATAATTACTGTTTCACTAGTTTAGGGACAAACTAAAACGAACTTTTACCCCTAAATGAGTAAGAAAGTCTCCCTACAAGTGCCATAATGATTAACTTTATCCATATATTTTCTCATGCTAATTGCTGTCAATTTTGCAGGGTTTGAAATTTGAATAATTGGATTTTTAGATACTGAATAAATTCACAGTTCTTTTTCATGAGTTGGCTTTGGTGAACTATACGGATTTTTCCGTCTATTAAATTGTTAGTTGCTTTATTAATGCTACATGTTCAAATTTCTGTACAAGATAGCCCCAAATGTCTATACTTGCCCTGTAAGTTGTACAACTGGAGGTTTTATGAAAATTGTCTCTTTTACAGAAGCAAGAAACGGGCTCAAATCCGTATTAGATGGTGTTGTTAATGATGCTGACACAACCGTGATAACTCGCCGTGATTCGGAGGATGCAGTTGTCATGTCATTAGATTATTACAATAGTTTAATGGAGACGGTTCATTTACTTCGCTCTCCTAAAAATGCCGAGCACTTAAATCGCTCAATTATGCAATATTATGCAGGTAAAACTACAGCACGAGACTTAATTGATGAGTAGTCAAAGGTTGCTAACTTGGACGGATGAGTCTTGGAATGATTACCTATATTGGCAAACTCAAGATAAAAAGACGCTAAAACGAATTAATAAACTTATTAACGATGTAAAGCGATCGCCGTTTGAGGGTATTGGTAAACCTGAACCATTAAAGGAAAATTTGTCAGGTTTTTGGTCTCGTCGTATTGATGATACCAACCGCCTTGTTTATGCCGTAGACAATCAAGCGATTACAATTATTTCCTGTCGTTATCATTATTAATTTGTATGCGGTTTAGCAACTAACAAACGATTATGGTGTCAATAATTAAATTTTAGCTTTATTTTCATCCCACATGACGCCATCTCTTAGCATCTAATTTAGTATTACTACCATCTTCCGCACACATGCATTTAAGAGTGACACAACACCTTTAGCATTTTTGGTTTAAAATGAGGTTTAGTGATTACGGTGGTGTGGTTAAATTTAAGGGTATTTGCGCCCCTTATTGTGAAGTTAGTTTACGGATTAAGCGAAACTGGCTCTAATATCTGAAATCGTGATAAATAGTTTGTTTTCGGTGTCTTGAAAAGCTTGAAAACCATAACGCTCATAAAAATATTTAGCGCCATCTTTGGCATCGACAATAACCACAGAAAAAGCGACGCTATCACTTGCAGCTAAAAGTTTTCTTAGCGCATCAATTAGCAACCATTCGCCATAACCTTGGCCTTTATATCGTGAATCAACAGCTAAACGTGCAATTAATCCGCCTGAAGTTGAGGATTGGTGCTTTTTCTGTAGTTTATTTGGCAATGCTTTTAAATCGATGGGAGTCATTGTTAAAGTGTAAAAACCAATGATATTGGAACGGTTTTCAACATCTTCAAGCACAAAAGTTCGGGTATTGTCTTTTTTAGCTTGCTGGCTAGCCATGACCTTAAGATAGTTATTAAGTGGCTCAATTCCACAATTAAACCGATTTCGGTTGTGCTTTTCTTTGTCTAAAAGTACCGTATTCATCATTGCTTTTTAGTCTCATAACGCTCGGATGCAGTCTTTAACTTTAAATTTGGTACAGCAGGGCGATCTAAGGCTTCCATTAACATGATCGCATCGGCTTGGCTCAGTTTGAGAGCTTGTTCACGTTCAATAACTTGTTTAGCTTTTTCTATTGCAGCATTTAAAACAAATGAGTTAATACTAGACATGCCAGCTAAAGCCGCAGCTTTAGTCAGTAAATCTTGGGTATCAACATCAACACGAGCAGTAATGCGGGGTAAAGTTGTTGCCATAATTTATTCCTTATGTGTCAAACTGTCACTTGGTTATTGTGTGCTTAAAAAATACACATTGCAATGTTTTTGTGTCATTCTGGCACAGAAACTAACAAACATTTAAGTCGTCAAGATACTTCACCTAATTTGATAGAAACGGTTTAGCTCAATAACCCTAAATCGTTTTTGTCCAAAAATCAGCTAAATATACCCGAATCCCCTTAACACTCACCACCAACCACACAAAAACTCAAACCACTAAATCAAAAACAAAATACACAACAGGAATGGTGACCACCGCCAAAATCGTGGTCACAAACTGTGTTGAGGCACAGTATTCTTGGCGGTTGTACATATCACCGATCAGGGTATAGATACTGAGCATTGGGACGGAAACAACTAGCATTAAACTGACGGCTAATTCTTTATCGTTTGGCATAAAGAAATACAAACTCAGTCCTACCAATAACGGGTGAACCAGCAGTTTAGCTACCGCAGTCATACTCACCCACTTCCAATTGGTATTTCGCAATTTCACCTGTGCAAGTGAGCCACCTATACAAAACAAAGCCACGGCAACGGCTGATGGTGCAAAGATAGATAACACTCGGTCAATAGCATTGGGAATTGGGATAGCCAAAAGGTTGATAGTTAAGCTGATGATAATGGCGATCAGTAATGGGTTCTTCACTATTCTCTTAGCAATCATGCTTAATTGGGAACTCAAAGAAGCTTGCTGCGATTTGTTGTTAAACCAATCAAGTAACAACAAACAAAGTGGAAAAATAAGGATATTTTCAACTAACAAGGCAATAGCGAAAGTACTGACTTTAGGGTTATCCATCATTTGCAGCAAAATAGGAAAACCAATAAAAGCACTGTTCGGCACAATCGAGCCTGTCAGCATGATGGCGGAGTCTAATTTGGGGATTTGGAAGACTTTGCAATAAAGCACAAATCCTATCGTCAGCATGAATAAGCCAGGTAGCACATAAGCTAGCAGCAAAGTCGGATTAAAAATCTCATCAAACTTAAGCTTAGATATGGTTGAAATGATCACGGATGGCATGGCGATGTACAACACAAACTTACCCATCTGCGAAATACTAGTGATATTCATCAACTGCATTTTGGCACAAAAGTAGCCAACCAATATCACTAGAAAAATGGGTAAAATAACCGAGAAAACCGTAATCATTGACACTCCATGTCGTAATTTATAATGCTATTTATTCTCTCTTGCTTGAGCCGCTAAACGAATATGTGCGTTTGCTTCACCGAATCCTTGGTAACGCTCAACACGCTGAAGAACCTCAAAAAATACACCATGCACTTCTTTGGTGTAAAAGTGGAAAAACTGCCCTTCTTCAGACTCATCATACAGGATGTTATGCGCTTTCATCTGCTCAATCAACTGCGCATCTAACTGATATTGTGCATCTAAATCTCGATAGTAATTATCAGGGATCGGCAAGATACAACCGCTATCGACCCCTTTAGCAGTGGCAAAAATATCGTCACAGCTAAACGCAACTTGATGTATCCCTGCCCCTTTGATTTTATTCACAAACTTTTGAGCCGCAGAGTCTTTTGCGGAAGATGTGTTGACCGCAATACGAATATTTCCTTGAGTATTTTCAGCAACACGGCTCGAAACCAAACCATTAATATCCGACAAATCCAAGCTTGGACGAATAGAAAAATCGAACAAGGATTTATAGAAGAAAGTGGCCGACAGTACATCAGTGTCCAATACGGTTTGTCCGATATGATCAAACTGCTTAAGGCCAATCGGTTTTTTCTTTTTGCTATTGTTTAATTCAACAAAATCGACTTCATAAAATGGGTATTGAGTTCCGCTATCTACGAAGTAAATCAGCTGATCACCGACGCTTTTTATTGCAGGAATATTGAGCTCGCCTTCGCCCGCTTGATTATTAAATCGTTGGCAGTTGTATTGTCGAGTACGGCGGATCATTTTAGTGACGTCATTAGTGGCAAAACCTAAAGCACAAATCGACACCCCATGCTTTTGATGGAAGTGATGAGCTTGGCTTTCATCTTCATGGTTCAATACTAAATTGATGTTTCCTTGGCGCATTAATTCCACATTTTTCGACTTATGTTTATGCGTAATTGAAAAACCAAGTTGTTCTAATACTTTGACCAGTTCAGCGGTTTCTTCACTGGCAATCGCAAACTCAATAAAAGCTAATTCATCGATTGTAGGAGCTTGTTCTATTACAGGCTGCTCTCCAATAACTGATAGCGATGATCGTGGATTTTGTGTTTTTTCACCCAACCAAATTAACGAACGCATCCCATCAATGGCTTTTTCTTTTGGAGAAGATGCGCGGAAACCATCATTGAAGATTTCATGAGAGACATAACCATCGTAACCTTTGTCGATCAAACACTGCATAAAATCGACAATCGGCATATCACCTTGTCCCGGATAGCAACGGAAGTGACGGCTAAAATTCAAGATATCCATTTGCAAACTTGGCGCATCAGCCACTTGCACAAAAGCGATTTTTTCTACTGGAATATCATTTTTCAGCACATCTAATGTATTGCCACGAGCGTATTGATGAAAGCTATCAAGCAAAATACCTAAGTTCGGATGATCCGCTTGTTTTACAATATCCCAAGCTTGGTCGTAATCATAAACATAACGGCCAAATGCCAAGGCTTCATAGCCGATGTTGAAGCCTTCTTTGCTTGCCAATTCCGCTAATTCATTTAAATCTGCTGCCGCTCTTGCAGGATCATTAATCACATAAGGCGAGACGTTTGAACAAATCATAAGGCGTTTTGTACCAAGCTCATGCATCAGTTCAAACTTCTTCTGCGCTCTATAGAAGTTCTTCTTACGCATATCATCTGGCATAGCTTCAAAGTTTCGCAATGGCTGTAACGTAATGATCTCAAGCCCTAAACTTTCAGCTAATTGTTTAACTTGTTTAGGTGATAAGTTGGATTGCGTTAAGTCATTTTCAAAAATTTCCACGCCATCAAAACCAGCTTCCGCTGCAGCATGAAATTTCTCTGAAAGCGATCCTGAAATGCTAACCGTTGCGATACCTGTTTTCATAATGATTACGTCCTGCTTAAATGAAAAATAGGGGGATTAACCAGTGATTGGAATGGCGTCGTATATGCCGCTAGTATCGACTTCGTGGCCGATAAACATTTCAAATGCATCAATACCTTGGTTAATAAAAAGCTCATAACCGCTAATAACTTCAGCTTGTTTCTTTTTCACTAATTGAATGAACTCCGTTTCAACCGGCGTATACACGGCATCAAAAATCCATTTTGGTGAGAAAATTTCGTCATCGGAATAGGATGCGCCCGGAGTGGCATAGTGACCAACTGGCGTAGCATTGACTAACCCTTCACATTCCTTGGACGTTTCTATAATTTGTGACTCATCAATGCCCGTTGCCGATACACCTACGGCTTGCAAATCGGCAATAAGTGCTTGTTGGCTTTGGGTGTAAGAATCAAAAATATAAATATGTTCTACTTTCAATTGAGCCAAACCAAAAGCAATAGCTCGCCCTACGCCACCAGCTCCTTTCAGCAATACTTTCTTAGGTGCGTTTTGGCCAAAATGATCTTGATAAGCTCGCTTGAAACCAGTGCAATCGGTATTAATTCCGATCAACTGTTCTTGATTGAGTAAAACAGTATTTAATGCGCCGAGTGTTTTGTCGGTTCGAACCGTTTTCTTGATGATATTCCACGCCCAGACTTTATATGGATGAGTCACATTCACCCCTTGATAACCCTGCGCTTTGAGCTCAAGTAATAAATCCAGTAATGCCGATTCGTTAGCTAACTCACAATCAAATAATTCATAAGTGGTTGGATGCTGATTATGTTGCCCAAGCCATTGTTGTAATTCTGGCGAACGGCTTTTTTGAATGTGCTGACCGATTAATCCTAATTTCATTTGAACTCCTTGAAATTATTGGGAAGGCGTTATAGATAAAGCTCCTGTAACGCCTAACAGAAAATGATTGTGAACAAACTCATTAAGCTCAATCTCGTTAAGCTTTAGCCGCTTTCATTTTGCTTTTACATTTCGTCCAGATCGGTGTTTGAGATAGGTAAATACCGACAATCAAACAAAACAGCACAATTGAAATCGGGCTAGTGAAGATGCCTTGCATTAAAGCAATAGGATCGTCTTGAACAGAGATCATCGCCCTACGCCAGTTTTGGTCCATCAAGTCACTTAAAATCACACCTAGGATCACTGGCGCAATTGGGTAGTTATACATACGCATAAAGTAACCAACCACACCAAAAGCAATCATCCACCACACATCCGTGATTGAGTTATTAATGGCGTAAGCACCGACAACCGACAGCATCACAATCAGCGGCATTAATATTCCTTTCGGGCAACTGACTAATTTGCTGAAAATTTTGATACCAGTAAGGCCAAAAATCAGAACAAAGATATTTGCTAGAGTTAAGTTCCCCACGGTAAACCAAAACATGCTTGGGTTTTCCGCAAGCAAAAGCGGGCCAGGGTTTAAACCATGAATAAACAGAGCACCAATGAATACGGCCGTTACAGCATCACCCGGAATACCTAAAGTCAGCATTGGAATATAAGCGCCACCCACGGCAGCATTGTTGGCTGATTCAGGTGCAATCAAGCCTTCTTTCGCCCCTTCACCAAAAGGTACTTCTGGATTTTTTGTGGTGCGTTTGGCGTAGTCATAAGCCATCAATGAAGCAATATCACCACCAGTACCAGGTAAAGCGCCAACAATCACGCCAAGGAAAGAAGTCTTCAAACTAAGGGGTAAATAACGACGAATATCCATCCATGCTGGAACGATTTTTGATAGGTTCTGCTTCACGACCGCTTTGTCTAAGTGGTGCATTTGATTTAGCACTTCTGACAAACCAAACATACCAATCATCACAGCGACAGGGCTAATACCATCCCACAACTCAACGATTCCAAAAGTAAAACGTTCTTGTGCGGTTAAGGAATCAAGCCCAACCGTACCAACCAAAATACCTAAAGCACCAGTGAACATGCCTTTAGCAAAACTGCCTTGAGATAAAGAACTGATCAGCATGATGCCAAGCATACCCACCATCAAGAAATCACGAGGCTGGAATTTAATCGCAAACGTACTTACCACAGGAGCGGCAAACGACAGAACGAAAATCCCAACAAAGCCGCCAATTACTGACATCACAGTGGATAAACCAAT
Source organism: Vibrio sp. (assembly GCA_047975485.1). Taxonomy (GTDB): domain Bacteria; phylum Pseudomonadota; class Gammaproteobacteria; order Enterobacterales; family Vibrionaceae; genus Vibrio. The sequence continues at coordinate 37,270 of JBKEDP010000036.1, read as the reverse complement.
CGCTCGACCTGCTTCGCCTTTTTGTGCCATTGGGTAGCCGTCAAGCGCAGTAGCAATAGCAGATGGAGCACCTGGAATATTCAATAAAATGGCCGTTCGAGAGCCGCCATAAACACCACCCATGTATACGCCCACCATTAAACACAGCGCATTATTGAGTTCCCACGGGAAAGTGAATGAGATAAGAATAGATACCGCCATCGTGACCGATAAACCAGGTATCGCACCAATATAAATTCCTAGAAAAGTACCTAATGCCGTTAGTGCTAATAAATCAAACGACACCCAAGAACTCAGAAAATAATTAATTGCATCCATAATTATTCCTTACGAAAATAAGTCTGAGAAAAAGGCTAGTATTTCCGCTTCAGGAATAACGCCTTCAGGCAAGATAACCAGAAAAACCAGTCTGAAAATGCCATACACAACCAAAAGAGATAGAACTGAAATTACGGCAGCAAGAAGAACATTCTTTTTGTAGTAAATATAAAAGGAAGCGGTTAATAAAATAAATGAGGTAACTAAAAAACCAATGCTTTCTATGGTTAACGAAAACACAATGATCATGCCGATCATTACTGCTATTTTTAAAGGTAATATTTGGTTAAAAAACAAAATACCTGCTTGGTCTATCCTGTTTTTCTTAATCGATTTAATCAGAGTGATGGATGAGAATATGAACATTATAAATGCCGCACTCATTGGGAACGTCCCTGGCGAACTAAATTTATCAAACCCTGAAATGTCAAAAGCTTGCCATAAAAGAACAATGCTGAGTATTAACATAAATCCATTAAAAATGACTTCACCAGGCTTTCTATCTTCCACTTTTATATCAGCCATGTGACTACTCCTTTTTAAACTGCGGATATTCTTTAACTATCATGCAGCGATAATGGGAGTTACTGTTTTTTACACAGTAACTCCATCAATATTTAATTTAGATTTAGCTCAGTATTAATCGATTTTCTTAATACCAAACTTTTCAGGCGAGAATTTTGCTACACCAGAGTCATAAGCAATCCAAGAAGAAATTGAGCGGAATTTTTCAAGATATTCGTTCGCTTCTTCACCTTGTAAACCAAGGAAGACATAACCGCGATTATCTAACAGCTCTTTAAATCCAGCTTGTGCTGCTGAGGTATTAAATGCTTTGGTCAGTTTTTCAACCGCCTCATCCGGCGTACCTTTCTTCACCCAGATACCAAAGAATGGGCTGTACGGTAATTGTGGAGCTAGTTGAGGATAATATTCAGTGACAGGTTTTACATCCGGTAAGTGAGCATTCACTTTGGTATCCATCAAGCCAATGACTTTGATTTTACCGGCTTTAATGTATTCTTGTGCTGCGCCATAAACTGCTGGCATCACATCAATTGCACCACCAAGTAATGCAGTTAAAGCTGGGCCATCACCTTGATATGGAACAGAAGTTACATCGAATTTATCGGCAGATTTCAAAATAGAAAGCAACACAGAAGGTAATCCACCAGGGCCAGTAGAGCCGACTTTGACATCATTTGGGTGAGCTTTTGCGTATTCGACTAGTTGTTGTATGGTGCATCATTTTTGGCAACGAAAATGGACAAACCTTGCGCCAGAACAGAAATAGGCACCATATCGCTATAATCAATGTCACCTAAACCAAGCACTTTATACATTTGTGGGTTTTCAGCTCCCATCAACAATGTATAGCCATCTGCAGGTTTTGCATTCACATATTTAGTCGCAATCACACCAACGCCACCAGCACGGTTGGTTAGGATCACATCTCGACCTAATATTTTTTCAGCTTCTGGTGTGACGGAACGCATTACAGTGTCAGTAGAACCACCCGTTCCCCATTGAATAATGCCTTGAATATTTTTAGATGGATATTCTGCGGCTTGAGAGAGCACACTAAAACACAGTGTCGAGAGAGCAATTATGGATTTAGTTAAAGTCTTTACTTTCATATTCACGTCCTTGTTCACTTATCTTTTTATGTTTAGCTTTCATTATTAAATCACGTTAGCTAATGGTGAATGAGTGAATACAGTATTTACAGCCAATCCCCCTTTTTCCATTTCAATTTCCCTTAATGGTATTCAGTTTTTGCATAATAAAACTCAAGATAAATCAACACCCAAGATATACAAGATCACACCAAGCCTTGCTACACATAGTCTTATTGATAGATTAATCATATTCAAAATATGGGAAGGACAAATTTGAGTTGCATAAATAGCACTAAAAGCAGATGGATAAAATGAGGATTTGATCACAGAAAAATAACAATTCTAAAGCAGAGCTCCACTTACTTAACTTCTGTTCTTTAATACAAATTCGTATAGATGTAATTATTTAATCAAACACATAATAGATGATAGGTTTTTAAATAAACAAAATGTTATGTACTTCATAGTTAACAAACTCGGCCTTGTTTAAAATTCACATATCAAGGCGTCATCACATATGGATTAGCAACAGAAAGGAAAATCTATGAGCTCGAATCAAAACTGGCATCATCACTTTGCTTTAGAGCAAGATTTCTATAACGAATTAAAGCATTTAAGCCTTGTGACGACGATTGATAATCACACACCTGAATTTATTAAGGTAGCTGGTTCTGGCGGAAAAGAGATACCAACGCCACCGACTTATATTAGGCAGATTTATCGAGCAACACCGAAACAGCTCATGCATTTGAAACTTTGGTGGGCTGAAATTCAGGAGAACTGGATTGAGTTGATGTTAGCCGATGGAAAAACAGCGAAACGCTTGCCTCCCCGCTTTCCGCAATTTATAGAAAACGTCGAAAACATTAATGTGACAATCCATCCCGCCTATTCTAGCGTTTTGCTTGATGGGATCGGACACACACCAATTTGCCGTTATTTTCATAACCAGATGGAAGTAGCGATGCGGGAAAAAGCCTTACTGAAAGAAATCGGCATTCAAGCATTGATTAAAGACACTGAAGTAACGAGTTCTCCAAGCAAGAAAAATCAGCCGAGCATTTTCTTGATGGCCAGCCAAACGGATGTAATTGATTATTTTACGACTAAACACAATAAACCAATGGAGATCAGAGCTCGCCGTGAAAGTGGGTCTGCACATCGAGCTACTGTGAAATTAGAAGGAGCTGCAGACAGAGGAACCCGCTACAACTTAGGGCTACTTATCTGCACAGGCCAGTTTTCTGTCGTCTCTCACCAAAAATCATTTAGAACTCGAATTCATAAAACGGAAATCAAAAAAGACGAGCTCACTTTTGATTGCCTACTAACCGGAAAATACGTGAACTTTTTTGATGATGGTGAAGATTAATGCTGCCAATTATTTATTCTTATTTCCCAACCATTTACTTTCCAATAAGCTATCAAAAATCGCTTTCCCAATTTCGACGATAGCTTGATTCAACTCATCCATCGACGCTTCCGTTTGAGTAAGATAAATACTGATAATCACTGGAGATTGATTGTCAGTCCATACTACAGCAGTAATACTTCGAGAACCGTAACCACCTGCGCCCGATCTATCCGCTATATGCCAATAATCAGGTAAAACAGAACGCAATAAATTACCCGTAACCTGATTATTGACCATCCATTCTTTTAACTGCTGTTTACTCTGCTCAGAAAGTACCGAACCAAATAAAAGCGCATTAATGTCCTGACTAATCATATTCGGTGTTGTGGTGTCTCGCTCATCATTGGGTTTACCTTGATTAAGCTCTGGTTCAAATCGATCTAATCGAGTCACCTTATCACCTAGAGTGCGAGCAAATTGCGTTACGGCTTCAGTGCCCCCAACGGCTTTGATTATGATATTGGCCGCCGTGTTATCACTCATATACATTGCAGCTTGGCAGGCATTTTGAAGTTCAATTTGCTTGCCGACATACTTTTCAACAACCGGAGAATAGGTAACAAGATCGACGGTTCTAACCTTCACTGTGTCGGTAAGTTGAAGCTGACCATCTTCAGAATCATTTAATAATTTGCCACAAGCGATTGTTTTAAATGTACTGGTCAGCGGAAACCTTTGATCTCCATTGTGATCCCACAACTTTCCCGAATCTACATCTAATATGGTTACCCCAACACGGGCAGATAGCTCTTGCTCAACTTGCTGGATCTGCTTATCGACCAATGGGTATTGAGAAGGTTCGGCAAATGCAATTAAAGGAAGAAGCAAGGCTGACAATAGGGGTAAGATTTTTAATTGTTTCATGATGTTGTCGTGGTTAATTATTTTAATCTAGAAAACAGCATAGCCAATATTTGACTGTCGAGAATGGCACAATTATCCCCTGTAAGGGATATTTAACAGAATATCCCTTACAGGGGATAAAGTCCGCCTGAATTTATCAATTCATCATTTGATGGCTTAGTGCCACTAACCTGTTCACGAGCTATGCAAGCACATACTCACTAATGATTCGGTTAAATGAAACGATATCGAATTCGCCTCTTATCTCAAACGTCGTTTTTCCAACCGCACTAACATACACTTCAATCTCACAATCTAAATCTAAAGTGCCAGATGTTTCGATAGAAAAGCATTGAATTTTACTAAATGGAATAGATGTAAAATCTACTTTTGAGCCAGTCAAACCTTGAACATTTGCTGCAATAATACGTTTGTTCGTAAATACCACTTGGTCACGAACCGTTTTAAACACAGCAAACACTTCTTCCCCTGAAATCAAAAATTTAGGAATTGATTTATGGATATCTGAATTGTTAATCGGTTTTAATTTGAAAACAGAAGATTTTTGAAAGTCGATCATAGTTAAGCCTTGAATTGTTCAATTCACCAATATTTCAATGAAAAATACATGAAAAGCCAATAAAACACCACCAGCTAAGTTAGGATTGATTTTTCATAAAAAACACCTCAAAATACTGTTTATTTATACAGTTAAATTTTATGAAAATCATCCCTATCTTTGCATCGGCTGGAATCACTGGTTTTGAATCTCCAGCTCAAGAATACACTCAATTACCGCTAAGTTTAGATGACTTACTGATTGTACATCCTAGCGCCACATTTATTGGGCGAGCATGCGGTGATTCAATGCAAGACGTGGGTATTTTTAATGATGATATTTTGATTGTTGATCGCCATGAAACCGCCACCCACCTTGATGTGATTGTGGCAAGTTTTAATGGTGAGTTTGTGTGTAAAATCTTAGATAAAACCCACCGTTTATTGCTTTCTGCCAACGAACGTATGCAACCGGTTCCAATTCATGATTACGATACATTTACCATTGAGGGCGTTGTAATTCGCTCTATTCGCTGTCACCGTGCTAGTCATTTATTGGTGGGCTAAGCTATGTTTGCTTTAGTCGATGCCAACAGTTTTTATTGCAGCGCAGAACAAGTCTTCCGTCCTGAGTGGCGTAATAAACCGATCATTGTTTTGTCCAACAATGACGGCATGGTAGTGGCGGCTAATCGACAAGCGAAAGAAGTTGGCGTTCCTAAGTTTCAACCTTTCTTCAAAATCAAAAACCTTTGTAAACAGCGAGGAGTCATTGCTCTATCTTCCAACTATGAACTTTATTCCGATCTATCAGCCAAAATGATGCAGGTGATTGGCCGTTTTGCACCTGAACAGCATGTCTACTCAATTGATGAATCTTTTCTTAGGCTTCACCGTTGCCAACCGATGATCAAAGACTTTCGGCATCACAGCATGCAAATACGTAAAGCCGTATGGAAAGAATGCCGTCTCCCTGTTTGTGTCGGAATGGGGCCAACTGTCACACTAGCAAAAGCGGCGAACCATGCAGCCAAAAAGGTTCAAGGGTTTAATGGTGTTTGCGTCATCGATGATCAACAAATTCGAATCAAAGTCTTACAGAGCATGGATGTATCTGACGTATGGGGAGTGGGTAGAAAGCTTTCAGGTCGATTGAAAATGCTAAATATAAAAACCGCTTGGGATTTAGCTTTGTTTTCACCGCAAAGAGCTCGACGGGAATTTAGCATTGATATGGAAAGAACCGTTCGAGAATTAAATGGCTTTCCTTGTATTTCATGGGAGCAATCGAGAGTGGATAAAAAGCAGATATTTTCGACTCGCAGCATGGGTAATCGAATTTCTGATCTCGACGCATTACAACAAGCACTCAGCAAACACGCCGCAATAGCTGCCAACAAAGCAAGGCAACAAAATACCTTATGCCCGACTCTAACTTGCTTTGCTGCTAATTCGCCTCACGATGAAAAACCCGTTAGCTTTAAATCGGTACATCATTTTGAATATCCAACTAACGATACCTCAGTGATCACCAAAGTGGTGACTCAAATGGCAACTCAGCTCTATCACCCTGATGTGCTGTATTACAAAATTGGTGTTGGTTTGGTTGATCTTTTTTCTGCGAGCCACCAGCAATTAGATCTTCTGAACCCTACACCGAGTAACGATAAATTAATGACGATCTTCGATCACATCAATCAAAAATACGGTGGTGATACGCTGTTTCTAGCTGCACAAGGAATCGATAACGAAAAGAAAAATTGGGGGATGAAGCGTGAACGTCTCACACCTCAATACACAACTAAGTGGCGAGATTTGCCGAAGATTTTATGCCAATAACAACTCAAATGTTGTACACCATTCCAAACGCAACGCTTTAGTTGTAAAAAAGCCATCCTCACATGAAGATGGCTTTGTCATTTTAGTCATTATCGACCTATTCCAAATAGTGATTTATTACTTCAAAACAACTTCTGGTTGGGGTGCTTTTTCATTCTCATTCAACTGATTTTGGTCATTCGCAAAACGACCGTGTTCTAAATCGTGAATAATAGATTTCACTTTGCCGTCAGTGAGATCGTAATGCTTCAACTTGATATACAAACCAGTGATGCAATACAAAATCGCTGGAAGAACGGTAAAGATGATCAAGATACCGTTCAAAGTTTCTTGTGTTTGTTGAACCGGTTGTCCATCCACTGTGCTTTGGAAACCAAACCAAGAGAGTCCCCAGCCGATCAATGCGCCACCAACAGCCACTCCAAGTTTAATAGTGAAGATATTGGCAGCCACGTTCATACCTGTAATTCGGCGGCCAGTTTTCCATTCGCCATAGTTATTGGCATCCGTGATCATCGCCCATTGCAGTGGGCCATTCGCACCTTGTAGCATCTGTAAGAATAGATATAGCGCCAATGCAATAACCCAATAATCGGAAGGAATGATAAAGAACAGCAAACCCGCTAAACCAAGTAAAATATTGTTCCAAACAGAAAGTTGGATTTTACAGAATCTATCGCTGAAAGGTTTTGCAATCAAACTACCAATCATTGAGAAGATGGTTGTTCCAAGTAGAAAATATGAAGCCGTATCCGCACCTTTGTTTAGAATATAGGTGACGTAATACAAAATCATACCCGCACGAACAACAAGAGAAACCAGCATGGTGAAGTTATAAACTGCTAAAATTCGCCATTGGTCATTCTTCATTAAGATTTTGACATCACGAGCAATATTCAGGTTTTCATCTTTGACCGGTTGCACCCTTTCTTTGGTAAACATGAAGCATACGAAAAACATCAAGCAACCAAGCACACCAAAAATAGTCATCGCAAGTTGAATACCCGTTGCGCGATCACCCGGAGCAAGTAAATCTGCCAGTGGAAGAATGGCAGCTGTACCTAATGCTCCACCAATAGGAGCAATAGCGAAACGCCAAGATTGCAGAGACATATTCTCTTTAGGATCACCAGTAATCGCCGCCCCTAATGAGCAGTAAGGAATGTTAATTGCGGTGTACATCAAGGTCATAAAGACATAAGTGGCAACCGCAAAAATGATCTTCCCTGTTTCACCATAATCCGGCACTGAGTAAACCAAAATAGTACTCACGGCAAACGGAATACAGATAATCAACAAGTATGGTCTGAAACGCCCCCAACGTGTGATGGTGTTATCGGCAATCGCCCCCATTACAGGATCGGTAAACGCATCCAATAATCGAACGGCCAAAAACATGGTTCCCATCACAGCTGGCGATAAACCGTAAATATCGGTGTAAAAATACGCCAATATCGCTACGCAGGAATCAAACACAATATGGCTTGCCGCATCCCCTAATCCATAGCCAATTTTTTCAGCTGGCCCAATCTTTTCAGCTATTTGAGTCTGTGTTGTGCTCATAATCAAACTCCTTATTAGGCTTCAAGCTGAATTTGGAAATGGTGAGAACTGTCACCAGAAAGCGTCAATTGAACATTTTCACCCTTTATCTGATGCTCAATATTTGCGGTCACGGGTTTAAGTTGATGCAAGCACAATTCAATTGAAGATAAATCCCCTTCTACACGCACATCTAAGGTTAAATCCTGACGAGTAATCACAACCAAGCATTGAGTTTGATTGTCTGGGTTGATTACTGTTGTTTGAGCTGTTTGATGATTATCAAGTTGATAAAGATGGAATTGAGACGACTGAACATAGTCATAATCCACATCCGTTTGCCCCTGACTGCGTGCCAATAATGAGTTAGGACGAGCAAACAGTGGCAGGCTCATAAAGTCGTGTTGTTCATGGAACCAGCGACCACCTTCAACCACTTCACCAGTCAACAAATGCGTCCACTTTCCAGCAGGAAGGTAGTAACTCACATCCCCTTGCTCACTGAATACTGGTGCCACTAATAAGCTGTCGCCTAGCATATATTGGAGATCAAGGTTATGCGAGGTGAGATCGTTTTCAAATTCCAGCCACATAGCGCGCATCATTGGTGTGCCGGTATCACGAGCTTGATGTGCCATTGAATACATATATGGCATCAGATCGGCTTTTAACTTGGTGAATTTTCTCACGACATCACAAGATTCTTCATCATAAGCCCACGGCACACGATAAGACTTACTGCCATGTAAGCGACTATGGCTAGAAAGCAAACCAAATGCACACCAACGCTTATAAAGATGAGAAGGTGCGGTATTTTCAAATCCACCAATATCATGGCTCCAAAATCCAAAACCAGACAAACCTAGCGATAAGCCACCTCGCAAACTTTCAGCCATAGACTCGTAAGTTGCGTAACAGTCGCCACCCCAATGAACAGGGAATTGTTGTCCACCAACCGTAGCCGAACGTGCGAACAATGCCGCTTCACCTTTACCCAATTTGCGCTCAAGTACTCGGTACACCAACTGGTTATACAAGAAGGTGTAGTAGTTGTGCATTTTTTGCGGACAAGCACCATTAAACCATTTAACGTCGGTTGGAATACGCTCACCAAAATCCGTTTTAAAGCTATCGACGCCCATATCAATTAAGCGCTCAAGATGAGATTCATACCATTTGCAGGCTTCAGGGTTGGTAAAATCGACAATGCCCATACCGGCTTGCCAGTGATCCCATTGCCATGTATCTCCATCAAGATTTTTGAGTAAGTAACCGTTTTCTGCAGCTTCAGCAAATAATGGCGATTTTTGACCAAGATAAGAGTTAATCCATACGCAGATTTTGAGACCTTTCGCTTTTAAACGGCTCAACATGGCTTCTGGATCTGGGAAAGTTTTGTCATCCCATTGGAAATCACACCATTGATAAGGCTTCATCCAGAAGCAATCGAAATGGAAAACATGCAGTGGCAAATCTCGTTCAAACATGCCATCAATAAATGAATTTACTGTCGCTTCATCATAATTAGTCGTAAATGAAGTTGTGAGCCACAAACCGAATGTCCATGCAGGTGGTAAACCAGGGCGACCGGTTAATTGAGTATAATTTCGAAGCACATCCTTACCTGTTGGGCCATCAATCACGTAATAGCTAAGTGACTCCCCTTCCACGCTAAATTGCACTTTCGATACTTTTTCAGAAGCAACTTCGAACGAGACATTTTCAGGATGATCGACATAAACGCCGTAGCCTTTGTTGGTTAGATAAAATGGAATACTTTTGTATGCTTGCTCGGTACTTGTGCCACCGTCTTTATTCCATGTTTCAACTTGTTGGCCATTTTTCACCAATGCAGTAAAGCGTTCGCCAAGGCCATAAACTAATTCACCAACCGCTAAATCCAAACGTTCAAACAAGTAGTTTTTGCCAGCTTGTTTATCCATGGCATAACCAGATGACTTAGTGGTCGATTTGGTAATTTCAACACCGTCACGGAAGAAGCTGATCCCCCAGTAATCTTTTTGGATATGAATTTCTAAGCTGCCATTTTTAGCAATAAACACATCATCGGTATCTTGAATGTCAAAGCGTGAGCCTGATTTAAAAAGTTCAAAATGAGGGCCATGATCGACTTTGCCTTTAAAATGTTCATAACGAACTCCTATCACATTCGCCATTGGTGCGGTTATGGTGATAGTAAACAGTGGAGAGCCGATCTGATTTTCACGCACCTTGCCATCGATTGGAGAGACATAAACAACAATTTCATTTTCTACTGTTTGTTGATATTCGAAGGTACGGACAGGGGAAATAAGGGTGAGATTTTCTTGAATTAACCAGTTGCCATCACTAATTTTCATATTCATTCCTTATATTGATGAATTTAGCTATTGGCAACATATTTACGAATTTTTATGCAAGATAATATTCACAAAATTCATAACAGTTTTACGTTATTTCTCAAATGTGTTCCATCTCACCTTTTGTACGAATAACCTAAGATATTTTGTGGTTTTTCAAGTAAATAGTCATGAAAAAATACTGACAAATGCAAAATTTGTCGTGCTACAAAGCGAGCAACAAGAGCGATAAGCTGAGACAAAAATAAGTGGAATATATTAATGAAACAAGCCTAATGATATTACTCATTAGGCTTGTAGGAATTGATTTCCGAAATAGTTAAGCCAACAAGAGCTTGATTAACCTTTTTAAGGTGAAACTGAAACTATCTTGAGTAGACTTATTTTTGCAATGTTTGAATATACTTAACCATCACATCTTTCACGAATGCTTGGCAATCCTTAGCAGTATTCGGATTATAGTGACCACCATTGGTGATGTTATTGGACAAAATGCGGATAGATAAGAAAGGCACTTGATATGCTTCTGCGATTTGAGCTGCTGATGCACCTTCCATTTCTTCAACACTGGTACCGAAATTTTTATGGAACCAAGAGATTCGATCTAATTCGCTATTCCAGAAATTCGCTGAACCTACTGTTCCTTCGACGACATGGCCATGTTTGTAAGGTACATTTTTCGCAATCGCTAATAATTCTGGGCTGCCTTCGTAATAACGAATTTTATTCGCATCGTCAGAACCAGCGCTGCCAGATGAGGCCATGATGTCCATTGGGATCCAAGTTAAGGAATTTGAACCTTCACCCTCGGCCTTATTTGGCGTTTTCAGGTTACCAATGTTCACAACTCGCTTACCAAGCACAATGTCTCCGACCGCTAAAGCAGGATCATGACCGCCTGACGTGCCTTGGTTAATAATCGCAATAGGCTTATAACGCTCAATAGAAATCGCGGTAGCTGCTGCCGTGTTCTCTAAGCCCTTCCCTGTTTGACTCACGATCACCGGATAACCATTTAATGTGCCTTTGTAGAAAACAAAAGTCCCTGTTTTTTCGATCACAACGTCTTTCAACAAAGCCGCAAAATGTTGCGCTTCAATCGGCATTGGACCTTGAATTATAATTGGTTGTTGCGGAACTGTATTTCCTGCGACAGAGACACTTGGCATTTCTGCTGCGTTGATGGTTGTTGAACTTAAAATCACAGCAAATATTGCTATGAACAACTTAAAAGTACGGGTAAAAACTTGCATATTAAATCCTAAGTCAAATTTGAAGCCGGGATTATACTCAATAATGCAAACGTTTGCCCAGAAACCACCAGCCATAAAATTTAAAACATTTAATGACTTAGTGGTTTAATGTTATCCATTGCTTACTTACATAGTTTACTTACATAGTTTGCTTGGTCGCTGCCACAACGATTTCACGAATACACATATTTTGAGGTTGTTGGTAAGCAAAGACTACAGTGCGGGCAATATCATCTGCCACTAATGCGCCGCCCATACTCGCTGTCCAATCTTTATAATCGTTTTTAATGTCATCAGATGATGTGTGTGACAAAAGTTCTGTATCAACAGCACCCGGAGCTATGGTTGTCACTCGTACATTAGAATCCGCTACTTCTTCTCGGACATTTTCTGAAATAGCATGTACTGCGAATTTTGTACCGCAATATACCGCATGGTTGCCGAAAGTTTTACGTCCAGCAATCGAGCTAATATTGATAATGGTACCGGTTTGACGTTCTTTCATTGGGGCAAGAACAGCCTGCATACCATTCATTAATCCCAACACGTTAACATCAAACATGCTTTTCCATTCGTTCGGATCTTGCGTGTCTAATTGCCCTAGCAACATACAACCTGCATTGTTAATCAAACCATCAACAGGGCCATATTTACTTTCAGCATGCTTAATTGCATCAATAAAATCTTGTTGGTTCGTTACATCTACTTTTGCACATAATGTATTTGGTAAGTTCAACGCTTCCAAGCGTTCGATGCGACGAGCTAACAACAATAATGGATGGCCTAATTCGCTAAATTGACGAGCAATCGCTTCACCAATACCAGAACTTGCACCTGTAATTACAATCAATTTTTTCATAATAAATGTCTCATTAAGTCGATATGTCATTTGATGGCGTGAATTATAAATACCAATTGAATGTTGATATATATGGATTAAGTTGAAATACTGTTTCCATATAGAAATAATAAAAAAGCCAAATAATGATAAATAACATTAACCTAGCGGATATTCGGTCGTTTGTACTAATCGGGGAATTGGGAAGTTTCACAAAAGCAGCTGAAGCATTATCAGTCTCGAGATCGCATGTATCAAAACAGATCACCCAGTTAGAAAAGCACATGGGCGTCACCCTTTTATTGCGTACGACTCGCACTTTAAAAATGACCAATGCAGGTGAAGTTTTTTATCAACAATGCCAAGCTCATCTATCTGGCATTGATCAAGCAATTCATGCGGCAATTGATGATATTGACCAGATGAAAGGTCATATCAATCTGAACTGTGTTGGCGGATATTTAGGGGAAGATGTTATCGCTCCGATGGTTGCTGATTTTATGTTCCAGCATCCAGATGTAACGATAAATCTAGATTTTAGTAGCCACAGAGTCGATTTACTAAAAGATGATTTTGATCTCGCTATTCGCATGGGGGATTTAGACGATGCAGGTTTTATTGGTAGAAAGCTGCTACCTCTTAAGATGAGCACACTGGCTAGCCCGAAATATTTGGCTATCACGCCAGCTAAACTCGATCATCCAAAGGATTTACTGCACCATAATTGCCTCACTGGCAGCGTGAAAAAATGGCATTACCAATCAATAAAAAACCCTAAGCAAACCGTTGATGTAACAGTCTCAGGACAACTGACTTGTAAAAATGGCCGCTCTTTAATCAATTCCGCCATTGCCGGTTGTGGCCTAATCCGTGTGCCTAAAATGTATTGCTTGGATCAGATTGCTAACGGCCAATTGGTTGAAGTTTTACCTCAATGGCGAATACCTAACGTTTCTCTATCTGTTATTTATCATAAAGATCGTTATCAGCCTAAACGCCTAAAAATGTTGCTTTCCCACTTTCAGCAATCTTTTATCAATTTATAGTGCAATCAATTTTTGTTATGAGAGTTCTAAGAAAACAACCCCGACGACAAATAGCGATCTCCGCGGTCGCAAACTATCGCCACCACAACAGAACCAGGATTTTTCTTGGCTATTTCAATCGCAGCGAAAACTGCTCCACCAGAGCTAACGCCTGCGCTAATGCCCTCTTCTCTTGCTAATGAGCGAGCTGTATTTTCTGCAGATTGTTGATCAATATCCATCACTTGGTCGATGGTGGAATCGTCATAAATTCCCGGTAGGTATTCTTTTGGCCAACGACGGATGCCCGGTATTGCACTACCTTCTGATGGTTGAAGTCCAATGATTTGAATGTCTGGATTTTGTGATTTCAGATAACGAGAAACACCAACAATGGTGCCCGTTGTGCCCATACTCGAAACGAAGTGGGTAATTTTGCCGTGACTTTGTTGCCAAATTTCAGGGCCGGTTGTTTTAAAGTGTGCGTCAGGGTTGTCCACATTGTTGAATTGATCGAGCACAATGCCTTTGCCTTCAGTTTGCATTTTCAATGCGAGATCTCGTGCGCCTTCCATGCCTTCTTCTTTCGTTACCAGAATAAGTTCAGCGCCATAAGCTCGCATTGAATCTTTACGCTCTTGAGTGGAGTTATCTGGCATGATCAAAATCATCTTATAGCCTTTGATCGCTGCAGCCATCGCCAGTGCAATTCCCGTGTTACCACTAGTTGCTTCAATAATGGTATCGCCAGTTTTTATCGTTCCACGACGTTCCGCTTGAATAATCATATTCAACGCTGGGCGATCTTTCACTGAACCAGCAGGATTATTGCCCTCAAGTTTAACTAATACGGTACTTTGGCTATCAATAGCGAGACGTTGCAAGCGAACTAAAGGGGTTTGTCCAACGTAAGATTCGATTGTTGGAAACTCATCGTTTAGCTGATTATCGTTTAGAAATTCGGACACTTTCTTCCCTCTGTGCAATATAGATTCGGCCTTTCTAGTCATGAATAGTAATACAAGAGCCTGATTGGTAAGTAAACAACTTATTGTTAATTTATATTCCAAAACGTTATATTCATAAGTCTTTGTTATAGCACTGTTATGTCATATTCTAGTTTCAAAGGATGTCATTTAGACTCGTAAATTAGGAGTATGAATAGAATGAAAAGAATTAAGTCAGCACTTACCGCTTTGTTGTTGGTAGGTTCATTTAACGCTTCAGCTGCCGATCAAACCATTTTGAACTCTTCTTACGATATTGCTCGTGAGTTGTTCGCCGCTTATAACCCAATTTTTGAAAAGCATTGGCAAGAAAAGACAGGTAAAACCGTTGAGATCAAACAATCTCACAATGGTTCATCTGCTCAAGCGCGTTCTATTCTGCAAGGTCTGTCTGCCGATGTAGTGACCTTTAACCAAGTCACTGATGTACAAGTTTTGCATGATAAAGGCAAATTGATCCCGGCAGATTGGCAAAGCAAATTCCCGAATGCGAGTTCTCCATATTATTCAACTACTGCGTTTTTGGTGCGCAAAGGAAATCCTAAAAATATTCACGATTGGGGAGATTTAGCACGTGAAGGTGTGGCTTCTGTATTCCCAAATCCAAAAACATCAGGCAATGCTCGTTACACTTACCTTGCAGCCCTTGGTTATGCGCAAAAAACCTTTGGTAAAGAAGATGTTACAAAACAAGATGAATATCTGAAGAAAATGCTAGCAAACGTAGCGGTATTTGATACCGGTGGCCGTGGTGCAACGACCTCGTTTGTAGAACGCAAAATCGGTGATGTTCTGATCACGTTTGAATCGGAAGTAAACAACATCCGCAAACAGTACGGTGAAGACAACTACGAAGTGGTGGTACCAAAAACTTCTATCTTGGCGGAGTTCCCAGTTGCCGTGGTTGAGCGTAATGCAGAACGTAATGGTACTACCGAAGTGGCAACCGAATATCTTTCGTACCTTTACAGTGAAGAAGCGCAACGCATGCTAGCGGGTTTTAACTACCGTATCCATGATGAAAAAGTGAAAGCAGAATTTGCAGATCGTTTCCCTGAAGTTGAGCTACTTACCGTTGAAGACATTGCTGGCGGTTGGGATAACGCCATGAAAACGCAATTTGCTAACGGTGCCAAACTCGATCAATTGCAACGTCGTTAACTTTCCAAATTGTTGCTACCGCTTGATCTAAGTGGTAGCAACATCGTTTTTTGATTTGAGGACTTATGAGCAGATCACCCGCGACGTCATTTTCAGAGTCAAGGCCACAACCAAAACAGCAACGAGTTCTCCCTGGGTTTGCTATCAGCTTAGGCATTTCTTTGCTGTTTGTTAGTTTGATTCTTCTTCTCCCTGCAACTGGTTTAGTGATGCAAACCAAAGGCATGACCTTCAGTGAATATTGGCATGTGATCGCCGATCCTCGCCTTGTCGCCAGTTATAAAGTCACGGTTGGTTCTGCTTTTATCGCTTCCATTTTCAACGGTGCTTTTGGCTTGTTGTTGGCTTGGGTTTTGGTTCGATACCAATTTCCCGGCAAACGTATTTTAGATGCCTTAGTCGATTTACCTTTTGCGTTACCTACAGCAGTAGCAGGTATTACGTTAGCCACACTCTATTCGAGCAATGGTTGGCTTGGCAGTGTCTTAGAAAGCGTTGGAATTAAAGTCGCTTACACCCCACTCGGCATTATTGTGGCGATGGCGTTTACCAGTATTCCTTTTGTGGTGCGTACTGTTCAGCCAGTATTAGAAGAGATTTCGCAAGAGGAAGAAGAAGCAGGCATGACGCTTGGCGCTTCAGATCGTGCGGTATTTTGGCGAGTGATAATGCCTTCTATTCGACCTGCATTATTGGTGGGTGTTGCTTTGTCATTTACTCGCAGTTTGGGGGAATTTGGTGCGGTAATTTTTATCGCAGGCAACATGCCTTATGTCAGTGAAATCACCTCATTAATGATCTTTGTGCGTTTACAAGAATTCGACTTCCCAGCAGCCAGTGCGATTGCTTCGGTTGTTTTGTTAACTTCACTGTCTTTGCTACTCATCATTAACTTATGGCAAGGCGCATATTTACGCCGCATTCATGGTAGATAAAACATGGAAAATAAGGGATAGAAGGAAGTTATGATGTCAAAACCTTCACAAACAAGCACTTCAAGAATTGGTGAAAAGCCGCTAGTGAAATGGAGCTTAATTTCATTGGCTTTGTTTTTTGTCGCCATTCTTTTGGTGATTCCGTTGATCAGTATTTTTCAGCAAGCGTTTTCCAGTGGCTTGGCAACCTATTTTAATAATCTAAGTGACCCCGACACACTACACGCCATTGGCTTAACCTTGATTGTCGCCTTAATGACAGTGCCAATTAACTTAGTATTTGGCGTCATGCTTGCTTGGTCTGTGACTCGCTTTGATTTTATTGGCCGCAAGTTTTTGATCACCTTAATTGATATTCCATTTGCGGTTTCACCTGTGGTCGCAGGTCTTTTGTATTTGTTGCTATACGGCAGCAGCGGTTGGTTAGGTGAATGGTTATTCGAGCACGATTTACAGATCATGTTTGCTTGGCCGGGCATTGTATTAGTAACCGTGTTCGTGACATGTCCATTTGTGGCAAGAGAGCTTATACCTCTAATGCAGCAACAAGGTCGTTCTGATGAAGAAGCCGCAGTGATCCTTGGCGCATCATGGTGGCAATTGTTTCGACGAGTCACTCTCCCAAATATCAAATGGGCGTTAATCTATGGCGTAATTTTAACGAACGCTCGTGCCGTCGGTGAGTTCGGCGCAGTAGCAGTGGTTTCAGGCAACATTCGAGGCGAAACCAACACTTTACCGCTGCATGTGCAGTTGTTGTATGAAGATTATCAATCGGAAGCGGCCTTTGCGAGCGCATCGCTATTAGCATTTATCGCATTACTAACCCTGATTTTGAAAGCCTTTGTGGAATGGCGACAAGAAAAAAATCATCTCAATGGACAAGAGCAGTAAGGTGAATTATGAGCATTCGTTTAAATAATATTTCCAAGCAATTTGGCAAATTTGAAGCCCTTTCACCGCTCTCATTAGATATTGAAAATGGTGAAATGATTGGTTTATTAGGACCTTCGGGTTCTGGTAAAACTACGCTATTACGCATTATCGCTGGGCTTGAAAATGCCAACAGCGGCTCAATTCATTTTGGCGATAAAGACGTGACTAACGTGCATGTTCGTGATCGTCGAGTTGGGTTTGTATTCCAAAACTATGCGTTATTTCGTCATATGACGGTCGCAGATAATGTCGCATTTGGTTTGGAAGTAATGGACCGTTCAAGACGACCAAATTCAGCCGAGATCAGCAAACGAGTGAAACAACTGCTAGATATTGTTCAACTTGGACATTTGGCTGGACGTTATCCTGAGCAACTTTCGGGTGGTCAAAAACAGCGTATCGCTTTAGCTCGCGCTTTAGCGACCAAGCCTGAAGTGCTATTGCTTGATGAACCTTTTGGCGCACTCGATGCGAAAGTGCGTAAAGATCTGCGTCGTTGGTTGCGTAACCTGCATGACGAATTAGGTTTTACCAGTGTGTTTGTGACTCACGACCAAGATGAAGCATTAGAGCTATCGGATCGTGTGGTAGTAATGAGTAACGGTAAGATAGAACAAGTGGATTCTCCGGTTGAGCTTTATGCCCATCCAAATAGCCGTTTTGTGTTTGATTTCTTCGGCAACGTGAATCAATTTAAAGCGAATTGGAACAACAAGCATTGGCAAAATGGTGAGGCTTTTGTTCTTCCTCAAATTACGGAAGCCACGAAAAAAAGTGGTTCACTTTATGTGCGCAGCCATGAGTTAAATTTAGCAACCAAACCCAATAGCCAAGCGCATTTACCTTGCCAGGTAGTCGCTATTAATCCCGTTGGCGCAGAAGTACGAGTGGAACTTTCCCCTATCGGTTGGGAAACCAAAGAATTGTGGGAAGCAAAGTTGTCTCATCAAACCTTGAAAGAGCAGGCATTTAACCGAGGTGATGCAGTCTATGTAAGTCCACAAGTGGGTTACTTCTTTGCTGATGAAGAAAAGGGAGAACCAACTGTGCTGCGTTGGCCATTCCTAGCACCGGGTAATTTGATGTTTGATATTTAAACTGA
The DNA here is from genome assembly GCA_047975485.1 of Vibrio sp. Taxonomy (GTDB): domain Bacteria; phylum Pseudomonadota; class Gammaproteobacteria; order Enterobacterales; family Vibrionaceae; genus Vibrio. Next base: position 18,520 of record JBKEDP010000036.1, on the reverse strand, counting down.
ACAATTGGGTGAAAAACGCTTAGCTGTGTGAGTAACAGCGTTTATCACCTGTAATCTCCGTTTAGATAACAAAATAACAATTATCTACAGTGAATCTTATTTTTCCTTTTCTTGATCTTTTAGCTTTTCTTTTTCTTTCAATTTTTTCAGTTCCTTTTTTATCTTCCTTGCAGAAATGATCGGGAAATTTTGATAAAAACAAATTACTGTGAATGCGATACCACATATCATTGTTACAATAAGCATAAACAATTGAGCTAAAGAATGATCGTTGTATACGATAAACAACAATATAATAGACACGGTAATAATCAGAGATAAGAACCCAGCAATATAATTATAGTAATACCCTGCTTTCTCCATTCTATTTTCTTCTCTAATGTAAGCTTTGTTATCAGCGGATGATTCTATATATGGTAAAGCTCTTTTTATATGAACCCAGCTAATAACGTGAGATAAGTCATTTTGCAGCTTAATCAAAAGATTTCTCCGATGTTCCTCGGCATAAATACCAGTCGCAATCTTAAAATAGTTGGCATTTATCAAGTCTCTAAACACTTTTTCAACTGCAGGGTCAGCTATACGTTCATTCTCAAAGTAATGTTCTATTTTAGTTATCTTATCAATCTTCCTATTACCCCAAAATGACGTGAAAAATAATAAATTTTGGTTCAAAGCAATTCCGATTAACACAAAGACTAATACCAACCATCCATAGGGTGTTTTTATGATATTAACAGCCCAATCCATAAATTCTGGTATCGTTGATAACTGAGCAAAAAAATCAAAATTTAACATTGTTGTTCCTTTTATTTTTGTTTGTATATCTTGATAAGAATGGAAACATCGAAATTTCACTTCCTTATGTTTTGATATTGTTAATTAAATTAACGTGTTGAAGTTTTAGAATTCTCTTTTTAGTTATCTTTATCTCCCACTGTCACTTGTTGCTCTTCTAACAAAAAATATTCCGTCATCAGCTGTTTAAAGTGCAGCTGGATTTGTTTCTTTTTTGCCTCCGATATTGGTTTTTGCAATGACATATCCCTTAATTCATCTTCTATTGGTCGGGTTTGATTCAATGCCTGAGTCACAGCAAATACTTGAGTTTTCAATTCACTTATCGTCAGATATTTGCCTTTTTGGCCATCTAACGCATTTAATTTTTGAGACAATTTTTGCAACAGCTCCATCCCTTCATGCCAACCATTGAGCTGTTTTTCATCCATTTGATAAGCAGATAGTTGTTGTTGCCATTGATTTTTAAGTCGAAGAGTAGATGAATTTTGTGGCCATAATTGCTCGGCTTGTTGAACAAGATTACCGCCATACTGCAAGTGCCAATCTGGGGGGAATGAATCGATTTTTTCTATACGTTGTGAGGCTTTTTCCAACCAATTGTCAGCGTATGGAAGAGTTTCCTTTTTCGTCATCGGCAAAGTGATTAGGTTCACTTTTGCTATTTCAGGCAATGGAGGTAATGATTGATTTAAGGCAACTTGAACCCTATCTGGTTGATTTACATGATACCAACCAAGCAAACCTAGTGCCGTCAATGACCAAGCACACAACATGCCACCTAAAAATAGTTTGGTTTTACTCATATTTGTGGTGGTAATTGGTGTAATGCTTGGCTTTGGTGTTTCTTGAATCACGACATATTGTAGATGCGGTGTATAAGGTTCTGACTCTTTTTCAATGAATAACTCAGGTGGAAAATCTTGCTTTATATTGGGCAACTCCTGAACTATTGCAGGCTCATTGTCTAACCGCTCTAATGCAATCTGAACTTGTTGTAATAATGGCGCAATTTGCGAAGCTTTAACCAATTCATGTCGTTTTAGAACTTCGGCAAATTGCAATAAAGTCGAAACCAAGCGTTGCAAGTTCACTGTGTCTTGTGGCTCAAAATGAAAAGTACGAAATATCCTCTGAAGCTGCTTAAAAAGCGATGCCAGAATATCAATACGAGCATGAGTTGCTGCTGGCCAAAAACTTTCCCATTTGTGAGTTAACATAATACAAAGGCTTGATAACCCTTCATTCATACCGAGACTATAAGCCCGGTGACTTCTTGCTAAGGTGTACCAAGCTCCGCTTTGAAGTTCGAGTCCATTTTGTTCAAACAAAGACAAAGACCATTGCTCAACCTTGTCCCAATGAATATCAGGCCGAGCGGGATGCCGTTGTTTAGCCATTTCATTACGTAACACAATAAAGTCAGGAAATTGACGCGGATCGCCACCCGTTCTCACCTGACGCAGTTCAGTGTTTTGCATTGTTTTTTACTCCTGGAATGCAAAGTTATTTTATTAATAAGATGGTTAAATTCGTGCATTCTGTTCAAAATAATTCTGCTGCCTTAAATGTCGGATCAGCATGCGGCCTTCAGGCATAAACTCTGTGCCGTAGCGAACCAGGCCAACCCCTTTTAATTCTGCGTCTATGGCGTAGCGCAACTCACCGGGCATTTTTTGATCGAGCATGATCACTTTGACGCTTTTAAGCCTTGGTTCGTATTTAAGTAACACATCCGATAGCACGCCCATAAGTTGATGTGCAGTACCCGGCATCCCTTGCAGAATTTTTGACATATCCGGCAAGCCATAATCCGGTAAGTGAGCGATGGTTCCTGCTCGGCAGTTCAGTATGCGCTGCATATTATCTAGGACAGAGAGCACCACTTGATCTTCTTCGCTTAACAAGTGCAAATCTAACCCGCCAGCAAAGTTTCCAAGCAAGGTTTCATACAATGATGGGGCATTGTTTCCGTTTAACATCAGTCGTCCTTTTTATCATCATCGTCTTGGTCTGAATCGCTACCATCAGCAAAACCTTTTAACTTTATCTGGCTGTTACCAACTTCAATAATACGGGCATCATCAGGGTCAAGTTCTTCTCGCTCAATCACCAATTTCCATTTATTTTTAACCGTATCTGGCTGTCTAAATAGCCCGATAATACCAACATATTCTGCGTCTTTATCCATTGGAACATCTAGGTTCACATCCGTTCCTGGCTTGATGACCACATCATTGGTGGCAAGCAAATCTTCGCTGAGCGCAGCGTCTGCATCATTCAAAAGTTGCTCATAACTGGCTTTTTTAAATGCTTTGCTTTCTTTTAGTTGATACACACGAAGCACCAGAGATTGAGAAAGCGAATGACTTTCCATGTCATCGGTGTTGAGCTCTTCTCTTGCGGTAAAATCTAGATGCAGCTCTTTAATTTGTTTGTAAAAGACCGCATTAAACACCGATGCTGTGCCATCACTGACGGTTTGTACGGCGCCGCAACCGGTGAGGCTTAATGCACCCAATAACAGTGCCCAGTGTGAATACTTAGCTAAATTGGTAAGTAACATGTCGATTTCCTTGTTGTGTAGTAATAGGTTCTAGACCAATGTAATAGCCTAATTGAGTAGTGAAATAAGGTGGAATTTCAGTAGAAGGGCTGTCGTCTTGCTCCCCTAAAACGGTATTAATACCAAGCCAAATATTATTTTCGCCCAAAGGTGGTGGCATAAGTAAAGTTGTGCTGACAGTGAGCGTAATTTTGGCTTTAAATCGCCATCCTAAGTACACTCGCAACATAGTTAAAAAATCTTGATAAAGTAGCCCATCAGGCTTCCACTCTTGTGCTTCTTTTTCATCTTCGGTTCGCAGTTCAATCAGTAATTGACTGCTGATATCGGTAGCTTCATTGCCTAAAATCGAATGATCGCCTAAACAAAATCCGCCTCCCTCATGCAACTCCAAAGGTTTGTTTATTGGAATTGGACGAGGACAATATGGCTGAACGGTAACACCTGTATTAGGGGCAAGTAAATTCACTATGGCTTGGATCCCTTCTTGGGTTTTGGCCGGTTGACGCAATACGCCGAGTAAAGCTAAAAATCGAGATACTGGGGTTGCGATATGTTGAGCAGTGCCAGGAATACCTAAACCAACCAACCCCAATAAAGATTGAGATATCTCATCTGTACCTCCTTGCTCAAAAGAAGCCGGATAAGAGTATTTCCGCCAGATGCGATAAAACTGCGTCAAGATTCGGTGGTTAAAAATATCAAGAAAACCTTGCAGCGCTTCGTGTCCTTCACGGCGCAAGGCAATATCATCGATAAGCGCGGTGGGTAAAGGCGAATCTACCCCATACAGCCCCATAAATGTGGTGCGTACAAGGGGCGCTTTATCTGGCTCGTCTTCATCGTATTCCACCGCTTTAATTTCACTGGCTGGAAACCCCATTCCCGGGTGTGGACAAAAACGCACGGGATCATCACTTGGTCGATTGGTTGAACCAATAAGGGGTTTACCTGATTGCCTTTTTTCTAATAGCTGACAAAAGCGATAAAAGTTGATCTGATGAATGTCAGCTTCCAACCTTGGCGTTAACCGGGAATGCGGCGATTGTGTTTCTCTTCCCATTGAAGACGCTCTCCTGTTGGTTGCAAAATCACGATAAGGCGATTAAATAAGTAAATATCGGTATACAAAGCAAAAAATCGACTCAGCATTTCACCAAACAAACAAATATCCCCTCTACCTGCAAAACCGTTGCTATCTAGCGTAACCTCAATCTGTACACCGCGAATTAAGTATCCTTGTTCAAAGCGTTCTATTTCAGAATGAGAAACATGCATAATGGCTTCAAGCTTACGGCGATTCATTTCACTGTTGGTCCACTCATATAAAGCCAGTGTGCCACGTAGCACTTCAGCGTTATCCATCATGGATAAAAAACCGCTGCCAAGATGACTTAATACACGCCAATGGAATCGATCTTGGTCCGGCGGATAGCAAGGCAAGGTTGGTGCACATAAGTTTTGTACTCTGATATTGACTGCAGTATCTTGCACAGCTGTATCTAAGATGGTGCTTTGTAGTGCTCGACGAGGTAATTGCCCGTTGGTACCGGTTAAGGTTAACGAAAGACTTTCTCCAGCTGGCACCAGATGTTTATCAAAAGCTTCACCACCTAATATCAGCCATGTATTGTGCAAACCTGATGGACTGCGACGCACACGAGTATGATAAAAATAATCAGGGGCTTCGTGTCGTAACATGCCACCTTTGTGTCTAAAACTGGAAAATGGCACATAAGGTTGACCATTCGATGAAATAACCGTATCTATGCTATAAATCTCTGTATGTCCATCTTGCACACGCATTGGACGCAGCATATATTCTGTTTGCAGCGAATTTAGTATGAGAGGATCGGATTCCAGTGTGAATAAATTCACCACCGGCACGCAGTTTAAGCGCAAATGTTTTGCCGAAAAATCAAAATCATGCTCCCAACGCTCTTGCAAAATAATGTCTAACTCAAACCATGAAAGATCGGATGGAAAATCAATTTTTTCTAACCCTCTCAGCCCAATAAACATGAACTTTTCACGGAAAGTAAAGTATTCCAATAAAAGCTGGTAACCGCTAAAACTGCTGCTGCCTTTTGGCCATAAACCATCATCATCACCAAAACCTAAAGCGGTAAAATATCCATCAAATGGCTGCCTATCTGCTTTGTTTGACATCCGAAGCCATATTTTATCCACATTCATGGTAAAAGCTTCATGCATCGCACAAGCCAATGGTGCATCGGCGTTAAAGTAAAAAGGCAGATGAGAAAAATCGATTTGGCTTAAATCAGACAAAGCACTACATTGAAAGCGTAATTGGATCACAGACCGACCTTCATTATCTGTGGTGAGTTTTGCTTTTTCTAATTCTATCGGTTGCAATGTAACGTCTTGTGTCGTGGTATATCGACAACGAGTATGCTTTTCACCAATCGGCCTTGAAAGCACTTCGTACCCTTTTGCAATCAAGAGACTTTCTTTCATTTCCTTCCAATCAGGCTTAAGCTCTACAATCGATAATGAAGGAATGATACGCAGATAATGTGGCCACAACAAACTGACTACCCCTTCTGTCAGTTCTGGTAAATCATCATCGAGTTTTTCACGCAATCGCCCCATCAAGAAAGCAAAACCTTCAAACAAACGTTCCACATAAGGATCCCGAGCATCGGTTTTGTTTAAGTTGAGCATGGCGGCGCGATCAGGGTGGGCTTTAGCAAATTCTTCTCCCGCTTCCAGAAGATAACGCATTTCAGCGTCGTAATAACGTAAAGTTAAATCATCCATATTTTTATCATCATGTTTATTAAAATCATTGTGGAAAAAACCGCTAGCCACATAACACAGCAGCACGAGCCGGATCTAAGCTAATAAGGCCTGATAACAAAGAATCCATTGCTGGTTGAAGTCGAGCTTTATCGCTTTCACTGCGATTGGCTTTCGCTCGAAGTAATTTCAATCGTCTCGCTTTGACTTCAAAAATCAGCTCTGGCATCCAATCTTCTAAAGTAAGCAATGACGCACCAGAATCTAACTCCCCTAAAAGGTGCAGCGACATTTCATTTTTACCGTATTGCTCTGTTACGCGCGCCATTAATAAACGGATAAGCCATTTTTCTCGTGCTGATTGATGATCTGGCTGAGCCTGCAACCACGCTAATGCTGTTTCAATCCCTTCGGCATCGGCTTTCGCCAAAATCTCAGGCTCTAAACTGAGCACATCATCACTGGAGGTATCACTTGGGGTCACCGGTTCGTCATTCCAATCTGGCATATCATCTAAAACTTGTTCGTTGATCCAAGCTTGTGTGACGTCATCACAAAATGGCGTGCCATCATTAAAGGTGAGAGTTTCAAGGCTCGGCAAACGGATCAGTAACCCTTTCAGATCACGGCTGAGTATATCCGCTAACGCCACATCATCTTGCTTCATCAAGGCTTGCCATGCATACCATTGAATATCTAACCATAAATGATTAACTCCTTGCGCGAACAAAGCGTCGGTGTGCTCTAAAAGCTCTAACCAGTTTTTTTGCAAATACAAACGTTTAAGATGCGCGCGATGCTCCGGTTTTGGCGGCTTTAAACGTGTGCGGCCATGTTCATCTAATGGTGGCAATTCGACTAATGTATCCCAACGCACACTTTTAATTAAATGATGACTGGCCAACCAACCGCTCGGCTGATCGCGCAAATATTTCGCCAGCACTTTCGCTTGATCAAGCAAATCACGGCCAGATGAAATGGTTTTGATTTCAGGTGCCGACACCGCCGTTGAAGGATGGGTTTCACTGCTGCTGGTTTGAGGTACTAACGAATGTGCGCCACCACTTTGCGCCAGACGATCTTCTAATGCTTGGTAGAGTTTTGAAAGGTCAGGCCTCGCCGCTTCAGGAAAGCCTTGAATATGTTGGTCAATCACAAGCAGCGCACCAAGAATACGCTGCATGATCGCCCCATCCACTTCAGGATACAGAGATAAACTGTCCGTCACGCGCGCGCTGCCTAACCACTCTAACGAAGTTTGTCGACTACGTTCACGCTGAGGATGCAACTCTTTACCGAAGCGTTCAAACATCGCAGCAAGCAAACCTAAACCTTCAGCAAACCCCGCTTCACCATCTTGATGTAGGCGAGCCCAAATATAAAACGTCAGCACACGCAGATCTTTACTAAGTTCCGTCAGCAGTTTTTCTGCAAGTTGGCAAATAAGCCCAGTATCAATGCCTGACAGCTTATTGACTTCTTCACGTATGCGCTGAAAGTCGTCATCGTAACTTGGATCTTCGCCTGTTGGATCTGGAGAAAATGGCGTTAATAAGTGAGACAAAGCCGGTTGTTCACTCTGCGCTTGATGCATTAACGCCGCCTCATCAAGATCAAAATGGGTGACTAAATTGGATAAAGTCGTCATGTTGTTATCATGCCTTTATAAAAATACACATTACTCTGGTTAAATCACATCGTTAAGAGCGAGAATTTGGCTCGACGGTAAAAATCTTACTCGGCAAATTAAACCCTTTGAGATTCAACAAAATCAACGGCCCTTCTCCCAGTTGTGAACGCAAGACCCATTGTAGTTTACTACCGTCTGGCGCATCAAAGGTGAGCATCCAACGGCTTGAATCTAAACGGGTGGTATTGGCTTCTTCTAACCAACGAATTAATCCCCATGTGCCACTGTAATCGCCATATAAGCGTGCGCCTGATGTGGTGGATGTCCATGTCAACATGGTGCCCGGTTTGTAGCTGTCTCCCGGCCAGTGGAAGAATGTCCATTGCGGCAGCTGGTTAAAGTAATGCAGTTTTTGGCCGTCTATCACAAGCTCGGTATCCATTACCTCTGGTGTGGCTCGACCTTGCAGCTCAAAGTTGATGCCTTGCTTACCATCGGTAAATAAAATATCGGACAAACGGCTTAGGTTGTTTACTGCCGTTAAAAACGCAGGGTTAAAGGTTAAGCCTTGTTGCTGAGCGCTGTCTGGAACCCACTTGTTACCTTCTTTGTGCAGTACACCATTTAGCTCGGTGGTCAGGAACTGCTCGATTCGGCCTGTGTCTTTACGGATAAATTCGGCCAGCATTGGCATGGAAACTTCACTTTTGCTGTTGGCAAACGGGAAGCGACCATCAAAGGCGGTGTGCCAGTTATCGACTACTGAGCGCGCCCAACGGTCATTAAGGCTTGCTGCCGATGGTTGCAATACCGTTTCCCAAGCTTGGCTAAGTGGCTGCACAAACACGGTTTGACCAAAACCAGTCCATTCTTGACCAAGGCTGGCTGCAATTAAGCTGCCGTATTCTTGCGTATCGGTTAAATCCACGCTTTTACCTTGGAAGACGGTTTGCGCCAGCGTTTGCATGGTCTCTTGTGGGTTTGGCGCACTGGCAATTTGTTGCAAGCGTAAACGAACGCGAGTAATGCGCGTTAGGTAGGTTTGCAAACTCAGTGCATCTTCCCCTGTGACGCCAGTTTGAGCAGCGTTTTTCCCCATTAAAGTCAGCAATGGCCCAAAGGTGTCATCTAACGGCCCATGTGCGCCGGTAGTCGATTGGTCAATGGCATCTTTTTGTTTATCACCGACAAGGTTTTGCGCCGATTTCATGATGGAATCCGACAGTTTTTCACCATGCTGACCAGTTTGTCCTTGCCATGCCACGGTGTTCATTAGGGCAATCAAAGGCGACTGACGCACATCACTCATTAAGGTGAGTTGGTCGGTGACATCGGCAATGTTTTGCGCTTGTTTCCAATGAACGCTGTTTAAAAACGCCAACCAGTGTGAAGCAAAGTCGGTAAAGTAACGCTCGGTTAAACGGGCTTCTAACGCTTCAGGTGAGAGTTCTTCTGAAACCCGTTGACGGCTGTCACTGAGCACCCAGTCAATCTCATCTCGTCTTGTATTGGCCGCTTTTTCAATTTCTTCTTGAACGCCTTTTTGCCATGCTTGACGGGTAAACACACCCGGCACGGTTTTATCACTGCTAAACAGCAAGCTGGCATCGGTGCCGTTGGTCATGTCTTCAAGGCTGACATCAGCAAAGTTACGGCTGACTGATTTGAGCATGTTATCGTATAAGGTGCTTTCAGCATTACGGCGACCAATTTGTTGCAACAGAACTTGGCGACTTTGGCTGACGAGCGTTGGGTCGGTTTGGATTTGCCATTGCGGTTGGTCGTGCAACTGAGTAACGTAAAACGCCCATAAATCCGGTGCAAGGCTTTGCCATAATCCTGTAGAAATGCCGCTGCGCTCTGGTTCAACTTGAGTTAATGTTTTGGCAAAGAAATCCCCATCGGCTTTATCCGCGCGAGACATCATCAGCCATGCTTTTAATTGATCATAGCCCGATTTGGCTAACTCTGAACGCTCGTGACTGTTTGGCGCAGAATCCACTAAGGTATTGAGTTTTGCTGTTAGTAAATGGTTGGCAGGGTCACGAATAAGCTGATTATTGACCACGCCATACCAAGGCAGCATGGCACTGAGTAGTTCAGAGCTACGGTCAAGACCAAAACGTTGATACCAAGGCGCGCCTTCTTTGATGTTGTGCTGCAATCTGCCTGCATCGTTACGCAGTTCATGCAAGGCGGTTAGTGTTTCATCTGAGGAACTGGCATTTTCGACCAAAGCGTGCGCCTTAGCCGAAACTGAATCAATTTGCTGCCAGTTAAGCGCAAAGGATGCCAACAAACCTGCGCCCCAAATACCTAAACATGCCATGATAGACCAAGCCAACGTTTGCTCCCACGGCATACCAACTCGCTTGCCTTTAACTTGGGTGCAATCGTCTAACACGCCATCCCATGCTGGGGTAAAGTTATAGGCGTGTTGGTGAGCAAACAGTTCACTGTAGGTGAGAAATTCGGGGTTACCTTCACTTAAACCTTGCTCAGTTAAAGCTTGTTCATCTACATCATCTGCCCCTTGAGAGGCGGCTTGAAGAGTTTGAGGGGCACTGATAGAAAGCGGAAGGCCAAACATCAGCCCACGCAGAGGCACATTGGTTTGCGTACCAGAAAGCCAAGGGGTTAATTGGGTTTTCCAGAAGTGGCTGCCACCTTGCTCTAAGTGCTGACCAAGACGGAGCAGAAAATCCCAGTCGATGCTTTTAGAGACTTGTGCCACGCCCCATTGACGTAACTGAGGCAAAATAGATTGCAATTGCGTTTCCACATCTTGAGGCTCGGCTTTAAACGGCAAAGAAATACCCACCGCTTGCTCTGGTCTGCCGATTTGCGTCCATTCACTGTCGCACAGCTGCCACAACCACACGGGAGCCGAATAGCGCAGCAGTTGGCTGATTTTTTCTAATGAACGTAATTTATTATCGCTGACACGAGGAGAGAGTTTTTGGTCTTGTGCAATCACATGCACAATGCCATCTAACGGGCGATGACGACGAAGTTTACGCAGTTCAGTAAAGGTGGTTTCATCAAACTTATCTGCCAAATTACCGCCATAAACCAGTAAGGTGCGATTGCCTTCAAGCCACAATTTATTAGGCAGTTCTGGTGTAAATTGTTGAATGGCTTTTTCATCACCGACAATTAAGAGAATGCGAACTTTACGACGCCAAAAGGTGTGATAACGTTTGGTTAGGTGGCGTTTGATTTCTTTTGATAAGTCCGATTTTGCTTGTTCAGGTTCTGGTGATTTTTTTTGAGCATTTGGCCGATAGTTTTCCTGAGTTTTGACTACTTTACGGTGTTTAAATTTGATGAAGAATAAAATAAGAAAAGTTAACGCAAAACAACTGCCTGCCCATATGAGCCAAATTTGACTCATCGACATACTTTGTTTTAATGAATCTTTATTTATAAAAATATAAAAAGCACTCACGCAAGCCAAAAAAACTAAGAAAACAAAGAGCCCTAAAAAGGATTGCGATTTGGTTTTATTATCCATATTTTACCTCTGGTGTGATAAAGCACACACATCCATTATCTGAAAATTGAGAAACAATAAGTTGATGATGTCCGGCCTGAAACACTCTATCTATGACAATGCCAACAGAAATAAGAAAACTTAAATCACTGCTTGGGCCGTAAATTTGTTCAATAGAAACAACAGGGAAGTCATCTGATATACCCCATGCCCCAAGGTTGGCCAATTGAATAATATCCGCTCTTAATGAAGCATCATCATAAGGAAGCCAGACTTGTTTGACCTCTTTTGCTTTACTGTATTTGTGCCACATTGATAGCTCCTCGTTAAGATCGGCATTATCTAAAGGCATCATTCTTTCAATACGAGCTTGAACCGGTAATTTATTTTTTTTTGAATAGTCTTGCGTGCAAATCAACTGAGAAGACATAAATTCACTGAATTCAATATTTTCAGCATCTAACCATAATTGGAGAGCAATAATAAGCGTTAAACCTTGCTGCGCACTGTCATAAAACTCATTAACAGCTGATAAATTTTCATGAAACTCTGGCACCAATTGCCAAGTGTCAAATACAGCTTGTTCTATATCCATGCTTTCATTTTTAGTAATAATTATTATCGAAGAGAGTGAATATCGATAATTAGAACATTGAGCCATTAAGTCTCGATTTAAGGCTTCAAATACATCACTCCAAGAAGAATATTGTAAGTGGAGTGGCCTCGGTATTTTAGGAAAAACAGGGACGTCTTTGGTTTCTCTAAAAAAGACATCAGATGGATTTTCTTCCGGTGTATAAATCACGTTGGCTAAAATTGGGATGTGATTTTTTGCCCAAACATGCCATTCATGATCGGTTCGTTCCGTTTCAATATCCCAGTTTATTTTGTCATTTATCTTTGATTCATATTGGATCAAAAAGAAAGAAAACAACGGTAACCAAGCACCAAACGAAATCCCTACGCCATAAAAAATCAGCTGAACGGGTTTTTGATTTTGAGCTAAATAATATAAAGCAGCAAACACAATAGTATGAATTGCAATTAATGCTCCAAACCATGCTGTACGATTTAAAGGTTCCGGCCATTCTTTCTCCGGAACACTAGGTATCGACCAAGACATAAGACCTCGATATTAAATATAATTGAGATTGAAATAGGCATCACCACCAGACATAAGTGGTGAACCGTGAAATTAACCTTCGTACATAGTGTCCGTCATTGAGGCTATGAATTTCGCCTGACACGGACAACTGCTTATGCTATCTAATGTTCCGGCAATATGACGCCCATCAGCTATGGCGCCACTCACGCCCCCCATAATTTTATAAGTGCCCGAATGTTTGCCGCAGCTCACGGAGTCTCCTTCTCTTGCTGTAGCCTTGCCATTTTCCAGCACATTACTATCACCGGTTAATATTTGACCATGACAGGTGGTTTTATCACCTATCACTAAAAAGTATCCAGATGCCATAAACACTCCTTATCTCATTTATTAAATCAATCAAGTTGTTGAACTAATTTCAAAATTGCTCGTAGGGTGAATAAGCGTGCTATTGATACCTCTTCTAAAGAGGCTCTTTTATCAATCGATGCATAACCACTAGCACTCTCATCATAATGCACAACATTCAGCGCTCTATCTGGATTCAGAGCTTTCAGGTTCGAGTTTGGACTATCACTTTTTTGATTAAATGCCGGTTCGTGTTCCACCTGTACCGCCAAGCGAGATTGAAGATAGCGAGTATGGATTTGGCCGGATGCTAAAGGTACAGTGCCATCTCCCGCACTGCTTGGACTCGTAATTTTGTAATCTCGTTTGATTTCTCTGGTGTCTGTCGGAATAGATACGGTTCTTAAATCATGTTGCTCATCCCTGCTGTGCAGTTTACCAGCCAACACTTGCTCATCAGTAAAAGTAGGCTTGGTTAATGAATCACTCAGATAGTCGTTATTATTTAAATAACCTTGATGGTAAAAATTGGTGCAGTCTTCCCAGCGCACTTTACCAAATGATAAATACGATTCTGAATCACCATAAAAAGAATAGGTCAGCGGATGATATTGGCCATTAAGTCCTTCAATAAATGACTTAACTGTTTTCTTCATCATTTTGCTGTAGTTTTCCCAATCTTTATCTAAAGCAGCTTGGGTTTTGCTTTGCTCTGCATTAATTAATGGCGTTTCACACAAGCCCCACCATGTATCACGGTTGAGATAAATTTCTTCATATGGGTCCCTTTTGGGCAAGGTATAGCTATAACGGCCATTTTCAATTTCAAGCCAGTTCATACCATAAGCTTCGCCGGGTAATAATTGGATCGGCCCCGGTGACTGGCTAAGCACCGCCGTCATGGTAGCCGCATTCCCCCCTAATACCTTTGCGCTAAGAAACGAAGGTAAATTCCACAGACTCGTATATTCTGTTCCAGCTTTCATGCGGCGATACACGGCTGGTGCCCCATTTGCTGGCATCACACCATGAACCACGCCCAGCACTTTGGATTCACCACCTAGGTTTTGTGTGTAATGCCGAGCCACTAACCCGCCCATAGAATGGGTGACTAATATAACTTTGTGGCATTTTTTGCCTAGGCGTTTTTGGTAATGGTAAATAATACTGTCAACTTGCTCTGATACGTATTTAGCTGAATCTTTATTTGACTGCAACCAGTTATAGCCCACCGCATGTACCGGAAAGAAATAATCGTAACTGTGTAGGGCTTCTTCATAGGTTAAGGCTTGTTCATTAAATTCAGCCCCTAAATTGATACCAGCTAACTCACGACGTAAGCTAACGCCTTCTTCAGCATCCATAAAATCGTGCAGCGCTGTTTGTAGCCAATCTAAAAACTCATAATAGCTGCCATAGCCAACACTGCCCCAACCACGCTCAGTTCGGGTACCAAACAGTTTTGAATTTCCTTTAAATATAGCGTCTTCTTTGTTGTCATCATCCACATCACCAGAAGAATCAACTTGAGTTGAAGTTGGTGAAAGAAGGTTTTTTCTAGATTCAGCACTTTTAAACAGCCATTTTTTTAGTAAACCAGCATTACTGCTTAAATTCCATACTGGTTTTTTATCACTATTTTTTAGATTACTCCCCATCACACCAGGCAAAAATACAATTGGGACGACCTTTTCAGGAAACTGCATATAGCGAACGATGATATTGTCATCTTTATGATAAGCAGGGTGTTTATATACTGGCTGACCGTAACGATCGAATTCTGGGTACATTTTAATAATAGTTGGTTGATTTGACATACTCATTTCCTCCCACTAAAACGCATTTGGACGATAGCGAAGTGTATCGGTGATTTTGTCCCAAATGCCAATCGCCACGCTTTCAGAAAAATTAATATCAGGAGTCATATTAACGGTTAAATAGGGTGATATTGAAGAGCCCGTAGTTTCATTTACATTCATAACAAATTCTCTTTCTCTATATTTTTTTCTTTCTGAATGATCGGCTTCACTTAGCCATTCTTCTGCAGAATTCATTCCGATAATGTTACGCTTACCTTTTCTAAAATTAGTATTATTTATTTGATTTAATAAGGCATAAACCGTAATACCATTTATTCTTTCAAGTAAAGTATCCTTTTCTTTTATAAAATTATTACTATCAAAAGAAATACTTGTTGCCGGTGTTATTTTTGATTCGTATAGAACCAATATATTTTCCTTTTGTTTTTTCCTACCATCTTTTATAAACAAATTTGGTATACACAAACCGGGTGCTGTTGGAATATCGGTTTCTGCTCGTGCTTGCATACGGCTTAACAAATCGATCAGCTCAGCTAGCTTTTGAGGGACATTATTGCCATACATTTCTGGGTATTGCTTTCGGTCTGCATCATAACGTCTCGCAGACCCATCATCAGCTTTCATTTCGACCTCTACAGCAGTCATTCCTACATACAGATGTGCCTCTAATACCCTGGCTGAATCTTCAACACCTTCGCTTTCATTACGCTCAAATATTACCCCTTTCATGCCATAGGGTAATTTGTAGACTTTTTTAAGATATGGCATATCTTGCGGATCTTCCGTTTTGGTTGCGTTTAACCTTTCTTTCCTCAAACGGATTTTTTGTTCAAACGAAGGTGGGTACAACATTCTGGTTTTTATTGGATTATCATTAATAAATGCAGAAAAAGTATCATGCCCCGCTTGATAACTGGCGGGCAAGTCAACCAAATAGCGCCCGACGCATCGGGTTTGCATATCAGTTAAAAACTGATCCACTTGTGCTGTTTCTTGTTGATTTAATTGTACAGGGTAAGGCATATCACGACTCCATATTATTATTACGAGTAAAACGATACCGATACAGCCATATAAAAATGGCCTTTTTTTTATTTTGTTTATGATTTTCATATAAGCATCTCTCAACTATTCAAGTTTGAAAACTTGTAATAAAAATAATTCACGCACTAGAAACAATTTTTATCAACCTTATTCAACCAAAGAAAAAACAAAAAAATATCCATCTTGAGCAGTTATAATTAGTTCATCGTTAAACATGACAACCATTATTAAATGGAAAGCTTTCTTTCGTTATAAACAAGAACGAACGTTGATAAGTTTCAGATAACTCTTCCTTTAGGCATAACTTTGCACCTTGGTAAAAAAAATTTTCTAAATTAACACTTTTACCATTCGACTCTAGATAGATTTTCATATCTTTATAAACTTGGCTTGCTTCTTCTGGCGAAAATGCTGAGTAATCATTACCACAAAATGGAAAGCTTTTATAAAACAAAAATACTTCCTTATTCTTGATAACTTTTTCAGACACTGGTGCAACTGCAGCATTGCAATATGCAAATTTTGTAAACATAATTATCAATAATAAATATTTACCAATACGCGAAATCATAACTAACAACTATTCAACGGAAGATAAACTTTTAAATATTTCATGTTTTGGAACATATGAAACTCTTTTGTCTATCTCCCATGTTAGTAGATTATCCATCTTATTTTTACATAAGGTCAACTTTGCTTTTTCTTTGTTAATCAAACCATAAACTACTCCATTCCAACACTCATCAGAACCCCTAACCAATAATATCTTACTATTACTTGCATCATTGATCTTCCTTCCTTTTTGAAATATGAAAACATATGATAAGAATGTATTTTTACTGTCCTCAACAATATTAAGACTAAATACATGTTCATTGTTATTAGAAAGCCCAGACCATTCACCATAAATCGATGAATTACTTTCATAACCATAAACGTCAACAGATATTAAAAAAAATAACAATATAAACATTTTTTTCATTTAATAATTCACTACCAATTTACACTGTCTCGTTTAATCCAATAAGATTTATTTTTAAAATAAACTAATAGAAAGTCATCAGACTCACTAAACACAGTGACTTCATCACCTTTAACCAGATATGCTTTTAATTTGCTATTTTGATTTGAATTTTTATATAAACTTGCTTTATCAACACCGATAGAAACAATATCATGCCGATATTCCGAACATAAGCGCTCATCTTCAAAGTTAGGGCTAGATTTTATCGCAACATAATAAGGTTGATATTTCCTTATTACCATTCCAACCCTCGTTTTATAACTCCCTTTTTTTGCTTCATCAATGAAACAGACCGTATAAGAGTTTAGATTTTTACTTATAACTTTGATTTGATAAAACCAACTTCCCCCATCAACAATAATAGAATCCTTTGTTATTATTGGGGGTGCCAACCCTAGTTCCGGCAACGAATTCTGATTTCCCGTAATTTTAGGACGCAAAGAGCTATTAAATGAAGCAACATCGAGATTTATATATATCTCTTCCATTGGATATGCAAACACCTTTATAGAAGCTAATAATAAAATTGAAAACAACATAACTTTTTTCATAGTAAACCCTTAATTAATTTGGCTTCTTTACGACGCCGAGAAGGTGTTTCATCCCCAAAATCATTTAAATTTTTGTACATATTTCCCCAATCTCTATTAATGGCTTGCTTCCAGAAATTTGGCGTTTCAGTAGGTAAATAACCATATTGATAAGAAACTGATGCAATAACAGTTTGAGCTTGCCATGGTAAACACTCAAATTTAATTTCTTTTGAAGTAGTATTATAAAGATCTACTATTTTTTTAGTTTCTGAAAACTTCACTTTAGATTCTATATCTTTTGCTTGATTTTCATTTAAAACTAATGGCTTTTCTTTTAAGGCTTTAACTGCTTTTTCTTTCTTTAAACCAAGATATGGTGTTAATAATTCTATAACATCATCACTTAGTCTTAAATTATATAAATCATTTAAATTTCTTGCACCAAGGTCAAACCCTGTCGCAATAGTAACCCCACTTTGACTATTTTTAGGATCAGGGACATATCCTTCTAATTTAAACCCTTCCAATTGTTTGATAAAATCGAAATCTATTTGGATTTTACAATGGCTACTATGTACATGTTTTGACTTTATATTTCCTTTTGCTTTTGTCTTATTAAATTTCGAACTAACAAAACCACCCGCAACATTAGTAACAACTTCCTCTGCATCCAAAAATGGTTGCGCTGCTTGAGCGGTTGAACTGCTCACTACATTTGCCGCACTGGCACTTGAGGTAAGGTTTACATTGGCACCTTCAACCAGTTGACTGCTTCCCACTCTGGCAACTTGTGGGGTCACTTGAAAACTGCTCTTTTGGAACATTAAGCCTTTTTCTTCATGACTCGCTGGGCCCAATTTTTGCAATACTGCCGATTTCACCGCGACTTTATTCGGTGCACCTAACTCTATTTCACCATCTTTGATTTTAATGTAAGCCCCACCGCTGCTTAATATAATACCTTCTTTGGCACTCAAGATTTGTTGCCCTTGGTTGCTACGCAAACGCATGTCCTTAAGTGAATCCAGTGCCATTTCATCATCTTGTGCTTGAATTTCAACCTTGCCTTGTGCAGCAAATGCTTTTATTCCCATTTTTTGGGCAAATACACTGACCGCTTGCCCTGCTGCCATGGTGATGTTTTTTAGGCTCGTCACATTAGTATGCTGACGACTGCTAGCGGTGATGTTGTTACCCGCTGCTAATTGAATGGTTTTAGGGGTAACCTGCGCGATACCACTTGGTGCCGACATTAATAAAGCCGATTCTTTTAGCTCTGTTAAAGCATCACTAAGCAGTGTTTTTTGTTCTTGTATATCTGCCAATTCTGCTTTAGCAGCCTCCACCGCTGAGTTCAAACTCTCAACCAAAGCGCTCGCTTGTTGTAATTCATTTAAAG
>JBKEDP010000015.1:0-29393 GCA_047975485.1 Vibrio sp. | reverse complement strand
TTAAATTGTTAAAGAGCGTTGTTCTTATCGAAATGTGAATCACATCTCGTTGAACAGGGCGGCCATTTTAGCGATTTAAATTGAAGTGTCAAACACTTTTTTAATCTTTTTTCTCATTCACTTTAAAAGTGAAATCGAAACGCTTTTTGTTAAGCTTGCTAAGAAGCTTATGACCTCTGACTCGTTGCCGCTGCTAGGCTGCGAGCTCCGTTTCAGTGAGGGCGCATTATAGAGATCCAATTTAAGTTGGCAAGATCTTTTTTAAGTTTTTTTGAATTTATTTCTGATTCAATGAAAAAAGGAGCCGAAAGCCCCTTTTTTGTATATTAAATCGACGATTCTTATGTTTATTAAGAAATAAACGCATATGCATCAGCAAACATTCGATTCGGGTTTGCTTGTTTATTTTGCGTAAATTGCTCTCTTGCTGCTCCAGCCATCTCAAATCGACCAGCAATATAAATATCGAAATCAACTAAAGAAGCAAAATCTTGCTCAATAGCTTCAAGCACGTTACCTACTTTTCCACTCCAATTTTGTTCTGCATCTTCAACAACAGGAACAAAATGAATATTCGGATAGGTTTGTGCAATATCCTCTAATTCATTCATTGCATAAAGTTGGCTGCTGTCTTTCGCTCCCCAATACAAATAAATTGGCTGAGCTTTCATTTGGCTAATGCAATGATCCAAAATCGAACGCACATAGCTAAAGCCCGTACCACCAGCGACTAGAAGCAATGGACGATCCAAACCTTCTTGCAACCATGCATCACCATGCGGAGCATCTATCGTAATAGAAGAACCATTCGCATAGGCTTGATTCATCGCTTCCACCACTTCAATGGCATAAGCATTATGTTCCGCAGCACCAATATGAAGCTCTAATTCACCCGCATGTCGGCAAGGACTGCTTGCGATTGAAAATGGACGCTTATCTTTCTCGCCCATGACGACCATTAGGTATTGACCCGCTTTGAACGAAATCGGTGCTTCTGGCTGTAATAAAATTCGATAGGTATTGCTTGCCAAAGGCTCTATTGATTTCACTTTACATTGAGTTGTCATTATTTCCATTTACTCCATCCGCTCTCAATACATGAAAGCGTCATTTGTATGCTGTTCTATTCAAAAAATATTTAGCGCAGGCCAGATCTCATCAATCTTTTGCACTAATGCAGGGTCCTTGGTAATAGGATTTCCCCACTCTCTGGTAATTTCTTCTGGATATTTATTGGTGGCATCTAATCCAATCAAAGCACCAACATTGCCATCTCTATCTATCATCAAAGTATCACGCTTGGGATCCATTCGAGTCGTTATCGCCCAAATGATGTCATTCCAATCTCGAATATCCACATCGCCATCGCACAAAATAATAAACCGAACATCAACTCGTTCTTTTAATGCCAATTTAAAGCGAGACATAAATGAAAAGCCTTGGTTCGCTTCTGTTTTATGTATTTTGATTAATGCCATTTGATGAGAAGCAGGCGCAGCTGGGAAATAAATTTCTTCAATTTCTGCAAACTGCTGTTTTAGTTCGTCGAGTTCAAGCTCGGTCAGATTTGAATTATCTCTTGCCGAACGCTCTGCAATATCAAGTTCAGCTTGCCACTTCTTCGTCATATCCCAACCGATTTTTGAGCCAAGCCCAACTACTGGTGAAGCAAAATCCAAAGAATCAATTGGTGTATTGTCGATAAATAATGTGTCTTGCTGCGGATCCATGTGCTCAATCATGGCTTGAGTCACAGACGACCAATCTCTTGCATCCACATCTTCATCGCACACCAAAACAAATTTGGTATACATAAACTGACGCAGGAAAGACCACACGCCCATCATGACTCGTTTCGCATGTCCCGGATATTCTTTGCGCATGGTGACGACAGCCATTCGGTAAGAACAACCTTCGGGTGGCAAGTAGAAATCGGTTATTTCGGGAAACTGCTTTTGCAGAATTGGCACAAACACTTCATTCAGTGCCACGCCTAATACCGCTGGTTCATCAGGTGGACGGCCAGTATAAGTACTGTGATAAATCGGTTTGTCACGCATGGTGATGTGGGTGATAGTAAAAACGTGGTGTTTTTCAGGCTCGTTGTAATAACCCGTGTGATCACCATAAGGCCCTTCATCAGCAAATTCATTCGGGTCGATATAACCTTCCAACACTAATTCAGCACTGGCTGGAACTTCTAGGTCATTACTAACCGATTTCACCACTTCGGTTTTTTTACCACGAAGCAAACCTGCAAATGCATATTCAGATAATGAATCAGGAACCGGTGTTACTGCACCAAGAATCGTCGCCGGATCAGCACCAAAAGCGACTGTGACAGGAAATGGTTTACCCGGATACTTTTCCATCCAGTCTCGTAAATCAAGCGCACCACCTCGATGGGCCAACCAACGCATAATGATTTTATTTTTAGCGATTTTCTGTTGGCGATAAATACCCAAGTTTTGACGCTTTTTATTTGGGCCTTTGGTGATGGTTAAACCCCACGTCATCAGCGGAGCAACATCACCTTGCCAACAGCTCATTACGGGAATTTTATCTAAATCGATATCTTCACCCGTCCAAACAATCTTTTGGCATTCTGCTTGGCGAAGTTTTTTGGTTGGCATGTGCAGCACTTGTTTAAATGCAGGTAACTTTTCAAGTGCGTCTTTAAAACCTTTTGGCGGCTCAGGCTCTTTAAGAAAAGCCAGCAACTTGCCGACTTCACGCAATTCACTGACTTCTTTTCGCCCCATTCCCATTGCCACACGTTCAGGTGTACCAAATAAATTGGTCAGAACTGGCATGTCATAGCCAATCGGATTTTCAAATAACAAGGCAGGTCCACCAGCACGTAAAGTACGATCGCTGATTTCGGTCATTTCATAATGTGGGTCAATCGGATGAGAAATGCGCTTGAGTAAGCCACGACTTTCTAGATGATCGATAAACTGACGTAGATCTTTAAAACTCATAACTTTCTATTGTCTACAAATTGAGGGCGAAAGCGTCATTATATACACATCCGACTCACTCGTGCAGGTTAGGTTAACAAAAAATAAACATTACCTTCAGGCATATTTATGTTCAACCTAAATCGAAAATTCACAGATTTAAAGATTCCATTTCCATAGAGATTGAATTCATCAAGGATTTTGAACCTTCTATCTGCCCACTTTTGAGCAGCATCATTAACCAATCTTGATGCTCGCTTTTTGATAACGCCATTGCGACCATTAACCCATCGCCCCCACGGTTCAATCGCTCCATTAAGAAACGTTGCACATCTAAGGGCATAGGTTTAATCGTGACAAGCTGTTCAATCGCTGTTGTTTTTAAAGCTGGATTTTCTGAAGCATCGATCACTTGGTTAACAGAGAAGTTATCACCCACTTTCGTTAGGCGGCGTATTTCACCTAGAGTTGAATCATCGACCTTTGTTTTCCACAATAAACGATAAATACCTTCATCTTTCGTTAATTGCGCCAACTTCACCAGAATGGAATTTGGTGGCAACCATTTCACTAAATCATCGCCCGATAATTGGCTAACAAAGTAATTCAATGCTTTTGGCGATAAGCTGTCAGCCTCTTCTAGGAACAACGCTTCCTTTTTTTTCACTTCGGAATCATTGCCCGTTAACCATGTTGCTAATTCCAACTTTTCATTTTCAGCTGCAATGATGAAATCGAGAACCGCTTGGTCTTCATTCCAATTTTGAATTAAACGATCGGCAATAAGCGAGGTGTTAAACACAGGAACCAGAGCTGTGTAACCATCTCCAGACTCTGAAACTTGATAAATAGGTTTATGTTTTTGTTGTGATTGAACGAAAATTGCTAATCTTGGCGTTAATACCAAGCCTTGTTCTTCGATTTTTTTCAACAATAGAAAACGCGCCACCTCCTGATCAGGCAGTGGTAATGCGTGAAGTGCTTCTTGAAGCTGTGGAATGTTATCTTGCAGTGCGTCGTGATAGAGCTTGTCTGCTGACGATTGGATATTCGGTTCAGTTTGCCACAGGTTCACTTCATCCTGAGTGATCTCTGCCGCCCACGCCGTTGGTCCAAATGTGCCAATGAACAAGAGAAATACAATCGCTAACAATCCTTGTCGCAATCTCTTTTTCATAATTCCCTTCCTAATACTAGTGACAATAGTGTGCTAGGAATTTCCCTTTTAAACAATAAAAAACACCGCCCAATGTGAGCGGTGTTGAGAAATTAATAATTAATTTAAAACGAATTATTGACGACGCATAGCATCAAAGAATTCATTATTCGTTTTAGTCATAGCTAACTTGTCGATTAGGAATTCCATTGCGTCCGTTTCGCCCATTGGGTGAACGATTTTACGCAAGATCCACATCTTCTGAAGTTCATCAGTCTTAGTTAGCAATTCTTCACGACGAGTACCAGAGCGGTTGAAATCAATCGCAGGGAATACACGTTTTTCCGCAATCTTACGGTTTAGGTGCAATTCCATGTTACCTGTACCTTTGAACTCTTCGTAGATAACTTCATCCATCTTAGAACCAGTATCAACTAGCGCAGTTGCGATGATGGTTAAGCTACCACCTTCTTCAACATTACGAGCCGCACCGAAGAAACGTTTTGGACGGTGAAGTGCGTTTGCATCCACACCACCAGTCAGGATTTTACCTGATGAAGGCACAACTGTGTTGTATGCACGAGCTAGACGAGTAATTGAGTCCAGTAGGATAACCACGTCTTTTTTGTGTTCAACTAAGCGTTTCGCTTTTTCGATAACCATTTCCGCTACTTGAACGTGACGAGAAGCTGGCTCATCAAAAGTCGATGCAACTACTTCACCTTTTACTAGGCGTTGCATCTCGGTTACTTCTTCCGGACGTTCATCGATAAGAAGAACCATCAATTCACATTCTGGGTGGTTGTAAGCGATGCTTTGAGCAATGTTTTGCAGCAACATGGTTTTACCCGCTTTTGGCGGAGCAACAATCAGACCACGTTGACCTTTACCAATTGGAGACGCTAGATCAAGAACACGTGCTGTAATGTCTTCAGTTGAGCCATTACCACGTTCCATCATGATGCGATCGTTCGGGTGAATTGGTGTAAGGTTTTCGAATAGGATTTTGTTGCGAGCGTTGTCTGGGCGGTCATCGTTAACAGTGTTAACTTTAAGAAGAGCAAAATAGCGTTCACCGTCTTTTGGTGGACGAATTTTCCCTGCTACCGAATCACCAGTACGCAAGTTAAAGCGACGAATTTGACTTGGCGATACGTAGATATCATCAGGGCCAGCAAGGTAAGAACTGTCGGCAGAACGTAAGAAACCAAAGCCGTCTTGTAAAATTTCTAAAACCCCATCGCCAAAAATATCTTCACCACCTTTAGCGTGTGCTTTTAGGATGGAAAAAATGATGTCTTGTTTTCTTAAACGGGCTAAGTTTTCCAAACCTAGGCTTTCACCAAGCGCAACAAGCTCAGATACAGGTCTGTTTTTCAGTTCTGTTAAGTTCATAGTGGTGGATGCTTTTTTTGTCAAAATAGGATTCTGTTGGTTGTTTAATTTGAAGTATTCGGCCCAAGGAACGGCCAAGAAATGAACATTTGTGTATTTAACGTGCGATAAATTAGCACTAAAATCAAGCCTAGTCTAGTTTTATGAAAAACAAAACTGCTGCTTCTTAAAAAGCAAAGCCTTAATTAAAAGCAAAGCTTGAAACAAAACCGCATATATCCATTTACTATCGTCTATATGCGGCTTCAGCTTATCGATAACTGATTCAATTACCGACGAGATTATAGGTTTGCGTCTAAAAACTCTTTTAGTTGAGTCTTAGATAATGCGCCTACTTTAGTTGCTGCCACATTACCATCTTTAAACAGAAGCAATGTTGGAATACCACGAATACCAAATTTTGGTGGTGTGCCAGCGTTTTGATCGATATTTAATTTACCGATGGTCAGTTTGCCTTCATACTCATCAGCGATTTCGTCAAGAATTGGGGCAATCATTTTGCAAGGACCGCACCACTCTGCCCAGAAATCAACTAAAACTGGACCCGCAGCTTTGATTACATCATTTTCGAAACCTTCATCAGAAAGCTGCATAATCTTGTCACTCATCTTCCACTCCAATGTGTATATTTAAGATCTGGTTGGATGATAACCAGCAATTAGATTCTCTATTGGAATGGATTTACTTTCGTATTGCAAGCTTAAGCTGATATTCTATAGCCATGAAAAAGACACACATCACAGAGCAAAAATTCGCCAACTTGGATTTATTACCCCAAGTTATTGAAGGATTGGAAAAAAAAGGGTTTCAGTATTGCACCCCGATCCAAGCCATGGCGTTGCCGGTACTGCTCACCGGCCGAGATATTGCAGGCCAAGCCCAAACAGGTACAGGCAAAACCTTAGCGTTTTTAACTGCGACTTTTAACCATTTGCTGAAAACAGCAGAGCCAGAAGGACGAGCCACCACTCAACCGAGAGCCATTATTATGGCACCAACTCGTGAGTTAGCGATCCAAATTTATAACGATGCAGAGTGCTTAATTGAAAGTACTGGCCTGAAAGCGGCACTGGCTTATGGTGGCGAAAGCTATGATAAACAGTTGGCGAAATTGCAAGATGGTGTCGATATTTTAATCGGTACTTGTGGCCGTATTATTGATTTCTACAAGCAGAAAGTTTTTAACCTAAACAACATTCAAGCTGTTGTGCTGGACGAAGCTGACCGCATGTTTGATTTAGGCTTCATCAAAGACATTCGCTTTTTGTTCCGCCGTATGCCTGAGCCAAAAGATCGTCTGAACATGTTGTTCTCTGCGACTTTATCTTACCGAGTTCAAGAATTAGCATTCGAACACATGCACAATCCAGAGCATGTTGTGGTTGAAGCTGAGCAAAAAACCGGTCATCGCATTGAAGAAGAACTTTTCTACCCTTCAAACGAACACAAGATGTCACTTCTACAAACTCTAATTGAAGAAGAATGGCCTGAGCGTGCGATCATTTTTGCCAACACAAAATATAAGTGTGAGTCTGTTTGGGGGCATTTAGCTGCCGATGGACATCGTGTAGGTTTATTAACTGGCGATGTAGCACAGAAAAAACGTGAGCGTATTTTAGAAGAATTCACTCGTGGCGATTTAGACTTCTTAGTGGCAACCGATGTTGCGGCTCGTGGTTTACATATTTCTGAAGTGACACACGTATTCAACTTTGACCTACCTGACGATTGTGAAGATTACGTTCACCGCATTGGTCGTACGGGTCGAGCTGGCGCAAGTGGTAAATCAATCAGTTTTGCTTGCGAAGAATACGCAATCAACTTACCTGCGATTGAAGAATACATTGAGCACTCAATTCCGGTTTCAGAATACGATGCGGCTGCATTATTAACTGATCTTCCTGCTCCAATTCGTTTACAGCGTAAGCCTCAAACGAATCGTAGAACCAACACAGGCGGACAGCGTAATAATCGCAATAACACTCGCAGCGGATCGAATAACCGTCGCCCTCGCCAGCCAAGAAAAACAAACTAAAGGTAGCACTGGTTTATGAGCAATGCAGTATCATCCCCTTTATATGCCGCCATTGATTTAGGCTCGAACAGTTTCCACATGCTGGTTGTTCGCCATATTGATGGAAGCATTCAAACTATGGCAAAAATCAAACGCAAAGTTCGATTAGCCAACGGATTAGATCAAAATAATTTTCTAAGCCAAGAAGCCATGCAAAGAGGATGGGACTGCTTAGGCTTATTTGCCGAACGCCTTCAAGATATTCCAGCTGGAAACGTGCGTATTGTGGGTACTGCCGCATTACGTTCAGCAAAAAATGTGGATGTCTTTATTCAAAAAGCCAATGAAATCCTTGGTCACCCGATTGAAATCATTTCAGGGGAAGAAGAAGCAGCAACTATTTACAAAGGTGTTGCTCACACTTCAGGTGGTTTAGGAAACCGTTTGGTGGTCGATATTGGTGGCGCAAGTACCGAATTAATCATCGGTGAAGAGTTTGATGCCAAAGCCTTAGTGAGTTTATCTATGGGCTGCGTAACTTGGTTGGATAACTATTTCCACGACCGCCAATTAACGCAAAGCAATTTTGATAATGCCATTATTGCTGCCAAAGAAATCTTACAGCCTATCTTAAAACGCTATACGGATTTAGGTTGGGATGTGTGTGTTGGCGCAAGCGGTACTGTTCAAGCCTTGCAAGAAATCATGTTGGCGCAAGGCATGGATGAAGTGATCACCCTTGCTAAATTAAAACGCCTACAAAAACAAGCCATGATGGCTTCGCATTTAGAAGAATTAGAAATCGAAGGATTAACCTTAGAGCGAGCTTTGGTGTTCCCAAGTGGTCTTTCTATTCTGATTGCGATCTTTGAAAGCCTAGAAATTCAAGCAATGACTTTAGCTGGCGGTGCATTGCGTGAGGGTTTAGCTTACGAAATGATTGGAGAAATGCGCCAATCGGATATTCGTCAGCGTACTATTTCAAGCGTACAACAACGCCACCAAGTAGACAGTCTATACGGCGCACAAGTGGCAACCGTTGCACTAGAACTGTTAAAGCAATGCGGCAATACCGACTGGGTTCCTGAGTCTCAAGCTGAGTTTTTGTTGCGCTCTGCAGCAGAGTTGCATGAAATCGGTTTAAGCATTGATTTCAAAAAAGGCGGTGAGCACGGTGCTTACTTGCTAAAAAACCTAGATTTACCGGGTTTTACTCGTGCACAAAAACATTGTTTGGCTGAAATGGTAAGACGTTATCGAGAGCAGTTAACTTCTCTGCCAGAACAGCACGCATTATCAGGTCAAAGTAGTAAGCGTTTACTTCGCTTATTGCGCCTAGCTGTATTACTAACACATAGACGCAGCACCAATCTACAGCCTGAATTTTCATTAAGCGCTGATGGCGATAAGCTGATCTTAGAAATGAATTCTGAATGGTTGACCAATAATCCACTGACGCAAGCTGAATTAGAAATTGAAGCGAACCGTCAAACGGATATCGGCTGGCCACTGACAATTCTTAGTAAGTAATCACTTACTTGAAGGTGTAGAATTGCCAATAAAAAACGGGAGCCAGATGGTTCCCGTTTTTGTTTCTTTTATTGATATTTAATCACTACCTTTAAAAGGCGGTTTAATATTAAGCAATTTGCAAAGTCTCAAACGACATGGATGTCGTTTGCGAAGCGCCTAGGATAGGACAGCGTCTTTGCAAGTTGGTTAATATGAACAGATATCAAATGAACGAAATATTAATCGTCTTCCGGCATATCGACAGAAATATTATCCTGCGCTAACCACTCTGCTACGTCTTTTGCAAAGTAAGTCAAAATGCCATCTGCACCTGCTCGCTTAAAGCAAAGTAGCGATTCCATTACGGTTTCTTTTTCTTTTAACCAACCGTTTTGAATTGCCGCTTTGTGCATCGCATATTCACCAGAAACTTGGTAAGCGAACGTCGGTACTTGAAGTTCGGTTTTCACACGGCGAACCACATCTAAATATGGCATACCCGGTTTCACCATCACCATGTCTGCACCTTCATTGATATCCATTGCCACTTCATGCAAAGCTTCATCACTGTTCGCAGGGTCCATTTGGTAATTCTTTTTGTCTGCGCCTTTTAGGTTCGAGCTTGAACCGACTGCATCACGGAATGGGCCGTAGTAGTTAGAAGCATACTTAGCGGAATACGCCATAATTTGCGTGTTGATGTGCCCTGCTTTTTCTAATGCTTCACGGATTTTACCAATGCGTCCGTCCATCATATCCGATGGTGCAACCACATCCGCCCCCGCAGCAGCATGAGACAATGCTTGCTTCACCAATACTTCAGTCGTTTCTTCATTTAGCACATAGCCGTCTTTGTCGATAATGCCGTCTTGGCCGTGCGTTGTGTATGGGTCTAACGCTACGTCAGTGATCACACCAATTTCAGGCACATGCTCTTTTAACGCACGAACAGTACGTTGCACCAAACCTTCTGGGTTAAACGCTTCTTCCGCATGCAGACATTTCACATCTTGATTCACTACTGGGAATAATGCGATAGCTGGTACACCTAACTTAGCAAGGTAATCCGCTTCTTCTAGCAATAAGTCGATAGAAAGACGCTCAACACCCGGCATAGATTCCACTGGCTCACGACGGTTTTTTCCCATCAAAACAAACATTGGGTAAATTAAATCATCCACCGATACTTTGTTTTCAGCCACTAAACGACGGCTAAAAGCATGTTTGCGGATGCGGCGTAAACGACGGCCAGGAAATTGCCCTTGAATAGATACAGACACCTTGCTCTCCTTAGTAATTACTTCTCACTTTTGTTGGCTCATCATATCACTCTCGAACTTTCTTTAAAAAAGATTCATTTAATATCCATCAATTCTGAGCTTTGAATCAAACATGATCTTCCTCCAAGTAACTTGGGTGTATACTTAGCGGATATTTACCAAAGATGAGTTGATTATGATTGATAGCCACGCACACATTTACGCTGAAGAATTTAACCAAGATTTAGATGAGGTGATCGAGCGAGCGAAAACCGCTGGCATTGAAAAGATTTTGCTGCCAAATATTGATCTCAACTCTATCGAACCTATGCTGGCGACTGAATCAAAATACCCTGAAATTTGCCATTCGATGATGGGTCTGCACCCTTGCTATGTGAATGGCAATATTGAGGCAGATTTAGCGGAAATTAAATCTTGGTTTGATAAGCATAACTTTATTGCCGTGGGTGAAATTGGCATTGATTTATATTGGGATAAAACCTTTAAAGCAGAGCAAGAATTTGCCTTTGCTGAACAGTTAAAATGGGCAAAAGAAATGGATTTACCTGTCGTGATCCATACCCGTGATTCAATTGATGAAACCTTAGCGATTTTAGAAAAAGAACAAGATGGTTCTTTAAGCGGTGTGTTCCACTGTTTCGGTGGCACGGTGCAACAAGCCAAAGCCATTAACCAACTCGGCTTTCATTTAGGTTTAGGTGGCGTAACAACTTTCAAGAATGGCGGAATGGATTTAGTCATTCCAGAACTAGATTTAGATTACGTTATTTTAGAAACCGACTGCCCTTACCTTGCACCAACTCCACATCGAGGCAAACGCAACGAGCCGTCTTATATGAAGTTAGTGGCGCAAAAAGTGGCGGATTTAAGGTGCATGCCTTTGGATGAAGTGAGTCGCTTAACCAACCAAAACACTCGTAAATTGTTTAAACTGCCGTAATAAAAAAATCGCCACGCTTGAGCTCAAACGTGGCGATTCTTATCTATTAAAGAATGAAATGAGAAAGTGATTATTTCTCGCTTTCTTCTTCATCGTTTTCTCCTCGTGGCGTATAGAAACGCGAGAAGAACAAACCAATTTCAAACAGAATACACATAGGTACTGCAAGCAAGGTTTGAGAAACCATATCTGGCGGCGTAAGTAACATACCAACGATAAATGCAATTACGATAATGTACGGACGTTTTTGCGATAGTGATTTCGCATCTGTCGCACCAGTCCAGCAAAGCAAGATAATGGCAACCGGCACTTCAAACGCAATACCGAACGCCATAAATAACGCTAAGACAAAATCCAGATAGCTGGCAATATCCGTAGCAAATTGCACCCCGCCTAATGAAATTGCAGTAAAGAAACTGAAGATCAGCGGGAAAACCACAAAGTAAGCAAACGCCACACCGCAGTAGAAAAGCAATGAGCTTGAAAACAATAGTGGTGCAATCAAACGACGTTCATGCTTATACAAACCCGGTGCAACGAAAGCCCAGATTTGATAAAGCACTAAAGGCACAGCGACAAATACTGAGGCCACCAGCGTTAATTTTAATGGTGTAAAGAATGGCGATGCGACATCTGTTGCGATCATGGTTGCCCCTTCCGGCAAACGATCGATTAATGGCGCAGAAACGAATTCGTAGATATTGCTAGAAAACCAAACCAAACAGACAAACACAGCTAGTACGGAAACTAGGGCTTTTAAAATTCGATTTCTCAACTCAATTAAATGAGTAATGAGCGGTTGGGCTTCTTCTTGGGTAGACATGCAAACCTCTTATAACATACCTACTGAGTAACACACATTGGCGCTCGTTGAGGCAAGATAAAATAAAGGGATAAATGTGGGATAGCAAAAGTGGCTTCGTTGCTATTTTGCGCTCGCTTATTGAAGCTGAAATCACAAAATATCTAACGAAACCACATCCGTATTAATTAGTTTTGCTTGATGGTTCTTTGTTTGAATCATCATTTTTAACGGGTTCTTCATTCTTCGAATCAACAACCTCAACTTCTTCTTTCAGAATACTGTTTTCTTCTGGAAGATGGTCATCCGCTTTAACAGTTTCAGACTCGGTTGCTTGCGATTGAGATGCAGAACTTTTGCTCGCATAAGGACGTTGAACGTCTTGAGCCGCTTTTTTAAGTTCTTCAATGGAAGATTGCAATTCTGGCGACAGGTCTTTCATTCCCATCTGCTCTGCTTTGCGTAAATTATCTTGTAGCTCTTGTAATTTGAGCTCTTGAGATAATTCATCTTTCACATTGTTCGCCATAGTTTTGGCGGTACGAACAAACTTGCTTACCGAACGAATTGCCGTTGGAAGACGCTCTGGCCCAAGAACAACTAATGCGATAATACCAATTAATACCAGCTCCCAAAAACCGATATCAAACACGGATTAGCCCTGCTCTTTTTCTTTTTTTGCGTCTGTTTCTACGCTTGCATCAGTTTTGTTTTGGTTGATTGATTTAGTGTCAAAATCAGCATCATTTGATGTATCTTTTTTTGCTGTTTTTTCATCTTCTTCGCTCATTGCTTCTTTGAAGCCTTTAACAGCTGAACCTAAATCACCACCAATGCCACGCAATTTTTTAGTACCAAACAGCAGCACAACAATTACTGCGATGATCAAAAGTTGCCAAATACTAATTCCGCCCATTTGTTTTACCTCGGGTCTATTAAAATGAACTACACCTTAATGTGTAATGTTTACGATTTAATTACGATAAGCTCGCCAACTGCCTAGCCAAAATAACACACCGGCAACGACAAACCCACCAGATAATTCACTATGCCAACCTGCGTCACCTAACTGCAAGATAGCTGAACATATTATTAATGTAGCACCAATTCCGAATAGGAACTTGCCTGTGGTCTGCTTACGTTTGTTGGCCGAATATAGGGCAAAGTAACGTGCTACATTTTGATCTAAGTCACGACCACGTTTCAAAGTGTCGTACATCAACTCAGGCAGTTCTGGTAGTTTTTCTGCCCAAAGTGGTGCTTTATCTTTAACCGCATTCCATACCGCTTTTGGTCCAACCTGCTCCATCATCCACTTTTCTAAGAATGGTTTTGCGGTTTCCCATAAATCCAACTGTGGATAAAGTTGTCTGCCAAGGCCTTCAATATAAAGCAGCGTTTTTTGCAATAACACTAATTGTGGCTGAACTTCCATATTAAAGCGACGTGCTGTATTAAATAAGTTAAGTAGCACATGCCCAAAAGAAATTTCACACAATGGTTTAGCAAAAATTGGCTCACATACGGTACGAATTGCCGATTCAAAATCAATCACATTGGTATCGGATGGAACCCAACCTGAATCGATATGCAATTCAGCAACACGACGATAATCTCGGTTAAAGAACGCAAGGAAGTTTTCCGCTAAGTAACGTTTATCTTCGCTATTTAACGTACCAACAATACCGCAGTCTAAACCAATCCATAATGGGTCTTCAGGTGTTTCATGTGAAACAAACACGTTCCCCGGATGCATATCAGCATGGAAAAAACTATCACGGAAAACTTGAGTGAAGAATACGCTCACACCCTTTTCCGCTAAAAGCTTCATATTGGTGCCGTTGTTTTCTAAGCCAGCAAGATCAGATACTTGAATACCATAAATGCGCTCAGAAACCATTAACCCTTTCGAGCTAAAATCCATTAACACATCAGGAACGTAGAGATCTTTACTGCCTGCGAAATTACGTTTTAGCTGTAACGCATTTGCTGCTTCCAAACGCAAATCAAGCTCGTTCAGCAAAGTGCGTTCGTATTCTCTCACCACTTCAACTGGTTTCAAACGACGAGCTTCTGGCATGGCTTTAGCAATAATTTGAGCCATGCGATGCATCAGTTTTAAATCCGCTTCAATTACAGGACGAATATCGGGGCGAATCACTTTCAGCACCACTTCTTGACCTGTTTCTTTAAGCTTTGCGGTATGAACCTGAGCGATAGAAGCTGAAGCAAGTGGATTGACATCGAAATCATCAAACCATTGTTCAACTGGCCCGCCTAAAGATTTTTCGATTTGCTTCTTCGCTAGATGACCATCGAATGGTGATACTTTGTCTTGCAGTAAAGCGAGAGGATCAGCAATGTAACCTGGAAACAAATCACGGCGAGTCGACATCATTTGACCGAACTTGATCCAAACTGGGCCAAGCTCTTGCAATGCCAATCTTAGACGGTCGCCTACTTCTTTATCTTGGTGTTTTTTCTTCATCCAAAATAAAGATTTAATTAGTACTCTCGGCAATCTAAATACTGGATGCTCAGGCAAGAGTTCATCTAAGCCATATTCCAATTGCACTTTGATGATGGAATATAAGCGTTTAATTTCACTGAATCTCATTGGCTTTCACCATCAGAAACTTGGCTCTCATCTGCGGCCATTTTCTTAGTTAAAACATCTGTTTTCTTGGTCAAAGCATCAATGCGTTGTTCAAGGCGAGAAAAGTGACTTTTCACATCATCCACTTGATCACAGAAGTGTGCGACTTCTAATGGATTCGGAGCAATTTTCCATTCTTCCGTTAATACGGTTGCCAAGCGTTTTTGCTGGCTATCAGAAACTTGTTTGATTTTCTCAACTGAGTTTTTTGCGCCTTGAGTAAACAAATGCGCCACCACATCACCGGTAATGCGGGATAACAACTCTTCAGGATCAGACTTAATGTTTTCCATTAACTGAGAGAATTTTTGCGCCAGTTGAATATCCCCTTCCAAAATCAGCTTATCTTCTTTAATCAAGCGAGTGATATTGGATTGGTCTTTTAATTGCGGCAACACGGATAACTTGAGACTAAGGTAACAATCAGGTTCGCCTTCATAATGCGCAAGTACATCGATTTGATGGCTAAAGATAAAAATCAGTTGGCGATCCACTTCTTGTAGATGCACTTTAATTACTTTGCCTTTTAGTCGAGCGACCGATTGTTGGTGGCGTGGTGCATCATTCACTAAGCGATTTAAAGCCGTTTCAATTGCGCCTGTCACCATAGGTTCAAATGGCATACTTATTCCTTAAAACTTGTATCCACGGTGCAATGCAACAATACCGCCCGTTAAGTTAAAGTATTTGGTTTGCTCAAAACCCGCTTCTTCCATCATGCCTTTCAGTGTTTCTTGATCTGGGTGCATGCGAATAGATTCAGCAAGATATTGGTAGCTGCCAGCATCATTTGCGACAAGTTGACCAATTTTTGGTAGCAAATGGAAAGAATACACATCGTAAATTTTAGATAGCGCTTCGATGTTTGGCTTAGAAAACTCAAGCACC
Organism: Vibrio sp.; assembly: GCA_047975485.1. Taxonomy (GTDB): domain Bacteria; phylum Pseudomonadota; class Gammaproteobacteria; order Enterobacterales; family Vibrionaceae; genus Vibrio. The sequence goes on along the minus strand of JBKEDP010000015.1, from coordinate 13,790 downwards.
AACAAACGGCCACCTGGTTTTAGAACACGGAACATTGAACGTAAGGCTTTATCTTTATCGGTCACGTTACGCAAACCAAAACCGATGGTGATGCAATCAAAGTAATCATCTGGGAACGGTAATTCTTCTGCATTTGCTTGCACGTAATGCACGTTGCCAACAATGCCAATATCACGCAATTTATCACGGCCAACATTCAGCATGGAATTGTTGATGTCCGCTAAAATCACTTCACCCGAATCACCCACAATACGAGAAAATTTTGCGGTTAAATCGCCAGTACCACCAGCAAGATCGAGAATTTTTTGTCCCGGACGAGCGCCACTGCAATCAATCGTAAAACGCTTCCATAAACGGTGAATTCCGCCTGACATTAAATCGTTCATAATGTCATATTTAGCGGCTACCGAATGAAACACCTCTGCCACTTTCTCTACTTTTTGATCTTTGGCTACCGTGGTGAATCCAAAATGTGTGGTTTCATCTTGTGGCTTTGCGTTGTCTTGTTGCACTTGCATATCCATCCTTTTCATTGCTCCAAGTTAGACACGGATGTGATCTAAAATTTATCGCGCTAGTTTACTTTATCCTCAACCGCTTGTCTGTTTTCAGAGGGATCATTTTGAGCAATTTCGCTGATTTCGTGGCTTATGCCCTTTTTCACTTCCACACCCAATGACTTAAAGCTTTCTGCTTGGCGAATCAAATTACCTCGACCAGTCGATAGCTTATTCATAGCGCCTTGATAACTGTTTTGCGCACGTGATAACGCTTGGCCAACAGCTTCCATGTCATCTACAAACAAGCGCATTTTGTCATATAGCTTACTGGCTTTTTCCGCAATCAATTGGGCATTTTGATTTTGTCTTTCATTGCGCCATAAATTATTAATGGTTCGAAGTGCCACCAGCAAAGTCGTCGGACTCACCACGATAATGTTTTGCTCCATCGCATCTCGAATCAAACTTGGGTCACGTTCAATTGCTAATTGGAAAGCAGGCTCAATCGGAATGAACATCAGAACATAATCTAATGAAGTAATGCCTTTTAGGTGATGATAATCTTTCTGGCTTAATAATTTGATATGACTACGCACCGAGATTAAATGCTCATTCAATGCTTTTGCTCTTTGCTCATCGGTTTCAGCATTAAAGTAACGCTCAAAGGCGACTAACGTCATTTTAGAATCGACGATCACTTGTTTGTTTTCAGGCAGATTCACAATCACATCAGGTTGATAACGCTTGCCACTTTCATGGTTTAAGCTGACTTGAGTTTGATACTCATGCCCTTCTCGCAAACCTGAATCTTGTAGAACTTTAGCGAGAACCACTTCTCCCCAGTTGCCTTGCTGTTTGTTGTCACCTTTCAATGCTTGAGTCAAGTTAACTGCATCTTGCGCCATTTGTTCATTCAGTTTTTGCAGTTGTTTAATTTCATGCACCAAGGTGTGACGCTCTTTAGATTCAGCGTGATAACTGGCGGTCACTTGTTGTTTAAAGCCATTCAACTGTTCTTTTAGTGGATTCAACAAACCAGCCAAGCTTTGCTTATTTTGTTCATCGACGCTTTTCACTTTGGTTTCGAATAATTGATTCGCTAAGCTTTCAAATTCTACTTTTAATCTTTGCTCTGCTTTTTCTAATAAGGCGAGTTTTTCTTGAGCGGAACGGTTTTCTTCTTCGTGCTTTGCTTGCTGCTCACGGAACATTGCTTTGATTTCAAAATTTTGATTATTCAATTGCTCGTTTTTAAGTTGCTGATCACGCAATTCTTGCTGCAAGGTTTCCAAATGTTTTAGACGCTCATTGGCTGCCATTAATTGTCCGAAATGATTTCGAGCTTCAAATTCTGATTTATCTCGCTCGATATCCAATTCATCTAATTCTTTTTGCAAAGTGTGAATTTGAATTTGCAGTTGAGTAAGTTGCTGATCTTTCGCTTCTAATTCAGCATCACATTGCTGTTCAATCAGAAGCAACTGATATTGCTGGCGCTTTTTCATCCACAGCATAACGCCGCATAAAATGAGTACAAAAGCGATTAGGAAAAGTGAAATGAAATCGTTATGATTGGCAATCGACTGCATGGGAACCCTATTCAGTAATTTGATTTAGCTTGCTTGGTTTAAATCATATTAAATACTGGATAAATGTCCAGTTTAACAAGGTGAATTCCCGATTTTAATCGACTTTAAGGACAACAATAGGCATGGAGCATTCTGAACGCAGCGCATTTATATTTGGAATTTCTGCGGTTTTACTTTGGTCAACCGTGGCGACCGCTTTCAAATTAACTCTGGAGCAGTTCTCTCCCATCCAAATGTTGTTTGTGGCAAGCGTGGTTTCCATCATTGTTTTGATGATCATCTGCGCCATCAAAGGAACACTTAAACAATTAGGTTCAACCTTTGTTAGTAATCCTAAATATTTTATTTTACTCGGGTTAATTAACCCACTTGCCTATTATTTAATTTTATTTAAAGCCTACGATTTATTACCTGCCTCTCAAGCGCAACCACTCAATTACAGTTGGGCAATTACATTAACTTTAATGGCATCTGTATTTTTGGGGCAGAAAATTCGCAAACAAGATTGGGCAGCTTGTGTGCTTGGCTATTTTGGCGTGTTGGTTATTGCAACCAAAGGCGACTTGTTGAGTTTATCTTTCGATAGTCCACTTGGTGTCGGGTTGGCATTACTTTCCACTTTATTGTGGGCTAGTTATTGGATCCTAAACGCAAAAAACCAAGCCGATCCTATTTTAGTGGTTCTGCTTGGCTTTTTGGTTTCATTACCCTTCTCTGCTTTATTATGCTGGTATCAAGGTTATGACTGGTCGCATATTAATAGCAAAGGATGGTTAGCCGTCAGCTATGTCGGGCTATTTGAAATGGGGATCACTTTTGTTTTGTGGCTAACTGCATTAAAGAAAACAAAGAATACTGCCAGAATTAGCAACCTAATCTTCTTATCACCATTTATATCTTTAATGCTTTTGGCCCAAATTATAGGCGAAACGATCTACCCATCGACCATTATTGGGTTGGTATTTATTTTATTCGGTTTGGTTATTCAGCAAATAAAATTTAAAAAAGAAGAAGTTTTAAATTAAGCTTTTGCTTTATCCATATAACGCTTTAGGTCATCAACAGATAAACCTTGCGCTTTTAGTTTCTCTGCAAGCAGTTGAACTTGTTCACCTTTACGAGATTCAGCAACCACTTGGAATTGGTAAATGATATCGCGTAATAATTCTAGTGGAACTTGTTTTGCTGCACTGCGAATTCTTTCTTGGCTTTGGTTTCCTAATTCAACCAGTAGTTTACCAAACATGATTTTTTCTGGACTTTCATCCATCTGCTCTAAAATTCGAGCCATTTCATAGGTTGTCATTGACATAGGTTTATACGTATTCCAATTATTTTGATAAGAAAATCGAAAAGAAATGTAGTTCGTAAATATACGCCCTATTATGGGTTTAGCAAAACTAATTTTGCATCACAATGTTACTTTATATCGTTTATTGAAAGATTTAATCACCAAGTTATTGGTACCTAATGCAAAACTTTTCATATTTAGCTACTTGAATAAGTGTCCTAAATTCTACATATCAATGACCTCATTTGCTTTCATCTGAATCCGAATGCTCTTTTAACATATTTGCATGTGATACAGCGCATACACTCTCAATTACTAAGTATTTTTATTTATACTGCCATTACAGTGTTTTTACATAGTGCTAGAATGCTTACCAGCAGGGAAAATATTCCCAATCTATTTATGGCCTAACCGTACGATCCTCTTAATTCTAACGTTTAGGTAAAAGTCCAATCAATAAGGATGATTCAAAGCATGCACAACGCAATTTCAGAGCGCATCCAGCAATTGCGCCAATGGCTCGTTTCCAATCAATACGATGCCATCATTGTTCCTCATGAAGATGAATATTTAGGGGAATATATTCCAGAACACAATGAGCGTTTAGCTTGGGTGAGTGGTTTTGTTGGTTCAGCTGGTGCTGCAATTATTACACAAAAAACTGCAGCTATTTTTGTAGATGGCCGCTACACCATTCAAGTAACCAAACAAACGCCAAGCGATATTTATTCTTACCATCACCTAATTCAAGAGCCACCATTACAATGGGCAAAAGCAAATCTTGCTGCAGGCAGTCGTTTAGCTATTGATCCAAAAATGCATTCAGCAACTTGGTTTGAAACAGCACAAGATCTATTAAACGGATCTATTGAGTTAGCCGAAATTGACCAAAACCCAATTGATCTTCTTTGGCAAGATCGTCCTGAAGTGGTTGAATCCCCTATTCGATTAATGCCACTCGAAGTTGTTGGTCAATCAAGTGAAGATAAACGCCAAGAAATCGCCGAATTAATTAAAGCACAAAATGCAGATGCAGCTTTGCTAACTCAGGTTGATTCTATTTGTTGGCTTCTAAATATCCGTGGCTTAGATATTCCTCGTCTACCTTGTGTGTTAAGCCATGCGATTTTACATGCTGACGCCAGCTTAGAGTTTTTCATCAACCCAGAGCGGATCACAAAGGATTTTTCTGATCATGTTGGATCTTGCGTTTCTGTATTGGCGCAAGATCAGTTGCAAGGATCTTTAGCACAACTTGCAGGCAAAACAGTATTAGTCGATCCAGCAACAAGCAACGCATGGTTTACCCAAGTTTTACAACAAGCAAATGCTAAAGTTAAACCTGCAAGTGACCCTTGCCTATTACCAAAAGCAGCTAAAAACTCTGTTGAAGCACAAGGTATGGTGAACAGTCATGTTCGTGATGGCGCTGCAATGGCAACTTTCTTATCTTGGTTGGATGCTGAAGTTGAAGCTGGCCGTTTGCATGATGAAGATGTGCTTGCGAAAAAACTGCACGAATGTCGCAAGCAAGATCCTAAACTCAAGGATTTAAGTTTCGATACGATTTCAGCAGCCGGAAGTAATGCTGCAATGTGTCACTACAATCACGCCGACCAAGCTGAATTTGGCAAGTTAGAATTGAACACTCTTTACTTAGTCGATTCAGGCGGTCAGTACACAGATGGCACAACAGACATTACTCGTACTGTTGCTATCGGTACGCCTTCTGAATTCATGAAACAACAATTTACGCTGGTATTAAAAGGTCATATTGCGCTGGCTAATGCTCGCTTCCCACAAGGAACAACAGGCAGCCAACTAGATGTTTTAGCTCGCCAATATTTATGGGCTGAAGGCTACAATTACGATCACGGAACTGGTCATGGTGTTGGACATTTCTTAAGTGTTCACGAAGGCCCACAACGTATTTCTCCGGCTTACAATGGCACGAAATTACTTGAAGGTATGGTGCTTTCAAACGAGCCGGGTTATTACCGCACCAATGAGTTTGGTATCCGAATCGAAAACCTTGAGATTGTTGAGAAGAAAACAACCAATGGCGATTTAGAAATTTTAGGTTTTAAATCTCTGACTCGTTGCCCTATTGATGTTCGTGCAATGAATTTAGATCTTCTAACTCAAGCAGAGAAAGATTGGTTGAACGATTACCATCAGAAAGTTTGGAATGATGTCAGTCCACTTGTTGAAGGTGAAGTGAAAACTTGGTTAGAACAAGCGACCAAAGCTATCTAATCTAGCGGAACACTTTTCGACTCAATAAATGAAGCCAGAGGGAATAATTTTCTCTCTGGCTTTTTCTTTTATGTTTCACGTGAAACACGCAACTTTTCAAATTAGAGTTTCACGAGCAAAGGCTTAAAGTCCAAATAACTAAGAGTTTAATCAGTAACGACTTAACCAATAAAAAGTTTAGCTACCTGAAAAAGCATAGTGCCAATCTGTCCAAACAGGATCATACCCTTTTGTTTTTACGGCCTGCACTACTGAATCAACTGAACGTTCATCACTGATTGCAAACTGTTCCAGTTCTACATCATCATTCGCATATCCACCGGGCTGCGTTTTTGAGTTAGCTGAAATATGAGTGATTCCCAAGGGTAATAAATTATCTCGGAATACGGCACTTTCTCTAGTCGATAAAGAGAGTTCGACTTCGGAATTAAACAACCGGAATGCACAAATGAGCTGTACCAATTGCTTATCAGACATCACTGACTTTGGCTGTAATGAACCTTCACAAGGACGTAATCTTGGAAATGAAATCGAGTAACGAGTCTGCCAATATTGTCTTTCTAAATACGACAAATGTGCTGCAGTGAAAAAGCAATCCGTTCTCCAATCTTCCAAACCGATCAAAGCACCAATGCCAATTTTATCTATTCCAGCACTCGCAATTCGATCAGGCGTTTCTAAGCGGTAATAAAAGTCCTGCTTGTTCCCTCTTAAATGATGTTGAGCATAAGTACTTGGATGATAGGTTTCTTGATAAACCATCACCGCATCTAAACCAAGTTGTTTCAACTCTGCATAATCATTCTGATCAAGCGGTTGTACTTCCATAGCTAAGTAAGAAAAGTTCGGTTTAATTTGCGGTAAAACTTGGCGGAAATAATTCATTCCAACCTTAGTTTCGTGCTCTCCTGTTACGAGTAGAACGCTATCAAAATTCATTGCTTTGATAGCTGTAATTTCTTGGGCAATTTCATTATTTGTTAAAGTGCGCCGCTTAATGCGATTCTCCATTGAAAACCCGCAATAGGTGCAAGCATTGGAACAAAGATTAGAAAGATATAACGGAATATAAAATCCGATATTGTGACCAAACCGCTGCCGAGTTAGTGCATAAGATTGTTGTGCCATGGCTTCAATATAAGGTTCGGCTGCAGGTGAAATTAACGCTTTAAAATCTTCTAAGTTACGTTTGTTTTTCGCTAAAGCTCGCTCAACATCTGCCTGTGTTTTACTGCGAATGGAAAGGTAAACATCATCCCAATCGTATTTTTTCAGTTCATCTGTAAATGTCATATCAGCATCTCCTATCCCAAAAATGCCGTTAATGGACTAGATGCTGATGCCTGATATTGAACTGTCCCCAAGCCAGAAAGATACGCCATGCGCCCAACTTCAACAGCCATTTTAAAAGCTCGAGCCATTTGAATTGGATTAGCCGATGATGCAATCGCAGTGTTAACTAAAACTGCATCAGCCCCTATTTCCATTGCAAACGCAGCATGAGATGGTGCGCCAATTCCTGCATCAACAATCACAGGCACATTCGCTTGTTCAATAATAATGCGTAGGAAATCTTCAGAAATAAGTCCTTTATTCGATCCGATTGGCGCAGCTAAAGGCATCACAGCAGCACAGCCGACTTCTTCTAACCGCTTACAAAGAACTGGATCAGCATGGCAATACGGTAAAACAATAAAACCAAGTTCAACCAATTTTTCTGCTGCTTTTAATGTCTCAATTGGGTCTGGCATTAGATATTTAGGATCAGGATGAATTTCCAATTTCACCCAATTTGTATCCACTGCTTCCCTTGCAAGTTGAGCAGCAAAAATAGCTTCTTTGGCTGTTTTGGCTCCTGAAGTATTGGGTAACAAGTTAACCTTTATCTCCTGCAGTGAAGATAAAATATCTGTGCCTTGGTGTATTTTATTATCAGAATTTAAATTCATTCGCTTCAAAGCTAACGTCGTCAGTTCTGAATCAGAAGCTTGAATGGCATCAACCATCTGCTGCTCATTGGCGAACTTCCCTGTCCCAGTAAATAACCGAGACGTAAAAATCTTATCTCCAATATGCAGTTCATCATTAACTACTGTAGTCAGACCATCATCTGATAACTGAGTTGAATTCGGGTTTGAAATTGATTGCTGAGAAACTGATTTTTTTGAAACTAATTTTTTAAAAGCTGTTTGTTGAATAGTCATCGTCTTACCCTCCTGCAACCATAGTAAAAAATGAAAATTCATCACCACTACGAACAGTCGTCGTCGACCAATTTGATTTTGGGATCACTTCCCCATTTTGAGCAATGGCTAAACCTTTTAGCTCAACTGGAAAAAGTGTTAACAGATCTGAGATGGTTTTTAATGATGAATCCCACGCATAGGTTTCATCATTAATTAAGAATAAGTTTTGTGATTCAACTGAAATGGATTCAAGTTGATTAGATTGAGTTTGCATTGCCTCTCCTTGGATTCTTTTATACAGAAGCAGACAAACTCAAAGACATGATTTAACTGAACATCCAAGCTCAGAAAATAAAACAAGTTAAAGAGTTTGAACTAACTTCCGCACACTGGGCAGTTGTTGTCTTTGGCGATATTAAATTTCTGCCAAGACAGTGTTTGCCCATCAAATAAATTCAGAGTGGCTGGTTTAAGTTTTGGATTTTGAGTTAGATATTTAATTGCTTCTAAAGCTTGTAGATTTCCAAGTGAACCCACGACTGGACCAATAACGCCAGATTCAGAACATTTCAAACCTGCGCTGTTATCTTGATATGGAACGGCACAATGGTAACAAGGCGACGATTGTTCTTTAAAATCAAACGTCATTAACTGACCCACCCAACCAATTGCAGAACCTGAAATCAGCGTTGTTTTTCCATCATGGCAAGCTTTATTCACTGCTTGTCGAGTTGGGAAATTATCGCTGCAATCAAGAACAACATCTGCCAACATCACTTCAAGATTTAATTGTGCCCCTTCTAAATAAGAAGAAACTGCACGAACTTTACAGTGAGTATTCAGTTGTTTTAATTGTTCTGCCATCGCTTGAGCTTTGTTTTTACCTACATCACTTTCACGGTATATCACTTGGCGTTGCAAATTAGACGATTCAACAGCATCACCATCAGCAACAACAATCGACCCAATGCCGGCTCCAGCCAGATATAAAGCTGCAGCCGAACCTAAACCACCACAACCGACCAACAACACTTTGCTACCGATTAATTTGTCTTGCCCAGATTCCGAAACTTCAGGAACCATGATTTGACGTTGATAGCGTTGAAATTGTTGATCGTTCATTGTTTACCTCTACTGATGACAATGAGAATATTCTTCCCGCTCAACCAAGTTCGGTTGTGCTGATTTGAAAATATTCTCTCTAGGCGTGGAATCAAAAATTTGATTAAAAGAATCCAGCGCTAATTGTATATCATCTGCCTCGGTAATGGCACGAACCACAGCCAAACTCGACACACCTATTTGCCAAACTTGCCTTGCGTTCGTTAAATCAATGCCGCCAATCGCAACGGTTGGAAAGTCATGATTTAGCAACTTCTGATATAGAGCTAACCGAGCTAACCCTTGCGGTTTTGATGGCATCACCTTAGTCGTTGTTGGGAAAATATGTCCCAATGCGATATAAGATGGATTGAATTGTTTCGCCCTTAGGATTTCAAAATAGTCATGAGTAGAAAGACCTAATCTTAGTCCTGCCGCTTGGATGGCATCTAAATCAGCCACACTCAAATCTTCTTGTCCTAAATGAACACCATATGCTTGATGCTTAATGGCGAGTTGCCAATAGTCATTGATAAAAACTTGTGCTTTGTGCTTTCGACCAAGTTCAATTGATTTTTGGATTTGCGCTTCTAACTCTGCTTCATTCTGATTTTTGATTCGAAGTTGAATTGTTTTCACGCCCTTTTGTAATAGCAATTCAATCCATTCAACCGAATCAACGACAGGATACAAGCCCATATCTGACTCGACTAATGGCAAGAATTTGAATCCCTTCTTGCTAGTAGCCTCTGGTGAAATAGTCAAAACATCAGGAAAATGAACTACGTCATCTGGCCATGTTTCACGTGAAACACAAAAACTTTGTTTCACTCCAGCATGACCAACGACAACAGAATCTTCGATAGGAAAATCACACAGGTAAGCAACTAGAAACCAACAAATAAAGTCTCTTATGATATTTGCTCTATTCGCAGAATCATCAAAACACTCATCCAATAATGTTTGAATAACAGCCCGACAATGTTTCACCTCCGTTTGTATTTGCTTATCTGAAAATAGAGCTACTAGATCGAATTCATTCACTCCATCTTGAATACAAATATTGAGTCCTTTAGATCGTTGAACTGGTAGCAAATTGAAAGTTAGAGTTTGTTGGTTGCCAGTCTCCATCTCTATCTTTATTTGATTACTAGAAATTTGTTCAACACTTCCAGCTATTGGATTCAACCCAACCTCTTTTGCTAAAGATAAATAGGCCTCAATTTTAGAAACATCAAACAGCAAGCTTTGTTCGCTAAGCTTTGATGCTTCCTTATTGAGTTCATCAACATTTGTAAAAGAGAAAAAATCCATATTAATTCTCCTCTACTTCAGCTTTCTCTTTATGAGCATTAACCGAAGTTGCTGGATGATAAAGTTCAGAACCTGATGCTAAGAATTCTGCTGATTTCTGCATCATGCCTTGCAATGGGTCATTTCTCATCTTCACTTCTAATAACTGGTCTGAAGCAACTTGGTCCTTATCTTTTGCGTACTCACGAACCTCTTGCGAGATTTTCATTGAACAGAATTTTGGACCACACATAGAACAGAAATGAGCGACTTTGCCTGACTCTTGTGGAAGTGTTTCATCGTGGAAAGATAAAGCGGTTTCAGGATCTAAAGACAAATTGAATTGGTCATGCCAGCGGAATTCAAAACGAGCTTTGGACAAAGCATTATCGCGGATTTGTGCGCCTGGATGCCCTTTCGCTAAATCACCTGCATGGGCAGCAAGTTTATAAGTGATTAAACCTGTCTTAACATCTTCTTTATTCGGCAGACCAAGATGCTCTTTTGGCGTCACATAACACAACATGGCACAACCAAACCAACCAATCATTGCTGCACCAATTCCAGAAGTAATGTGGTCATAACCAGGTGCAATATCGGTGGTTAATGGACCTAAAGTATAAAATGGCGCTTCGTGACAATGCTTAAGTTGCTCGTCCATATTCTCTTTGATCATGTGCATAGGAACATGTCCCGGTCCTTCGATGATCACTTGTACATCATATTCCCAAGCAATTTTGGTCAATTCGCCGAGTGTTCTTAATTCTGCAAATTGGGCTTCATCATTCGCGTCAGCAATCGAACCGGGACGCAGACCATCACCAAGTGATAAAGCCACATCATATTGAGCACAGATTTCACAAATCTCACGAAAATGTGTGTATAGAAAACTTTCTTGATGATGCGCCAAACACCACTTAGCGATGATAGAACCACCACGAGAAACGATGCCAGTCACACGTTTTGCTGTCATTGGAATATAGCGAAGTAGCAAGCCTGCATGGATAGTAAAGTAATCGACACCCTGTTCTGCTTGCTCTATTAACGTATCTCGCATCACTTCCCAAGTTAGGTTTTCAGCAATACCATTTACTTTTTCAAGCGCTTGATACATCGGAACCGTGCCAATTGGAACTGGGCTATTACGCAAAATCAATTCGCGGGTTTCATGGATATTTCGTCCTGTTGAAAGATCCATTACGGTATCGCCACCCCATCGAGTTGACCAAACCAGTTTCTCAACTTCCTCCTCAATCGAAGATGAAACGGAAGAATTTCCAATATTCGCATTCACCTTGATGAGAAAGTTACGCCCAATGATCATAGGCTCAGATTCAGGGTGATTAATGTTTGCGGGGATAATAGCTCGCCCTTCTGCAACTTCGCGGCGTACAAATTCAGGCGTTATTTCTTTAGGTAATTGCGCACCAAAACTTTGTCCGGGATGTTGTTGGTTTAACTGTTCATCAGCAAACTTTTGGCGCCCCATATTTTCACGTATGGCAATGAACTCCATTTCAGGCGTAATGATCCCTTGTCTAGCATAATGGAGTTGAGTTACACATTTACCCGATTTAGCTTTACGAATTTTAGGTAAATTTCCGTAACGTAAATCATCTAAGGTTTCATCATTTAAACGAGATTGAGTGAAAGTTGAAGTAACAAGTTCAAGTTCTTCTGTATCCGCCCTTTCTTTAATCCATTGAGTTCTTAATTTAGGTAAGCCTTCATAGAGATTAATATCATGGCTAAGATCGGTATAAACACCTGATGTGTCATAGACCTGTACAGGCTCATTTGGGGAATAAATAGGTTCATCTTTTGTTCCGCCAACTAAGCTATCAGACAAACTGATCTCACGCATTGGAACGCGTATATCTGGACGACTGCCCTCGATATAAATCTTCTGGGAATTTGGATAAGGTTGAACAGACAAAGAATCCATAAAATTCTTAGCTGCCATCCTAGACTGTTTACGACTAACTGGGTTACGACTTGACGACATAGCATTTTCCTTTAACTAATACCAATCGTACTAATTATCTGATCAGCCTTGCTTGTTAAAAGCCTCGATAACTGCGTTAAAAAATTTGATTGTAGAATGACTACTTATCGAAATTTTTTGCCTTGTTCTCAAGACTTTTTCCTACGCAATTTCTGACCACCTAATTAGTGTGATTGGTATAAAGATTAGAACCCTGATTTTTAGAATTCAGGGACAAATGCTTGACGGATTGATGCACAAGAAACTAGCTGCACGCAATTTAGATCTGCAAATTACAGTTAGATTTATAGAGGGGTAATAATAAAAAAGATTACTCTTCTCTCTCGTTCCCTTCGCAGGTATTAGCCTGATCAGGTTCAACGGATCCCGCAATGCGGTCTCAGCCTTATGGCACTCCGACAAGTGAAAATGAGTATAACAATTAATTAACAGATGGCAAAGGGGATTAATTTTTAATCAATAAATGATAACCAACCCATGCAGCTGACACGCTTAATGCAACGTTTAGTAAGATGTTTAAACCCATCTTTAGGAAGTCCCCGTGTTGCATAAGAAGTACGTTATCCATTGAGAACGTAGAAAAGGTCGTTAAAGCACCTAAAAAGCCCAATCCAATAATCAAACGCCAAGGATGCACTGCGATAATTTCGTTTTGGATCGCAGCCATTAGAAGCCCCATAATCGCAGAACCAACTACGTTGACAACAAGTGTGCCATAGGGAAAACCTTTGCCAAATAACGATACACAGAACTCAGACACTAGATAGCGAGAGCAAGCACCAAATGCGCCACCTAATGCGATATAAGCTAATACAGATAACTGCCCCACAGTAATCTCCTTGGATAATTTTAATGCTCAGACTATAGCATTTATCGAGATGGTCTAGACCCTACAAACGCAAAAAAGCTGACTCTTTATATCGGGGTTTCTCAGGTAAGTGAGGGATCGTTGGGATTTCTATCCGCAACCCTCGCCATGACAGGTCAGCCACGCTCTTAAACAAATAGCAACCAACTGAACTACCGCTCCGCAGCGTGTCTTTTCAACTATTTCAAACCACCCCAAACGTAAAAAAGCCTGACTCTTTCGAATCAGGCTTTCTTTAATAAGTGGCGGAGCGGACGGGACTCGCTAATACCTTGCTTGGCGCGCCCCCCCGGCGTGACATGCCGGCCACGCTCTTAAACAAATAGCAACCAACTGAACTACCGCTCCGCAGCGTGTCTTTTCAACTATTTCAAACCATCCCAAACTGTATGGTCCGCCTCTGAATTGCAACTACAATTAACTAATGACGGAGTTGGTTTGCGCTAATGTATTCGGAGTCACGTTTGGTGAGCCCATGGCTTACCAGCTCCACGATGATATCCGCGCCAGATTATCCTTAAAAGTAAGAAAGCATTTGATGCTGTTTTTAGCTTCAGGTTCTTAATCTGGCCGACTGACCGTTTTCGTCATCACATTCATTGACGTTGCAAACTCGGTTATGGCTGCAAAGCAGCCTTAAAAGCTTGGCGGTGCTGTAACACCGCCCAAGCTATTCTTGCTAGCTTGTTGGCTAATGCTAC
>JBKEDP010000057.1:0-30619 GCA_047975485.1 Vibrio sp. | reverse complement strand
GATAATCACGAGCAGCACGTTGGTAATCTTCAGACTTATCCAACAACCATTGTAAATCGGTTAATGACCAAGCACGACGAGCGCGTAAACGAGATGCACTGGCGTGAGGATCCGCTTGTACTGTATCAATGAAAAGTTCGAAGTCAGTAAAATCGTACTGGCCTTTAATTTGTTGGTAAGCACGATAGTTTTGTTTTTCGATATTTTTCAGCTTAAAGATCAGCGTATCCATTTCTCACACCGTTTGATTTGTTTGATTTACTTTCTAAGGCGGCGATTATACACGGAAAAGCAGTTAACTAGGGTAAATCACCAAGAAAAGGGCATAAAAAAACTCCCAAGAGAAAAAGCCTCTCGGGAGTATAAAAATTAAGTGAACGTCATCATTCACTTAAAAAGGTGAAGTGGTCAGGTTTATTCTTCGCTTGCAGAAGAAAGAGCGATTAAATCTTCAAGGTTAATGTCGGCTTGATAATCGACACCATCCACATTAAAGCCGTTTAATTGCATGAACTCGTCTTTATAGCCTTGGTAATCACCAACCGTTTTAAAGTTTTCCGCATTCATTTCAGCCATTAACTCGTTTACTCGCGCTTGAATGCTTGGTTTCATTTCCCAATCATCCATGCGGATCAAGCGTTCAGAATCGACAGGAATAGGCTCGTGATTAAACAGTTTATCGCTGAATAAACGTTGCATTTGTTCAATACAACCTTCATGTAAGCCTTCTTCTTTCATCGCCTTGTAAAGCGCAATAATGTACGGCGTGAAAGTTGGAATGAACACGCTCGCTTTAGTTACTAAGGCTTTACAAACCGCTGCGTGAGCTGAACCATTAAAGTTCGCTAGTTTCAGGTTTAATGAATGGCTAGCTTGATGTAAATCGACTTTTGCCCAACCTAAAGTACCGTCACGATAGATAGGGTAATTGGCTTCAGAACCAATGTATGAGAAAGCAATAGTTTTACAACCGTCAGCAATAGATTCTGTATTGATTAAGGTATCAACCCAAGATTCCCAATCAGAACCGCCCATTACTTTAATGGTTGATTCAATTTCTTCTTCTGTAGCCGGTGCAATGGTGGTTTCTTGCCATTGGTCATCTTCAAGTAAAACCGTTGCACCAGTGACGCTGTCACCGATAGGCTTAATGCTTGAAATCCATTTTTCACCCGTTTCTGGGTTAGGGCGAATACCTGTAGCAAGGCTGTAGATGATTAAATCTACTTCGCCTTCAAAGTAAGTTTCAATAGCTTCAACAACTTGATCACGCGTTTCTTGAGCAAAAGCATCACCAACGATATTGATAGCAACACGGCCTTCTTTTTCTGCTTCTTGCTTAAAGAAAATATTGTTGTACCAACCCGCAGTACCAACACCTTTTTCAGATGGACCACGTTCAAATGAAACGCCAATGGTATCCGCTTCACAACCACCAAAGGTTAGAGCAATACGAGAGGCAAGACCAAAACCAGAAGATGCACCAAGGATCAGTACACGCTTTGGACCTTGCTTAATTTGAGCTGCGTTTTTAGCGAATGCAATTTGATTTTGAATCGAAGCCTGACAGCCATAAGGGTGTGCACTTCGGGCGACCACGCCCTTAATAATAGGTTCTATAACCATACGTTATCCCATTTCTTATTTTAAACAGTTCCCCAAGAAGCTATTTTTTAACAGCTATTTCATTGGGGGAGATTCCTTTCTTGTTGAAACATGAATTCAAAATATTTTCTATTCATGAAAATACTTAAATTAGAATAAATGCTAATACTGTCTAAAAAATTGCGCTAACAGGGTATAAGGCGCATTTTGTTGGAGTAATTTAATGAAAAATTGTTTCAGATCATTAATGATTGAGCATAAAAAAAGCAACTAAACTAAAGTGTTAAGTTGCTGTTTTACGTGCTTCAAAATGAAATATTGTGAATTTTCGAGCCATATCCACAAGTTGATTTATAGGATGGATGCCAGTTGATCCGCCATGAAATCAGCGATCCAAGGTTGCGCCTCTGGTTTTGGATGCAACCCATCATTCATCATCCATTCTGGTTTTACGATCACTTTTTCTAAAAAGAAAGGCACTAGCGGTACCTCTTGCTGTTTGGCCACTTCTGGGTAAACATTAGAAAACGCTTGGGTGTAACGTTTGCCGTAATTGGGCGGAACCATAATCTGCATAAGCACAACTTTGCTGCCGGCTTGTTTAGATTGTTCAATTAACTGAATGAGATTGCGTTTAATGGTGGCCGGTGGAAAGCCACGCAAACCGTCATTGGCGCCAAGTTCAATCAAAACCCAATCTGGCTTATGTTGTTTTAACAGTGCAGGTAAACGTTCTAAACCATTGCCTGTGGTATCGCCAGAAATACTGCCATTAATCACATTGGCTTGAATGTTTTTTTGCTGCAACTCATTGGGAAGAAGCGACGGCCAGCTTTGTTCAATCGCCATTTGATAGCCTGCGCTTAAGCTGTCGCCTAAAATTAGAAGTGTGGTTTTTTCTGTTGCATCTGCGGCTTTTGCAGAACTGATCGAAGAAAAACACATTACGAGAATTAAGGATAAGAGTCTCATCATGTCACAGTCGCCTATAGAAAATAATATTAATCAAGCTGCCTGTTCATCACAGCTTTCCCTAAACTCGGAAACCAACGCCAAAATCGTCATTCAGGCGCAATCCCTTAGCAAATCGGTATCGACCGCTAAAGAGCATTTAACCATATTAAATAACGTTAACCTAGCGATTCAAGCGGGCGAAAGTGTGGCTATTGTTGGCACGTCTGGCGCAGGCAAGTCAACTTTAATGACGCTATTAGCCGGTTTAGATTTGCCGACAACAGGTGAAATCAGCTTGCTTGGAAAATCACTTACTCAGCTTTCAGATGAACAAAGAGCCGCGTTGCGCAGTGATGAAATTGGCTTCGTATTTCAAAGTTTTTTGCTGATCCCAACTTTGACCGCACTTGAAAATGTTACCTTGCCTTGTTTGCTGAAAGGCGAAAAAGAGGACACAGTTCGAGCCACAACGCTATTGACGGAAGTCGGGTTAAAAGAACGTTTGACTCATACACCAAGTCAACTATCTGGTGGTGAGCAACAACGGGTCGCATTGGCGCGTGCTTTTATGATTAAGCCGTCCATTTTGTTTGCCGATGAACCGACAGGTAACCTCGATCAAATTACTGCCGCTAAAATCATCGAACAACTTTTCGAATTGAATAAAGCCCACAAAACCACCTTGGTGTTGGTCACGCACGATAACGATCTCGCTCAACGTTGCGACCGCATTTTGCACATGCGAGCAGGAGAAATTGTACAAGAGGAAATCACCGAAAACGCCAAGTTAGAATCCGTTTCAGATATGCAGGAGGCGTAATATGTCACAAGCCTCGGAATCATTAGAACCCAACATGTCTGAAAGTCCGATTTCGTCTCAGCATCCTTTACCGAATAAAGCTTTATTAAAGTGGAGTTGGCGAGAAATAAAGCACGGTCAATTGTGGCCGATTGCGATTGCCTTAACTTTGATTATTGCTTGTGTGTTTGGTCTAGCGGCTTTGGCTGATCGGATGGATCAAGTGATCAACACTCAAGGGAAAAATGCTTTAACAGCGGACACGGTTTTTCAATCTGCCAATCCATTGCCTGAATTTTTGTTAGAACAAGCGAAAGCAGAACAAGTAGAAACGGCCGAATTAACTCGTTTTGCGACTATGGCTTTTAGCGAAAAGAATATGCAACTGGTGACGGTAAAAGCGGTCGATTCTGCTTATCCGCTACGTGGAGAAATGGTGCTTTCTACAGGGGAAGTGCAAAGTAAGCATGTTCAACCAAATCAGCTATGGCTTGAGCCGCGGGTGATGCAGCAGTTACAAGCTAAAGTTGGTGACAATGTCACAATTGGCGATGCTGATTTCACGATTTCAGGTGAAGTTTTACAAGAACCGGGGTTGTCGTTTAACCCATTTCAACAAATGCCAAGCGTCTACATTCATCAAGCGGATGTGGCCAAAACAGGTGCGGTACAAGTTGGTAGCCGTGTTAGCTTTCGTTTGTTTATTAATGGCGATGAACAACAAATTAACCAGCTAAAACAAATGGTGGAATTAACGCCAAGTGATCGTTGGGTCGATGAAGATTCTAATAGTCGCACCGCTGAAGTGTTCAGTAAAACTAAGCAGTATCTTTCGCTCACAGTTGCGATTGTGGTTGTGATGGCGGCTATTACACTTGTTCTGACATGCCAGCATTATGTATCAAGCCGTCGTCAAACTATCGCCATGTTGAAAAGTTTAGGGGCACAACGAGCATGGTTGATCCGTTGGCTGAGTTTGCAAATCGGCAGTTTGTTTGCGCTAGGCGTGATCTTCGGTTCGCTTATCGGTATTGCGCTTGAGATGGTTTTGCGAATTCCATTAACCGACGTTCTGCCTGATCCGCTTCCAAGTTATGGCATGTTGCCGTTTCTGCTTTCCGTCGGAACTTGTTTTGCTATCGGTATTCCAGCATTGGGCATTCCTTTAATTGGCTTATTAAACACCTCGGCGGCTTCTGTTATGCAGCCAAGCCAGAGCAATATTCCTCGTAAAGCATGGTTATTGATCTTATTGCCATTTGCTTTGCTGATGCTTGTTTATGGTGGCAATACCTTGGTTTGGATTGTGTTAGCCAGCATTCTTGCCTTATTTGCAGTGCTCGGTGTCGTCAGCCTTGGTTTAGTTAAATTGCTGCAATACATTCCTGCATCACCATCATTGAAATTGGCATTGAGTCGTATAAATCGTTCTTCAATGGCAAGCGGTATTCAGTTTGGTGCGTTAGCGTTATCTCTTATGTTGATTGCGATTATCTGGCTTGTACGCAGTGATTTACTTAGCGATTGGCAACAAACTTTGCCGAAAGATGCGCCAAACGTATTTGCATTAAACATTGCCTCTTATGAAAAAGATCAATATTTGAAAGAGATTGATGAGCAGAATTTAAACCGCTCTGAGGCGTATCCGATCATTCGTGGCCGCTTGACCGAAATTAACGGTGAAGATGCCAAAGAATATGCACACGGAGAAGAAGCCAGCGATTCATTACGTCGTGAACTGAATTTCACTTGGGCAGAAACCTTGCCTGAAACTAATGACTTGCTACAAGGTACATGGGGAGAGGCGGGTTCTGTGTCGGTTGAATCGGATGTGGCGAGCGATCTTGGTTTGAAAATTGGCGATACTTTAACTTTTGTGATCAGCAGCCAAACTGTAACTGCTAAAGTGAACACCATTCGTAAAGTGCATTGGCGTGAAATGAAGCCAAATTTCTACTTTATTTTTACTCCAGATGTATTGAAAGACATTCCGGGTACTTGGTTAGTGAGTTTTCAAGCGCCAGAGGCGAGCAAAGAAACTGGTGATAAAGATAAAACCAACGCGTTCTTAGTCAAAATGGCGCGAGATTTCCCAACTGTGAGTTTGATGGATATTCGAACCATGGCAGGGAAAGTACAGGTTTTATTAACTCAAATTGTTTGGTCAATTACGGTACTGGCGGGGCTTGCGGTGGTTGCCGGATTATTGCTGATTTTCACCTTACTGCGTTTAAGTCTTTCCCAACGCCAAGATGAAATCCGCTTATATCGAACCCTAGGAGCAAGTAAAAAGCGCATTGCGAAAACTGTTTGGTATGAATACGGCATCATGGCGTTAATTGCCGGACTCGTGGCAAGCTTTGGTGCTGAATCGAGTGTCGCCAGCTTAATGAAGTGGGGATTTGAGCTTGATCCTGTGTTGCATTGGGGATTATGGATTTCGTTGCCAATTTTGGCTTTCGCCACTTTAGCCTTGGTGCTGCAAACGCTGATTAAACAATTATTGGTTCCTGTAAATAAGGTGAATGGGTAAACGTAAATATGTGCTACAAACGCTTGTGGATTAAACCATTGCTTGGATAAAAAGATAAGTTATCCACAAAATCAGTGGATAAATATTGGGATAACTTAATCCACAAAAAACTTCACTTCTCTTGTAAGCCTTGGCTTTGGTTGGTTGGTTAAAATAGCTTATTCACATTGGCCATTTTTTTGAAAAGTGGAAATCTTCAGTCAAGCACTTTTTCATACTTTTTAGAGCTAAATTGAAGAAGAAATTTCAATCTAACCAAAGTGAAAAAAGCAACATAAAATCTTTGATTCAAAGCAAATTTGGTTCGAAAATATCTGACCAAAATGCTAAGGTTTAGACATAAGTAACAGATAACATGCTGAACGCATTAACAACAGATCAAGCAGTAGGGAACATCCGTTGAAAAGCTCATCACCGCATATTGGTATTATTGGTGGCGGTATTGCCGGTTCAACCGCAGCATTACACTTTGCCGAACAAGGTTTTCAGGTTTCGATTTTTGAACAAGGACCGTCTTTGGTTGATGGGCCGCCAATTTGTCACTTACATGCAGGCGGAAATCTGTACAGAGAAATCTCGCAGCAACAATGTATCCAATTGCTGAAAGAGTCCATCGACACGGTTAAGTTGTACAAACACACCATGAATGTGCGTCCAACCGTGATCGCTGTTCCTATTCAAGATAAAGGCTTACCAGAAGAATTATTGCCACGTTTGCAGGTGATCACACAAGCCTATCAAGCGCTGGTGGATGCTGATCCAAGTAATCAGGTGTTAGGTGAACCGAGCCATTATTATCAACTGTATAGCAAAGAAAAATTGCAGCAGTTAGCGACATTGTCTGTTCCTGAGCCAAACACTCTCACCGATAAAAGCCTAGATGAATGGATGATCCCATTTGCTAAAACCGTCGATTTAGAACAGCTGAAATATCCAGTTGTATTGGTGCAAGAGTACGGTTTAAGCGTGTTTCGTCTTTCAGCAACGGTGAATTTGTCTCTAGCTCAATTGCCGAATTGCCACACTTATACACAGACACAAGTAGTCGGTGTCGAGCAAATTGAAAACCAATGGCAAATTCAGTTTAAATCGGTTTCTGATCTTGCATCTTCGTCGTCGATTCAAGTTGACTATCTAATTAACGCTTCTGGTTATCAAACTGGAGTGGTGGATGACTGGGTGAAAGCGCCTCGTTCTCGCTTAGTTGAGTTTAAAGCCGCTTATGTGACGCATTGGGATGAAGGTTCGGCATTGTGGCCAGAAGTCATTTTTCATGGTGAACGTGGCACGCCACAAGGTATGGCTCAATTGACTCCGTACCCTGATGGTTATTTCCAATTGCACGGCATGACAGAAGACATCACCTTATTTAAAGATGGTGTAGCTTCATCGACCGCAGATAGCTCACAACCTAAATTGCCATTACATTTAGTGGATAAGATCATTCATGGTTGGGATGAGCAAGAACAAAAGCAGCGCACACATCTTGCAATTGAACACATGGCGCAATTTATCCCAAGTTTTAAAACGGCAACTCACGCAGGCAAACCTTTATTTGGTGCACAACAAGTACCGGGAACGGATATTTCATTGCGTGCAGCCAATGTTTCCTTTGCTGGCAAAAACTACGCCCGCATGGAAATCGTAAAAGCATCTTCAGCGTTAGAAGCCGCCATTCAAATCGAAGAGCAAATGCGAGAAGAAGGTTTGATTGATGGGGTGGAATTATCGGTTCAATCGGTTTCTGCAAAATTAGAAGCCGAGCAAGTATTAGCAACCGCTTGTGAACTAGCCAAGCAACGAGATTATCCCGTCGCTTTGGCTAAAGTAGGTGGTGTAAGTAAAGACGTTAATCAGAAAGCTTAACCGTACTCATTAGTGGGCAATGATCGCTCACTCGATAATTCAACGCTTCATCACGAGTGTAATTGATTTGTTTAGCAGGGCTTTGAACTTGAGCCTTGCTGACAATCATGTGATCAATCACTTTCGGGTAGCGGTACAATTTGTTTGGATTTCGGTTCGATTTCACTTCACAGTTTGCTTTGATATTTTGAGTAAGCAAAGTCACATCAGATTCAATCCCACTACTTAACTGTTTCCATAACCAGTCATTTCGATAGCTCATATCATGGTTAAAATCTCCCATGATCACGAACGCTTGATCTTGCTTCACTCGCTCAGTCATCCACTTATTTAACACTTTTGATTGTGAATCGACTTCTTTACATGATTGCGAGCTTTTCTTCTGTGCAGGACAACCTTGTTTTAGATGCACTGAAAGTACATGCACATCCGGTTGATTGTCTTTTTTCATCACGACATAAGTGGCAAAACGCAGTTTAGAGTGGGGTGATAATTCAATGTCTTTTGGATCGGTAACTTGCCACTGTTCAGAAATTGCCAAACCTGTGTATTGGTTAATATCTTTGAATTGCTGTTTTTTATAGCGAGATTGCGCACGATCCGACATATAGATGTGATAAGACGATCCCACCACTTTTTCTACCGCTTGCTTTGAGTCGACTTCTTGGAAAGCAAAGATGTCAGGTTGCATGCCTTGAAACTTGTTATTCAATACCGAGAAATCTTTCTCATTACGCTCGCTTTCAGGAAAAGAGCTACTCGGGTGAGTTGTGAGCCATTCCATATTCCAAGTGGCAATTTTTAAGTCCTGTTTTAAATCTTGGGCAAACGATGTGCTAGTGAAAACACTTGTACACAGCAATGTTATAACAATTTTAACGCGATGTTTGATAAGCATAAGATCAACAATTTCCAAGCATGAATGAAGGAAAAAATCTAACACAAAAACGAAATTTTTTGTGGTTTTTCCGACTTTATTTTTTGATTTTGAGAACAAAACTACTTGCAAAAAAAAGATCATGCTGACTGTTTGGATCTTTTGATCTAAATCAATATTGTCTAGTGCGAAGAATTCATAATGGCACAATATATAGTGTTTAGTGGTTATTTTTTGTCAATATCTTCAATATTCGCAGGGGACAATAGGAAAATGAATCAGTTAATTGTGATCAAAAGGGACGGATCAAAAGCAGTATTTCAACAAGAACGTATTGTCGCTGCAGTGTTAAGCGCCGCCGAGAATAGCTCTCAAGAAAAACCAACAACAAGCTTTAAAGACTACGCCCAACAATTAGCTAATTGTGTTGAAGAACGTTTAACAGAATGTAAATCAGATTATCCTGATGGGATCCACATTCAAGATATTCAAACCATGGTTGAAAACTACTTGATGCAAGGTGAGTACAAAGGATTGGCTCGTCACTACATTGAGTACCGTCACGATCGTGATATTGCACGTGAAAAATCGAGCACACTAAACAAAGAAATTGAAGGTTTGATTGAGCAAAACAATACCGACTTGCTCAATGAAAACGCAAACAAAGATGGCAAAGTGATCCCAACTCAGCGTGATTTACTTGCGGGTATCGTGGCTAAACATTATGCAAGACAACACATTTTGCCACGTGACGTCGTAAAAGCGCATGACTGCGGTGACATTCACTATCATGATTTAGATTACGCACCATTCTTCCCAATGTTCAACTGTATGTTGATCGACCTTGAAGGTATGTTAACTCGTGGCTTCAAAATGGGTAATGCGGAAATCGACACGCCAAAATCTATTCTGACTGCAACTGCGGTAACAGCTCAAATCATTGCGCAAGTAGCAAGCCACATCTACGGCGGTACAACCATTAACCGTATTGATGAGATTCTTGCTCCTTATGTGATGGCAAGCTACGACAAACAACTTAAACTAGCAAAAGAGTGGGATATTCCAAACCCACAACAATTTGCGATCAAACAAACTGAAAAAGAATGTTACGACGCATTCCAGTCTTTAGAATATGAAGTAAACACGCTACACACAGCGAACGGTCAAACGCCATTTGTTACTTTTGGCTTTGGTCTAGGTGAATCTTGGGCATGTAAATTAATCCAAGAATCTATTTTGCGTAACCGTATTGCTGGCTTAGGTAAAAACCGTAAAACAGCGGTATTCCCTAAATTGGTATTCGCAATTCGTGACGGCTTGAACCACAAACCAAGCGATCCAAACTACGACATCAAACAACTTGCGTTGGAATGTGCTTCTAAGCGTATGTACCCAGACATTCTCAACTACGACAAAGTAGTGGAAGTGACAGGTTCATTCAAAACACCAATGGGTTGTCGTTCATTCTTAAATCCGTATGAAGAAAACGGCAAATTGGTTCACGATGGTCGTAACAACTTAGGTGTGGTGAGTTTAAACCTACCTCGTGTTGCGATCGAAGCTCAAGGTGATGAAGCGCGTTTCTACAAAATCTTGGAAGAAAAACTGCAAATCGCTAAACGTGCATTAGATACTCGTATCCACCGTTTAGAAAACGTAAAAGCACGTGTTGCTCCAATCCTATATATGGAAGGCGCATGTGGCGTTCGTTTGAAAGCAGATGATTCTATCGCTGAAATCTTCAAAAATGGTCGTGCGTCAATTTCTCTTGGCTACATTGGCATCCATGAAACTGTAACTGCGCTATTTGGCACAGAAACTCATGTTTATGATGATGAAACTCTACGCTTGAAAGCGATTAAGATCGTTGATTTCTTGAAACAGCACGTTGATGCATGGAAAGAAGAAAGCGGTTATGCATTCAGCCTTTACGGCACACCAAGTGAAAATCTGTGTAACCGTTTCTGCCGTTTGGATGCTCGTGAGTTTGGCGTGATTGAAGGTGTGACTGATAAAGGTTACTACACCAACAGTTTCCACCTTGATGTACAAAAGAACGCAACACCATACGATAAAATCGATTTTGAAATGCCATACCCAGAAATGTCGAGCGGTGGCTTTATTTGTTACGGTGAATTCCCGAACATGCAGCGCAACATTGAAGCGTTAGAAAACGTATGGGATTACAGCTACAGCCGTGTACCTTATTACGGAACCAACACACCAATCGATGAATGTTACGAATGTGGCTACACAGGTGAATTTGAATGTACTAGCAAGGGCTTTACTTGTCCTAAGTGTGGCAACCACGATTCAGCGAAAGTGTCAGTAACGCGCCGTGTATGTGGCTACTTAGGCAGTCCAGATGCTCGTCCGTTTAACGATGGTAAGCAGGAAGAAGTTAAGCGTCGCGTTAAACATTTATAATTTATAACGTGGTTTGAAATTTTAGCGAAAGGACGCAGCTTAATTACTTGAGCTGCGTTTGTTGTTTTAGACGTATTATTTTGGATTTGAAGCAAATGAACATATCCCAATATTATCCTCTTGATGTCGTGAATGGCCCTGGCACTCGCTGCACTTTGTTTGTATCGGGTTGTATTCATCAATGCCGTGGTTGTTATAACCAAAGCACTCAATCAACTAGTGCTGGCATGGCTTTTACCAAAGAGCATCAAGACACCATTATTCGTGACTTAAACGACACTCGCATCTTCCGCCGTGGCTTATCGCTTTCTGGTGGCGATCCTTTGCATCCAAATAATGTGGCTGATGTTTTAGCTTTGATTAAACGAGTGAAAACAGAATGTGATAACAAAGACATTTGGATGTGGACTGGTTACACCTTAGCGGAATTAAACGAAGTACAACAAGAAGTGATTGCGCTGGTGGATGTACTAATCGATGGCAAATTCGAACAAGATCTCGCAGACCCAAGTTTAATGTGGCGTGGCAGCAGTAATCAGGTGATCCATCGTTTATCTGACATAGCTAAAGCTGATGATAAGACTTTGTTCTAATAAAATAAAACTCTTCAAATTGCCTTTATATTCAATTTCTTATTGCATTATATAAAGGCATTTTTGTATATATTGGTTGGCAATTTCTACCTCTCTCTTATCTGTATAATCAAGCTGTTAGCTATACGATGTCGGAATAAAAGTCGGAAGAAATGTCGGTAGATTTGTCGGAAGAAACCGCTTCACTTTTAACTGAACATAATTTCTTTAGATTTTTTTAATCCCAAGTGGTAACTTAAATTTCAACGTAATTAGCGTCAGGCCGTGCACTTCTAAGAAAAGTGCAATTCAAAAAAAGCAACTGACGTCAAACAATAATAACTAACACAGGGCCGTGTATTTATGCTTTCTCATCTTTCTCCACCGTTACAAGATCCGATCTTGTCTTTATCTGTTGCTTATCGAAATGATCCTCGTCCTGAAAAAGTGGACTTAGGCATTGGCGTTTACAAAAATAGCCAAGGTCAAACGCCTATCATGGCGGCAATCAAACAAGCTCAACTTCAGCAGGCTCAAGAGCAAGCGACTAAAGCTTATGTTGGGCTAGCCGGCTGTGAAGAATTTAATCAGTGCATGGTGGATTTATTACTTCAAGACACCACCGCTCATTCACGCGTTGCTGCAGTTCAAACACCTGGTGCTAGTGGTGCGCTACGTATGCTTGGCGACTTGCTCAAAATTGCTCAACCAGATACAACGGTTTGGCTGAGTAATCCAAGCTATGTAAACCACAAGCCAGTAATGGAAGCGGCTGGGTTAAAAGTTCGCTATTACCAATATTTCAACCTTGAAACTCGCCAAGTTGATTCTGCTCGTATGTTGGATGACCTAGCAATGGCAGGAAAAAACGATGTGGTGTTATTGCATGGTTGTTGTCATAACCCAACTGGAGCGGATATTTCATTTGCGGATTGGCAAGCGATTACGGAATTGGCGCAGAAAAATGGTTTTACACCGTTTGTAGATGTGGCATACCAAGGTTTCGGTGACGGCTTAGAGCAAGATGCCAAAGGCTTACGTTTTATGGCCGATAATGTGGAAGAAATGTTGATCACCACATCTTGTTCGAAAAACTTTGGTTTGTATCGTGAGCGTACAGGTGCTGCGATTGTAATTGGTCAAAATCAACAAGATGCCATTAATGCCAAAGGTAAATTGTTGACCCTAGCTCGTTCAACTTACACCATGCCGCCAGATCATGGGGCTGCATTGGTGAAAACCGTACTGCAAAGTGAAACTTTAACAGCGCAATGGAAAGCAGAATTAGTGCAAATGCAGCAGCGTTTAGTCGGTTTAAGACAAGCGTTATGTAAAGAATTGGTCAATAGCTATAATAATGACCAATTTGACTTCATAAAGTCGCATAAAGGTATGTTTACTGTGTTAGGATTTTCACCTGAACAAATGACGCAATTGCGTGAACAATATGGCATTTATGGCGTTGCTGATGGCCGTATTAACATTGCAGGATTACAAGAAAAAGACATACAATATGTCGCAAATGCAATTCATACGCTTTCACAGTGATTTCATAAGAATAATTTCAAAAGAAACAAGGTTAAAACAATGAAAAAATGGGGTTTTATTTTTCCTGCTCTTATCTCGGTTGCTATGGTCGGTTGTTCAACGACTTCTGAGCAATCAACAGAAACGAATAAAACGGAAACGGTAACGCAATCGGATGTTACAACAACTGATATGGCAACTAAAACTCCAGAACCTGGTTCACCAATGGCAGAACATCCAAACGTTCAGCCAAAACCAATGCCAGTTGTTAAACCTAAACCGCAACCAAAGCCTAAACCAAAACCAGCTGCACCTGTTGTGACCAAAGGTGAGAAAAGTGCTGATGGTAAATTGATCTTAGGTCAGAAAGAGTGGGTGAAAATTACTGGTTTGAATGTAGATGTTGTAGCTCGTATTGATACCGGTGCAACAACTTCTTCAGTAAGTGCGATTGATATTGTTTCTTTTGAACGTGACGGCAAAAAATGGGTGAAATTCAAACTTGCTCATGGCGGTAAAGAGTCAAAAGAATTAGAACTGCCAGTTGTTACTACCAAGATGATCCGCCAATCTAACTCCGATGAAACCTTTGAGCGTTATGCGGTAGAAGGTTGGATCCAAGTTGGCGATCTAAAAGTTAAAACCTTATTTACCTTAACGGATCGTGTTCACATGGATTACGGCTTGCTACTTGGCCGCAGCTTCTTCCGTGATGTAGCTATCGTCGATGTCAGCCGTGAGTTCGTACAACCTAAAGTGCCACTCGATTCAAAATAAGTAAGATGTCAGTTTATTAAGCCTCCAACCTTGGGGGCTTTTTTTATCGTGTTTTAGCTATCTTTACTATCTAAGGTCGAGGATATGTTTAATCAAATTCATCATGTTGCGGTGATCTGCTCGGATTACCAAAAGTCGAAGCAGTTTTACACGCAAGTTCTACAACTAGAAGTGATTGAAGAAACGTACCGTAAAGAGCGAGATTCTTATAAGTTGGATTTAAAAGTTTCCGACAATACTCAAATTGAATTGTTTTCTTTCCCAAATCCACCAAAACGAGTCAGTCATCCTGAAGCTTGTGGGTTACGTCACTTAGCTTTTAGCGTCGATGATGTACAAATGTGTGTCGAGTATTTGGAAGCGCATAACATCGCCTGTGAACCAATCAGAATTGATGATCTTACGGGCAAAAAGTTTACGTTTTTCCAAGATCCAGACGGTTTGCCATTAGAGCTATATCAAAAATAATGCAGCCGAAAATATTCAAGTACGTAGGCAACATGAAGTAAGGAGCCGTATTAATGCCTCAAGCTAAACCTGATAATACACATTCCAATAAAGTCCAATCGCTGATGGTGCAAGGTACAACGTCCGATGCTGGGAAAAGCGTTTTAGTGGCGGGTTTATGTCGTGTTCTGCATCGTAAAGGCATTCAAGTTGCGCCGTTTAAATCGCAGAACATGGCGTTAAACAGTGCGGTGACCAAAGACGGTGGTGAAATCGGTCGAGCTCAAGCATTGCAAGCCTTTGCCTGCCATGTTGAACCGACCGTACACATGAATCCTATCTTGCTTAAACCCAATAGCGATATGCAAGCGCAGTTGATTATTCAGGGCAAAGCAGTTGCGCACGACATTAACTTAGGCAGTGTAAGCTACAAAGAATTCACCATGCCTTATGTATTGGATTCTTATCAGCAACTTAATCAAGAATATGATTGTGTGTTAATTGAAGGTGCGGGCAGTCCTGCGGAAGTGAACTTGCGTGCTAACGACATTGCGAACATGGGGTTTGCGGAAGAAGCGGATGTGCCGGTGATCATTGTTGCTGATATTGACCGAGGCGGTGTTCTGGCGCATTTATACGGAACCTTGGCGGTGCTTTCGGAATCAGAGCAGCAACGAGTAAAAGGTTTTGTGATTAACCGTTTCCGAGGTGATTTGGATTTACTCAAACCGGGATTAGCTTGGCTAGAAGAAAAAACCGGTAAACCTGTGATTGGCGTTCTGCCGTTCTTGCACGGTTTACAGCTTGATGCAGAAGATGCAGTTGATACGCTGCAAACTAAATCAGAAAACACCAAACTCACGGTATTTGTGCCAGTTGTGCCGCACATGAGTAATCACACCGATTTCGATATTTTCCGTCATCATCCTGATATCGATTTCCAATTCCGTTATATCGGCCAATCATTAGAAGGCGCAGATGTGATTATTCTGCCGGGCAGTAAATCGGTACGTTCTGATTTGGCATTTTTATATCAACAGAATTGGCATCAAGATATTCAAAAGCATTTGCGCTATGGCGGTAAATTGATTGGAATTTGCGGTGGTTATCAGATGTTAGGCAAAACCATTGATGATCCACTAGGCATTGAAGGTCCTGCTGGGCAAATCGATGGATTAGGTTATTTGGATCTACAAACAGAGCTCAAACCGCAAAAATCCCTAACACAAGTGACAGGGCAACTTTCTTTATTGCCAAATATCAGTGTGCCAATCAAGGGTTATGAAATCCATGCAGGTATTACTCAAGTTAATGAAAATCAACCAGTTACATTGAAAAAAAGTGAAGGGGATTGCTTTGCTGATGGCGCGATTTCACAAGATGGCATGATTTGGGGAAGCTATTGCCACGGTTTTTTTGATACGCCAGATGCGTTTAATCATGTACTAAAATGGATTGGTGTTGATGAGTTGGCGGCAGCAGAAAGTCGAGACGAACAGCAAAACCAAGCGTTAGATCGTTTAGCTGATAGCATTGAAGAGTCGCTGAATCTTGCTGATTTTTGGCCTGAACTTTTCCCTAAAAATGTATTTACCACAAAGGTTTGTTAATGGAATTAGAAGCGTTACTGACACTTAATACCAATCAAAAATTATTCGCTAATCCAAAGCGTATTGAATTGCTGAAACAGATCGACATTTCAGGTTCGATTTCACAAGGCGCAAAGCTGGCAGGGTTAAGTTATCGTGCGGCTTGGAATGCGATTAACGATATGAACCAAGCCTTGCCGCAACCTGTTATTACCAGTGAAACGGGTGGCAAAGGTGGTGGTGGTGCTAAGTTAACCGAGTTCGGCTCTCGTTTACTCAAAGTTTATAGCTTGATGAATGAAATGCAGTCGATGGTGATGAAAGCTTTGATGGATAATTCCGTTAACACCGAAAGCATTTTAGATGTGCTTAGCCATTTCACATTGAAAACCAGTGCTCGAAACCAGTTAAAAGGCAAAATCACTCAAATCAATCCGCAAGATGTGAAAGATCAAATTGTGGTGGAGTTAGAGCAAGGTACTGAAATCTCTGCAGTGATCACTCGCACCAGTACTGAGCAATTAGAGCTTTCACTGGGTAAAGAAGTGTTGCTGTTATTTAAAGCACCATCCGTGACTATTTCAACCGAGAAGCAAGCCAATCCCAAAGGCGTCAATCAACTGGCGGGCAAACTTGTTCACTTGACCCAAGGGGAAACCAATAGCGAAGTTTTCCTTGATATTGGAAATGGCACTTTGCTTTATGCATCGGTTCTTCAACAGGCGTTGCAAGGCATTCAATTGCAACTTGAAGATCACTATTACGCCAGTTTCGATCCTAATCAGATCCTAATTACTTGCATCTAGCTATCTGTATGATCTAATTTCCACACTTAATAAGCACAGAAATATGAATAAAAACTACAACGATTTATTGGCGTTTGTCACCGTGGCAGAGCAAGGCAGTTTTACCAAGGCCGCCCATTTGCTCGGCGTGTCACAATCTGCGTTAAGTCATACTATCCGTGGCTTAGAAAGCAAATTAGATGTTCGTTTATTGCACCGAACCACCCGTAGTGTGTCGCCAACAGAAGCGGGCGAGCGTTTGTTTAACTCCGTTGCACCTAAGTTGCGAGCTATCGATCTCGATTTAGAAATGGTCAACGATTTTAGAGATAAACCCGCTGGAACCGTGCGTATTACCGCAGCTGAACATGCTCTTAATCATATTGTATGGCCGAAGTTGCGCCCGCTATTGTTTGAATATCCAGACATCAATATCGAACTAAACGTGAATTATGGCTTTGTGGATATTGTGGCAGAACGTTTTGATGCAGGTATTCGCTTAGGGGAAAATCTCGATCAAGATATGATTGCTGTACCAATTTCTGCACCATTTCGAATGTCGGTAGTTGGCGCTCCTGCGTATTTTCAACGTAACGAAAAGCCAATCGTGCCAGCCGATCTCATTCATCACAATTGCATTAACATTCGATTGCCAACCTATAATCGCATTTATGCGTGGGAATTTGAAAAAGACGGAAAAACGGTGGATGTAAACGTAAAAGGGCAAGTGATATTTAACAGTTCTGCTAACCGTTTAGATGCTGTGCTAACGGGTGTCGGCTTAGCGTATTTGCCAGAAGACATGGTGAGACCGTATATCGAAAACGGCCAACTGATAGAAGTGCTTGCCGATTGGTGCCAACCTTTTGATGGCTACTATTTGTATTACCCCAATCGACAATTATCATCACCCGCATTTAAGCTCATTGCAGAAGCGTTGCGGGTGAGTAAATAACAAAATCACGCTGCTTTACGCGCAATCAACATACTCAATACGGTAAACAACGCCATAATCACCACCATTGCTGATGGCGTTCCGGTGCTGAAAATAGCCAGTAAAATGGTCGAAATAATACCGCTGCCATATTGAAGAGAGCCAATTAATGCAGAAGCCGATCCTGCAATCTGTGGCACTTCATCTAATGCTGCTGCAGTGGAAACTGCTGCTACGATACCATTCATCGAAAAATAGATGAAAACCATACTGATAATAGCGACTAAGCTGTAAAAATCCGCTTCAACGGCAATCGCCATGATTACAGTTGCTGTTGCTGCAATGATGGTGGCGACTTTCAATAAAGATTGCAGCGGAAAGCGGTGTACCAATTTTCGGTTCACGAAACTCATCGACATCACACCAATGATATTAATCGCAAACAACCATCCATAGTGCTGTGGTTCAATCCCAAAATAAGAAATATACACAGCAGGTGAACCCGTAATAAACGCATACGCACTCACATAATAAAATGTCACGCATAAGGTGTATTTCATAAAGGTCTTGTGAGTCAGCAAGAAAGCGTAATTTTTAAACGCTGAACCAATAGAAACTTGAGTACGATTTTCTTCTCTATGGGTTTCTGGCAAGAAGAAAATTAGACCAAACAGCACCACGCCAATCACAGCAAGAAGAATGAAGATTGAGTGCCAAGTGCTGAATACAATAATTTGACCACCTAGAAGCGGGCCGATGATTGGGGCAATCGCCATGATGATGGTTAAGGTTGATAGCATTTGTGCTGCACGAGCGCGAGAAAATAAATCTCGGATCATCGCACGAGAAAGCATTGGCGCAGTACAAGCACCAAAGGCTTGGAACACTCGCCAGAACATAATTTGCGGCATGGTAGTGGAATAAGCACAACCAATCGAACCAATCACAAATAACACCATACCAATGAACAAGGGCTTTTTGCGGCCAACTTGATCACTAATTGGCCCCCAAATAAGTTGAGCAACGGCAAAACCGATAAGAAATCCTGTTACGGTCAGTTCCGCATCGCCTTGTAGTTCTTTCGCCATATCAGGCATTGCTGGCAGGTAAATGTCGGTAGAAAGTGAGGTAACTGCCATCAATGCGCTTAAAATCAATAGAAAAAAGACGCTGGTTTTTTCAGAAGTTTGAGTCATAAATTCTCGGTAATATTCTCAGTAATTTGAGCTAGGAAAAATAAATAGGCAACTCGTGCCCAAGCTGCAAGGAGATATGCGACTAGGGGATATGTTGCGAAGAAAGATGTTGCAAAAAAAAAGCATTTTAAACCTGATCAATTGATTTGATTAGTTAGCAAAAACGAAATGGGCTTATTAGTTAAATTCATTAATCGCGATATGGATCTTAAAAAATCCTCGTTGGAGTAGAGAAAACTCAATTGATCCTTTGCTTATAAGAATGAATTTAGTATGATTGCGCCATCGTTATGCACTTGAATATACAGCGAGTGCAAAATCATACCAATCACACTAATTAGATGGTCAGAAATTGCGTAGGGAAAAGGCTTGAGAACAAGGCATAAATTTTCGATAAGTAGTTATTCTACAATCAAAATTTATAACGCGGTTATCGAGTCTTTTAACAAGCAAGAATGATCAGATAATTAGTACGATTGGTATCAACATTCAACTTACGACAAAAGAGTCCACCATGAAAAAAATCGTATTGTGCACTTTAGGTTTATCAGCATTATTTTCTTCTATTTCAACCTTTGCTGCTGATATTAACGTTTACGCTGCATCTTCAATGACTGATGTAATCAAAGAAATTGGTGAGAAATACAAAACGGAAACCGGTGATACTTTAGTGCCTGTGTTTGCGGGTTCTTCAACTCTAGCTCGTCAAATCGAACAAGGCGCACCGGCGGATATCTTTATTTCAGCAAGTACAGATTGGATGGATTACTTAGTGAAAAAAGACATCACTAAGCAAGAAAAAGTATCCAACCTAGTTGGTAACAGTTTGGTATTGGTTGGCTCTCAAGATGAAGCAAACGCAAAAATTGATGCGAAAACATTTAAAGAATTGCCAGAGTTACTAGGCGAACACCGTTTAGCAGTAGGTGAAACAAGCAGTGTTCCTGCTGGCATGTACGCAAAAGACAGCCTAGAAAAATTGGGTTTGTGGAAAGTGTTAGAAGCAAAAACAGCACCAAGCAACAACGTTCGTTTAACGCTTTCTTTAGTTGAACGTGGTGAAGCACCATTTGGTATCGTGTACAAAACCGATGCCATGATGAGCAAGAAAGTTTCTATTGTTCAAACTTTCCCAGAAGATTCTCATGCACCAATCGTTTATCCTGCGGTAACTTTGAATGATAAAGAAACAAGCCAAGCATTCTTCACTTACTTAAAAGGCGAAGAAGCGAGCCAACTATTTAAAAAATATGGGTTTACTCCGCTTGCTAAATAATTTTTATCAGCGGTAAATCTCTATACGACTCAATGCTTCAATGTGCTCAGTTCACCTTGAAGCATTGCTTGTTTTGCGGTTATTAATAACGTTTCAATAAAAAAGGGTTCTGCGTGATTTTATCTGATTACGAAATCAGCGCTTTATTTCTTAGTTTAAAAGTGTCGTCGGTTGCCGTGCTGTGGTTATTGCCGGTGGGAATTTTCTTTTCTTGGCTATTAGTGAAGAAAGATTTCTGGGGCAAAAAGATTTTAGACAGCATCATTCATTTGCCTTTGGTTTTACCTCCTGTTGTGATTGGCTACATGCTGTTATTAACTATGGGGCGAAAAGGTGTTGTAGGCGCATGGCTTTATGAGCATTTTAATCTCGTTTTCAGCTTCAATTGGAAAGGAGCAGCGCTTGCATCCGCAGTTGTGGCTTTGCCATTAATGGTGCGTGCGATTCGTTTAAGCCTGATGAATGTTGATCCAAAACTAGAACAAGCAGCTAGAACCCTTGGTGCATCTCCTTTTAAAGTCTTTATGACCATCACTTTGCCTTTGGTGCTACCCGGTGTGATCACGGGAGCAATGCTTTCTTTTGCTCGTAGTCTTGGGGAGTTCGGTGCAACTATCAGTTTTGTAGCGAATATTCCCAACCAAACACAAACCATTCCACTTGCCATGTATAACTTTATTCAAACTCCGGGCGCAGAAATGCAAGCAGGGCGTTTATGTGTGATTTCTATTGTGATTGCTTTGCTTTCATTGCTTTGCTCTGAATGGTTAACTCAAAAAACGCAAAAGAAACTCGGTGTCTCTAATAACGAGCGAGGTGGACAAGCATGATTGATTTACAGTTCAAGCAATCATTCGCGCAGTTTGATCTCGACATTAAAACGCAAATTCCAGATTCAGGCATCACGGCAATTTTCGGCCGTTCAGGCGCAGGAAAAACCAGCATCATTAATGCCATTAGTGGTTTGAAAAATCCCGATTCAGGGCATATTCGTATTAACAATACAGCCTTGTTTGATTCAAAAAGCAATATCAATGTGCCGATTGAAAAGCGTCAAATTGGCTATGTGTTCCAAGAGTCTCGTTTATTCCCACATTACAAAGTAAAAGGGAATTTATTGTATGGATATAAGCAAAAAGGGTTACCACGTAACTTTGAACAAGTTATTGAATTGCTGGGGATAAAGCATTTATTGGAGCGTTACCCAACGGACTTGTCTGGCGGTGAGAAACAGCGTTGCGCCATTGCGAGAGCCTTACTTTCTGAACCGAAAATGTTGCTAATGGATGAACCTTTAGCATCACTCGATTTACCTCGAAAAAAAGAAGTGATGCCATTTTTAGAAAACTTGGCGCAGCAGATCCAAATTCCAATTTTGTATGTAACACATAGCTTGGATGAAATTTTGCATCTCGCTGATCATATGATCTTGATGGATAAAGGCCGCATCGTTGATTCAGGCAATATTGAAACCATTTGGTCATCACCTTTATTTCAACCTTGGCATGCTAAAAATGAACTCAGCAGTTTATTTAAAGGCACGATTAAACAAAAACATCAAAATTACGCATTAAGTTATGTCGAAATAGCTCCAGAAGTCGGTGTTTGGATGAGTAATCTGGATGCACAAATTGGCGATCAAGTTCGAATTCGTATCCATGCTGATGATGTTTCAATCACGCTCAGCAAAGCAATGGACACATCCATTCGTAATATCATTGCCGCCAAAATAGCGGAAATCATCCCAAGCGAAGATCTCAGTCAACCTGTGACTATTCGACTTCAAATCGGCGATAGCCACAATTCCAACTCGTCATTATGGGCAAATATCACCGCATGGGCGTACGAAGATCTGAACCTTGAAGTGGGGCAACATATTTATGCGCAAGTGAAAGGCGTGAAGATGACGAACAAGGATATGGCGAAAGTTAAGTAGATTCAGCAATCCAGATGTTGGCGAACTGATTTGAAGTGATAATATGGATTCACTTTACCCCGTTTGAATATCAAATTAAGTTGAGGTTTTATGTTTTCTGGATTGTCCGCTTTTCCTCTTACGCCTATTTACAATAACTCGCTAGATGAATCTACTTTTGTTGGGCTAATTCAAAATTTAGTTGATGCGCAAGTGGACTCGATTGGTGTGCTTGGATCAACAGGAAGTTATGCGTATTTAACGCGAGAAGAACGAAAACATGTCGCTCAAATAGCGGTTCAACATTCGCAACACATTCCCGTTATGGTTGGGATTAGTGCGTTAAATCTCAGAGATGTGCTTTTTAATCTGGAAGATGCTCAAACTGTTGGAGCAAAAGCGGTTTTATTAGCACCAATGTCGTATCAAAAATTGACCGAAGATGAAGTGTATAAACTGTACGCACATGTTGCTGAGTATTCATCTATTCCACTTTGTGTTTATGATAATCCAAGCACGACGCATTTTAATTTCACGGATGAATTACATGGTCGCATTGCGCATTTGCCTAACGTACAAGCCATTAAAATTCCACCTGTTCCAGATAACCAACAACAAGCGCAAGATCGAGTCAACCAATTACGAGCATTAGTGCCAGATAATGTAAAAATTGGTATCAGTGGCGATTTTAGTGCTGCAATAGGATTAGCATCAGGTTGTGATGCTTGGTTTTCAGTGATTGGCGGTTTATATCCGAACGTATCTAAAGCCTTAATAGCAGCGGTACAAACAGGAGATAAACAAGAAACTTTACGATTATCTGAAAGTTTAAAACCGATATGGGAATTATTTCAGCGTCATGGAAGTTTGCGAGTTATAGCTGCTGCGGCAGAAATTCAAGGTTTAGTTCAAACACCTTGTTTACCACTGCCGCTAAATTCTTTAGTAGGAGAAGAAAGAGATAAACTCGCTGAGGTGCTTAGCTTTCTTTCGTTGTCATAAAATTCTTTCGTCGTCATAAATAAGCTTGCCCTGTCATAAATAAGGCTATAAACACGCCTACAAAATCACACTGGCACGCATCTTGAATCACTTCTTAACAGATATGCAACAAGTGAGTTTGTAACTTGGTCTGTAACAAAAGGAGTGGTTCATTATGTGGCTTTCATTATATTTCCCATCATCCAATGCAACACGTTTAGAAGAAGCGTATTCCAACCAATTAGGTGTGGATGAATCCTCGTTTACTTTACCAACAGAATGCCCGTCAACATTCTTTTGCGCTAACCCTTATGGAATGCCGATTGTTGTGTGCCAAGAATCTGCACCAAAAAAGGGCAAGTGAAGTGCATCATCCCCAAATTGATCCATTTGAGGTTTAACTAAATCTAGGCTCATCACGTTAATAATTTAAACCAATAACGAAAAAGGTAACGGATGGAATATAAAACGATGGAGCGTACAACAAGGACAAATAATACCAATGCTCAACCGGTCATTTTTACTGATTTAGACGGGACTTTGATTGATCACGATACTTATTGCTTTGCAGACGCACAACCGGCCTTGCAGCAATTAAAGCGGTTACAGATTGATGTGATCCCAACCACCAGCAAAACCTTTGCCGAACTGGTGGAACTACGTCAAAAGCTCGAACTAGATTCACCTTTTATTGTGGAAAACGGTGCAGCGATTTTTGTTCCGAAAGTGGCAATAAACTCATTGCCTGAAAGTATAGGCACGTTTCAAGAAAGCTTTGAGAAGTTTCAAGTAAACCAACCTGATTTAGCTCGAAAGCCATTAAAAGCGGTTGGTGATTTTTGGTGTATAGAACTGACAGAACCAAGATTGAATTGGGTTTCTTGTTTTGATCAAGCGAAACAAGATTTTCCACATTGCTTTAAGTTACTAAGTGAAATGGAAGTAGGCGAAGTGGCTGAACTGACCGGATTGGATCTCGATTCCGCTCGTTTGGCAATTCAACGTGATTATGGTGAAGCCGTTTTATGGTTGGGCGATAAATATCAACGAGCGAAATTTGCTCAATATCTTCATAACCAACAAATTGAATTACAGCAAGGTGGACGCTTTATTCATGCTAGTTCTACAAAACTAGGTCGTGCACAAAAAGGGCACGCATTACATGTTTTGATGGCACTGTATCAACAGCAAGATCCAAGTCGATCCTTTTTTAGCATTGCACTTGGCGACAGTGAAAACGACATCAGCATGTTAGATCAAGCAGACATTGCGGTGCGTATTCGCTCGAAATATCACGATTTCCCCAAATTAAAAATGAACGAACAAAAACAAGGTATTTGCGACAGTCAAGCGTATGGACCTGCTGGCTGGGCGGAATGTGTGACTCAAATTTTATCGCTTTCTAAAGAATAGGATCTAATCAATAAACTAATTGGATTTTAACAAATAGAAAGCAATGGCTGTGAAAAGGAGGTTTTATGGCTGATTTTTACCAAAATGGGATTGTAACCACGCTACATAATTTATCGGAAAGGCCGATAGACGCATTGGAAAATGATCTGCTTTCCTTTGCTGAAAAACGCTCGATGGGCTTGATTTTACCCTCACTTTTTTCTGAATTGGAAGGAGAGGCTCTGCCTAAAATCGTGCAAGAATTAAAACAAGTTCCATACCTTTCTCAAATTGTCATTGGCTTAGACCGAGCAGATTTATCTCAATACCAACATGCGATTTCTTTCTTTAAAGAGTTGCCGCAGCATCACCGAATTTTATGGAATGATGGCCCTCGTTTACAAGCTTTAGATAAAGAACTTGCTGAACTTGGCCTTGCTCCCAAAGAACTCGGTAAAGGCCGTAATGTCTGGTATTGCATGGGTTATGTGCTGGCAACGGGTAAAGCTGAATCGGTGGCATTACATGACTGTGACATTGTCACTTACGATCGTGAATTGTTGGCTCGTTTGATTTATCCGGTGGCGAATCCACGCTTTAATTATGAGTTTTGTAAAGGTTATTACGCACGTGTAGCGAACGGAAAAATGAACGGTCGTGTGTCTCGCTTATTAGTTACACCTTTGATCAAAGCACTTAAACGCATTACTGGCCCAAGTGTGTATTTAGATTATATGGATAGCTTTAAATACTCATTAGCGGGCGAGTTTTCATTTCGCCGTGATGTGCTTAGCGATATTCGTATTCCAAGTGATTGGGGCTTGGAAATCGGTGTGTTATCTGAAATGCATCGCAATTATGCCAGCAACCGTTTATGTCAGGTGGATATTGCAAAAACCTATGATCACAAGCATCAGGATTTATCCCTAGACTCTACCGATGGCGGTTTATCGAAAATGTCGATTGATATTACCAAATCCCTTTTTCGTAAGCTTGCCACACAAGGGGAAACCTTTAATACCGAACGTTTTCGCTCGCTCAAGGCCACTTATTATCGTATTGCGCTCGATTTCGTTGAGGCTTACCACAACGATGCATTAATGAATGGATTGTCGCTGGATGTTCATATGGAAGAAAAAGCGGTGGAAATGTTTGCACAAAATATTATGACCGCCGGACAAAGCTTCCTCGATAACCCAATGGAAACGCCATTTATTCCAAGTTGGAACCGAGTGGTGAGTGCCATGCCGGATGTGATGGAACGCCTTAAAGAAGCGGTGGAATTAGATTATCGGGAATTTGCTCAAGGCTTGTAATCGTTATTTTTGAAAGGCTTTTGATAAGTCGCTTGCGAGAAACAGTTCGGTAAGAATAAAAATGGAGTACAGGGAATGAATGCAGCAATTTTACTCAAACATAAACTTGAGCATCATCTGGAGGTGATTTATCACAACATTCCACTAGCGATAAGTTATCAAGAGTTAGGAGCGGAGTTGCTTGAGATTATGCGGCTTTCACCAAATTTAGATACCACCATTCCGATGAGCGTGTCGCAAACTTTATGGACTGAAAAAGACACCATTCTTATTACTTATGGCGATACGTTCAACCAAGCTGATGAAAAACCGCTTAACACCTTAAACCGCTTTCTTCACCAATATTGCCAACCGAATATTAATGGTGTGCATATTCTACCGTTCTTTCCTTATAGCTCGGATGATGGGTTTTCCGTTATTGATTATTCCAGCGTTAATGAAGGGTTAGGTGAATGGCAAGATATTGAAGCGATAGCCAAACAATTCAATTTAATGTCGGATTTAGTCATTAACCATTGTTCCGCTCGCAGTGCATGGTTTCAGAATTTCATTAAAGGGGAAGGTATTGGCCACGATTACTTCTTTACCGCAGATCCAAATTCGGATCTTTCGCAGGTCACGCGCCCAAGAACGTCCGATTTATTAAAAGAAACTGAAACTGCACAAGGTACTCAACACGTTTGGTGTACTTTCAGCCATGATCAGGTGGATTTTGACTTTCGTAATCCAGAAGTGATTAAAGCCTTTGTGACCATTATTAGACAATATATTGACCACGGCATTCGAACGTTTCGATTAGATGCCGTTGCGTTTTTGTGGAAGCAAATAGGTACCAGTTGCATAAACTTGGAACAAACGCACGAGGTCATTCGCTTATTAAGAAGTTTGATTGAACAAGCCTGTCCACAAGCGATCATCATTACTGAAACTAACATTCCAAACCATGAAAACCTGACTTATTTCGGTAACGCTAACGAAGCCCATGCGATTTATAACTTTTCGCTACCACCACTTTTGGTGAATACCTTAATTACGGGAAATTGTGACCCATTAAAGCGTTGGATGATGGGCATGCCGCCAGCGCAACAAGGCACAACTTATTTTAATTTTATCGCCTCACACGACGGCATAGGGTTGCGTCCAGCAGAAGGGCTACTGCAAGAAAAAGAAATCCATAATCTGGTTAATACCATGCAATCTTTTGGTGGTTTGGTTTCGTGGAGAACGACTGAGAATGGTGACCGCAAGCCTTATGAAATCAACATTGCTTTGTTTGATGCACTGCAAGGAAGTGATAAAGGGCCAGATAAATTTGGTTTAGATCGTTTTGTATGTGCTCATGCCATCATGTTTGCAATGGAGGGGATCCCGGGTTTATACATCCATAGTTTACTTGGTACGAGTAACGATTATGCCAAGGTCGAAAATACCAATCAGAGTCGCTCGATCAATCGTCACCGTTGGGATTATAGCGAGTTACAAGACAAACTCTCTCAACCACACACTCAACATGCCCAAGTATTGAGTCGACTTTCACACTTAATTCAAATTCGTACAGCTCAACCAGCTTTTCATCCGAATGCGGTGCAATTTACTTTGCATTTAACGGGCGGATTATTTGGCTTTTGGAGGCAGAGTATAGATCGAAGACAGAGCATTTTTTGCATCAGTAACATCAGTTTAGAACCACAAACTTTGCATTTGAGTGATATTAATTTAATCCAAACCGATAATTGGAAAGATCTTGTTAGCGGCCAAGCATTAGAAAAGTCGACCGATAGTATCGAGCTAAAACCTTATCAAACTGTTTGGATTAGTAATATTTAGCTTCTTTTAACTAAAACTGGCTATGTTCATTTTTGTTGTTAACAGGTATCTTTACCGTCTAATCTAGACTGCAACAACTCCAAACAGCAACAAGAGGTTAATTGGAATGACTAAAGCAAAAATCGGTATTGTGACGGTAAGTGATCGTGCAAGCCAAGGCGTGTATGAAGATCTATCTGGCAAAGCAATCATTGATACTTTGAACGAATATCTTACTTCAGAGTGGGAACCGGTTTATCAAATCATTCCAGATGAACAAGACCAAATCGAAGCCATGTTGAAAAAAATGGTGGATGAAGATGGTTGTAGCCTTGTTGTAACTACTGGCGGAACGGGTCCAGCTAAACGTGATGTAACACCAGAAGCAACCGAAGCGGTATGTGATCGCATGATGCCGGGTTTTGGTGAATTGATGCGTGCTGAATCGCTAAAATTTGTTCCAACCGCGATTCTTTCTCGCCAAACCGCTGGCTTGCGTGGCAGTAGTTTAATCGTGAATTTACCGGGTAAACCAAAATCCATCCGTGAATGTTTAGATGCAGTTTTCCCTGCGATTCCTTACTGCATCGACCTAATGGAAGGGCCGTTCCTTGAGTGCGATGAAAGCGTGATTAAGCCGTTCAGACCAAAAGCGAAATAAGCTTTGGTTGCGAAATGAACTATTGGTTACAATGTAACTTGATTTAACTATTTGAATTCTAAATAAAATGCCGACTTAAAGTGAATTAAGTCGGCATTTTTCATTTGGTGGTTTTACTGAGAACTAAAATTAGTTAGCTTCAGCAAAAATCTCACGGAAATCACGTTTTAAGATAGGGTCGCGACGCGCTTTTTTCAGCTGCTTAACCATATCTTTAACGCCATTTTGTAGAACCTTGTCTAATAAAGATGCACGGTATTCTTCTTTCGCTGCATCATCCATATCTGCTGGTAGATCCAGAGTTTCAAATTCTTGCATAAAATCAATAACTGCAAAAGTTTGAGATACAGAAATTAGAGCGTGGAATTGCTCAAAGTTGTCTAAAATGTTTTGAGCGCTTGCTGGTAGGCTATCCCACACATCACGTACGTATTCTTCTGCGCCTTCATGTAAAGACGTCACCATTGGAATTGCTTGCTCTGGAACTCGCTCAAATTCAATAATGTGGCGAAGTTCTGGTGAATAAGTGCTTAAATCAATGGCTTCCACTGACTCTGGTGTTGCGTTTGTTTCTTGTTGTTCTGACATAAGGAAACCTCAATTAAAAAATGCACTCTTGTGCCCCGAGGTCGCATTATCCATAAGGTTGCTAAGAAGAGCAACTGATCTCAAGATCTTGCGCCCACGAAGGTGGTAAATTGGCGTAATGATCAAATTTTGGTTGTTCATCATAGGGATGCTGCAACAATTTAAATAAGGTGTCGATTTCGCTGTAGTCTCCATTTTCAGCTTTATCAATCGCAATCTGAGCTAAATAATTTCTCAAAATGTATTTGGGATTTTTTAACCGCATCGCTTGGCAACGTTCTTTTTCATTTTGCGACTCTAAAGCGACACGTTGCTGATACTTTTCTAACCATGATTTAGCCTCATTTCGATCTAGCACTAAATCCGCCACTGCTTGATAACCTTGCGTATCCACATGAGAAAGCTGACGGAAGAAACGGGTGTAATCTGTCTTATTGCGATTTAGCATGCCAAACATTTGATTGAACAACTCAGGATCTGAATCTTGTTGCGAAAGGATGCCAGTTTTCTCTCGCATCATCTGGCTAAATACCCGATTCAATTCAGGCTCGTAACTGGCAAGCGCTTGATCCAAATCCGATCTTTCTATA
The DNA here is from genome assembly GCA_047975485.1 of Vibrio sp. GTDB lineage: Bacteria > Pseudomonadota > Gammaproteobacteria > Enterobacterales > Vibrionaceae > Vibrio. Next base: position 1,206 of record JBKEDP010000057.1, on the reverse strand, counting down.
AATGGCGATAAAGCATGTGCCAATGCAGTTAAATTCCACAAGCCGATACTAGGTTGATTGGCAAAAGAATAACGACCTTGATAATCCGAATGATTACAGATAAATCTAGGATCGTAGTTGTCTAAAAATCCAAAAGGGCCGAAGTCGAACGTTTCTCCAATGATCGACATGTTATCTGTGTTTAATACGCCATGCGCAAAACCAAACGCATTCCATTTCGCAAATAACTGTGCCGTCAATTGCACGACTTTTTGTAGCATGGCGAAGTAAGGTTTTGGATGATTTTCGCAATCACTGAAATGGTGCTCAATGGTGTAATTGAGCAAGGTTTTTAAATGTTCATGTTGTCCGGTGTAGAAAAAGTGCTCGAAATGTCCAAAGCGAATATGGGTGTGGGCAAGGCGGACACAAATTGCGCCAGTTTCGGTTTTTTCTCGATAAACGGGCGTATCGCTATTGAGTAAACCTAAGGCTCGTGTGGTTGGAATGCCTAACCTATGCAAAGCCTCGGAACACAAATATTCACGTATGCTAGAGCGTAAAACTGCACGGCCATCACCTTGTCGGGAAAAGGGCGTTAAACCTGCGCCTTTTACATGAATATCAAACGTTTCACCGTTTTGAGATTGAACCTCTGCCACTAACAAGCCACGGCCATCACCGAGTTCAGGGTTATATTGCCCAAATTGATGGCCTGCATATTTCATTGCAATCGGCTGGAATTCTTCTGGCAATTCGATACCACTAAACGCATTTAAAAGCTCGTTATTAGGCGTTTCAGGCAAGTTAAGATCTTTCGCTAACGCCTGATTCCAATGAACCCAATGCGGGTTTTTCAACGGCATCGGTTGCACCGCTTTATAAAAAGCACTGGGCAATTGGTGATAATGATGACTTAGCTGTGTCGACTTCCATACAGACATTCGTATTTCCTTTGTGCATTTGGGCTAGTTACTTAAATGAACTCACTTTATGAACTTCTCTAACGCTGAAAATAGCACATTCTAAAAACTTTTCTCTCTGATTGTGTTTCTGCGTTTGTTTTTCACCTCGAAATCCTTTAGCTTTTGTTATACCAATCGTACTAATTATCTGCTCATCCTTGCTTGTTAAAATCCTCGATAACTGCGTTAAAAAATTTGATTGTAGAATAACTACTTATCGAAATTTTTTGCCTTGTTCTCAAGTCTTTTTCCTACGCAATTT
>JBKEDP010000041.1:0-66809 GCA_047975485.1 Vibrio sp. | reverse complement strand
TATCTTGCTCGTTACTTTTCATACCTAGCTATTCCTGAAGCCAGTGTTGATATGGCATTTAATGGTCAAAGCGTATTAGATCACACTGCGGTAATTTTTGATGAACAAGGCATTGAACTGCGTTTTCGTGTCAATTTACCAGCAGAAGGTCGCCAAATCTTAGGCAAGAAAGCGATAAACATTCTGACTTTCCACCTGCCTAAAATGATCCGCCGTGCAACGCTGGCTCGTGAAATTGATATCGATGCGCTGAAAAAGCATTGTGAAGTGGTAGAAGATCAAGTCGCACTGCGCAATCAACTGGCTGAGCATAACTTGGTGGCATTTGTTGCTGACAACAGTGTTTTGCCTCGTTTGGCAGGCGACAGTGATTTACCAATGAAAGATGCCGTGACTTTCCAAGCGCCAGAATCTTTAGCCATTACACTGGAAACACCGCACAAAGGTAAAGTGCGCGGTTTGGGTATTCCAAAAGGAATTACTTTGATTGTTGGTGGTGGTTTCCACGGTAAATCAACCTTACTGACAGCAATCGAGCGCTCTATTTACGATCATATTCCTGAAGATGGACGTGAATACATAGTGACTGATCCGCAGGCAATGAAAATCCGCGCTGAAGATGGTCGTTGTGTGCATCATTTGAATTTATCGAATTATATTAATCACTTGCCAATGGGTAAAGACACTAACGATTTCTCAACTCAAGATGCTTCTGGTTCAACATCACAAGCAGCTTGGCTTCAAGAATCTTTGGAATCTGGCGCAACCACGTTATTGATTGATGAAGATACCTCTGCAACTAACTTTATGATCCGTGATGAGCGCATGCAGGCATTAGTCAGCAAAGGTGATGAACCAATTACACCGCTGGTGGATCGCATTGGTCAGTTGCGTGATGAGCAAGGCGTTTCTTCCATTATCGTTATGGGTGGTTCTGGTGATTACTTCGATGTTGCAGATACCGTAATCCAAATGCACGATTACCAAGCGGTCGATGTAACCGAAAAAGCAAAACAAGTAATTAAGCAGCACCCGAGCCAACGTGTTCAAGAAACCGAAACACCTTTAGTTGCGCACTCGCCTCGCCCGTTTAATACCGCATGCTTACAGAAAGTATTGGCAGACGGTAAATTCCGCATTCAGGGTAAAGGCACGAATACGTTACGTTTTGGTAATGAGCACATTGATGTTTCAGCGTTAGAGCAAATTGAATCTAGCAGCGAATTGAACGCTATCGGTTGGTTGTGGTTCCAACTATCTCAACAGGCTGGGATTGAAAAATCAGCATGGAACAATAATCCTAGCAAAGTATTTGATGATGCTCTTAATGGAAATTGGCATCAGTTTATGCCGAAAAACGGTGATTTAGCTAAGCCAAGAACCTTAGACGTGATGGCAGCGTTAAACCGTTTACGCCAAGCTCAATTCTCAGCAGCCAAAGAGAAGAAATAAGTAAGAGAAGAAATAAGAAATGGCTGATGCAGCATTGAAATATTTACAAGGTTATCCTGAGGCGGTGTTGTCTCAGGTGAAAACCCTAATTGAGCAAGATAAGCTAACTACTTGGGTAAATAAGCGTTATCCAGAAATGCACGACATTACCTCGGAAAAAGCGCTGTACGATTACACCATGGCAATCAAAAATCGCTATTTAAAGAAATCAGCTCCGCTTTCTAAAGTGATTTACGATCCTAAGATCCACATCGTGAATCACGCTCTAGGTTTGCACACTTTTGTATCGCGCAATCACGGTGGAAAATTAAAAGCGAAGAATGAAATCCGCATAGCTTCCACTTTTAAAGATGCACCAGAGCCTTTGCTACGCATGTTAGTGGTGCATGAATTGGCGCACATAAAAGAAAAAGAACACAACAAAGCCTTCTACCAACTTTGTTGTCACATGGAACCGGATTATCATCAACTCGAATTCGATGCTAGATTGTTCTTAACATATAAAGAACTGCGATAAAGCCAACGTATAAAAGCTATCGTATAACGCAAATGTATAAAAACTCAAAAGCCGCTAATGAAATCATTCACTAGCGGCTTTTTTATCAGATGATGAGATTAAAGCTTGAAGTTTTTCTTCCAATCTTGCAAAGGCATTGGACGTGCGAAGAAGAAGCCTTGTGCCTGTTCACATTCCAGCAGTTTCAAGATTTCAGATTGCTCTTCTGTTTCAACCCCTTCCGCCACAATCGTAATATTACGATCTCTGGTCATAGATAGGATTGCAGCCACAATCGAGTTTTTAATATTCGATTGGTCCAAAGAATTAATAAAGGTTCTGTCGATCTTCAAACAATCATAAGGCAGCATTTGCAGGTATGCCAACGAAGAATAACCTGTACCGAAGTCATCAATACCAATACCCACACCTAAGTCGCGAATGGTTTCAATGTTCTTCATAAAGTTCGGGTTATCATCAATAATGCTACTTTCTACCACTTCCAAAGTTAGATTTTTCGGTGAAAGTTGTGTCTGCTCTAAGATCAGCTTCAGATCATAAATAAATTGTTCAGAAGCAAGTTGAGCCACCGCCACGTTGACATGCATATGGAAGTCTTCAGGCCAGCGACCCGCTTCGATTTCAGCTTTGGCATCTTGGCAAGATTTCAACAAAATCTGATGACCAATTTGATGAATTAACCCCGTTTCTTCAGCAATCGGAATAAACTTATACGGAGCAACCAAACCTTGTGATGGAGACTGCCAGCGAGCTAACGCTTCTGCACCAACAATGGTATTGGTTTTTAAATCAATTAACGGCTGATAGAAAGGCATAAATTCATCATTGTTTAAACCTTCCGTGATCTGCACAATGGTTTGTGTGCGTTTTAATGACACTTCTTCCATTTCTTCAGAATAAGTACATTCATTAGTATGGATATTAATTGCATGAGTTAATGCAATACTTGCTTTACGCATCCATTGGCCACTTTCTGGCTTACCAACGGCTTTACAAGAACCAATGCGAGGAGTCAGTAACACACTTTCAATATCTAACTGAACCGGCTTACTAAACGCATTAAGCATAGTGTTAACAAAATCTTGCTTTGTATCTTCATCCATAAACGGCGCAACAATTGCAAATTTATGCACACTGATGCGAGCAAGATAAGCATCGTCTGGGCACACGTTTTTAAGAGTCTGAGCAATATTAACCAACAACTGATCACCCTTGGTATAACCAAGACTGTCACTGATATCACGGAAATTATCGTAAGCCAGTACAAAAATATAACCATCAATGGTTTCATTTTCTGTCACGGCTTCAGCAATACCTTCACGGCTATAGCAATGAGTCAATGAATCATACGCCAACTGTTCGTGCTGATTATTAAATTCTGTTTGCAGATCTTTTGCCATTTGGTTGAATGAATCAACCAGAGTGTGAGTTTCAATAGTAAATCCATCTTCAGGGATGGTTGTCCATTCACGTTTGGACAATTGACGAGCAGCTTTAGCAGTACGGCTGATCGGCGCCGTTAATTTACTTAAGAAGATAAAGCCCAAAATCGCCAGAATGACTGTCGCACAAATCAATAAGCGAGTCATAATAGTCTGTTGATGAGACAATTTAGTTAAGATTTGTGCTTCAGGAATAGAAATCGCAATATTCCAATTCAAGCCATAGTCATCTGTAAAAGCGGTAACAAAGCCGAATTGTTTTTCTTCACCATTTGAAAACTCAAAAACTTGCCCTTTCGCCTGACCTTCTTTCAGATAAGCTTTTGCCATGCTTTGAATGGTTGGATCGGTACTATTAAAGATTGTACGGCGACCACCTGTGATAGACATTGGGCTGTTGGTATCCGTCACCGGAGCTGTTTCAGAAAACACATGATTTAAATCTGAAGACTGAGCCACCAACTGCTGATTTTCATCAAAGATAAATACAATACGATTATGTTTTGTCTTTTGCTCTGATAGGAATTTATTAAAGGTTGAAATTCGAATATCAGCCGCAATTACACCTAAGAATTGCGTACCATCCATAATCGGAGTAAGTGCCGATAGCGTAATATCCTGCTTTTCATCATTATTGATATAAGGTTCTGACCACATTTGTTTGTGTTTCATCGCCACTGGCGCATACCAAGGACGCGAGAACATTTTGTAGTCTTTTACGCGATAAATATCTTTTGAATTTGGATTACTTTCATCATAAACCACCAAGTCGCCATTGGTCGTTTCATCTTTTAAAATCAATGAAAGAGACTGATCGCTTTCAGGACGATAGCCATAATAATAGCCAGTTTCCTCAATACCCACATTCAAGGTATCAAGTTGAGGAAGTTTGTCTTTTACGTCGATATATAAATCGTGCAGATAAGAAATAATTTTGTATGAATCATAATCGTTATCATTTAATTGATGACGAATAGACTGTCCCATTGCTGAGCTAACAATAAATGCTGGATATAAAAAATTACTTAGATTCGAATGAACCGAGAGAGCCATTGTACTTAGCTCTTTTTGACTCACGTCTTTCAACGTCATTTGATATGCGGTCGATTGAATATAGTAAATAATGCAACTCATACCTAATAGGATAAGTAATAAAGGTAATAGAATTGCAGTGCGTAACGTTAAGCGAGTAGCTTTCATGCAGAAATATTCAAAAATAATAATGGTGGTTCATTATAAGCTAAAACCCTAGGATTCAATAGGCTTTATTATTCATAGCCACAGTGTATCAATTAGACTTCACATTTAAAATTAATTTATAAGTGAACAAAAAACCAACAAATACATATAACAACCTCAGCCATTCTTGTATAAAAATAGATACAGATGTTAAATTTTTGACTCCAATTATTCTCAAACTAATAATTTAATACGCTAATCATATAAATATAATTTAAAATTTTTTTATAAATTTTTTATAAAAGTCAAAAAATTCATTCCTAACATTGAAGGCAAGCTTGTTTTATAGGAATAAACACCAACACCATCACATACAAGCAACAAAATCTCACGTGCCTGTTAAAAAAATAGCAACATGGCAATATGTTGCTATTTTAAAAATCAATATTTCATATCAAGAACAAGTTAATCATCAGCCAATAGTTAGTCTTGAAGCAATAGTTAATCATGAGCTAATAAAGGAAGAACTCGGAACGTCGATGCAGGTAAAGTGATGGTATCCCCCACTTGCAAATCAGACAACGAGAGTTGAGCTCTATTGTTTTGAATGTGGATAGTACGTCCGTCGGAAACCTGAATCTCACCTTTTTCCAAATTAGAAAACTCTAATGTTAACCCAATCACATCAGGCGCAAACCAACGAGAGAACATACCCCCTAAATCGCGGTACATTTTACTCATTTGCGGCAATAGCGATTGGATCTGCTGGTAAGTCACAGTGCCAGATAAAGGTTCTTTGGTCATTACAACCATAGCAAAATCACAAGACTTCCCATGCTCTAAACTTGCATACACAGTTGGACCGACTTGACGTAGGTTATTATCCAAAGGAACAACTAATTCTTGCGTGGCTGGAATATCAAATTCTTCGTAGTGCTTATCTTTCGACATCCAAGCTTTAACAATCTGACAAGTTTCTTTGGTATCTCTTTCCTGAAAGAAGAAACCGACTCGAATATCAGGATGCCCTTCCGACAAATTATTTTTTAATTGTGTATACAACTTAGAATAGCTGAATTCATATTGCTGCCCAGTTTGAGATCCAAAGTTCGCTGTTGCATCTTGGGCTTCTTCTTGAGCCTGAATTGGCGCTACCGAGAAACAAGCAGCAAAAGACAACATTAATGGTAAAGCTACTTTATGGATATTTTTCATATTCTATCTTTATATATGTCTCGTCTTTTGAATCTGAGTTTAAACAGCAAGTTTAGTCAGCCAAATATTGTCACCTGTTTGAACACTACAACTTTACGCATCAAAAAACGTCGTATTGCCATTTTGATTGCTTGGTGGTGTCGGCGGTGTACCGTTATGAGAAATCACTCGCATGCGGATACCAAACATTTCACGATAAACAATGCCTTTAACATGGAAAAGGAATGGCAGAACGAAAATCATACCGATACCGTAGAAAAGCATAGCGAAAACGCAAAGCACAGCGATAAGCGCAAAGACTGCGGCTACCGTCATGAATTTTTTGTTCACACATCTAAATGACAAAAATAGCGCGCGCATCGGTGTGATACGTTTTTCACACACTAAAAAGACCGACTGGCTGAGCGTCACTGTAAAATATAAAGATAGAACTGGAAGAATCGCTCCAGCTAAACCCTGTAGAACCAAGCCCATTAAAGTGACTAGCATTACAGGAAGTGTGAATTGAAACCCTTTCATTATATGACTGGTTTTGGTTTTGAAGCCTGTTGCATGAGCCATTGCCATTAAACACACGCCCGCATATAAAGGTGCGCTAATGATTTCGTAGCTATAGCTCGACACCATAATTGCGTTAATAATGTTTTCGAGCTGAGATTCATCCAAACTACCATCAACGAAGTCTAATAAGACCGTTGGATCACCCAGTTGCATTTTTAGCGCAATCATAAAAATCACAATCTGCAAAGCAACTAGCAAAACAATCGTTGGCGAAAACGACCAAAAATGACTAATAGTCAACTTCCATGCTTCTTTAATGATGTCACCTGATTTCAATTTATATTGACCGCTGAGAGCTGTTTCAATCGTGCCGCCAACATTAAAATCGGTAGGAAGTGGTTCTTGGTTTGTTGGTTCGTTGCTTTTGTGATCGTTATTCTGCTGGTCGTTGCTCATTTGCGGGATTATCCATTCACTCTAAATTAGGCATTTAAGCTCGACATTATACTGAAGCAAAACGAATATGCGAGTTCACCTTATTTCTATTTGCCACAATTTGAAGTGGATAACATTCATAGATTTCATTTCAAACAAAAACCACTGATTTATAAGGAATTATCATGGTTACTTGAATCTTTTTTGAACCCGATTAATAAATAGACAATAATGACTGCGTAAAATGAACAAAAAGTTTTAAAATTGCGTAGAAAAAAGCTAGGAATTCGAGCCAATGGCGACTATGATTCGCGCTCAAAATTTTGTGTCTTAATGTGTCTTTTAGTACATCTGTGCTTTCTTGGGAGAAATACAGAAATTGAATGTTGAAGCTACTCGTACTTCTACCGTTATTCAGTTAACCGGTATTAGTAAAAGTTTTGATGGTAAGACGATCATCGAAAACTTAAATCTTAATGTCAATCACGGTGAATTCTTAACGATTCTAGGCCCTTCAGGTTGTGGTAAAACCACCGTTTTAAGAATGATTGCCGGCTTTGAGAGTGTAGATTCTGGTCAAATTTTATTAGCCAATGAAGATGTCACCGATCTGCCGCCAGAACAGAGACACGTTAATACCGTATTCCAAAGTTACGCCCTTTTCCCACACATGACCGTGTTTGAAAACGTGGCTTTCGGCTTGCGTATGCAAAAAGTGCCACAAAGCGAAATTGATACTCGCGTTGATGAAGCATTAAAAATGGTACGCTTAGAAGCCATGGCACAACGTAAACCGCATCAGCTATCAGGTGGTCAACAACAACGTATCGCTATTGCCCGTGCTGTGGTCAACAAACCGAAAGTGCTTTTGCTTGATGAATCTCTTTCTGCACTTGATTACAAACTGCGTAAACAAATGCAGCTTGAATTGAAACGACTACAGCGCAAACTTGGCATCACCTTTATTTTCGTGACCCACGATCAAGAAGAAGCGCTTTCTATGTCTGACCGCATTATCGTAATGCGTGACGGTGTGATCGAGCAAGATGGCTCACCAAAAGAAATTTACGAAGATCCGAAAAACTTGTTTGTGGCGAGCTTTATCGGCGAAATCAACACCTTTGATGCCAAAGTGGTTCAGCGTAATGATGAAAAAACCATTACTGCACTGATCGAAGGCGTGCCTTGCTCTGTTTGCTATGACAAGCCAATCCAACCGGACCAACATCTTAATGTTCTTCTTCGTCCTGAAGATATTCGAATTGAAGAAATTAAAGAATCTGAAGATTTTGGTATTGTTGGTCACGTTACTGAACGTACTTATAAAGGTATGACACTAGACTCTGTTGTGGAGTTGGAAGAATCAGGCATGCGTGTGATGGTTAGTGAATTCTTCAACGAAGATGATCCTGATGTAGATCACTCTATTGGTCAGAAAGTGTCAATTACTTGGGTTCCTAGCTGGGAAGTGGTGCTAACACAAGGTGATAACGACGATGTGTTTCAGCATGACGAACCTGCCACTTCAAGTTCAGAAGATAACGAGTAAGGCCAATGAAGAAGCTTAATCTTCAAAACAGCATTGTGCTCTTGATTGTATCTTGGCTGATGCTGTTTGTATTTATTCCTAACTTGATGATCATCATCACCAGTTTTCTAACGCGTGATGAAGCAAACCTGATCGACCTAACTTTTACGTTAAGCAACTACACTCGCCTGCTTGATCCACTTTACGCCAAAGTAATGTGGCACTCACTTTATATGGCGATTGTGGCGACTGGTTTGTGTTTAATCATTGGTTATCCATTTGCTTATATCGTGGCGAAAATGCCAGAAAGAGTACGCCCTTTCATGCTGTTTATGGTGATTGTACCTTTCTGGACAAACTCCTTGATCCGTACCTACGGTTTAAAAATCGTGTTAGGCACACAAGGCATTGTGAATAAAAGCTTAATGGCGATTGGTCTAATCGAACATCCACTGCGCATTATGTACACCGAAACCGCCGTGATGATTGGTTTGGTTTACATCTTGCTGCCGTTTATGATTTTGCCTTTGTATTCTGCGATTGAAAAACTCGACCGCACTTATATTGAAGCAGCACGTGACCTAGGCGCAAACAAAGTGCAAACCATGATGAAAGTGATTTTGCCTTTAACCATGCCGGGTATTATCGGTGGCTGTTTATTGGTACTACTTCCTGCATTGGGCATGTTCTATGTTTCAGACTTATTAGGTGGTGCAAAAAACCTATTAATCGGTAACGTAATTAAGAGCCAAGTGCTGAATGCGCGTGACTGGCCATTTGGTGCGGCGACCAGTATTGCTCTAACCCTTGTGATGGCGTTAATGCTTTATGCTTATTACCGTGCAGGCAAACTGCTTAACCGTAAAGTGGAGCTAGATTAATGAAAAAATCCACAAGCGGATCATTTGTATCATCAAGCTTTTTGGGCCTTGTTTACTTATTCCTTTATTTACCAATCATTGTGTTGATTGTGAACTCGTTTAACGCCAGTAAATTCGGCATTAAATGGGGTGGATTCACTACGCAATGGTACGGAGAATTACTGAATAACGACAGTTTGATCCAAGCTGCAGGTCACTCGATCACTGTTGCGGTATTTTCTGCAACGGTTGCAACCATCATCGGTAGTTTAACCGCAGTTGCCCTATTCCGTTACCAATTCAAAGGTAAAGGCGCAGTTAACGGATTATTGTTTGTAGTAATGATGTCGCCAGATATTGTCATGGCGATTTCCCTACTCGCTTTATTCTTAGTGATTGGTTTCGAACTTGGCTTGTTAACGCTATTAATTTCTCACATCACTTTCTGCTTACCATTTGTTGTGGTGACAGTTTACAGCCGTTTGAAAGGTTTTGATGTGAAGATGTTAGAAGCGGCAAAAGACTTAGGTGCAAGCGAATGGATCATTCTAAAACGTATCATTCTACCACTTGCTAAGCCTGCTGTTGCTGCAGGTTGGCTGTTAAGTTTCACCTTGTCTTTGGATGACGTGATCATCAGTTCATTTGTAACCGGCCCAAGCTACGAAATTCTACCGTTGAAGATTTACTCAATGGTAAAAGTCGGCATTTCACCAGAAGTGAATGCGCTTGCAACGGTTATGCTGGTTGTTTCTTTGGTTTTAGTAATGATTTCTCAGCTATTAGCGAGAGATAAAATCGGCTCAAAATAAGACTAAATAAACCTAACTAACTTTAAAAACTCTTATATAAAAAAAACTGTGAAGTCATGCTTCACAGTTTTTTTATGTTTATGTTTATGTTTATAAAGCTTCAGTCAATTCTTGATAAACACCACCATCAGAAGTGTTTAAAGTATAAGGTGTTTGAGGATCAAAACTGGTTACCTTATATCCCTGAATCAAACTATTTGCTCCGTTTACATTTAACGTATTCAAAATTTTCACATTTTCTAAATACATCTTACCACCAGTTAAAGCCATCGGTGCTTCGGCTGTTGAATCTTTTATCGTATAAGTCCCAACATTTGATAAATTCTGGCCGTACATTCTTGGATCAACGAGATATGAATTGGTGACCGTCAAATTTACATCATCTGAAAGGTCTGGCCATGCAGTTAAGATTTTAGAATTAACAATATGTAATGAACTATTACCACATTGCCATTCTTTATCCTCCAAAACAGCCCCCATTCCACGACCTGCAGGATCACCTAAACCATCAAACAGACATTGATTTTCATCAGATAAACCAACAAACGAATCTTTGCTGACTTCCCAACCTAACCCAAAACCATCTGTTGCATTTTCAACGGTTAAATTTACATCGGCTCTTAGGGCGATATCTTGTTCATAAATGTAGGAATCTTCAATATCGAATGTCGTGTTTGCCCACATTTGATCCAAATTCAAATCATTCCATATATTATTTTTCGACAATTCGATCGAGCTATCACCAGACATTGGATAAATTTCAAGCCAAACACTGTGTGACTGATCGACTTTTACACTCGCTCCATTGGTAGCATTTAGAATCGTCATATGAACGGTTGAATAATTAGTGGCTGAATATTCAACTTGATCAGTTATCGTTGTCCAAGGGGTTCCTTGAAAATGGTCCAAATTAACAATACTACTGCCTGTAAATTTCCAGGCAATCCAACTTCCTGTATGAGAAAATGCATAAGAGTTCGTCAAAGTAAGTTGACCTAATCCAGTCACATAAAAAGGTAACTGCTCTTCAACATTTTGATCCCACAGCAATAAGCAATTAGTAAAACTTAATGTGCCATTGATGACTAATTTATGAATCTGATCATCTGTAGCTCGAATATAAATAATCTTATTTTCGAAATGCTTTTCTTCACCAGCATCAACTTTGAAAGTGTCGTCTAATACAACGACTTCACGAGAATCTTCAGCTTTAGGCTCGTAGCCACCGGTGCCATTATTCAAGCTTTGATTCCACTGTGGTGCATTAGGATCATCACTAGACACAATATAATCAAATGGATTTGTTGTTTCATATTGAGTTCGAGAATCTTGTCCAGATTCTGAATGAGAGCTAGAACCTCCACTACCACCATCACAAGCTGACAAATTTAATACTAACAATGCGCTAGCAACGCATACGGATAACGTACTTTTTTTAAACATAAACGACACCAAAAAATAAATGCCATGCATGTTGTCATGCATGGCCAATAGAAAGCTTAATTTTTAAAATGAATCATTTTTTCATAACAGATTGAAAGACACCTGTAGCAATAAATTTATCAGCCAAATTTTTAGATGCAAATGTAGATAAATGCCCATCATCAGAATAATAAGCTACATTTTCACCTTTATATTCAAATGTATTACCTGTAAATAATTTTTCTCTATCGATATAGACAAAATGATCATTGTTTGCATACTTTTGTTTCAAATGCTGCTCAATGCTACGTGTATAATTCACACTTGTATCATTTAGTTTCATATCTTTTGGTAAATCATAATGACCCATTAAAGATGAAATATATTCATTGCTTACATTTTTTTGATAAACATCTGGGTTTGGTAAATATACCACTGTCACCCCTTTGCTAATTGCAAAATCAATCCAATCATCAACTTCATCTGCTGTATTTTGGAAACCTTCCAAGAATTCATCCCAGCGTGTTGATACAAAAATATACTTAAATTTACTAATATTCTCACGAACATAAGCTCTATCTAACATGCATTGTTGGTATCCAACGTGATATTGATCATGATGGAAATTCTTGGTCAATGAAGGATAGCAAGAATTGGTTGTAACAGATTGAATTGAAAGATCTAATTTTTTACCCGCCTCATCTATCATTGGTTCATAGTGACCAGCGAAAGAATCGCCATAAAGTAAAATATCAGTCGATTTATCCTTATTACCAAGGTAACAATTTAAGAACTTTTGATCGCTTTTGCCTGGACCTCCAGATCCAAAACAATAACCCGTTTCATAAGAAGCCATTTGATAATATTCATCTGGGATCTGATGCAATAATCTAGTGTAGTTAATAAACATAGCCGAAGACATAACACCTAAAATGCACACCATCCAAATAGGTTTACATCCAAGATAGCTGATTAAACTAGGGAATTCTCGATTGAACTTAAAACTTTCAATAAAGCGGTAGCTCAAGTAACCACAAATTATAGAAGCAACAATTCCTAAATAAACATAGAAGGAAGCTAATGAGAAATGATAGATGGCTACAACAAATGGCCAGTGCCATAAATAGATAGAATACGATGAACGACCTAAAAATTGTAAAATGTTACTACTAGCAATTAAACCATCATTTTTTTGTGCTTGAATAATTAAATAAGCACCAATGGTCGGCAAAAGAGCCAAATAGCCTGGCCATAATTGTTTTTCAGATAATAAAAAACATGATAATAAAATTAAAATCAAACCTGCATATTCAGAGAATTTTCTTTTAGTCTCTGAAATGTTAACTGGATACAAATAAGCTAAGCCACCTAGCATCATCTCCCATGCTCTAGCAGGAAAGAAATAGTAAGCAAGACTTGGTGAGCGATATGTAAGAAAAATTGATACAAACAGACCTGCAACAAAGCCAAATAAAACAGTCAATTTAAGTGATTTTAATGATAAAAACTTACTAAGGATAACTAAAATTAATGGATAAACTATATAAAACTGCCATTCAACAGAAAGCGACCATGTATGCAATAACCATTTTTCTTTTGAAGCCGCATCAAAATAACCAGATTCATTCCAATAAACAAGGTTAGATAAAAAGCCAAGGCTGCTTGCAATGTGTTTAGTTAAAGCTCGCATATCTAGTTCATTTAATGCTAGATACCCAAACACAATCAGAACAAAACATAGCACCGCCAAAGCAGGTATAATTCGGTTCGCCCTAGCGATATAAAATTTTAAAATGGAAAAGTCATTATTTTCTAAGCCCCTAAAGATGATGGAAGTCATCAAAAAGCCCGAAATAACAAAAAAAACATCAACCCCAACAAACCCACCTTGGATCAAATTAGGCTGAAAATGAAATAGTAATACTGCGAGTATAGCAACAGCTCTAAGCCCATTTATATCTTTTCTAAATAGCAAAACAACTTCTCCGCTACCAAGTAAATACGTTTGTTTTAAAGTAATCCCATACACCAAACGAGAAATTATGGAATATATCTATACCTAAGGCTGACTTTATTAAGTACATGGATAAAACAGCCAATGAAAACAAGAAAAATGCTAAAACCATAAATATAACAGTTTTAATCATTATTGAAATTGAAGATTTCCTTGTACCTGGTTTACGTCTATCTTTACCAAGTAAGAATACAGCATAATAACGCCATCTAAAGAATCCAAATGTTGGACGGAAATCAACATAGTGATCACCTCTAACATTATTTACAGCAATCGCTCTTTCTATTGCTTCGATTTGTTCTTCATTTAAAGACTCTCTGATTCCTTCCGGCACCGCACGCATTGTACGGTTAATAATTTGTTGCTGTTCTTCTGTGTATTTGTTCGACACTACTTAAGCCTTTCTACAAGAATATATTTTATGATTGCTTTAAAAAAACATCATACGTTTGTTTAGCAATCAATTCCCAATCATACTTGGCTAGGTAATCACTATAGTCTGCTCTGTCTTGATCTACGATTAAATGTAATTGGTCTCTTAATTCTTTACTGTCGCCACATGGAAAGTAGCATTCATCTGGTAAGTGGATTGCTTTATTGGCAGGAATATCACTCACGAGTACAGGTAAACCAAAAGACATTGCTTCTAACAATGCAATAGGCATTCCTTCACTATATGAAGGCAACACAAATCCATCAGCCTGTGAAAAAAGGCTGCTCAACTCTTCTCCCGATAAAAATCCCGTTAAGATTACATTATCTAATTCTAATGCTTTATTTTTGATCATATCGCTGTACTCAGTAGCATGCTCAGCATCACCAATTAAAACAAGCTTTTTATCCGTCTTGTATTGTGCAAAGGCATCAATCAAGACATCTAAACCTTTCTCAGCAGAAAAACGACCAACAGCAACAATATAACCTTTTGAATTAAGATGATATTTTTCTAAATACTCATCAACCTTCTGCTGTTCTGGTAACTGTGGAGAATGCACACCGTTAAAGATCAAATGGCAATCATCTCGGCCATACTTTTCTTGCATTAACTTCTGCATAAAATCAGAAATAACGATAACCTCAGAAGCATACTTGATTGCAAATTTCTCACCTAAACGAAGAATAAATTTTGCTAACTTCCCCCACTTCTGATGATCATAGTTTTGGCTATGATGAGTAAAAATCACTTTTTTGCCAAATAGACGCAGCAATGGCGTGACTAACCCTGGGCCAATAGCATGAACATGAACAATATCAGCACCCTTATAGATCGCATAAAATGCGGCAAGTAACGAGTGAACTGGAGCCTCCAGTGATTTGTTCGTTACCGTTGGAAGCGCCTTCAGTTTTACGCCATTATACTCACTTTCTGAATATGGCACATACGGCTGACGAGCAATTAGCTGAATATTTAAATTGTATTTTTGCGCCAGAATCGGATAAAGAGATTGACAATGAGCTTCAACTCCTCCCGGAACACCTGGAATGCCTCTGGTACCAAGAACAACGATTGATTTATCCATTACAACATTCCTTTAATCATTATTTAGAAGGCTTTCATACAAAGTTATTAACTCAGCCCTATGTTTTTCTAGGGAATATTTAGCAACTAATTTTTCTCTCGCTTTTATTCCCATTTGCTGAACCAGTTCCTGGTTATCCGCTAAAACCTTGAGCTTTTCTGCTAAATCATCCACATTGCCCGGTTCAAATAATAAGCCTGATTCTCCATCAGAAATTTGTTCAGGAATACCGCCTATTTTTGCCCCTACCACTGGCTTCCCATAACTCATTGCTTCAAGAACAGACATTGAACAGTTTTCATTCCATTCAGAGGGAACGATTACTGCTTTGGCATTCTTAATCATCTCAATTAAAGCTTCGCCTGTTTGGAATCCTAGAAAATCAACATCCGGATATTCTTGTTTTAACTCATCAAATAATTCTCCAGTACCAAGTACTTTTAGCGGAGCCAAACCTTTTAATTTTTGATGAGCCTTAACTAAAGTTTCAATACCTTTTTCTTTCATCAATCTTCCACAAAAAAGAAAATAGCCATTGTCGGTACCAATTTCTGTCTGTGAAGTATCAATTCCATTGACGATTACATGTACAGGAACAGACTTAATTTGCTTCTGAAGCATTGATTTCATAAATTCAGACGGAGCGATAAATGCGTCCAAATTCTCGTAGCTTTTCTTTAGACGATGGTAGAAGGTTTCTAATGCAAGTAAAAAACTTCTCGGCCAAGAACCATTTTGCCATTGATAACCAAACAAGTTGAGATAACGACCAGAAATGGCATCTAAATTGATTGTTTCACCACCGGCAAGCATACTGTAATTCGGACAAACGGCACGATAATCATGTGCAGTAAGCACCGTTTTACAGCCATATTTCTTTGCAATTCCAATCACTGATGGTGTTATTTGGTGATAGATATTATGGAAGTGAACAATATCCGGTTGCTCTTTCTTTAATAATGCTTCAAATTGCTCACATGCAGTCTGGTTGTGAATGAAGTTGATCGCAATTTTTATATCATCTAAAACGGAATGCTTTCCATGATAGTCGACGTTTTCAACAAAAAAATCAGACTGTTTTGAAGGCAAGTTTTTCTCATGCTTCATTGAAAAATCAATAACTTGATAACCAGACTCTTCAGCCATAGATCTTTCTTGAAAAAAAACCGTTTCAGCTCCACCGTGAGGGAAAAAAAACTTATTCACAAATAAAATCTTCATATTACAGCATCCCTTTTCGGTCTTGTTTGATTACGTTGAAAATATCTTTTGAAACCATCTGTCCAATGCATTCATATGAACGCTGAGATCTAATAAATTCAAAACCTCTATCTAACTCAGGTTGAGCCATTGGTTGCTTGACGAGACCAACGATAGCCTCAGCATATGACTCGCTGCTTCCATCAGTAATTCGTCCGCAATTTGATTCTGTAACAACAAAAAGTTGATCTGGTGAGTCATTACATATCATTGGTTTTTTCAACGCCATATATTCCATGGCTTTGGTAGGTGTCGATACATCTAACAACAAACCGCGATTCATAAAACCAATAACCATATCAACACCTTTTAGGTAGGCCCAAGCTTCCTGCGTTGCTATCCAGCCGGTGATATAAAAGTCATCTTTTAAACCAAGGTCTTCTGCGTATTTTTGTAAAAAATCTCGGTCCATCTGTACTTCTGAGTCACCAACAAATAATAATTTCAATTCAGGTACTGACTGTTTAGCTTGATAAAAAGCATCAATAATGGTTTCAAGTTTTCTTAGGCGATCTAAACTCCCCAAATAACCAACAACAGGTGCATTACCCCACTGTTCCACTTTTTGTGCCATTACCTCAGAAAAACCATCAATCTTTTCAAAATCCACACCCATTGGCACAACAAGCATTTTATCAATAGGAATATTCTTTTTCGTATGCATGTAATCCATCATAAAATGACTTTGCACATATACTCTCTCGGCGTGAGGAAGAATGATTTTATAAATAACAAACTCTTCTAATAAACCTCTAGATAAAATTATTGGGCGCTTCCATTTAGGAATATTTTCATTTTTATCTTTTGCTCTCATGGTTCTACTTTCTGCATATAGAAAAGAGACCCAATAGGTCATTGGTAACTTGATCAATTTCGAAATGATCAGACACATCAGACCAACCCACACCATGTCACGGACCTGAATTAGATTGAATTGATGTTTTTTGGCAGAAAATGCAAGTTTTGCTGATTGGAAGAAGTAAACCAAAGAATCAAGGTGCCGATTGCTGGTTTTCTTACTTGTTAACAGATGCGTATCTTGGCCTTTAATATCAACATTAGACTCAAGTGGCATGCCAAAAATCGTAGTATGTACACCCTGCTTGGGCAGTTCTTTAGAATATAAGACATCAACATCTGGACGATAAGATGGCAATTCTTCTGGCACAAAATTAACTACTCGAATTGTCATCTTATAACTCCTTAATGACTTTAGCTGGGTTCCCTACTGCAACACTATTTACTGGTATATCTTTCACCACAATAGCACCCGCACCGATAATAGCGTTGTCACCAATGCTTACATTACCTAAGATGACTACTCCAGGACTTAATTCAACATTATTACCGATCACTGGAGACACATGCTGACCAGTTTCTGTATTCACTTTATTACCAATCGTCACATTGTGCTTTAACATGACGTTATCACCTAAAATACTATCGCTATTAATTACAATATTTTGTGGATGAAATAGAACTAATCCTGCACCAATTCTGGTTTTTGGTGAGATATCTAAGCCACAAAAGAACTTTAAAAATTTCAACAATATAATATTAATCAAAAAAACCTTACACAAACCACCTTTTGTATAAACTAAAGAAGCCAATCTGAAATTCAGAATAAATAGCTTTGCAGTTATACTTGAATTTAGTTTTAGTTCTGCCTTGATTGTTTTAAGCATATATGGCCTCTTTTTTTAGTAAGGTGGCTTTCCGAATAATCAAAAGCGCCCCAAGAGCAAAATAAAATTGAAATTGAAAAACGGGAATTAGTGCTAGTAATGGCGAATAAGGTAAAGTAATTAACCCCGCATAAATAAAGCCAATAAATGCTGGCTGATATGCCAGTAGCTTGATATCAGCTTCAGAAAGGTCATTTTTTGAAAACATTGGCTTTGGCTGTGAGTTTCGCACAATTATCATGACAATCGTCATTAATAGAAGAGTTCCAATTAACCCCACTTCCCATAAAAAAATTGATAATGCTGTTGAACCTATAGCTAAATTAAAATATCTAGCTAAGAAACCAGGATCAGCACCACCGGCATTGGAACTATTTAGACCATAACCAAACAACTGGCTTACAATACCTAATGTGTCTGAATGCTGTAGCCAAAAAGCCAAAGCGGTTAATCGCCCTAATTCATCTAAGTTTCCATCTAAACCATCTACAACTAAGTTAGGATCAAAAATGTAGCCAATGTTATCAAGGAAAATGTCCAAAATGCTCATATTAGCCTGAGTGTTTGTCGAGAAGGCTAAAGCTAAGATGGTTATCATCAACATTAATAAGCAAAAAATACCAAGTAAGGACACCATGATCATTTTTGCACTAATGACTCTTACTTCCTTTACATAACTACCTCGAATAAAAGTAGCTAAAAGGAAAAACGGCGATAAAAGGGTTACAAATTTAACTTCAGCAATAACACATATAGCTAAAGCAATAAGTATATGAATAATGACTGACTTCAAAGTCGCCACACCATGTTTAAACTCAGATAGTTTCATCATCATGATAAGCAAACAAAAAAGCCCCATCGAAGCTCCATTACCACCTGCCACCATACTTCCGCCGAAAGTACCAACAACTGAATCCCAAGAGTCCATCTCGCCCATCATTGCCACACGTGCAGGTACAACAATTAAAGCTTGATATGCAACCAAAGGAATTTGAGCATAAAACACCCAATAAAACTTTTGGCAAACATGATAGATTTGAGGTGACCGACAAAAGCCAAGCAATAAACATGGTAATAATAATGAGATACCTATACCATTTTTCACACCAGCTATTGTTGACTTTATACCAACTTGTAAAAACGATGGAATCAGAGCTAAAGTAATGAAACCACAAAATAATATAAGTACCTTTATTTCAACATAATCGAGTTCATTAAAGTTATAACGAGTAACTAAAGGTAAAAACCCAAATAAAGCACCAGTCAATAAAAAAGGCAACCAAAGGAAAGCTTGTATATCCGTAAAGTACTGAGCAGTTCCACTTAAAACAAGTGTAACAAATACATAAATTTGGAAAACAAGCCCCGTATTCATATTAACTTTGCTTATCTCTTAATTTAACCGCATTTTTATTAATTTTCATATACACCATAAAGTAGCGACATGCCGTTAAAACGGTAAAAGTTAATAAAGACGTTGAATAATCAAGATAAGTTAAAGGTAAAATAACAAAAGAAATAAATACTATTGTTAGCTGTTCACACTGAATTCTAAGAAATGAATTAGGTGTGCCAAATATCAATTCGACTACGGTTAATGGAACAAAAGCTAGCATAGCAAACACATAAGGAAGCATTAATTGCGATGTAGTAACAGATTCCATCCATTGCTGATTACCGAAGTACTCTGTCACTAACGGATAGAAAATATAAATGCCAGCTACCGTTAATGACGCAATGCCAAGCAAGAACAATCGAACTTGTTTAAACTCCGCAAAGTTAAAGTTGTTATTACGATAATCTTCAGACCATTTAGAGAAAGTATAGTTACGCACTGATTGGCCAAGAATTAAAACTGGCGATAAACAAAAGCGGTTTACTACCGCAAAGTAACCGGCAACTAATGGACTGAACCAATAATTAATTAATACCGTTGGTAACTGTAAGCTTGCATTTGCAACAACTTCAGCTGTACCAATTCTGGTTAAATGTTCTTTGTTTCTTTTCAATACACCGAATTGAGTTTTAAGCGTAAAGTCTTTTGCTTTGAACTGTTTAAAACCAATTCCGTAATAAAGCCAAAGCACAATAAGAACAAGATGGCCAATAGCCCAATATGTATAAAACTTATCGATTTTACCTGAGGTAAACAAGGCCAAGAAAACGATAAGAGGAACAGTAATACGCTGAATAGCTAGTGTATTAAAATTTTTATGGCGCAAGAACATATATTCAGAGATCACCATCATAGAATAACTGGCAACCAGAATATAAATGGCAATAAGAGGCAATGAAAAGAAGAAACTTACTGCGAACATATAGACGGCGCTGACAATCCATGACTGCAGAAAACAAAAAACAATTGTCTCTCCGACTTGCTCATCACTCACTTTTGGTAATAAAAAATGCGAACCATAAAGAGAAAACTGTGCCCCTATCATCACAATACTTAAGCTCAAAGCATAGTTACCAACCTCTGCCATCCCAAATTTTGAAGACAACACCAAAATGGTTAAAGCTCCGAATCCTTGTGAAATAACTGAGGAAGCACCAATAATTGAAGCCCCTTTAATTAAACTCATAAAACCATATCCTTAACTGCTGCTGGTTTGCTTATATTTATTTTCATTTCAAGAAACTTGTCATCAACCTTATTTAAAACACCACCTAACACTTTTACATTCTTAATTTTATTCAAAGCAGAAACAACAACAGGAGATGGTGCTGAATTAGATTCAACAACTAATATCCCTGCATCTATAAACTTCTGAATTAGATGAATTTCTTGATTATCTAAAATCGAAGGTGAATCAATAAATACATAATCGTAATATTGTCGGAGCTCATTAAAAAGAACTTTTAATTTTGTTTGTGATAAAACCACCACAGGAGGAATATCACTCTTCACGATACCTATTGGAAGAAAATCAAAATGTTTTGTCTTATGAATTACATCATTAAAATCAACATTTCGATAGATAACATCTAGCAAACCTTGATTATTACCAAGTTTAAAGGATTTAGAAGTTAACTCAGAAGAAGATAAATTAAGGTCTACTACAAGTACTTTATGGTCAATTGATAAACTTTTAGCAACTAAGCCTGTAACAAGAGATTTCCCTTCCCCATCATTAGTAGATATAAGCGAAATCAATTTATCCGTAGTGTCCAACAACAATAATTCCGTTCTCATCGCTAACATGGTTTCATCAAGATGTGAATATTTAACAGGATGATCCAACATATCTATTAACGAAGAATCTGGTGTTTTATAATTTTTAATTTCGCCTAATACAGTTAGGCCTAATCGTTTATTCAAGTCTATTATTGTTAATATTTTATTGTTCAAGGCAGCGAAAAACAAAACAAACATGGATGCTAATAATAAAGACATGATAGTAACAACTGCAATTAATAATTTTTTATTTGGCTTAGTTGGTAGTTTTGGAACCTGTGCCAAATCAACTATTTTAGATGTTGATTCAGTAAAGCGATTGTCTACTTGAATCTCATTCATACGTTGTAATAGCTGATTATATAAACTACGAGTATGGTTAATGTCATCAACCATATTATCGTATCGTGTTTTTTTCACGCCTAATTGTTGAAAATCACCAGCATGCTTTTGTACAGCTAAGCGTAACTGTTCTTCTTTAAAAGCCGCCGCTTTATATTGCTCTTGTATACCTTGTGCAACTTCTTGAATTAAGACATTAGCTTGACGGTCTAAAATCGAAAGTTGAGCGTGTGCTTGAATCACTCTCTCATGTTTAGGACCATATCTCTTCTCCAGATCGGAAATTACCGTCTGCTGTTCGATCAATTGTTGTCGAATATTTTCGATATTTGGATGACGAGAAATATCTGGTATAGCAAGTAAATCAGCTAATTGATTCGCTTTATACTTAGAAACAGTATTATAGATAGACTGTAAGCTAACTCGTTCAGCTTTTGCTTGAGCAAGATCTTCTGTTAGTAATGAGAGCTGTTTAGTTTGAAATCCATCAACTCCATAAAAAGTGATGAGATCTTCATTTTTTAAAAATCGATTTAAATCTGCTTCTTTTTTATTCAAACTTGCTTGCAGATCTGCAACTTGTTTTTTTAGAAATGAAGTCACATCTTTATTAGTATCTTGACTATCACTTATAGAATAATCAATAAACGCTTCCGCTATCCCGTTTGCAACATTTGCAGACATTTTTGGATCAACCGATTCGAAACCAATGACTACCATCTGAGTTTTACGCACTGGAAGTATACTCATATGCTCATAAACATACTGAATACTGAGTTCGTTTCTTTCCGCAAAGTTTTTGTCATAGATCGGAAGCTTACCGATGAATTCAGCTTCATTGTATAATTTAAGTTTATCAACAACGTTAGAGACCAAAGCTCTAGATTTCATTAGTTCATACTGTGTCTCGTAATATTGCGCACGAGTAGAATCAATAGGTAACGCTTTTTCAAACGTAGTTGAATTTGCTAAAGTATCTTTTAGCAAAATTGTAGAATATGCTTGATATTTTGGTGTCATCCATAAAATGAAAGGAAGTGAAGCACTTGTCACTAAAACTGAAAACAGTATGATTTTCCACCAATTCTTCTTTAGCGATTTATATAAACGCGAAAAATCAATGATGCTTTCTAATTTTTTTTCATCTTCTACAAACAATGACTTCATTCACAAACCTAAAATTTAGAAAAAACTTTGACCAATGGTGATAATATCGCCAGGGTATATAACTTCCGTATCTTTTACTTCCTCAAGCAATTTTCCAGTAGAGCGACGAACAGTGATATCATCCCTATCTGCTCTATCAGTAAATCCACCAGCAACTGCGATCGTTTTTTCAACAGTCAAGCCTGGCTGAAATTCATAGCTACCAGGTGTTTTTACTTCACCTGATACATAGTAAGGTCCAAATTCAAGCATATTAACCGTTACCATTGGCTTTATAATATAACCATCTTTAAGGCGATCACGAATTTCAATAGCCAATTCGTTAGGCGTTTTACCTCTTAAAACAAGCTCACCAATTAGTGGGAATATTGTTGTTCCACTTTCATCAATGCGCAACTTCATTGTTAAATCTTCTTCATTATAAACGATTATCTGAATCTGATCTCCCATACCTAGACGGTAATTGCTATGTTCTTCTTTTTTATTTTCAGCAAAAGTAGAAAAATGAAACAGCGATAATGTTAATACACAAAAAATCAAGAAGTATTTTCTTAGCATTCTAGATCCCTACCTTTATGCCAAATGAAATTATATTCTGCTTGTAGCCCAAATTTCGTTCGTATTCTTTGTCAATTATAAACACAGGATCACCATCATCATCACTGCTGTATAAAGAATATGTATAAGAAAGTGTGAATTCAATATCTTTTCTAAATAAGTAACGAGCACTCATCATTAAAGTATCATATGTTTCTTCATTATCCTTAATTTCATAAGTATGGTGAATACGTGTGTACATAATATTGGTTGTAATGTGCCCTAAAAACTCATGTTCCCACTCTAAGCTATTGGTATAGGAATGGACTGAATCTCCAGTATTATCAGCTTCTTTAACCTCACTTAGAGATTTCAATTCAAACCTAGAGTGCTTAACTGGTTTCCATTGATACATAAAATACCAGTTTAAACTTTTATCAGCACGTTCAGATAATTCATTGTCTAAATAGTAAACACTCGCTTCGACTTTTGACTTTCCTGTCAGCTGACCTACGTATGATACTTCTGCAATGTACTGCTGATTATCTCTTTCATTATCAAGATAATCGAAATCCTTATACATGAAAATGTAGTCAAAACGGCTGCGATCTGTCACCTGATGCCTGAAATCAAAAATCCATCTTGTTTCTACAAACTCTTCATTTTTTAAATACTTCTTAAAAAGATCGGTATAGTCAGATTCAAGGTCATAGCTCAACTCATTTCTTTGGTATTCAAATATTAAGTTCCCTTTTGCTTTTTCTGCTCCATAAATGTATTTAGTCGAGATATTACTTGATTTATTATTTACATTGCCATCTACATTAAAATCAGAAAAAACAGCTTGATTTTCATCACCACTAGGATTTCGATTAAAATAAAATCCTTGTGTGACACCAGTACCTCTAGCTTCATGCCCTAAATTATACATACCAGTTAAATCAATTCGATGTCGGATTCCCATTTGCCATTTGAAATTTGCAAATAGCATATGATCATCATAGTCGTTATCACCTAAATCTTGGTTATCATAGGAACGATAATCACCCTGATAAAATATATAAAATTGTTTTGTGTCATGTTGTCCTGCCATTGAAAATTCAGGTTTTATTGAATAATAATCGGAACTTTCTATATTATCATCATGTTGATAATAGATATTATCATTCGAACCATATTCAACATTGATATCTGATTGATATTCAATACCCAAAGGATCGATGTGTGTATTTGAAGCAAACTCCCCATAAGAAGGAAAAGCACTAAAAATAAACAACAAATAGCAGATATAACGAAATCTGCTATTTATTTTAATTAATCGACGCATTGACAATATCAATAAGCAGTTTCACTTACAAAACCTTTGAAAATCGTTAAAAATATTATTTTAAAGTCATCTACTGGTGTCCAATTTTGCATATATTGAATGTCATATTCGACACGCTTAACCATTTTATCGAGCGTGTCAGTTTCACCACGATAACCTTTAATTTGAGCCAAACCTGTAATACCCGGTTTAACTTTATGGCGAATCATATAGTGGTCGACAATTTTACGATATTCTTCATTATGTGACACGGCATGTGGTCTTGGCCCAACAATAGACATAGTGCCTCGTAACACGTTAAAAAATTGAGGTAGTTCATCAAGTGATGTTCTTCGAATAAATGAACCAAATCTGGTTACGCGGGGATCACCTTTCGTTGCTTGAGTGACAACATCTGAATTCTCCATCACCTTCATTGAACGAAATTTCCATACCTTGATTTTTTTACCACCTAATCCATATCGGTCTTGTTTAAAAATAATAGGTCCTGGTGAGCTCAATTTAACCCCGATAGCTATCAACGCCATAACAGGTAAAATTAATAAAACAATCAAACCGCCAATAACGATATCAATAGTGCGTTTAATAAAACCACCAACACCTTCAAATGGTGAATAAAACACATTAAATGCTTGAACACCACCTATGCTTTTCAACTGAAAACTTGACAACTTATAAGAATATAAATCAGGAATAATCATGATATCGGCTGTCGTATCAGATAATATTTTCAAATAACGCTGAATTCGTTCTTTTGCAACTAAAGGCAACGCAATATAAATTTCATCTATTTCGTTATTTTGAGCCTGGCAAAGTAATTCATTTACATCATGTTTAATCTGAGCTTTAGTAATATAAGTATGTCTTACATTCTCTCTCTCGTCATAAAATGTTATGTTTTTAATAATTTCAGGGCCAAATTTATTAAGCAGTCCTTTTTGAACAAGCAATCCCATAGGGGTAAATCCAAGGATGGCTATTTTTGGTTTTACCACAACAACCTTTGTTAAATTAAATCTAACAACAAGAATGGTAACAAATGAAATCAAATAACTAATAAACACATATTGTCTTTCAATAATTAGTTCATTTAAATCCATAAATAAATCAAAAAAGCTTCTAAGCAAATAAACCACTCCCATTAAAAGGATATAATTTAAAATCAGCCTTTTAACAATTACCATCTTGTTTGTGGTTATTTTCAACTGATAGTAACCAGAAACTTCTCCAATAAATAGAAAACAAAATGATAATAACAACCCAACGGTGACATCCAATGTCTCTACTTTTTGACCAGATATAATCAGTACAAAAAAATAGCTTAGCAAGATAACTAAGAAATCTTTTGCTTTTGCTATTATTGAAAAGCTGTCTCGATATATTTTAACTGAATTTCTATTCATTTAAGGTTCCAATCGTAATCAAGCATGGACAATTATTTTATTTCTAATGTAGTTAGTCGGTACCAATTATCAAGTTCTGCATTATGAATTGCTAACTTGACTTTAGCTTCTTGAGTTCCTTCTCTAACTAGACCTACTTGCAATTCATAATTACCAGCACTTAGATTTGCAGGAAATTTGAATCGATTTTTCAACAAATAGTGTTCAGTATTCCCATCTAAGGTATCTGCTGGTAACCATGTAGAGATATCATTTTTTGAATAGAAATAAGTAACTATTTTTCCTTCAGAGTTCACTAATCGCCAAGCTACTGGATAGTTCACATAGCTTGGTGCAACCCCTTTATTTTGCCAGTCAGATTCTATAGTAAAGAAGCGGTTTGCTTTAAATACACCGCTAACACTCACATTGTTTAGAACAAACCTGTAACCGATTTTTTTTCTAAACTCTATGAGTTCAGCTTGATACATGGCAGGAATTTCACCAGATTTTAAGTTAAATAAAGAAACATGTTGAGATAATGCTGTATCAAATGTTTTTTTAACTTTTTCTTTTGTGTAAACGTCAGGTTGATAAGCCCAATCTTCCATGCTGTAACATACTTCAAAATCAACCGGTACTTTCTTCCAGCGAGAACGAATTTGTGGGTCGGTTGTGTTCTCAATATGAGCAAGAGTCTGAGGATAGGCATTTTCCATATGATTCCAACCAGGAGTCCAGTCTCCTATACAGTCAGCTCGCCATCCCAAACCTTGAGACGTAGCTGTTCCTGTAAAGTCATCATCGGTGGTTCCAAGATCAATGGTTAAGGTCTTATCAGGAAAAGCTTGTTTCATCATATCGATGTATATTTGCAAGTCTGCAGCAGTATAGCCATTTGCGCCTAATGTTGATGAATCCTCTGGAGCGTGGGAATACAAATGCCATTCTCCCCAAGTTCCTATTAGGCCCAGGTCTAAGCGTAATAAATTTTGGTTAGAGTTATAACGTTTTCCCATAGCGGAAAGAAAATCATGTAAACGCTCTTGGAATACCTGATCGTGGTAATCAATTACAAAACTATTGTCATCAGCACATGTACCTGATGTTTTAGGATCGATTTCTTGCTTTAGCCAACATGGAATACCTAAAACTTTCTTCCCGGAGTTTACCGCACCGGGATAATAGGTCTCATCCAAACCAGCCATTGTCATAAAACGAATGACAACTTTTTTATTCAAAGCTGCTGCTTCTTTAATGACATTGTCTATCATTTGAAAATTATACTGCCCTTGCTCTGGCTCCAACTCTTCCCAATACCAACGATAATAAACGACCGATGTTTGAGGATAACTTGGGATGTTCCAATCTGAATTCGTTTTGATGTTTATTGTTTGATGATCAACAACACCAATGTCAGGATTAACAAGTACCGCATCACTTTCTTTTGGTGAATAGGTTATTGATTCAGCATTTACTGTGTTAATAGAAATAACACCTATAAAAGAAACAATAGAAAGAAAGAAAAATTTGTGAGAGTTTGCTAGTCTAAGCATAAAATTCCATTTGAAAGACAATGTTCAATAATCCAATTTAAATCTGCGGTAATTATACAAGATTTGTCATTCAATTGTCAGCGTGTAATTCATTGTATTTGTTGGCTAGACAGGCCTTAAATATAAACAAATTGCCAACATTTTAACAAAAACACATCATCAATAAATTTATGGGGCTACCATGTCAATAATGAAAAAACTAAAACAACAGGATTATTGGAGAATTGGTCTAATACCATCATCAGCTAAAGATATAATCAAAAGTGATTTATCAAAATTTGAAATAAAATGGTTTAGCTTTACCGAAAAAGATTTTGAAGCAGACCCATTCATTTTTGAGATAAAAGGAAAGCAGTATATAGCTTATGAAATATTTGATTATGACCATGGCAACGGCAAAATTGCATGTGCAGATTTAGATGGCAATCACCATGATTTCTTCAATGATATCAACAAGATAACAGGTCACAAGTCCTACCCGTTTGTATTTGAAAATGATGGCGATATTTTTGCTGTTGCTGAAACTGGCGATCTCAATGAAGTCACCTTGTACAAATTTAATGGTGAACAGTTTGAAAAGGCCAAGGTTTTATTGACTGGTGAAAAGTTTGTCGATACAACTATAAAGAAATTCAATAATACTTTTTATTTATTTACATCAACAATAGACGGACCATTCAAACAGCAATTGTTTTATTCCGATTCATTATTCGGCGACTTTACCAAGCACCCCGCTTCACCGATTGCAAATAGTATTAAATGTGGCAGAAACGGCGGCTCGATTATTGAAGATGAATCTTACCTATACCGTATTGGTCAAAACTGTGAACGTACATACGGTGGTAGCTTAACGATAATGAAAATTACAACACTAACGAAAGATGCCTATAAAGAAGAGTGGTTTAAAGAGATCATGCCTGTTGCTCCATTTTCCGATGGAATCCACACGCTATCATCGTGGGGAGATACAACGGTCATAGATTCCAAAAACATCCTGACTCGCAATCTCAATATATATCGAAAAATTAAGTATCTTTTAATGGTTAAGCTTGGCATAGAAAAGGCCTTTAAGCTTAATGTCTAGTTGAAAGACTTAAGCAGAAGTTGATACTTAAAAACTTTAAAAATATGCGAATATCGCTATAATCCACGTTCTTAACTAAACTCTGTATACCTGTAATTTTGTATAGAGTTCGCCTAATATAGGCTAATGCTTACTGGTTAACGCATCTTGTGTTTTCAGTACTTTTTAACCTCATCATTAAAGTCACTTTGGGAGAATTTAATGAAAACATGGTCTAAACTTTTAGCTGGCGCTGCGCTTGCTGCGACTTTCACAACAGGCTTTGCGCACGCAGAAGATAAAGAGCTGTATTTTTATAACTGGTCAGAATACATTCCTAACGATGTACTTCAAGACTTCACCAAAGAAACAGGCATCAAGGTTATTTATTCGACTTACGAATCGAATGAATCTATGTACGCTAAATTGAAAACTCAAGGTAAAGGCTACGATCTTGTCGTTCCTTCTACTTACTTTGTGTCTAAAATGCGTAAAGAAGGCATGATTCAAAAGATCGATCACTCTAAGCTAAAACACTTTGCCGATCTTGACCCTAACTTCCTAAACAAACCATTTGATCCAAACAATGATTACTCTATCCCATACATTTGGGGTGCGACGGGTATTGGTATTAACACTGATATGCTAGACAAATCTTCTATAAAAAAATGGGATGATTTGTGGGATCCAAAATGGGTTGGTCAGTTGATGATGATGGATGATCCACGTGAGCTATTCCACATTGCGTTAACTAAACTAGGTTACTCAGGTAACTCAACTGATCCAAAAGAAATCAAAGCAGCATACGAAGAACTGAAAAAACTAATGCCAAACGTATTAGTATTTAACTCAGACTTCCCTGCAAACCCTTACCTAGCTGGCGAAACTTCGCTTGGTATGCTTTGGAATGGTTCTGCTTATATGGCTCGTAAAGAAGGCGCACCAATTGAAATCATCTGGCCTGAAAAAGGTTCAATCTTCTGGATGGATAGTATTTCAATCCCAACAGGTGCGAAGAATATCGATGCCGCTTATAAGATGATCGACTTCTTACTTCGCCCTGAAAATGCAGCGAAAATTGCGATGACCATTGGTTACCCAACACCAGTGAAAACCGCACACGATTTGCTACCAAAAGATTTCGTGAATGATAAAAACGTTTATCCACCACAAAGTGCGCTAGATTCTGGCGAGTGGCAAGATGATGTTGGCGATGCAAACGTTCTTTACGAAGAATACTTCCAAAAACTAAAAGTTGATATGAACTAAGTTTTTGTATCTCATCATAAAACAACGCCGACTATTACAGTCGGCGTTTTTGTTTGTGGTGATTTTTGTCAGGTCTTATTTAAAAAAGTGAGCCGATTTAATTATCACTCAATAATTCAGCGACTAACTTAGGTACTTCAATACTCGCCTTACCGTAGCGTTTTTCTGCAAATTCACTTTCTACCGCACTTGGCTCTAAATTGATTTCTATCGTATGTGCGCCGTGCATTCTGGCATCGTGTACAAAACCAGCGGCAGGATAAACCACACCAGATGTACCAATGGAAATAAACAGATCCGCTTCTTCTAACAAAGCATATATTTCAGCCATTTTCAGTGGCATTTCGCCAAACCAAACAATATGTGGACGCAATGGATTGGGAATTTGACAACAATGACATAAAGAGTTGGTTGTGAGGTCACCATCAAAGCTGATCACTTGATTAGATTCTGGACAACGCACTTTTAATAATTCGCCATGCATGTGAATAATATGCTCACTGCCTGCTTTTTCATGCAAATTATCAATATTCTGGGTAATGACGGTGACCTTACCGTCTAACTTAGCTTCTAATTCGGCTAAAGCTTTATGAGCACTATTTGGCTGAATATTCGGATCATGCAAACCTTGGCGACGTTTGTTATAAAAATCTTGCACCAATTCAGGATCGCGCAAGTAACCTTCAGGGGTGGCGACATCTTCGATTCTATGGTTTTCCCATAAGCCATCTTGAGTTCGGAAGGTTTGAATGCCTGATTCAGCGGAAATACCCGCCCCGGTTAATACAACGATATTTTGGTATGGGAACAACATGCCAAGTCCTTTTGTTTGCAACTAAACTCAATTTAACTTATTTGTTTTAATCTACTCTTTTTTAACGTGAATAAAAATAACTAAGCCCAAAAGATGAGGCTTAGATAAAGATTTAGAACAAAATCACATCAAATTCTTCCTTTTTTATTCATAACCATCATTACCACATACGGCATTTCTTACATAAAATATCATCAAGACCTACCTTGGCTATGGTAATCAAAACCTGAATGTTCTAGGATCCGTGCAACTGAGGATTCTGAATTATCAAAATCTATAGCTATCAGATATTTATAAGTGGAATTTATGGGTAAAATTTACCAAATATTGATTGCGAGCTTGTGTCTCTTTTCAATAGGTGTCCATGCAGAATGGGAACCAACACAGCAAACAAAAACACCAGAAATCACTGAATTTGCACAAAAAATCTCGAACGAAGTGGCGAATTTGCCCGACCCGTTATTTATGAGCAGCAGTGATCGTGAAAAAGTCGATGAACTTTTAGCCACCACTTTATATCGTATAGACGTCGAAACAAATGGCTTATCAGAAGCACTAAAAACCTACCGCCATGAAGGTGGTCAGGATGCTTGGTTTAAAGCACAAGAGGCTTACCTAACTTTACATAGCCTAAACAGCTCAAAACAAGATTTATTGAAACTGGTTGATAGTCGTGTTTATAACAAGCTAACCGGTTTTGGCCCTTATGGTGTGACTCAGTTTAAAAACGAAATTCACATCACACAACTTAATGCTCAGTATTTGGCGTTTTTCCAAATTCAAAGCTTTAAACAGTTCGTTGAAGATTTAACGATCTCTCCTGTTCCGGTGATTGTGGTTTTGGTGAAGTTGCTGTTTGTTTACTTCATTTTGAATTGGTGGTTACGCAACAGTTCGGATTTGATCCGTCACTTCCGTAAAACCAAATTAGAAACACCAACGCCTCCACCAATTTGGATTCGCATGATTTGGTATATCAGTAAAGCGGGCAAACCTATTGCTTGGTTACTGGCGATCACCATGTCATTGAACATTCTTTCTGGTCTACAAAGCCTGCAGCATGTGAAGTTCCTAGACATTTTCACATGGTGGGTTTTAGGTGGTTCAATCGCTGTTAAATTCATTTTAGAGTTTGTTTACCGCAATAGTCGCACCACTTCGAAAGATATTTTAGCTATTCGCCTCTCAACCATTCGCTATTACGTCTGGAGCGTGATTGGTGCAGGTGTGTTACTGCAAATTACCAAAACCACAGTTGGTGAAGGCACGATTTATCATTGGGTTTCTAGCCTGATGTTTTTGTGGTTCTTGTTCATCACGATTATTGTGTTGAGCAAATGGAAACCTTATGTATTCAGTGAAGATAATATCGCTTTAGATCAACCGATTTGGGCGCACTGGGCGGTAAAAAACAAAAAAACATTCGGTTTATCAACCATCACAACCGCAGTGATGACCTTTTGGTTATTAACGCGCAATATTAAGCAGATGATCCTTTCAAATCTGTCTCAATATGCGTTTTTCAGCCAAGCCCTTGCTTATTTGTTCCGTATTGAAGTAGCCAAGCAAAGCGACACAGGTGACGGCAATACCAACCTAGTTAAACTCGATGAAGAAGAAATTTTTGATTATGTTTTACCTGGTTCTGAAGATAGTGAACTGATTGGTTACGCAACTAAAGAAATCAAAGAGCTGGCACGTTATGTACTTACTGACAGCCCTGCTATGTGTGTGGTTTCAGGTGAACGTGGCATAGGTACAACCACATTGATCAATCAGATTTTATATCGTGTAAATAATGCAGAGCCGATTTACCTTAACTGCCCTAATTCTGGCTATGCTGAATTGATTTCTGAGTTAGCGGTTAAATTAGGCTTAGATGAAGACGCAACTGATATTCAAGTACTTGGACATCTACGTAAGAGTGAAACCTGCTATTTGATTGCCGTAGATAACGCACAACGTCTTGTTAAGCCAATGGTAGGTGGACTTTCTGGCTTAATGAAATTCGCCAACCTAATGCGTCGTTCAAAGCAGAATCACCGCTTTTTATTGGCCATTGAAAAATCTTGCTGGCGTTTTGTCGACCGTGCTCGTGGTGAACGCTTACTGTTTGACTTAGTGACTTTCTTACCTCGTTGGTCTGAATCACAAATTTCCGAATTGCTTGATTCACGTTTAAACCAAAAAATTGAACACCCTGTTTCTTTTGATGATTTGAATCTGCCGAAACAATGGGATCAGGACGATGTGACCGAAGAAGAACGTGCACGTTATGGTTTCTACCGTATCTTATGGCATTACGCTGACGGCAACCCAACTGTTGCATTGCGCTTCTTCCGTTTATCTTTACGCAAAGATCAAAAAACCGAAAAAGTCGTGGTGCGTTTATTCCAAGCGCCGCAATCAGACGAATTGGAAAAAATGCCAAAACCTATGTTGGCGATCCTACGTTCTATCGTGCAGCTAGAAGTATCTACGCCAGAAGAGTTGTCGGAGTGTACCCAGTTAACGATTCCTGAAGTTATCGGCACACTACGCTACTTCGAAAGCCGTGACTTTATTGAATGGTCTGGCGACAAAGCTCGTATTTCTGATCACTGGTATCGTTTCATTACCAACGCCTTGCACCGTCAACACTTATTGGTGAAGTAGTATGAAAAAGTTTATTTATCTTATTTTGATGCTGATGTTTAGCTCAACGGTGCTGGCTGCTGATGATGCAGCAGCCCATCTTGAGAATATTACCCAGTTCACCAGCTTAATCCGTTGGAGTGGCGTATTCTTCTCATTCTTGATCATTTTAGGATCTTGGATCTTATTGCGTTTTACTAACAAGCTGGTCGAAACCTTTAGCGGCCAATTTGTGCAATATCGAATGGTGCTGCAAAAACTGCAGTCTTTCTTCCAATTCTTCGTGTATGTTTCGGCGGGTCTTGTCGTCTTTATGATGAGCTTCCGTATTAACGAACAAATTCTGACGCTGATTGGTGGTACGTTAGCGGTTTCTATTGGTTTTGCATTAAAAGACTTGGCCGCTTCCTTCATTGCAGGTTTAACAGTAATGATTGACCGCCCTTTCCAAGTTGGTGACCGTGTAACCTTTGAGGGAAACTATGGTGATATTATTACTATTGGTTTACGCTCAGTTCGTATGCGTACCCTCACCGATGACATCATCACCATTCCAAACAACAAATTTTTAAGTGAAGTGACCATGAGCGGTAACTACGGTGCATTGGATATGCAGTGTGTGATCCCGTTTTATATTGGTATGGATCAAGACATCAACCTTGCGCGTGATTTGATCCAAGAAGCTGCGTCATCAAGCCGTTATATTCACTTACCAAAACCAGTAGTTGTGCTGGTTAACCAAGAAATTGCCGATAACTACTTAGCGATCAAACTGACGTGTAAAGCGTATGTGGTAGATACGGTTTATGAAAAGCTATTTGAAACGGATATTACTTTGCGTGTTATGAAGGAATTCCGCCGTCATAACATTCAACCACCAACGATTGCTGTTAGAGCGAATGCTCAGTAACCCACTATTTAAAGGCTTAATATGTCACGCATCATCAGTTATGTTTATAAAAACGAAGAAAAAACCTTAGCCTTTAGCTATCGTGAATTTCATTCCATTCACGAAGCAGTCGCAGCTCACGAAGGGATTGATTTAACCGAATACTTGAAAATGGAACAATCGATTGAAGCGGTATCGGATACGAAAACCGTACGCAATTATCGTGATGCTCATTTCCGCAAATTGGGTTTTGGTAAAATCACATTACTACCAAAAGAAAATCTTGGCATTGGTCATAAGAAGAAATAACCCCTTTTAAGTAATGCTCAGGTAAAAAATACCCACATAAATTAAGGGCTTTCCAATATAGCAGGAAAGCCCTTTTTATTTTTTCGTTATCTTTAACGAATATTTAAGAAAGCAGCGCCACGAACGCCGCCTGAATCGCCGTGTTTCGCCTTTAATATTTTTGGCACTTTTCCGACATTCAATAAATATGGTGGAATACGTTTAGGCATTTCTTCATAAATTAAATCGAAGTTGGATAATCCACCACCTAACACCACAACATTCGGATCAAACGCAGTAAAAATATTCCCAAAGCAAATTGCGAGAAATTCCATAAAACGGTTAACGTGCTCCAGCGCTTTCGGTTCTTTTTGCTCATAAAGCTTAATCAGCTCGACTGCTTTAATACGTTCACCATAGTAGTGCTCATAAAGTTGCTCAAAACCACGACCTGAAATGTAATTATCAATACAGCCTTTTTTCTCACAACCACAAGCAAATAAGGGTGCAGGTTTGTCTTTACAGCTTTGTTCAAGGTAGAACCAAGCATCTATCGGCATACGCATGTGACCAATTTCGCCAGCAACATGGCTTCCACCAGCAACGACATGACCATTGACAACGATTCCGCCACCAAAGCCTGTACCTAGAATTAGACCTAGCACACTTTCTTGACCCTGATGCTCGTCATCCCATGCTTCAGAAAGTGCAAAACAGTTTGCGTCATTCGAAATTTTTACCGGGCGCTTCAATGCCGCTTCCAAATCTCGACGAATAAATTGCCCCTTCGCAGCAGGGACATTAGAGGTCATTACCGCACCATCATCGACACTTTCCATGCCCGGCAAACCAAGCCCAACCGCTCCTTGGCAACCAAATTGGATATCGTACTTTTCCACTAATTGAACAATTGCTGCCAATAATGCTTGATAATCCGTTCCTGGTGTAGGAATACGCTCAGTTGCCAATCTTTCTAACTTTTCGTTAAAAGCACCAAACTCGATTTTGGTACCTCCAACATCAAATCCGTAATACATAACTCCCTCACAAGACGCATATTTTCTTCAATTAACTTTATTATCCACAAACTTATTACGCATTTTGTGACATAGAGTAAAGTTATTCTTTTGAAAATCTGTTTGACTAAATTTTATTCATGATGCTATTAATAAGTAAGTAGAATTTCTCAGTGTTATTTAGCTATTTTTAATATAAACTAGCATCTTTGATAATTTAAACTCTAATGGACGAGCCTAGTGGAAAAATGAACAAAGCAATCACTCTCACCTCAATTCTCAGTCTAGCCTTATTAGCAGGGTGTGCGTCTAATACGCAAACTGCGATGACTCAAAAGCAAGTACAACAACACTCGGCGTACGTTCAAAATACCCCTTCTGCATCAAAGAAGGCGGAATTTAAACAACTTTATCATTCATGGTCTGGTGTACCTTATCAATATGGTGGCGATTCAAAAAGCGGCATTGATTGCTCAGCTTTAATGCAAGTGACCATGTCTTCTTTATACCAACTGAACCTTCCAAGAACGACAGCCTTACAAGTTAAGCAAGGATCTTATATCTCACGGAATGATGCCACGTTTGGCGATCTGGTCTTCTTTAAGACAGGTTGGAACCAGCGTCACGTCGGCCTGTATATCGGAGATAAGCAGTTTATGCATGCGTCGTCCTCCAAAGGTGTGATTATCTCTCGACTGGATAACCCATATTGGGCAAGTAAATTCTGGCAGTTCCGACGAGTAACACCACAAGACAGTTAATCACCAACGAATAGACATTACATTAATACCTCAATACACTTTTAGAAATCTCGCGCGTTAAGGTATTAATCTATAAATAAAATTTCTAATACCAGATTGTTTTTTGAGAGGCAGTTCTCTATTTTTTGAACTAGACTGAGATAATCTGGTAACAGTTTTTTTACATGTTCTGGAGGTGTTTATGTGGCAAGGTATCGCTCAGCAACTATCCAATGTTCTTGCTTTTGATTTTGTCATTCAAGAAAAAGAGCGCCTCCAAGGTGGTGATTGTAATGATTGCTACATGATTTCTGACGAAGAACAACGTTACTTTGTGAAAATCAATGAACGTCCTTATTTACAAAAATTTGAATCTGAAATTGATAACCTCTCTACACTATTAAGCACTAAAACTCTCACCGTACCTGAACCAGTTATCGCTGGTGTCACAAAAGATAAAGCGTTTCTCATTTTAAATTACCTCCCAACTAAGCCATTAACGACACCTCAAGATCAATTTCAATTAGGCCAACAAATTGCACGCTTACATCAATGGGGTGAACAAAAAGAATATGGCTATGATGCAGATACTTATGTCGGATTGAATCTTCAACCAAATGCTTGGCATAAAAAATGGGGAATATTTTTCTCTGAACATCGCATTGGTTGGCAGTTACAGCTGTTAAAAGAAAAAGGCATTGAATTTGGTGACATCAACACCATTGTCAGCCAAGTGAAAGCTGTTATTGGTGCACATAATCCTAAACCCTCTTTGCTACATGGCAACCTTACTACCAATAATATTGCCCTATCTGTCTATGGTTCAATGTGTTATGACCCATCAAGCTATTGGGGCGATCCCGAATGTGATCTCGCTATTGCGGAAGAATTTAGCGAATTAAGTTCTGCTTTTTTTGATGGCTATTTATCTTTGCATGACATCGATGCTGGCTACGAAAACAGAAAACATATCTATCAGCTTTATTACTTACTTTGCCACTGCAATCAATTTGGTGGTGATTTTCTCGATAATTCTGCCGCTAAAATTAATGAGTTAAAATCCATTTAGCGCCATTCATCTAGAGCTAGTGATACACCACTCTTAAGTCAGGTTGTCGATCATCATCCTAAACGGGCTTTTGGGTAATCTCTGAAATTACAAGCAGTTAAAACCTCAAAAGCCCCAAGATAAAACCACAAAACGCTAAAGAATATTTTCTGACAAATGTTAAATTTATGTCGATAATTGTATATAAACCGCTATAATTCTTTTCCGCACCCTCCTATATGCTGTTAGGTTTAATATGCATCGTTACCGTAAAGAAACTTTATTGCTTACAAAATTAGCGACTCCTGTTTTGCTTGCCTCTATTGCACAAACTGGTATGGGGTTTATTGATACCGTGATGGCAGGTGGAGTAAGCGCAACCGATATGGCTGCCGTTGCGGTTGCATCCAGTATTTGGACCCCTTCAATCTTATTCGGAATTGGCTTATTAATGGCTTTAATTCCAGTAGTAGCACAACTGAACGGTTCTGGTCGCCAAGTTCGTATTGCTCACGAAATTCAACAAGGGTTTTATGTCGCCTTCTTAGTTGCGATTCCAATCATTCTCATTTTGTCGCAGACAAGGCATATCCTCGACATCATGCACATCGAGCAATCAATGGCGAACAAAACCAATGGTTATATGTTTGCTATGGTGTATGCTGTTCCGGCATTCTTGCTGTTCCAAACCTTGCGCAGTCTTTCTGATGGTTTGTCGTTAACTAAACCTGCGATGATTTTGGGCTTTCTCGGCCTAGCGTTGAACGTACCACTGAACTGGATTTTTGTTTACGGTAAGTTTGGTATGCCAGAACTTGGTGCGGTCGGTTGTGGTGTAGCAACAGCGATTGTGTACTGGGTTATGTTCTTATGCATGTTGACTTATGTCATCACTGCACGACGCTTTAAGAACATTCATATCTTCACAGAATTCCATAAGCCAAATATGCATTCTTTACGCCGCTTATTCCGCTTAGGTTTTCCTATTGCCGGTGCGATTTTCTTTGAAGTTACCCTGTTCACCGTGGTGGCTCTATTGATTGCGCCACTTGGACCTTTAGTGGTTGCGGCTCACCAAGTCACAATTAACTTCTCATCGCTTATTTTCATGCTACCTATGAGTATTGGTGCGGCTGTCAGTATCCGTGTTGGTCATCAATTAGGAGAAAAAAGTGTCGAAGGCGCAAAAATTTCAACTCAAGTTGGCCTGCTCGTTGCATTGAGCACTGCAGTAATCACTGCACTTTGCACAATTCTATTTAGACCTGAAATTATCGACTTGTACACAGATAACAACGAAGTAACGAAAATAGCCATGCACTTGCTTTTGATGGCGGGTATTTACCAATGCTGTGATGCGATTCAAGTGGTTGCAGCTGGTGCGTTACGTGGATATAAAGATACCAGTTCGATCTTTAGTCGTACCTTAATTTCATACTGGGGCGTAGGTTTACCAAGTGGTTATATTCTTGCCATGACTGATTGGTTAACAGATAAGCCAATGGGT
Organism: Vibrio sp.; assembly: GCA_047975485.1. GTDB lineage: Bacteria > Pseudomonadota > Gammaproteobacteria > Enterobacterales > Vibrionaceae > Vibrio. The sequence goes on along the minus strand of JBKEDP010000041.1, from coordinate 28,213 downwards.
GTAACCGGATTCTGGATTGGGTTTATTTTAGGTTTAACTACAGCCGCAATACTACTTTATATGCGTGTTCGTTGGTTGCATAAACAAGATGATGAAGTTCAATTAGCTTTCTCTCATCGCTAGTTACCATTAGAGTTTATAAACCGTTTAAAAGCTAAAATCCGTTAATGCTCGAATAAATTGCGGTCGGCACAATCCTTATGTATATGGCTGAATCGGACAAACCGAGGCAGCCCTTTACTGGTTAGACCGTTATAGCGAAAATTAACCAGAGAGCCGATTGGTGGTGGTGAAACTCTTTCTTTATTCGACAATCCTGACCCAATATAAAAGACTTTGCCATCACGCCACTTTACTAAAAGTGACCCTGTCATGCCGTTATATTTACCCTTACCTTCTTTATAGCCAATCACAATTGCCTCGTCATCTTGGAATGACTTCAACTTTAACAAATCATCGCTTCGGCCAACATGGTATAAGCTGCGTTTGTTTCGCAACATAATACCTTCACCGTTAAGGCGTTCGATATTATCAAGCAACTGGTCTAAATCCGATTCGGACTCTAATGGAAAATGTTCAGCAAGGCGCAAATATTCTGTATTGGAATTGTGTACCAGGTCGGCGAGCTTTTGATAACGTTGCGCAAATACCCCTTTTTCATTCGGCATATCAAATACCATATATATGACTTTTTTCCATTGCGAATCATTCGGGACATCATCTAACACTGTTCTTTGGACATAATGAAATTGTTCTCGCCCTGACCACAATTCACCATCTAAAGCTTCATCAGGTAAAGATTCGATAAACCACTTTGGTGCAAATATTCTGTTGCCATTACGCGTACGCAATTCTTTGCCAGTCCAAACCGCACGGATCCCATCGTATTTTTCGCTATACCAATAATCCTGTAAATTTACGTCATCATGAAATTCATTGGCTAATGCAACAGCGTTGTACTGTGTTTTAGTGACTTCTGCATAATGATCACCAGCGGCATTATTACTAGCAGCAACCATTGTAGAAAAACCTAAAGCACTATGGAGTAAAGTGACTGAACAAATCCGTTTAGATAACGGCATAAAAGGAAAAGACATAAAAAACCTCCTTATACCCTAGGCAAGGAAAGTCTTGTCTCCATTCTCAGGGCATCGCAATTTATTAACTGCAAATAACCTAATATAGCTGCGGCTCTGCTTTATAAATGAAACGTCAACCTGCGATCCTCTTTGTAATAAAAAGCATAAATAAACACATTAGTTACAGTAAGTTGATATTTGCCTCAAGGTTTTCAGTTGAGAGCCCTCATGCTAGACTCGGCTAGTTAAGTTAATTTTTTGCTTGTTGCAGTTCAATAAAACAGGAATTCACCATGATTAAAGCGGCAATTTTCGATATGGACGGTCTGATGATCGACTCTGAACCTTTTTGGCAACAAGCTCAGCTGGAAGTATTTCCAAAGGTGGGAGTACACATTACGTTGCAAGATGCGATTGATACAACCGGCATTCGTATCGATCAAATTGTAGAAGGCTATTTCAAAGCTCAGCCATGGGAAGGTTTTAGCTGCGACCAAGTTTGCGACATGATCTTAAACCGCGTGATTGAATTAGTGAAAGAACACAAACCAATGATGCCGGGTTTATTTAACGCTCTTGAAACCTGTCAACAAGTCGGTTTAAAGCTGGCTTTGGCGTCTTCTTCCCCGATGGTATTAATTCAAGCGGTATTAGATGCTTTGGAACTTGATGGCGTATTTGAAGCAGTATTGTCTGCAGAAGGATTACCATATGGAAAACCGCACCCAGAAGTGTATTTAAATGCAGCCAACGCGTTAGGTGAATCACCGTTAGAATGTGTCGCTTTAGAAGATTCTTTTATGGGTTTACTAGCAGCAAAATCAGCCCAAATGAAGACGATTGTTATTCCTGAGCATACACAAAGTTCTCAACCTCGCTTTGTGATTGCCGATCATAAGCTTGAATCATTGGAACAAGTTTCAGCTGAACTTCTAAAGGCTCTATAAAAAAGCATTGATAAGATCTTAAGTGTACTAGTACATCTTAAGCGTTGTGGCGAGAATCTTCTTGCCACAATACCGTCATAAATCAGCTTTTAATTATTTATCACTTCCCCTGTCAATAATTCAAATAACTGCTGCTGTCCTAAACTCCCAACACATTGCCCTGTACTATTTACCACCGGCAAAGGCAGTTTCTGAGCAAACATCAAACCAACGACAGCTTCAATGGAATCTTCCGTGCGTAATACCTGTTGAATCAAAACGTCTAAATCTTTCTGATCAATATAATGCTGTAAGGATAAGTCATTGATTGATACTACCTTAGATGCTCGGATTTCCTGACTTAACACAGCCAATGATTTCTGCGTTATCGAGCCAATATATTTACCTTCATCATCGATAAGATAAATCACTTTTCCATCCTGCTTCGAATCCATTGCAGCCTTGCTACTATCCAATTTTTTAAGCAATTGCTTTATAGGAACAGAAGTTTTCACTTTCACTGCTTGGGTCTGCATTGCATGTTTTACACTCAACGCTCGCGGTTTGTTGATGTCTTTCACAAAGGAAGCAACATAGTCATTAGTTGGATTAAACAAAATATCCATCGGCTTCCCCTGTTGAACCAATTCTCCATCTTTTAAAATCGCAATTTGATCGCCTAAACGTAGTGCTTCATCTAAATCATGGGTAATAAAAATAATGGTTTTATGAAGCTCTTGCTGCAAGTTTTTTAGCTGAAGTTGCATCTCACTGCGGATCAAAGGATCTAAAGCGGAAAAGGCTTCATCCATCAATAAGATATCAGGATCGGTACACAGTGCCCTTGCTAATCCAACTCGCTGCTGCTGACCGCCTGATAGTTGATTCGGATACTGACTCTCATAACCGGTTAAGCCAACCACATCGATCCAATGCTGCGCTTTTGTATTCTGAACATCACGCTTTTCTCCTTGAATTTGCAGCCCATAAGCCACATTTTGCAACACAGTTTTATGCGGCAATAACCCAAAACGTTGAAAGACCATCGACATCTTTTTCCGTCGCCAATCTCGAATAGAGTCTTTATTCAGAGAACAAATATCAATTCCACCAATTTCAATACGTCCTTCGGTGGGTTCAATCAAACGATTAAAATGGCGGATCAATGTAGATTTCCCTGATCCTGACAGCCCCATTACAACAAAGGTTTCACCTTTCCCAATAGACAAACTGATGTTGTTTAATCCAACACTCAGCTGCTGTTCTGTCATTAATTGTTCTTTGGATTTACCTTGCTTTAACGATTCAACGCCTAGCTTTGCATTGGCACCAAAGATTTTATATAACCCAGTAACTTGAATATAAGGCTTAACCACTATTTACTACCTCTTATGGCTTATTACGCAAGTGTTGCTGAGTTCGTTTGGCATAACTTTGCGTAACTCGGTCAAAGATGATCGCCAATGCCACAATCGCCAAACCGTTAAGCAAACCTAAAGTGAAATATTGATTGGTAATGGATTGCAAAACTGGCTGCCCCAAACCTTTTACACCAATCATAGAAGCGATCACCACCATAGCTAATGCCATCATGATGGTTTGATTAATGCCTGCCATAATATTCGGCATGGCTAAAGGAATTTGTACTCCAAATAAACGCTGCATCCGACTAGCACCAAATGCGGTTGATGCTTCTAAAACCTCTTTATCAACCAATCGAATGCCCAAATTAGTTAAACGAATAACGGGAGGAATAGCATACACAACGACAGCAATCAGCCCCGGCACTTTACCAATGCCAAGCAACATCACTATCGGGATTAAATACACAAAAGCAGGCATGGTTTGCATCACATCTAGTAATGGTGTAACAACTTTTTGCGCTCGATCTGAATTGCCCATCAGAATCCCAATCGGCACGCCGAAAACAATAGCAACAAAAGTCGAGACCAGGATAATACTCATGGTCCGCATGGTGTCTTCCCACATGCCAAGGTAGCCGATAAAGAAGAAAGCTCCAACTACACAGAGGCACAGCTTCCAAGAACGACTTGCCCCATAAGAAAGCGCCGCAATCACACCAATCACCAACCACCAAGGAGTGGCAAGCAACAGCTTTTCAAAAAACACCAAGAATGACAGCAAAGGATCAAACACGGATTCAATCGCATCACCATATTCACGGGAAAAATTGCGATAGGCTCCATCTAATGTTCGTCTCAGCCAAACAAGATCGCCTTTTTCTAATTCAGGAAATTGAGTAAACCAATCTGGTAACGACATACTTATTCCAATATGAGTTCATTATAATTTATTAACTGCTGCTTCCACTGCTTGCTTTGCCTTAGCTCCCATCAGCCAGGTAGACCATATTTCTTGATGCTCTTTCATAAAGTGTTCCATCGCCATCTCACCATCCGCTTGATTATCTTCCATCCAGGCAAGGATCTCGTTCATCTGCTGATTGGTATAAGCACGGTGAGAAATATAATTCATGGCATTGAGTGAGCTGGTTGCAAAAGACTCCGTCACCACGGTATCGACTTTGGAACGTGGCCACATGATCGGTTTCGGATTCACACACTCAACTTGCGTAATACATTCTTGATAATGTTTTTCATCCGTACCTTGGCCAAATTCCACCTTCACCATTGGGTAACGCCCTAACACCGCCGTTGGCGCCCAATAATAACCAAACCACGGTTGTTTGCGGTCATATGCCTTAGCAATACTAGCCGCTAATGCTGCCCCTGATCCCGGATCAACTTTCTCAAAACCGGCTTTCGACAAATTCAAAGCATCAAAAATATGGCCTGCCGATAATTGGCAAGTCCAGCCAGCAGGACAGGTATAAAAAGCATGCTTGGAATCATCTTCAGGGTGTTGAAATAAATCAGCATTGGCAATGACGCCTTCAATGGTAGCGAGCTCTGGTTTTTCATCGACCATATATTTAGGAACCCAAAAACCTTCTTCACCACCGTCTGATAAACTTTGAACAGCAAATCGTAGCCGTTTTTCTTTCACGCCGTTTTCCAGCAACTCTTTAGCGGAATTACTCCACAATTCAGGAGCAATATCTGGCTGACCTTTCTCAACCATTGATGTTGTGGTGGGAATGGTGTCTCCAGGAACAAGATCCACATTGCAGTGAAAGCCATTTTCCAGAATAAATTTATCAACGTGTGCCATAAAACTGGCAGAACTCCAATTCATATCGGCAATAGAAACATCACCACATTCCGATGTCTGCGAAGTTGATGCAAAAGATAAGGACGGCAAGCCTGCCAATAACAGAGATAATCCTAAGTAATGTTTTTTATTCATAACCATATTTTTATATCCACTTGTTGATTCTTTTATCCTTATATACCCAAATAGCCTCAAAATGAGAGATACAGCAGCAAGGCCTAACTTGGGTATAGACTTAATTTATCCTAGCGTATTTTTTTTACAGGGTTAAAATCGAATCCGTTTTTTGTCGGTTTCCGCAAAGAATCAAAAAATTAACCAAAATTGGAAAATATTTTTGGCACAGGCTAAACGCATAATAAAAACAGTGGAAAACAGTAAAAACAATGAAAGAAAAACAAACGATCAATTGGGTTATTCTTGCTGGCGGACGTGCAAGTCGAATGGGTGGCAATGACAAAGGTTTAATTGAATTCCAAGGTAAGCCCCTGATTAAATGGATCATTGATTCACTATCACAGCAAACCAACTCCATTTTTATTAATGCCAACCGCAGCCAAGAGCAATATCAATCTTATGCTGAGACATTTAACGACCAAATTACCGGCTTTGTCGGACCTTTAGCTGGTGTTCATTCTGCAATTAAACATTCTGAAGGATTTGAATGGATCGGCGTATTACCATGCGATAGCCCTTACATTCCGGATGATTTTGTACAACGTTTTACTCAAGCTATGGCCGAAAATACCAATTCAAATATCGATGCGTTTGTTGCTTATGACGGACAATTTATTCAGCCCGTTTTTGCGGTTTACCATTGCAGCATTTTAAATAAATTAGAAAATTTTCTGAAAAACGGCGATCGAAAAATCAAAATGTTTTTGGAAAGTTGCCAAGTTCAATTGGTCGATTTTAGTGACTCGACAACAGTGTTTATCAACCTGAATACTCCCGAAGATCTCAGCAATCCCAAAGTATAAAAAAGCAATAGCATAAGTAATCAATAGCTAAGAAACGAAAGACATAAGAATCGAAGGCATAATATGAACAACCTCCCCGTCCCAATTTTAGGTTTTGCGGCTTTCAGTGGAACCGGTAAAACGACTTTACTCGAAGCCTTAATTCCACTTCTAAAACAAAAAGGCATCCGGGTTGGCATGTTGAAACACGCACATCATGATTTCGACATTGATACTCCAGGGAAAGACAGCTATCGCCTGAGAAAGTCGGGAGCAAACCAGATGTTGATTGCCTCACGCCAACGATTTGCTTTTATCACTGAAACGCCAGAACAAGAAATGCCTTTTGAAGAATTGCTTAAACAGTTCGACACTGACAATCTCGATTTGATCTTGGTTGAAGGCTGCAAAGATTTGGTTTTTCCTAAAATTGAATTACATCGAACTGAACTCAATAAACCGTGGCTTTACCCCGATGATTCCAGCTTTATTGCGATAGCCGCAGATGAGCAACCAGATACATCTTTACCTTATTTCGATATTAATGATCTGGAATCCATAGCCGAATTTGTGAAAGGGTTTGTTTTTTCGGAACAACTTTAAATTTGTAAAACAACTATAAAGAAGAGCTTACTATTAATTTAACAACCCTGCCGAGCTGCTTTTTTAACCACTCAGACCATAAAGTCGGCAAACGCTCTCAAACTGGTGATTTTATACTTGCAAGCAATAAAACCCGTGGTTAATATCATCACCGTTCTTAGGAACATATACGCTTTAAGTTGGGTCCGTAGCTCAGTTGGTTAGAGTACTACCTTGACATGGTAGGGGTCGGCGATTCGAGTTCGCCCGGACCCACCAATTTTTAAGCGGTTTAATTGAATAAATATTATCAATTAACACACAATGCGCCCGTAGCTCAGTTGGTTTAAGTATCATCTTGACATGGTCGCTGTTGGTAGAGTTCGGTGATTCAATCACTTACTTACCATAAAAATATAATGCGCCCGTAGCTCAGTTGGTTAGAGTACTACCTTGACATGGTAGGGGTCGGTGATTCGAGTTCACTCGGGCGCACCATATTCATAACAAAACCCGCAATTTAGGCGGGTTTTGTTGTTTTTGTGATACAGAAATACACTAAACCACCTCCAAATCACCAGACCGATCTAACCACTTAAAAATAGCTGATGTCACTTTCGACAGATTGGTGCCGCCGATCGTCCAATGGCATACGTTTGATAACTCCACCAGCTCAGCTTGGTTACCATATTTGGAGGCAATGGCTCGCTGAATTTTGATTGGCGTAATACGATCTGCCGTTCCCCCTATCACCAATATTGGGCAGTTTATGCGGTTCTCATCGATTTGAGAAAATCCATTTTTGAAAAAGCCACCAACGCCAATCTGAAATGTTGCCAGACCGGATTCATAGGTTAAATTTTCGGTGATTTGCTTTTGAAGTTCCGCACTTTGCGTATTGGCAATACCGTATTTCACATGGTGGAAATCTATTTTTGTTACCTTTTTCCAAAGTGGAAACAACAATAAATTTCTCCCAAGAGTTCGAATCACTGACCAACTCCAGCCATTAATGCCACCGGGAGCAGCAGAAGAAAGGAGCACTAATTTATGAATGGAAACTCGTTCTGCGACCAATTGGGCTAGTAATCCCCCCATCGAATGACCAACTAATATAGGTGCAGTCTGATATTCATTTACTTTAGCTACAATAAAATCGACATAATCCTGCAAAGACGTTCTCGCAAGTGCGGCTTTTTCGGTTTTATCATAATCATTCAAGCTTTTATGAACTGGTAAACGTGGCACAGAAACATCAAAACCTTGAGTTTCAAAAGCAGCCTGTAATTCCGATAGTGTTTCATCTGTGCTCCACATGCCGTGGATTAACATAACCGGTGGTTTAACTTGCTCCGGTGGTTTAACTTGCTCCGGTGGATTCCCTGATCCCTGTTGTTTAGCGAGTTCCTGTACTTTCATCTTGTATCCTTACACCGATTAAACATTCCCTTATGCCGTGGCTTTCAAAGCTTGTGCAATCACATCATCTGCAACTTCAATCGGTGAAAACTGCAAAACATCATCAACAATAGGATCATCAATTAAGGCTTTTTTGTCTTTACCATAATGCATGGTGACCACCCACGGCCCCTCTTTACCTTGCCTTGGCATTCGCTCCTTCGCTCGTTCCATATAGCCCGGAGAAAATCCATCTAGCATGCTAGTTCCGCTATTTTTACCAATAGAATCCACTGGCTTTACAACACCATAACCATGTTGCTCCATATGACGAAATAGCTGGCACAAATAACGCCCACCGATGTCTGCTTTTAATGTCCACGGCGCATTGGTGTAACCGAAAATCCAACCATAATTAGGCACATCTTCGATCATAATGCCCTTGTAGATCATCTTGTCTGGCACATGTATTGGCTGCCCATTGATTGAAAATTCCATTCCACCCATAAGCTGAATTTCTAACCCTGTAGCGGTCACAACTATGTCCGCATCCAAATGTTCACCTGATTTCAGCATGATGCCGTTTTCAGTAAAATTAGCGATATGATCAGTCACAACATCTGCTTTGCCTGAACGTATGGCCTTAAAGAAATCTCCATCAGGCGCAGCACATAAACGCTGCTCCCACGGATTGTAATGCGGGGTAAAATGCTTCATATCAACATTCTCTCCAACTTGCTTACGAACGTGAGAAAGCAAGAATTTACGCATCATATTCGGCCATTTTCGACACGACAAATACATGCCACGCTGTAGGAAAATATTGCGTTTTCGGGCGATATTAAATACCCATTTTTTAGGTAAAACATGGTTAAGTAGAATAGACATCTTATCCGTTCCCGGCACAGACATGATGTAACTTGGAGAGCGTTGTAGCATGGTGACATGACTTGCGGTTTCAGCCATGCTAGGCAAAAGTGTAATAGCTGTAGCTCCACTTCCGATAACGACAACTTTTTTACCAGAATAATCGAAATCTTTTGGCCAAAATTGAGGATGAATGATGTCGCCTTTAAAAGATTCCTCACCGTCAAAATGGGGTCTATGTCCATGATCAAAATTGTAATAACCAGCACAGTTCACTAAAAATGCACAGGTAAATAGCTTCTCATCTCCGGTAGATTCATGCTTGGCGGTAATCGTCCAACGTTGTTTGACATCTGACCAATCTGCCCGAATAATCGCTAGTCCGTATTGCACTTTATCGTCAAATCCAAATTCTTGAGCAGTTTCTTCTACATAGTTTCGAATATTAGTGCCTTCCGCTAATACTTTCTCGGAATACCAAGGTTTGAAATCAAAACCAAAACTCGCCATATCCGAGTCTGAACGGATCCCCGGATAACGGAAAAGATCCCATGTACCCCCCATTCGCTCACGACGCTCAAGAATGGCAAGCGTACGATTCGGATGCTCTGATGCGAGATGACAAGCCGTGCCAATTCCTGAAAGCCCAGCGCCGATGATAATAGTGTCGTAATGTGTCTCTTTCATTGCCTCGTCCTTGCTGTCTGTTTTTTCAACACATGAATTTACTATTTCAGAAAGCAAGATGACTAATATTGACTTTTCACGACATTTTTTTGATAAATCACGACAATGTTACTAAAATGATAACAAGCAATAAATTATTAACCAACTTATCCCCCCCTTTATAGCAATGCCTTTTTATAGAAACTGATTACATAAAAAGTCACATAGAAAAGATTAGGGAACAGATATGAATACTTTGATTAAAGCGACCAATCTTCGGGGTTACGATAAGCTGACAGCAGCACTTGGTGGTGATCCTGTTTCTCTCTTAAAAAAACATCATCTGCCTGTCGAATCTGAACGTGATGAAAACGCATTTCTTATTCTGCGCAATATGATGCTTTTATTAGAAGATACAGCATCTACATTGGGCTGCCACGTTTTTGGTTTACAACTCGCGAGCTATCAAGGCATTACTATTCTCGGTCCTATTTCCGTTATTGCCCGCAGCTCTGCCACCGTTGGCGATGCGATCAGTAATATCTCGCATTATTTGCATCAGCATTGCCCTGCTTTAAAAATGAGTACGACCAAGCACGTCATTAACAATGCAGAAGGAAAGTTGAAAACTATTAAGTTGGAATACCAGATGCAGACCAAAGGCGTTGATTATTCCGTCCAATGTTATGAACTAGGACTAGCCAATGGGATGCAAATTTTTAAGTTATTATGCGGCGAAGATTTTCATCCAATATCAACGCACTTTTTGCATAAAAAAAGCTCATATCAAGTCAATGAGTCTGAAGACATTTATCAAATTACATTTCAATCTCCGATCTACTTCAATCAAGATTGGTGTGGTTTTATTCTTCCTGAATCAGTATTTCATAAGCCTTTATCAAGTGAAGATAAACAAACTTGTCAATTGGCAAAACAATATTTGGATTCCCAACAAGAGGCTTTACCTGAATCCATATCCGAAGAAGTAAAAAGGCTCACCAGAAGTTTGCTCCCTATCGGCCAATGTAATATCGACACCATCGCATCTCACCTTTATATGCATAAGCGAACCTTGCAGAGAAAGCTCGCAGAGGAAAATATCACCTACGACCAACTGCTTGCAGCGGAACGAAAAGTATTAGCAAAAAAATATTTAATGGATCCTAACTTTAAACTTAGCCAAATCAGTGGATTACTCGGTTATTCTGAACAAGCGACATTTAACCGAGCCTGTAAAAGTTGGTTTGGTGCGACACCAAAAGAAGTAAGAAGGGAGTTGTTGGATTAGTGCCGATAGGATACCCAAGAGATTTAAAAACCCGCAACTTAGGCGGGTTTTGTGACTAGGTATTAAGCTAAAAACTACAGATCAGATACTTTGAAATCATCTAGTTGTTTTGAAGTTAAAGATATTTGCCATACTGATATTTGATCATCATCGGCTTCAGTTAGTAGTTGGTTATCTTCTATTGTTACATGAGTTAAGCCTAATCGGTTGAGCGTTGCAAGATCATAATTCCAACCACTGTAATATAGCTTTGAATCAGGATGAGTGTATTTCGCCGATTGCCCAATAACCGGCAAAAAACGGCTCACTTTCACACTTTTATAGAAATCGCTTTCTCGTTGGATCCAAGCTTGACTAGAAAGGTAATCATCAATAATTCGTAATGGAAAAACATATAAATACCAAGGATATGCGTAATTCCATTCCTTTTGAAGCGCCCCACCATGCCAACCGACAATAGTGCCAGATTTAACTAATACACTTGCAGCTGCAGGAATAAAATAGTTAGCACAAGATGAAAAACACTCATTTTCTATCACTAACTTTATTTTGTTATCTCTCATCCACTCAGCAAAATCCATTGCAACATCAACACTTCCCCCTGGAGAATCAATATTAATCGTCGTGATGTTATGCTCATTTACTAACTTGAATGCTTTATCAATGGATGAAGAATTGATTTCACCTTTAAAGAATAAAGTATCATTTTGAATATGAAGTTTATATTTAGGAGCTAATTTCGCTTTTTCGGATTGCCCATTAAGCGTTTCTTTTTCCGGTAAATTAGTCGATCTCAGGTAATAGATACCTGCGCAAAAGTTAAGAAATACGTAGACCATGAATACAATCAGAACAAGACAAATTCGATCTATCAACTTAGAGCTTTGCTGCAACTTGGGGCTTTGCAGCAACTTAGGGCTTTGTTTCAACGCTGGTGTTTCCTTTTTTATATATTAGGTAATCGCACTAACATCTGTAGAACGTGTAATACCAATCACACTAATTAGATGGTCAGAAATTGCGCAGGAAAAAGGCTTGAGAACAAGGCAAAAAATTTCGATAAGTAGTTATTCTACAATCAAATTTTTTAACGAAGTTATCGAGACTTTTAACAAGCAAGGATGATCAAATAATTAGTACGATTGGTATAATTGTATTGATCAAAAAAGCGCCCTTATTGAAAGAGCGCTTAAATAGTTACCTGATCAGTAAATAAGTTACTTCGTCCAATCCAAAATAACTTTTCCTGATTGGCCTGAACGCATTGCATCAAAACCTTCTTGGAATTGGTCGATATCGAAGTGATGCGTAATAATCGGCGTTAGATCTAAGCCTGATTGAATCAGTGATGCCATCTTGTACCAAGTTTCAAACATCTCACGGCCATAGATGCCTTTGATGATCAAACCTTTGAAAATCACTTTCGTCCAGTCGATTGCCATGTCTGATGGTGGAATACCTAACAGAGCTACTCGGCCACCGTGGTTCATGCACTCAAGCATTGAGTTAAATGCAACTGGTACGCCAGACATTTCTAGACCCACATCGAAGCCTTCTGTCATACCTAATTCAGACATAACATCTTCAAGCTTTTCATTTGCTACGTTCACTGCACGAGTTACACCCATTTTACGCGCAAGATCCAAGCGGTATTCGTTAACATCTGTGATCACAACATGACGTGCGCCAACGTGTTTTGCAACCGCAGCAGCCATGATACCAATTGGGCCTGCGCCAGTGATCAATACATCTTCACCCACTAAATCAAACGATAAAGCCGTGTGAACCGCATTACCAAACGGGTCAAAGATTGAAGCAAGATCGTCAGAAATGCCTTCAGGGATCTTAAATGCGTTAAAAGCAGGGATCACCAAATACTCAGAAAACGAACCGGTACGGTTTACGCCTACGCCTGTTGTATTACGGCATAGGTGGGTGCGACCACCACGGCAGTTACGACAGTGTCCACAAGTGATGTGCCCTTCACCAGAAACACGGTCGCCAATTTCAAAACCTTTTACTTCTTGGCCAATACCAACGACTTCGCCCACATATTCATGTCCAACAACCATTGGATATGGAATGGTGTTTTGTGACCACTCATCCCAGTTGTAAATGTGAACATCGGTACCACAAATAGCGGTTTTGCGGATTTTAATTAACAGATCGTTATGCCCCATTTCTGGCATCTCGACTTCTGTCATCCAAATACCTTCTTCAGGTTTTAATTTTGATAATGCTTTGATTTTCATAATGCTGTCCTTAAGCGATGATGCCCATATCTTTGCCCACTTCAATAAATGCATCAATCGCGCGATCAAGTTGCTCACGAGTATGTGCTGCCGACATTTGAGTACGAATGCGAGCCTGACCTTTTGGCACAACTGGGAATGAGAAACCAACCACGTAGATGCCTTTTTCTAGAGCACGTTCTGCAAATTCTGCAGCCACTTTTGCATCACCCAACATGATTGGAATAATTGCGTGATCTGCACCCGCCATTGTGAAACCAGCTTCTGTCATACGAGTGCGGAAATGCGCTGCGTTTTCCCAAAGTTTAGTACGAAGATCGGCGCTTTCTGCTAACAAATCTAATACACGAATAGAAGCAGCAACAATGCCCGGAGCTACTGAATTTGAGAACAAGTATGGGCGAGAACGTTGACGCAACCAGTCGATCACTTCTTTCTTACCAGAAGTATAGCCGCCAGATGCCCCGCCCATCGCTTTACCTAATGTGCCAGTGATGATGTCAATACGGCCCATTACGTCATTGTATTCATGTGTACCGCGACCATTTTCACCCATGAAACCAACAGCATGAGAATCATCAACCATGACTAACGCATCGTATTTATCCGCTAGATCACAGATAGCAGTTAGGTTTGCAACCACGCCATCCATTGAGAAAACACCGTCAGTTACGATCAATTTATGGCGAGCGCCCGCTTCATCAGCCGCAATCAATTGTTGCTCTAATTCCGCCATGTTGTTGTTTGCATAACGGAAACGTTTTGCTTTACACAAACGCACACCATCAATAATAGACGCATGGTTTAGTGCATCTGAAATGATGGCATCTTCTGCATCTAAAATGGTCTCGAATAAACCGGTGTTCGCATCAAAGCAAGAGGTGTAAAGAATGGTGTCTTCCATACCTAAAAAGTTGGAAAGTTTTTGCTCTAGTTCTTTGTGTGCGTCTTGCGTACCACAAATAAAGCGAACAGAAGCCATGCCAAAGCCGTGTTTATCCATGCCCTGCTTTGCTGCTTCAATCAGTTCTGGATGATTAGCTAAACCTAAGTAGTTATTTGCACAGAAGTTCAAGACTTCCTCACCCGTTGAAATAGAAACTGCCGCAGCTTGAGATGAAGTGATGATGCGTTCCGATTTGTACAAACCTTCCGATTTTACGTCGTCGATTTGTTGGTTGATGTGGCGATAAAATGCAGATGACATGGAATATCCTTTTTATGTATTAAATCTTGCAAGAAAGAACTATTTGCGCCCTAGTCTAAAACAGAATCAGATCGGTTTATAGCGCTATCAGAGCAAAAATCACTACATTCAAACTTTTGTCATAAAAAGGTTTTCAGAACGGTTAAAAACTTTATAAAAGGTTTATAAAAGATTGAAAAATACACAATAAGTTCGTATCAGTTCACATCATAGGTAAACACAGAGTTAAATTTCTAAATTCAATGAAAATAGACATTCCAAAATCGTCAAACAGGTGTAAGTTATAAACCTAGTTGACTCATATATCTGCCCCGCTTTTATATGTGACTCTGATGTATCAGATAAAAGGATTTCCCATGTTCCGATTCAAAACTATTTCTCTTATTACGTTTGCGCTTTTAGGTGGTTCTCAACTGGCTTACCTGCCAACCGCTTTAGCCGAAACTGCACCGCAAACAGAATCATCTTCTCAAATTATTCAAACCGCTCAATACAAACAAAAAGCGGATTTAATTAAGCACACTTTCGAAAGTCAACTCTACACGCTCAGTGCCGATACCGCAGGGCATTATGGTTTGCGCATGTTTAGACAAACTTTAGATGCGAAATATTCTGCTGCGGTTTGGTCTGATATGGCGCGAGTAGCAAGCACGTTAAACCGTATTGCCAGTGAAATTCAAACACCAAAACAAGCGGAAGCCTATGGTGAAAATGAATTAAAAGCCTACAACAAACCAGACAAAACTCGTACCTTCCTTCGTTACCAAGCCACACAAAAAATGCCCGAATACTTGTTCTTAGGCATTGATTTATTAAGCACTATGGCGCGAGCGGATGAATATGGATTGAAGCACAAATACAACAAGCACTTGCATAATTTGCTTCGTCAGTTTGATTTCAAACCTTATGCGACTGATCCAGATATGATTAAAGCGTGGTCAGCTCAATTAGCAAACCAAGTTTATTGGCTACGTCAGTTAGATGAACAAGATGTGGTAAATGATTTTATTACCGCCTTCCAAAAAGTTTACCCTGATGCACAAGATGCTCAACTTTCTGATCAACAATATGCCAATAAAATCTATGGCATGACCCATGTGATTTTCGCTGCATCGCAATATTACCAATTCAAGATTGATGAAAAAGAATTCGCTTGGATTTATGACTACTTTGATAACAACATCGACCAGATTTTAAAAAGAACCAAAAATGATGTGGTTGCAGAAGTCGGTATCAGTTATTTATTGGCTGGCAAAACACAATCCCCTGCACTAGCAAAAGCCAAAGAAAGCATAGCTCAAGCAGTTGATATGGATAAAGGTATGATCCCATCAATCGACGGTGATTTCGAATTACAGAAAGGCGAACACCGCAACGTTTTGGCGATTATGTTATTAGACTGGCAAGGTGTGAACAATGCGCCAACGGCTGAAAGTTTCCCGAATGTATTTAAGAATTTGCCTTATGGCTTAATGAAGAAATAAATTCTATTTTATACCCTTCGTACTTGAAGCTGCAGCTTTGTTGACGGCGTTCATTAGCCCCAATCACTTAGGCGAGCTAAGCTCATGGGGCCTCATTCACTTGTCTCCTCGCTGCAACTCCAATTACTTTGGGTATAGATATACAAAAAGAGCCAAATTAGCCCTTACAAATAGGAAGCTAATTTGGCTCTTTTGTATCTATATCAATGCCTAAAGATAATTAGGCACCAACATGTGAAGCTGCTGCGTAATCTTCTAATTCTTGAACACTTACAGTTGTAACCAGTTCATCATCAACATAGAAAGAAACAGACTCACCATTTTTCACGCCACGTAGTGTTTTTTGAGTACCGTTGATATACGAAATGTTCATTTGGAGAGTGTTGTTATCAATTTGCTCAATCGTTGTATTCTTCACGTCAGCATTGTTCGCTTGAACAGGTGCTGTGGTCAAAGAGCTGTCGACGTTGTCGTTTACTTTCAACCAAGAATTCACGCTCATATCTACCAATGCTGGTGATTTTTTGCTGATTGGGTTAGTGCCAGTCCAGAATTCAATTGAGTTCACGACCAACAAGTCAGCAAATGCAGCAATACCGTACACTGGGCTCATTAGAATAAACAAACCTTCACGAGCGTAACGGTTATCCACCGCCATTAAGTTCACTTTTGTTACTAAGCCCGTTGTTTCCATATGACCCATACAGCCAGTAAGCGAACTAACACCTAAAGTAGCGACAAGCGCCATCGAAATCTTTTTCATATCCTTACTCTCTTTATTTTTGAATACTTAAAACTTAGCACACGAACTAAAAAAGCATAAACATATCTCTTTTATTTTTAAAGTAACTGCTAGTTAAATAAGCGATTTTTTACTTTTCAGTGATATAAGTCACGCTATGAGCCATAATCAAGCCCGTAAGCCTCGTTATACAAAGACAAGCTAACAAGAAAATGTGAATATCAACGGATCTGAAATCTATGCTTTTTCAGATAATTAAATTATGCTGTTTGTACTAATACAGGAACTCAATACTGTGCAAATCCCAAAATGTATGTTCACAAATAACGTATTTTTTCGAATTTGAACTAATTATGTAAAACTTCAGGATGTGAAAATGAAAAAAACAACCCGCAAGATGCCGGCACATAAAAATATCGCACTGGTTGCCCATGACCACTACAAACCAGAATTACTTCGTTGGGTAACGGAAAACAAAGAAAAACTTCAAAAGCACTTTCTATACGCAACTGGAACAACCGGCAATATGCTCAGCCGTGAAACGGGTCTGGCAATTAAAAGCCTGATTAGCGGCCCTATGGGTGGAGACCAACAACTTGGTGCATTGATTTCAGAAGGCAAAATCGACATGATGATTTTCTTCTGGGATCCGCTAAACGCAGTTCCACATGACCCTGATGTAAAAGCCCTACTTCGCATCGCATCGGTTTGGAATATTCCTGTTGCCACTAACCGAGCTACTGCACGTTTCTTATTTAGCTCTGAGTTATTAGAACAAGAGGTAGATATCGAAATCCCTGATTACCAAGCGTATTTAAATGATCGTTTGTAATTGACTTGATTTCTGCCTAACAGAAAAAGTTAACGCCCTAGTTTCATATTGAATCTAGGGCGTTTTGATAATCTAAACGTTTATGATTGGTCTGAGCTGTCTTCTAATACCTCTAAAACTTGCTTAAATTGCTGCTCTATACGTTTCTTTCGCTCTAGTGCGCTTTGCTCTTCAAACAACTCTAAACTCAAGCGCTTATTAAATACATCTTGTGGTTTCAACTCGGCCAAGGTCTCATTTTTCACTTGCACCATTGAGCGATCTTTTGTCGTTTTACTGCGTCGCAATTGCAGCACTTCAACATTATAGGGTTCAGCCATAGCTTGAATTCTTGCTTGTAGATCCGAAAGGTAATCATCCATTTCAACATGAATGCATAACCAAACGGTTTGGGCGTTATCCGTGAATTGTTGCAATTGCAATTCAAGACTTTCTAGTGAACCTTTTAGTGTTTTTAATGACTGAAATAACGGAACTGAGATCGGTGTAATCTGTTTGATCTCTCCAGCAAACTCCACCAGCACAACTTGTTTATTTGATAGCGGTAAATCACTTGCCTCGCACATGTCAGGATCTTTATTTTCTTTTCTTTCATCTGAGCCTTTTGTTTCGTCAAAGCCCTTTATCTCATCAAAACTTAACGCAATTGGGGAACCGCTGTAACGGATGGATTCAGACTTAGCGACAATTTGCGGACGGTGAATATGTCCAAGCGCAATGTAATCAACAGGCGGGAAAGCATTGGCATCAAAAGCTTCAAGAGTGCCAATGTAAATATCACGTACTGACTCAGAAGTAGTGACACCAAGTGCCGTTAAATGCCCTGTCGCAATAATAGGTAAGGTTTTTTGTTTGGTTTGTTGATATGTTTGTTGGATTTGCAAAGCGTGTTGATGAAGGTCTTGATAGTGCTTTTGTATGGCTTCACTAAGCGCGATGCGTTTTTCGACACTAGTTTCTCCAGCTTGACTTTGCATCACATCACGTGGACGCACAAAAGGCACGGCACACAAAATCGCCCCCGCCTTGCCGGATTGATCCTTCAATAACAATACTTGTTCATCAATGCATTCAGAGGTATTAGCGACTACATAGGTATTCAAACAGGCCAACAAAGATTTTGACTCGTTGAGCATTGATACTGAATCGTGGTTACCGCCTAGAACAACAAGCGTACAACCGAGTTGATTCATTTTCACCACAAACTGGTTATACATTTCACGGGCATAACTTGGTGGTGTGCCAGTATCAAATATGTCTCCAGCAATGATCACTGCATCAATTGCTTCTTTTTGGACTAACGCCAATAACCAATCAATAAAAGCTTGATGTTCATCTTTGCGGCTTTTAGTAAAAAAGTTTTGTCCAAGATGCCAATCAGAGGTGTGCAGTATTTTCATAGATAAGAGATCATGCTTTAGATAAATAATGGCTGATTGTGCCATAAAGTCGCCAGACATACAGAGTCAATACACTAAACTCGATGAAATTCTGAATTACAAACATAAAAAAGCTCAGGAGTTGTACCTGAGCTTGTTACGAATCCATCACAATGTGTTGGCGGCAAGTTGTAACCAATCTGGACTTAATTTTTTATTTTCGTTCTCTCACATAGACATTTTATCCACTAATGCCGCTTCAACAGGTTTCATCAAATTGAATGTTTGCCATGTTTAAACTTGAACTTATTGCAACTCAAAGGGGCACGATTGCAACCAGTAAAAGTCAAACACGTTGGGATCATTACACTCAAATTTGAGAACCTCGAAGTAAACAGCCATTAGTTTTATCTAAAGTATCCATGTCAGGCACTTAGATAGACCGTTTGAATTGAATTTATAGTGACGAGTCAATTAAGAAGTGTGAACTTGATCATTGAAATGGCGATAAAGAAACGTCACCAACTAGCAAGATGTCGCATAGTTGGTGACCTGTTCTGGAGAATTATCGATTACAAGATTTCGGCTTTATCTTTTGAATAACGTTCGTAAACTTTATTAACCAATTCAGATGGATCGTTTGGTGCCCACAAGCCTTGATCGATACCGTTCACGATTAAATACACTACTGCGGAATCAATCGCAGACATAATGGCAATATTCACCGGCTCGTTGTTGGTATAACCCAATTCCACTTCGAGTAAGTCTTTATAATCGATAAAGCGGAATGCACCAGATTGAACAGCTAAAGAAAAAATGGTTTTACTGGTGGTAACGCTATTTAATATTGCCCCTGTCGTAACATCCACAAGACGTAAACTGACCGTCACTTGGTCGGTGCGATATTCAGTATTTGCCCCAATACCTAAATAACGAGCCCCTGCACCGCCGGTTTTGATGTTAGTGTCATAAGCAACAATCCCACCTTCGATCATGATCTTAGCTGATTTCAAAGACGCAACAGGATCGCTACCATTGCGCCCTTCTGCTGCTCGAATAATCTTACGTTCAGTTAAAAGGTTTTGCAGACCTTCACGCTCTAAAGGCACAAACCATTTTGAATCTAACAAAGACATCATCAACAATGAGATAGCCCCTTGAGGCACAGCAGTTGAGAAGTTACTGTCAGGTTGCGGTTTATATTGCCCCGTTTGATCGCGGAAATCGTAAACCGAAACAAAAATTTTACCTCGCGGTTTTGGCAAAGAAATCAAATCTTGATAACTGCTTCCCCGCTGCATTAATTTTGGCGTTTCACTGGTATCTGGAATGCTCAAGGTGTTAGAGCATGCGGTTAATCCGATCAGCATCAGAACCGTCATTATTTTTTTCATTATTAGTCCCTTAAAATCTTACTGAATTAATCCACTCACTTCGATTTGAGAGGTTTCACCGGTACTTTTATCCACAATTTGCACCGTTAAACGTCCTCCGTCATCGATCATGTTAAGAATAAAATCATTCGTTTCTAGTTGACCAGAGTTTCCATTCCCAACATCCCCTAATAGTTCACCAATGAAGCGTGATTCTAAGTTTGCCTGCAGGCGTTCAATGAGTGAGGTTTCTTCAAACTCATCACTATCTGGGTCTTTATAATCATTGATTGCATTCGCCACATTCATTAAATGTGATGAGTTAAGTGGGTTCCCCCCAAAGCTTGGGTTAACCGGTGTATATACGAGCCCAGTTGCATTCGCTGCAGATAAAGTACTTCCTAAACTTATCGCCAACACAACTGCTAATTTGTTGTATTGCATATCATGTCCTTATTATTCCAATTCGCTATCAGCGAGGTCTGTTTTGTCGCGAAATTTTTTTTCTAATTCCCATTGCAACATATAGTTTTGCAAAACTTGAAAAGCTTCTTCTGACTTATCTTCTGCTTGCTTCCGACCCGGAGACAAAGCGGTACGATAAATCGGTGTTGATTGATGAAATACCGTGATGATAGAACCCGACAAAGCGGTTGGTCGTTCTTCTACTAATACGTTTTGATCTAAATTTGTAAGTTGCTCATATATCTTCCTTGAGAAAAATGAATAGAAATCTTTGCCTAACCGAGTAATGGTTCGATCCACGATCACGCCTGACACTTCTGCTGCACGAAATGCTTGGGATTCCAATTGAGATTGATCATGTAAAGCGGATTCTTCATCTGAGTTTGTTTGTGATTCTTTCTCTTTGCTATTCTCATCAGCACTGACCGGCATCGATAAATTCAGCACACAAACTCCGCAAGCTAAAGATAGGATCACGGGCCTAATTCGTTTTGCCATTCCCTTATCAACAAAATGTGAACATAAAAAGGTTGAAATAGGATTCATAACGCTTTCCTTAGCGAAGGCTGATTTTTCGCCCACATCAAAGCTTGTAGCCGGTTTTTGACTTTAATTTTTTTGAACACATTATGAAGATGTGTCTTTACGGTGTTTTCACTGACAAATAAAGAGGTAGCGATTTGCTGATTGGATGCACCCATCAATAATAATTTGAGCACTTGTTCTTCTCTGCTGGTTAATGTCGCTACCATTTTGGGAACATATATTTCTTGATCACGATAGAATTCAATTAAACGATGAGATAACTCTCGGCTAAACCAAAAATGCCCATCTTGAATATGCTGAATTCCTAAATTAATAGTTTCTAATTTATCATTACGATAAAAAACCCCTCTTACTCTAGGGAATTTAACTATCGTTTCTATTTCTACATCAGAATCAACATTTATTAGCAATTCATAACTTTTGATTTTATATTCTTCAACCACTTGTAAATACTGAAAAACAAATTCGTTTGAAAAATAGTCTAAATCAATGATTGTAAGTAGGTTTTTATTCTTATCCTTTTTAATTCTTTCAATAAAAGGATGAAATTTCTGCTTTTCGATATTGAATTTACAATCTCTCTGCAAACTGTCCTTTAACAAGGAGGTTTGAATGCTATTGTCGGCGACAAAGTTGATCAGATCATACTTTACCAATTCACCCATGCTTTTTTCCCTTTGCTGTAAGTGATTTATTTTACTGAGTGTTTACTACCACCGCTGAGTCGTCCTTGTTGTTCTATCTCAATTTGGTCAAACGAGGAGCTACAACCGACCTACAAAAGATAGTTACTAAAGTTATGACATCATATAAACTTTAGTATTAATTTTAAAAATTTAAACATAATTTTTTACATGGAATTAACGCAACAAACATATGGTTAAAAGATGAGTTTTGTTTTATTTTTTCCATGAAATGGTTTATTGGTACACTAGCTTATTGCCACCATACTTTCCACATTAATTAACAAAGCGATGACATTCAAATTCAGTCAAAAATAATTGATTAATTAAAATTATTTTGTGACTCATAAATTACGTGTCAGTTATTGAATAGGCGGAGAAATCGTATGGACAATCACTCAATATTAAAAAATGATCATTGCGGTTTACAGCGTAAGAGTCGTATTTACTCGAAGATAATACAAAGTCCATACATTGCCTGCATGGTTTTAATGATTCCGAGTTTACAAATCCATGCAAAAGTTCAGGATTTATCAGGTACTGGTGTAACAAAAGCAATTTCTAGTCAAGACTTTGAAGCCTATATCAATAGTAATTTAAGTGAATTAGATCTATCCCACTCAGGAAATTTTGATTCTGACAATATAGCAAATATCGAATTATCTAATGCCACAAACAATATTGTTGTTGTTTCACAAAAAGGAAGTAGTAGTAATGGAAATAATGAAGCAAATATAAAATCTAGTGGTGATGCAAACACGATTGCTGCTTCACAAACAGGAAATGATAACTCTGCATATATTTTAGTTAACGGTAACAATAACACTTCAGTTATTTCACAATATGGTGTAAATAACAACGGAATAATTAATCAGTATGGCAACAATAATGATGCACTTATCCTGCAAAAAGGAACCAATAATTACGATATTATTGAGCAAACAGGCAACAACAATAAAGCCATATTAGTTAACGCTTCATATAATTTAAGCACAACAGGAAGTCAAATTACACAAACAGGTAATAGCTCTCCTATTGTCTTAATCGACGGCATGTCGAGATATAACATTACCGTCAGCAGTAAATAAGTAGTAAATAATTCCAAAGTATTTGTGAACTATATTGATACGAATCTTTTCGTCAGCAGTGTAGTGCCTCAAGTACCAAGGATATAAATAGGTGTATATATAATAAATAAGGAAATATATTATGAAAAAATTAGCATTAGCCATTTCAATTGCAGCAATCTGCTCTACAAGTGCGTTTGCTGATACAATGCCAGATCTAACTCCAACAGTGCATAATGGTGGTACAAACGTTGGTACTGTTCGATATATTGATGATGCTCCAGATAACAACTTAGCTTTGACTCTTGATGATGCCGTTTTAAATAAAACCCTTGAAATTACACAAGATTCTCGTAGTAGCACAGCTAAACAGTCAGCAGTAATCGACATTATTGGTAGTGATGCTACAGATATTGACTTCCATCAAGACGGTAAAGGAAACCATGTAGATATCTATATCAGCGATTCAGATTCAACAGGTGGTTCATCTAGCCAAAGCTTAAGCTTTAAAGGTGGCAAAGATGACGACAAAGGTGGTAAAGGTGGTAAAGATGATGACAAATGGGGCCATTGGGATAAATCTGGTAGCGATGACAACAAACTAGTCGTTTCCCAAGATGGCGAAGATAACCGTGCTAAATTCTATGTTGTCGACAATAGCGATGATAACAAACTTGAAATCACTCAAAAAGGTGACGATAACCACGCTCGTGTCGATACAATGGATGATAGCGACGATAACACATTTGATATCGACCAAGTTGGTGACGATAACGTAGCTTGGATCTCAGCTACCGACAGTAACGATAACGATATCTTTATTGATCAAGGTTTGAAACGTGGTGATGTGTCTAATAACAAAGCTTATGTTAGCTTAGATGACAGTAACTCCAACTATGTTGAAATCAGCCAATTAGGTGATGGTTCAACAGCATACCTAACATTCGATAATTCAGATGGCAACAACTACCGTGTTAATCAATCTATTAATGATTTCACTTATATTGGCACCACTGATAGTAACTATAACCGCGTTGTTGTAACCCAAAACTAATATGAACCATTCATATGCTAAAAAAATAGCGGCACGAGTTGCCGCTATTTCTTCACTCAAATTACTTTTTATTGGTTTAGGTCTTATGTCCTATTCAACCTACTCATCTGCAAATGAATACGATTTACAATGCCAATCACAAGGCAATAAATTAACTATTTTGATTAGTAATCAACATGGTAATGAATTAGCAACTCGTTTTTTAGGTAAAAATGGCAATAGTATAACCACTCATACCTCTGGGAATTCTCGTTCTCATATGTCATTTTCATTAGATAATTTCCCAATGAACTTGACTATTACGACCGAAAATTCAGAGAAAAATTATCTAATTAACGAAAATTGTGAAGTGAAAACTCAGTAATTATTCCAAAATCAAAAGCTGTCTAATTCGGTTTGTAGTTGCTGAATTTTATTTTGTTCTTCAGCAATGCGGCGTTTGTATTTGTCGACTTTATCGAGTTTGCCTTCACTGATGGCTTCAGACATATCGGCTTGATCTTTGCGAATATCTTCTTGCGCATCGGCGATATCTTCACGCAATTTTTCTTTTAAGCCGTCATCGGTACAATAAGTTTGAACATCGGCTAAGGCTTTTTGTAATCCTTTAACTCGATTGGAATTATTCGCTTGAGTCGCTCGCTCTATCTTATTTTCAATATGACAAATTTTGGCATCGCAGCCCTTTTGCGTTGAACAATCTTGTGCAGCTTGAACGGTAAATGTAGTGGTAAGCAATAGTGCAGAAACGCCAGC
The DNA here is from genome assembly GCA_047975485.1 of Vibrio sp. Taxonomy (GTDB): domain Bacteria; phylum Pseudomonadota; class Gammaproteobacteria; order Enterobacterales; family Vibrionaceae; genus Vibrio. The sequence continues at coordinate 3,416 of JBKEDP010000041.1, read as the reverse complement.
TGCAATAGCGGTTGGAATGGTTTTTATCATCGACATCTCCCTGATAAATAATACCCATCGTCCTAATTAGTATGATTGGTATAAAAACCTATATGCCCTAGTCTTTGGGCAGGATACAAAATAAAAAAGCGATAACAGATCCATAGCTGCTACCGCTTTTCTGTAGATGATAATAATTCCCGATTTTATTTAGAAGCACAAGTGTTCAGTTCACACTTCTAACCATCTGAATTAATAGCCTTCCATCATTACCACATCAAATCATCAGGCACGACGAAATCTGCGTATGGATCGTCTTCATCTTGTTCTTCTACGCTGACTACGTTATTAAGCACGATAGTTTCATCATCACGTTGAGCAATTTTATCTGCAACTGCTGCAGGAATAACCACATAACTTTCAGCAAAACGCGCAATCGCTAAACGCCCTTTTGTTAGCTGATCTTGAGTTGGTTTATCCACATAAATCTTCTTAACTAGCGAGCCATCAGTAAAGTTATAACCAATGTCACCGTCTGCAATATTAATGCGGTTCATTTCGATCAATTGCTTCACTTGCGCTTTTAATTCTTTCGACAAGGTTTCTTGCTTTTGCTGCTCGCTTAATGCTTTATCACGCTCTTGCTGCGCTTTCTTATTCGCTTCAACCGCTTCTCTTGCTTCACGAGCTTGTACACGAGATTTCTTGGAAGACTTTTTCGCTTTCTCTAATTTTTTATTGCTGACTAAGCCCGCTTTGAGCATCTGTTCTTGCAAGGTAAGTTTTGCCATTGTGCTTTCTTTTCCATCTTTTGAATCTAATAACTTGACGCAAGTATACCCTTATCCCCTTGCTAATAAAATGCTGTAAAGAAAAGCCAATGAAAACTAAAACCTGTATTTGATTTTGTGCTAGAATCCTCATCCTTTAACTTTCACCTTGTTCATTTTGCGAGCGATTTTATGCCTTCGTCAGATATTCAAACCATCACAAATACAGTAGAAAAATGGCTACTCGATGTCGTGATCGGCCTAAACTTGTGTCCTTTTGCAGCTAAACCGCAACGCAATGAGCAAATTCGTATTTTTGTTTCCGAAGCAGAAACCGAAGAAATGCTTTTGGAAGATGTGTTTCAAGAATTTCAACGCTTAGAAAATACGCCAGTAAAAGAGTTAGAAACCACCTTGGTTGTGATCCCAAACATGCTGGAAGATTTTGATGACTACAATTTTTTCCTAGATTGGATTGATGCCTTGATCAAGCAAGAAGATTGGCAAGGTATTTACCAAGTCGCGACCTTTCACCCTGATTATTGTTTTGCTGGTGCCGATCCTGATGACGCCGAGAATCTGACTAACCGCGCGCCTTATCCTGTTTTGCATTTAATTCGTGAAGAAAGCATGGAAAAAGCGGTAAAACATTATCCGAACCCAGAAGCGATCCCAGACATTAATATCGCAAGGGTCGAAGCATTAAGTGAAAGTGAAAAACAACAATTATTCCCCTATCTTTTCTCTTCCAAAGACTAGAGAAAAGATAAAGAAGAAAAATTAAGCAAGAAAGTGAAAAACTAAAAATAGGTATCGATGATGAAACGAGTTGTCCTTTATGTGGCAGACAAATGCCCACACTGCAAAGCAGCCAAAATGTATTTGGACTCCAAAGGCATTCAATACCGTTTATGTAATGCCAAGATGCAACGTGGCCGTAAAGAATTAGAAGCCATTGGTGCACGTGGTGTGCCAGTGCTAAAAATTGGTGACCGCATGATGGCAGGCTGGAATGCAGCTAACTTCGATAAAATTTACAACGCTAAATAAGGCACAGATTTTGACCACAAATACTTCAAGCAATATGGCTTTTTCTCAACTGGCATTAGAACCTGCACTATTGGAAAACCTAACCTCAATGGGTTACGAGTCGATGACTCCAATTCAAGCCGATAGTTTACCGCTCATTTTGGCGGGTAAAGACGTGATCGGCCAAGGCAAAACCGGTTCGGGTAAAACCGCTGCTTTTGGTCTGGGTTTATTACATCACTTAAATGTGAAGCGTTTTCGTGTGCAATCTTTGGTTCTGTGTCCAACTCGTGAGCTCGCTGACCAAGTCGCTAATGAAATCCGTAAACTGGCACGTAACATCCACAACATCAAGGTATTAACGCTTTGTGGTGGTATGCCATTTGGCCCACAAATCGGTTCTTTAGAGCACGGTGCACATATTCTTGTCGGTACACCGGGTCGTATTTTGGATCACCTTGAAAAAGGCCGTATTGATTTATCTGAACTGAAAACCTTAGTGTTGGATGAAGCAGATCGCATGCTAGAAATGGGCTTTCAAGACGCATTAGATGCGATTATTGGTGAAGCGCCAACTGACCGTCAAACGCTACTATTTAGTGCAACATTCCCTAATGAAATTCAATCTATCGCTAACCGTATTATGCGTAAGCCTGAATTGATCAAGGTAGAAAGCCAGCATAACAACGTAAGCATTCGTCAGCACTTTTATGAAGTGACAGATTTTGATTCTCGCCTGCGTGCTACTAAGATTTTGCTGAAAACCCACCAGCCAGAATCATCTGTGATCTTCTGTAATACAAAGCGTGAAACCCAAGAAGTAGCTGATGAACTGAACCTTGATGGCTTTGATGTAATCGCTCTACACGGTGATTTAGAACAAAGAGATCGCGACCAAGCATTAGTTCGTTTTGCTAATAAGAGTGCTTCAATTCTTGTAGCGACAGATGTAGCAGCTCGTGGTTTGGATGTCGAAAACTTAGATGCTGTGATTAACTTCCAATTGGCTCGCGATCCTGAAACTCACGTTCACCGTATTGGTCGTACTGGCCGTGCAGGTAGCAAGGGCGTGGCGTTGAGCTTGTTCTCACAAAAAGAAATGTTCAAAGTGGCACAAATTGACGAATACATGAATACGCCAATTGAGCCAAGCAAGCTACCAAGTGATGACGTATTATCTCAACCTGTTTTCAACGCCAACATGCGTACTATTCAAATTGATGGCGGTAAAAAACAGAAAGTTCGTGCTGGCGATATTCTAGGCGCACTAACTGGCGGTGATAATGGCGTTGACGGAAAACGTGTCGGTAAGATCAACCTATTCGACATGCGCGCTTATGTTGCAGTCGATAAAACCATTGCCAAACAAGCCTTGAAGAAGATTTCAAATGGCAAGATGAAAGGCAAAAACTTCCGCGCTAGAATTATTTAATACTAACGCTGATAATTTGTAGATAATGAGTTTTAGAGGTTGAGGAATTAATTTTCTGCCTAAATTTTGCTTTGTGAAACGCCAGTCTTAATTATATGGTCCGCCTCACTCTCAGGCTCTACGCTTAGAGTAGGCATTCAGAAATGAGGTGAACCATATGTCTTCTATTCATATCTTAGGAATCGATTTAGGTAAGCATACTTTCC